>NZ_JBAMME010000126.1:0-1259 GCF_039793925.1 Thermogutta sp. | reverse complement strand
TGACGATCTGGGGAGTTTACCGGGGGGCACGGGCCTGGCTCAGCCCCTTAGGGAGCGCCTTGCTCACCAGTCTCTTTGTCCTTACACCCTCCACCCTCTTCGTCCAAACGGGGATCAACAACACAGCCCTCTTGATTCCCATCCAACGCCTTGATTTTTTCTGAGTTGTCATGGATATGGAAACGCAGGACCACTCAAAAATCCCTGTTACGAGCGACGATTCTGATGACGATGGGTGTCTACACCAGGACAGAGGTTCTGTTCTGGCTGATCCCGGCCGGGCTGCTGCTTTTCCGGGAAGTCCGACGGGGCCACAGTGTCCAACGGTTTGTTCCCTACATCATAGCCCTTGCCCTGATGATCTCGCCTCTGTTTCTTCGTAACGCCTTCCTTTACGGGGATCCCCTCGCCCGTCTGGCGTTAACCCGCCGGGACCCGGTCTCCCTCTCCCAGGGGATCCTGTCCGAACCCCCCTTATTTATGCGGGCGTTATTTGTGAGCCTCGGACAGGGGTTCATCTTCGCTCCCGATTGGATTTATATCCCAATCGCGATCCTGTTTCTGGCTGGCTGGGGGGATTGCTCCGAACGTTTCGCGGAGATATGTCCTCTTTCGCCTGGCCGATGCTTCTCCATACGGTTGTTCTTTTGATCGCTTCCATCTCGCTCGGCTTGCGTTATTTTGTTGGCGGTCCTCGGTATGTAGGAGCCAGCGGCGTGTCTGCGTTCTTCTTTTGGGCTATCGGCTATGAGGGGCTATGGCCTCATCCGGTCCGGCGCTATGTTTACGCTGTGACCCTGCTTGCCTGGTATGCTCTCCATCTCATCGTATTAATAGAAGTGCTCTTCCCGGTTTATGTGCCCCGTCCGGCTCCCCGAGCCCACTGCCCTATCGCGACGGTTGATGGGAAGATAATCCTTCATTCGGCGTATGTAGAGCCCGGGTACGCGGAACCTGGAGAGACCGTGACGGTCCGTCTGGTCTGGGAGGCCCTGGAACCCATCCGCGGAAACTATGCCGTTTTTGTCCACGCCCTGGAGCCTCACGGGGATGTCGTTGTGGCTCAGGAAGACACATACCCCCTGTACGGGAACTATCCCACTATGCTCCGGGTTCCTCGTCAGCCGTTTGAAGAAATCCATCGTCTCCGGATGCCGAATGCCCTGGATATTCCCTATGTCCGGTTGACCGTTGGGATGTATCGTTATGAGACGATGGAACGGTTGCCAGCATTCGCGCCAGATGGAACACGATTTCAG
>NZ_JBAMME010000125.1:0-1259 GCF_039793925.1 Thermogutta sp. | reverse complement strand
TCACACCTCAGAATCCGATGCGGTTGCGGTTAAATCCACGGCCCATGGTCTGCAGGGAGCGGACAGTCGACGCTCCCAGTCCCGTGAACCCAAACAACCGCTCCACCGGCGACACCATCTTGTCGATCCATGTGCTGAAGGCGATCATGTCGTCGTGGGCAATGAAAATCCGGTCACCGGGCAAAATCTGATAGTTCGTCGCCGTGTTCCCGCCCCGAGTGATGGCATTCCAATCCACCGGCAAAATCTGTTCGCAACCGGTCCCTGCCGGGGACGGTCGGGCAATCCAGATCCGCTTGCTGGAAACCTGCGAGATCCCGCCCACCTGGGCAATCGCGTCGAGGACCGTCTCGTTGCCCGTGCAGGGCAGGCGGATCACGCTGTCGTCTTCTCCCGGCCCTTCCGTGATCACGTAATACACCTTGCTGTTGTAGGCCAGCACTTCCAGAGACACCTCCGGGGAATCCAGAAACTGGCTGAGATGGCGGCGGATGGCCTCACGGGCTTCCGGAAGCGTCAGCCCCGCCACGTACACCGCGCCGTACTGCCGCAAATTAATCGTGCCATCGGGCGACACCAGATAGACCCCGCTGATCGGCTGAAGGCCACTCGCCCGCGCCAGTTGCACCGAGACCTCCGGGGCCCGCAGAATTTGCCGCAGATGGGCCTCAATGGCCCAGCGGGCCTCGGCCACCGTCATCCCCACCACCCGCACCGAGCCATACGCCGGCCCCAGATTGACCGTCCCTTCCGCCTCCACCATGTAATAGCCGCTGATGGGTTGGTCGATGAGCGTGCCGATCACGTCAATTTGCAAAACGTCATAGACTTCCAGCCGGTACGGGGGCAGGGGAACCATCTTGGGCACTTCGATCTGCACGACATCTGGTGGTTCCAGCCGGTAAGCGGGAAGGGAGACCTTGGCCAACTCCCGCGGCGGTTCGAGTTCCGGCTGGGCGGCCGTCTGCTCCAGACCCCGGTCGTAGAAGTCCATGGTTCGGCAACCTGGAGAAGAGAGCAAACCCAGGCAACCGCAGAGGGCGATCCAGAGGACCGTTCGGTCCGTTAAACCGGGGGATTTCGGTTGCCTGCGAGGCTGCAGGACATTGGGGTAACGGTGTTTCATGGTTCGCATGAGCCCTCGTCGGGTGAAGCGAGATCGAATCGCTTCGACACAACCGATTTTCTCGGCAATACCGCCGCAATCGTCGTTGTCGGAATAATCGGCAAAGTCTTCCAAAAACTTGGTGGAAATTTCC
>NZ_JBAMME010000124.1:0-56537 GCF_039793925.1 Thermogutta sp. | reverse complement strand
AAACGCCTGACGCTGGAACCACTTCAACTCCCGACCACCGGGTTCAGAGGGAGTTCGGTTGTCCTTTTTGGAGAATCTCCTCGAGTGGCGAGATGGCCGTTCACAACGGATGGGTCCTGGCAAGAACAGACATCCTAAACGGATGAGTGTGGGGGGACCGAAATTACCCTCCCGCTGCAAACGGATTAGTGATCCGCTGGGGTTGAGGACCGATGGAACCGAAGCGTACCATCACCTTGCTACGGTCACCGACCTCCGGCGACACCGTGGATGGGCTGTGCACTTCCGGCCCATTCTGCGCGTCCGCGGCAAACGGATTGATCACAAGGATGGGGCCCGAAACCTGACGATAATGGTCAGACGTTTTCGTTTTTGCCCGGGTCACTGACGAGTCATTCCCCGGTACGATCTCCCCTTTGGCCAACGCTTGCGCGATCCACCTGTAATTCCACCAGGTTTGTCGGGTCCACTGGTCACCGTAGCGCGCGATGTCCGAGCGATAGATCGCGCGTCCCCATCGATGGAGAGTCCGGTAAGAGAAGCTGATCACAGGAAACTGGGAGAAGTACGGCACCATGTTCGTTTCGTAAGGGAGGAGACCGCGGTCGAGAATACAGGCCGGAAGGTTGTTCGGCGTCCACGTATAGCCGGGCATTCCACGCCAAACGGGGTCACACCCATGGCTCGCAGAAAGGCTCGAGCATGCTGTTGCCGTGACAAGAAAGCAAGTCCATGTGATGCCCGAACAAAACGACATGGTTGTGACTCCTGTGTGGTGTCAGCCAATCGCCCACTGGCCCCATCTATTTTTCAGCTTAATCAACGAGGTTGGCGCAATCAAAAGGTCGGCTTCGTTCGCCGACCGGGGATCTGGCGAGACGCACTTTCTCCGCCAGTGTGTCAGGAACTCCACACCGCCATGATCGGCGAAATCCCGCCGACCGGGTTCTTTGTTCCTAACCGAATGTCAGAAAGGTCGCTCCACAATCGGACTGCAATCGCCAATGGGATCTTGGTCCTGACTCAGGTCTCCGTTAGCAAGGCGACTTTGCGCCATACCAGCAGAGTCCTGGTAGGACGAGCTGGACGCGCCGTCGGCTTCACAGTTGGGAATTTTGATCTCCCACGGGTGGGCGATAAAGTACGACTGGTCGAGGGAGATGACAGCTTCTACAACATCGCCCAATTCTGTGATCAGTCCATCGCGAACAGCGCTCAAACCGCCAACGATTCCGATGACGAGGATGGTAATCAAGAGGATCCATTCAAACGTGAGAACGCCCTCTTCCTGCTTCAAACGTGCCAGCAAGCGTGTCATTAAACTCGACCCTCCATTGCTAAACGTCAGAACATGCAAGCTACCAATTTCGACCCAATTCTCGTTCGCGTGGCGCCGATCCAATTCCCCGCATTCGGTTTCAAGTTTACCAATTTGAACAGACACCGGCGCACCACGACGCAATGATTTCCAAGCAAAGCCTGTGCCACGGCTTTGTCACTGACGCGGGCTTTGGGATAACAGATTGTTTGTTGGCCTGTTGTGCAACGGCTTATCGCGAAAGTGGCCATAATTTGTCGCATACGAGGGGAGCGAACATCAGCCGTCCTGAACGGTCGCTGTGCCAGCCCCTACGTCTGGTGTTCAGAAAAAGCAACATCGAGCGTCGTTAGAGGTTAACCGCACCGAACACGCTTGGCGTGGTCACTCGGCGCTTGGATCAAGTTCCAAATGGGCTTATCGTGCTGGATATGCGGGCGGCGGCAAGTGCGAGGGAACGCGCTTAATCGCTCGGGAATCTGTAATAGGGCGAGTGTGACGTAGGTTTTTGTAGAGCATCCTCAGTCGTTTCCCACCCGTGATCGGCTACATCCTGAACAAGGGCACCGGCCAGTCGTGCCTGCGGATTCTCTGTGAGTGCTGGCAATCCCAGCCGGCAATTCGACACGAACTGGTTGAGTGGCTTTCTGGGAGAGCGGAGGTCAGGAGTTAAGAATAGCGATTAGTATATGGACCATGATTCGGAAGTTCGTTGGCCCGGTGAACCATCTTGGATGGTCTGCAACAGATTGTTCCGGCAGGTGAAAGACCAGAGTACACAGTAAGCGCCACAGTGGTTTCGCCTGATTGGCTTCACGAGGTAAACCCATGAGCAAGATCAGCCGTTTGCTGCTGGAAAAAGAGATTCTGCTCGAGAGCGGAACGAATGAGTTGGAAATCCTCGTTTTCGACGTGGGGGATTATGTGTTTGGGGTGAACGTCGCCAAAGTCCGGGAAGTTCTACCGGCTCCGGAAATTACCCATCTCCCGGATGCCCATCCGAGCATTCGTGGCGTTTTCAAACTGAGAAACCAAGTTGTTCCGTGCGTCTCGTTGGCAGATTTTCTGGGCGTCTTTCGACACAACGGAGAAGCAGAAACGACCGCAATTCTCACGGATCTTAATCAGCAGCAGACGGCATTTCTGGTCGATAGGGTGGAGAAAATTCATCGCTTGAGCTGGGAAGATGTTCTGGCCGTGCCGGCCTGGCGAGATCTGTCCCAAACACCGGTGACGGCTTTGGCCCGATGTGGGGACCGTCTTATTCTCATGCTCGATTTTGAAATGATTCTGGACGAAGTGACCAGTCAGTATTTCCGCACTGCCTCCGTGGAGAATCCAGAGGGACTTCCGCGCCACGAGGCGACGATTGTCTTGGTGGAAGACTCGCCGACGGTTCGGGCAGCGATCCAGCAGACACTCTTGGGTAGTGGTTACTCTCAACTGGTTGTATTTGAGAATGGCAAGAAGGCCTGGGAATGGTTGGAACGGAAGATTGGTGAGCTGCAATCTGATCCTTCTTGCGGGAGTCGGCGCCTCCCGTGCGACCTACTCATCGCAGATATTGAGATGCCCCAGGTGGATGGCCTTCACCTGACGAAACGGATTAAAACCCATCCTCAATTGAGTAATATTCCAGTTCTTCTCTACTCCAGCATCATCACACCAGAAAATCGCCGAAAAGGGGAGGCTGTCGGCGCGGACGCCCAGGTCGCAAAGCCTGACCTCTGTCACGTCGTGGAATACGCTGACCACCTCATCTTTAAGTCAGGAACTTTACAGGCCCAGGATTGGAGCAGTCAGTCACCATCGGATTTGGCCGCCTCATGCTCCGCCCTAACCTGGCGCACGGAGAGTGAAGGCGTTAAGGAGGAGCAGGATGTAACGGCCCTCGATGGCCCGATTCCAAACACGGTCCATCTGGGGCAGGGACACAAGGTAGCTCAGGCCAAAGCAGCAGAAATTCCTGAGAATAGGAAATCGACTGATGCGAGAGATACGCGAGCCGATACAACAGTAGATGCGACGTCCGCGGAAATGCTTTCCAACCATCCGATTTGCTCAGTGAGCGAGAAGATAACCGATGCGACCGCAACGAAGCGTGCAGAGGGCACTTGCCAGTTTGACATGTCGGAGGATCAACCAAGCCGGGAGGAATATGAATTCGAGACTGCCAACTGCGTTGAACCGCCAGAAGGGGTAGATCATCATTTGTGGCAGACGTTCCTTCACGAATTGCATCATCGGTCACAGCTTTTGCGAGTGTCGATTGCGGAGTTGCGGAAAAAAGAAAATCAGAATCTCGCAAATAGTTTTGATATCGTGGTGGACCTGGCCCGAGGGCTCCATACTATTAAATCGGCTGCGATGGTGGTTCCGGTGGATGCGGTCGTGCGGGTGACACACTCCCTGGAGAGTCTCCTGGAGACAGCCACACGTCCCAATGTTGCTTGGGACGTCACACTGCTCCAGAGGTACTGCGACTGGCTGGATATGTTTCTGAACTGTGCCGGACTCACCTGGGTCGATCTAAATAAAGTCGGAGAAAATCTCCTTCACGACCTGGAAAAGATAATTCCGGCTGAAGTACCCGGGACATCCGTTCAGCAGTGACAGGAGAAAGGGCCTTTCGTGCCGGCGAGCTCCAAAGCCAGCGAATAGTCGCGATCGGTGAAGAACTCGATTTCGAGCGGGTAAAGTGCCTCGATCAGAGCGCTTGCAGAGTGCGGTCTTCGCTCGGGTATTCTTGCAAGAAGGCTCCGCAGCAACCGAACCAGCTCGTGCGGTAGCGTCCCTCGCATAATGCGTCCATTGGGGAGATGCCAGGTTCGATGCAGTGCGACCAACTCATCTAACGTCTTCGCGTTGAAGGGTCGCTGCCCGCAGAGCATTTCGTAAAGAATAACTCCCAAACTGTACAGATCGGACCGGGCGTCCGGCCTCCCGTGCATGGTCCACCACTCGGGCGCGATGTAATTGAGTGTTCCCGCGATAATTCGCCGGCGATCTTGAATTTCAGTCTGACGAACGCAGAAACCGAGGTCGATGAGGGTCACATGATAGTCGGAATTGACGATAATATTCTCTGGTTTAAGGTCGGCATGAATCCATCCCGCTGCGTGGAGAGCTGCCAGCCCCTCAGCGATTTGGCGTGTCAGCCATAGGGCCTCACCCGTTGGAAGGGCAGAGCGCCGACGAAGCAAGTCTCGCAGAGAAAGACCCTCAAGCCAGGGCATCACGAGATACTGAGGCTCCTGGCGTAACTGCCATGCAAGCACGGGTACGATGTGAGGATGTGTCACCATCCTCGCAACTTCGACTTCGCGAGTAAGGACTCGCTGGGCAAGTGGGGAACCGATACATTCCGGTCGGATTGTTTTGACCGCATATTGGGGTGGAGACCCTGGTGAAGCCGATACTGCCTGGGCTTGGTAAAGCCGCGTCCAGTTTCCTTCCGCTACCTGGCGGATAAGTACCCATTCGCCGAGGCGGCGTGGGCTGTCCGGTGGTTCTTGGTAAGAAGACCGCTTCGTGGTTCCGGCACGTAGGACAGTCATGATTGACTCGCGGCGTCGTAAGACACACAGCAGGCTGGAACGATCTAGCGCAAACATCGGCCAGCCTGGCCTTGGTGTGAAGTGTCGGTTCGTCCTCCAGTTCCTCTGCTACGACCGTTGGCAATGGTATGAACGGGACAGCCCGTTACGTAAACAGCACCGGACTGTGGGTTGCTCCCAGTTCTCTTGGCATATCCCGTACAATAGCAAATTGTGCTACTGTTCTTAATTGATGAAGATCGCTGGGCGGATCAGAAAGGATCTGTCTTCCTCATTTTTTTCAGATGCGTTACTGGGACCGCCACTGATGCTGGGCCGATACTTTGGTTTAACTCGCTATGCCCAATCGGAAGTGGTGACGGGCAATTCTTCAGAGGGCCTGTTACGGGTTATGCAGGTCACGAAAGTTTTCCAAATGGGGGAGGTCACATTAGAAGCCTTAAAAGACGTCAGTTTGGATATACATGAGGGAGAGTTCCTGGTCATTTTGGGGCCGAGTGGTTCGGGTAAGTCGACATTGCTCAATTTGATCGGGGGACTCGATAGGCCGACTGTGGGCCACGTGTTGTATCGAGGGATGGACCTTTCAGAGTTTTCCTATAGAAACCTCACATGGTATCGAAGAGAAGTGATCGGCTTTGTGTTCCAGTTTTACAATTTGATCGGCAATTTGACGGCGATTGAAAACGTCATGCTGGCAGCCAACCTTGTTCCCTCTCCGCTGGATCCCTTTGAGGTACTGGAAAAGGTTGGACTTTGGGAACGGGCCAACAGTTTCCCCTCCCAGATGTCGGGGGGAGAACAACAGCGGGTAGCCATTGCCCGAGCTTTAGTCAAGAATCCGCCCCTCCTTCTCTGCGATGAACCGACTGGCGCACTCGACGACGTGACAGGACGGCAGGTTCTGCGGTTGCTGCTGGACTTATGCCGCGAAATGAAAAAAACGGTGGTATTGATAACGCACAACACGGCGATTGCACAGATGGCCGATCGCGTTGTGCGGTTGCGAAGTGGACGGATTGTCGAGGTTTTCCAACAACCCCACCCGTTGCCGCCGGAACGCATTCAGTGGTAGCGCGGCAGATACTGCTGGGCAGGTTTTCTGTCCAAATTCTTAAAGCGAGCCTATGTTCGGTTTGCTTCACCGAAAACTATTGAGAGAGCTTGCCGCTTCCGGGATGACGGTTCTGGCTATCGTCCTGGTGACGATGGTTGGCATCGCCTGCTTCGTTGCCATGCAATCGGCACATCGCAACCTTAGCTGGGCACGCGGCTATTATTATTCCCGCGGACGCATGGCAGACTTTTGGATCTCCGTCAAGAAACTTCCCCGGGAGGAGCTTTTCCGTCTGAAGAATATTCCCGGAATCGTGGAAATCCAACCTCGTATTCGCTTTCCGGTGACTGTTGACTTGCCCGACCAGAATAAGCCACTTGCGGGCGTTGCCCTGAGTTTGCCGGATGTCCTCCGTCCTACCCTCAATCAAATCGAAATATTGCGTGGCGGCTATTTTACAGGTACCCGACCGAACGAAGTAATCGTCAACGACGTCTTTGCACAGGCGCACGGGCTGCGGGTGGGACAAAAAATCACGCTAAATTTGGGCCGACGCCGGGAAGATTTGACTATAGTCGGGACAGCCTTCAGTTGCGAGTTTGTCTATCCGCTGGGGCCGGCGGCCATTGTTCCCGATCGGGAAGGATTCGGCATCTTCTATCTGAAGGAAAGCTTTGCACAGGATGTTTATGACATGGCTGGAGCGGCGAACGAACTTGTAGGCCGATTGAAGCCCTCAGGTCGGGAGACCGTGCGAACCATTCTCGCGGAAGTCGAACGCAGGATAGAAGAATACGGAGTGATTTCCACTATACCTCTGGACGAATATCCATCGAACACGTTTTTAAGTCAGGAAATTGAAGGATTGCGAACATTTGCTTTCATTATTCCGGCGGTTTTTTTAGTTGTTGCAGCAATTATAGTCAATATTGTCATGATTCGACGCATAGAGCAGCAGAGGATTATTATCGGAACGTTAAAAGCTCTGGGAATGGACGATCGCGTCATCGGCTGGCATGTTCTGGAATACGCGCTCGTGGTGGGTGCGCTGGGAGGAGTCTTGGGGTGTGGTCTGGGGCAGTGGCTCGCTGGGGCGATGACCCAGCTCTATCGCCGGTTCTACGAGTTTCCAGCGCTCCCAAGTCGGTGGTATCCCGATTTGCACGTCGAGGCCGTAGCTTTAGCGATTTTGGCGGCTGGGGCGGGTGGATGGCAGGGGATGCGGCGCTCTCTCGCCCTGGAACCGGCTTCCGCTATGCGACCGGCCGCACCTCCTCTGGGGGGCAGTGTCTTTTTGGAAAGGTTTCGGCTTTTGTGGGGAGCCCTCACTCCGCCCTGGCGGATAGTGGTGCGATCTTTGTTCCGTCATCCTTTTCGAACAGTTGCAGGCCTTCTTACTGGAATCCTTGCCACGGCAGTGATGTCGATGATTCTGTCTCTCTCCGTTGGCATTGATTACCTGATGATTTTTCACTTCGAGTGGGTATACCGCAGCGATGCAACGCTGGTTCTCAAGAGCGAGCAGAACGACAGCGTCCTGGAGGAGGTGCGGCGGCTTCCGGCAGTTCGATGGGTCGAGCCAATTCTGGCTGTCCCAGTGACACTACGGTACCGAGCACGCGAAAAGCTGACGACGATTACCGGCCTGCGGCAGGACCGCCTGCTTACCGCACCACGTGATCGGGTAGGCCACGCTATTGCGATCCCTCCCGTTGGGTTCGTGATCAGCCGGCAACTGGCGAAGGAGTTGGGCCTTGCAGCGGGAGATGATGTTGAGTGGCGTCCGGTCAAGGGCCGCCGGGAATGGTATTGTTCGCCCATTGCGGCGGTTGCCGATGATTACGTGGGGACCGCGGTGTACGCGAATATCGCATATCTCGATCGAATTCTGGGAGAAGAGTGTCCGGTTAATCGTGTTCAGCTCAGTTTGGATGAAAACCCACAGCAGCGCACCCGATTTTTTCAGGAGCTCAAGAGATTAGCCGGAATAGAAGAGGTCCTCAATCATGCTGATATGAAGGGCAATCTAGAAAAAACATTGCTTCGCAATATTTGGGTAATTCTTTCCATCGAAATCGGGTTTGCGGGTACGCTATTCTTCGGTGCTTTGCTCAGTGCAGGAGTCATTGCCGTTGAAGAACGAAGGCGGGAGTTTGCGGCCCTTTATGTGACCGGCTATACGCCCCTTCAAATTGGTGGGCTGCTTGCTCGGGAACACCTGTTCATTCTGTTGATTGGTTTGATCATGGGATTGCCCCTGGGCTATGTGCTTTCAGATTACGTCGTAGGAACCTACCAGAGCGAAGTGCTCCGCATGCCGCTGTTGTTTCCGCCTCGAGTGTGGTTGCTTACAGCGTTTTGGGGAACAGTGTTTGCAGCAGCTTCGCACCTGGTGGTGGAAACCATGATCTGGCGGACCGCGTGGCTGGAAGCCATCAAGGCTAATGAGTGAGGGACAAGAACGATGGCAATTGGGAGGACGATTCGGAAAAGCCCAATGCGTGTTGTGGGAACGGTGCTGTTCGTCTGCGGGCTCGGCGCAGTTCTGTATGTTATTTTTCAAAGTTCGAGTAAAGAGGATCAAACCGAAGTAGTCCTTTGCCAGCGCGGTACCATAAAGGAATTTATCAGTGAACGGGGAATGACTCGATTGCCGGAAACCGTGCTGATCAGCATGCCGTTCAATGGTCGGATCGAGGCCATCCCCTGGCGGGAAGGAACGGAAGTTAAAAAAGGGCAGGTCCTTGCCCGAATTGTACCGGCGGATGTCGAGAACATGCTGGCCGAGGCACGGGCAGTGGTGGCGCGTGTCGAAGCAGCCATCCGCACGAATCGTGACAACCGAGTGGAAGAAACAGCCCTCCAGCAGGCCCAGCAGTACGTGGAGTCGATGAAATCCACGGTCGAAGCGGCAGCGGCTCGGGCGAATGCCAGCGAAGCTCGCTACAACTATGCGGAGACGCGGCTCAAGCGGGTGACGGCCCTGGTCGGATCAGGAGCTGCATCCCAGGATGATGTGGATCGGGCCCAGTTAGCCAGTATCGAGGCTTCTCTCGCCTACCGTCAAGATCGTCTGGTGTACGCGGCGCTTTCTTCGCTTCAGGCCGCTACGAACCTTTTGCCTACTCTTATTCAGAGGTACATCGAACACAAGTCCTTGGTGGAAGGGGAGCTTGCGCAACAACTGGCAGAAGCCCAAGCGCGTTTGAAAATGGCGGAGGAAAATGCACGGCGTGCCGTGATGACAAGCCCCTATGATGGTGTCGTACTTCACCGGTTTGTAAGCCATGAACAGTTCCTCACAGCGGGAACCCCGCTTTTGGAAATAGGACGCTGGGAGGATCTGGAAGTGGAAGCCGATATCCTCACGGAGCAGGCTGTTCGGATCCGGCCGGGCATGCCGGTGGATATATTCCTTGGGTCCCAGGAGGATGTACCGGTCTGTCAGGGCCGAGTCAGCAGTATCTATCCTGCAGCGTTTACCAAATTGAGTTCACTCGGGGTGGAGGAACAACGCGTGAAAGTTATTGTGGCTCTCACCCCGGAAACGATTGTCAAGCTACGGGAGCGGTACCACGTGGGGGTTGGCTACCGTGTGCGTGTTCACATCATCACGCAGGAACGAGCCAATGTGCTGATTGTGCCTCGCATCGCCGTCGTACAGATCGATCAGCAGCACTGGGCCGTATGGACTCGGCGCGGGGGTGTCATTCGCCGACGGGCGGTACAAGTCGGAGTGATGAACGACCGCGAAGCAGAAATCCGCGAAGGGCTGAACGAAGGGGATGAAGTCGTTCTGACGCCGACAATCCAGTAGGGATATTAGCTCGTTCTCTAATCAAAAGTAATGGGGTATTCGACGCAGAAAGGGAGAGTGCCGTGCGGAGCGTTGCCGGGGGAATTGGTCCATGATACGATGGCGATATGGGAAGTTTGTCGTCGTGTGTTCCCCAGGACGGCAATAAGAAAAGGAGATTATCCCCATTACGTCTATGATCCGCCTTTTGCCCCCTCCGAAGTCCGACGAGGATCTCTTCCGAGAATCCACGATGACCTTTGGCGAGCACCTGGAAGAGCTACGGCAGTGCTTGTTCCGCGCTCTGTGGGGCCTCGCTGTCGGCGTGGTGATCGGCCTTATATTTGGTAATTGGGTGGTGATGCTGATTCAGCAGCCGCTGGAAAAGGCCCTCACCGAGCACTACATTCGACTCTCCCAGAGGCAAGTTGCACAACAGATTAAAGCCTTACGTGCAGCCGGGGTGGAAACGCCATTCACGGAGGACGCCGCATCACAGTTTGTGGTGTCGAAGCAGGTGCTTGCGGAAGAATATCTGATTTCTCCCCGCGAGTTAATGGTGCAATTTGCATCGGCTTTGCAGGCGATGCGAAAGAGGTGGGAGGACGATCAGAACGCCTTACTGACCCTCAGGAAACATTTGCAATCCGGGGAATCCCTTCCGCAAGATGCAAAGCTCCTGACGCGTCTTTCACACGGTTTTGAGGTGCTCGCATCTCGCTGGCCTGCCATGTTGGGTGATTCGGAAGCAGCGCCTTCCGGCAAGTCTACGACGTTGCTTTCCCTCAAAGAAATTGCCACGCTGAAAAGGAAGTTTCTCTCCGGGGAATCTATTACTGAGGAGGCTCGAAAAAAGTTGATCGATGCCCTGGGGCTGGTTTCAGGCCAGATTGAGAAAGGAATTGCTGCGCTCAGTCGCGAACATGGAGAGCTGGCGGGTCTGGCCGGTGCAGCTCTCTTGGAGCCAGGTCGGGTGGATGATTCTGAATTCATGCACGTGTTTCTATGGAGACCAGCCAAAGAAGATCCACGGGTGAGAGCAAGGAGCTTGAGCGCGCACGAAGCGTTCGCCATCTATATGAAAGCCTCATTTCTTTTCGGCGCAATCATTTCCAGTCCATGGGTCTTTTACCAGATATGGTCGTTTGTGGCCGCTGGTCTGTACCGCCACGAGCGGCGATTTGTCTACATTTTCTTGCCCTTCAGTCTGGGGCTTTTTCTCGCCGGAGCAGCCCTGGCATTTCTGTATGTTTTCGAGCCGGTTCTCACGTTTCTGTTTCAGTTCAACGACTGGCTTGGCATTCAACTCGAGCCGCGAATCAGCGAGTGGTTGTCGTTCGTACTTATCCTGCCACTGGGATTCGGCATTGGCTTTCAATTGCCGCTGGTGATGCTTTTCCTGGAGCGGATCGGCATTTTCACACTCCAGGATTACTGGTCGCAATGGCGCATAGCAGTTGTTGTCATCTTTATTATTGCGGCGATTTTGACGCCACCCGATCCGTCGAGCCAGCTCCTGATGGCCATTCCTTTGTGCTTGCTCTACTTCGGTGGAATGGCTTTATGCAAATTCTTTCCGCGGAACATCACCGCAGCCCCGCGAGGACGATCGCAGGCAGGCGTGGCCTAATGTAGGATCATGCTCGCAAAGCCAATCGTTAAGTTAGTCGAACGTACAGGAACTTCATCAGATAGGGGGTCGTCAAGGAGTACCCCGCGGGTTTCTTACCCTAAGTCACCGTACCTTGGAGGATGCTCAGTGGACTATCGCGCCGGGACGACCCAGACTTTTTCAACCAGGTGGGGGGCGTCATCCGGACCAGAAATCTGGACGACCATGGTGGAATGGTCGGCGTCGGCGGTTAGTTCGACTTCGGACTGTTTGGGGCCTGGCTGCGCACTGTTTATGGTCACCTGTGTGGGTGCCGGGGATTTCCCGGGTTTTTGAGCGGGCTGGGCAATGAATGTGACTGTGGCGTTAGAAGATTTGAGAATGGCACCGCAACGGTAGATGGTGCCGGGTTTGACGACGATGGTCGCGCTTGTCCACACCTTGTTATCGCCATGAGTTGTGACCGTCCACCGGTCTGGGGTCTCGACAGGTAAGGTGTGGAGAGTGAAGTCGGGGTTATAAACGAGGTTTTGGGGTGGATCCGTAGGACTAAGTGTGATTTCGATCTCCTTGCTCTCGCCTTCGGCCAGGGTCACGGTCATCTTGGCCGGTAATGCACCGGGACGATACACGGCAAGTTCGTACGTTCCGGATGGCAGATTGCGGAACTCGCCTTTGCCAAACCATCGGTCCGGCCTGTTTGTGGGTTGTGCCTCGGTGAGAGTCGAATACGGTGAGCCAAGGAGCACAACGCGGGCCTCCTGGTCATTGTTTTCGGCGAGCTTGGGGGCTGTGACCAGCACGGTAAGACGGGTTGTGCCGGGTTCCGTGCCCGATTTCAATCCGAGTGTGAAGACTGTATAGAGGACATCCGCAGTGACGCGTGCAGTTTCGAGGGCGCTTTCCAGGATGATGGGTTCGACCTGCGAACGATCCGGATGAGGTTGTGACACGAGCGGCAGGGCTCTTTCCGCACGTTCTTTGGAGAATTCCACAAGCCCTTCAATTCGTTTGAGCAATCCGGCCACGGCCTCGTCATCGGTGTTGCCGAGCAGTTTGGGCTGGTATCCTTTGATCGAAATGAGTTCGGCCTTAACCCAGTTTTCCAGTTCCCCGTGGTGAGGACAATTTTCTTTGGCATGGGGTGGAGCCCCGACGTCTTCGACAAAGTGAACGAGCGGTCCCAGTTGACGGCAGGCATTGGTGGGGGTCTCCGTGCGGAGCGCGAGCAGAGCGCGGCGAAAATAGGGTTCGAAGGTTACCTTGACCGAGGGCATGACGTGGCCCACATGTCTCGGAATGTCGGGAATCAGCAGGAAATCGTCGGCGTAGAAGCTTCCGAGGTCACGTCCTCGGTGGTCGGGGAGCCAGCAGTAATCCTGGAGGGCTGCCACATTCGACTCGCCGAGCTTCTGTTTGACCTCTGGGAGATTGGGGAGGACTTCCAACGCCGCGCGCGTAATCTGCGGATGCGGGCCCCACGCGTGGGCTGTTGCCGTGAGAAGACTGACAATCCCAATAGCAACCCATGCATACCGGCACATACGTCACCTCCAGGTCTTTGTGTTGTGCACCGTTTTCTCCTCGGCCACAAGTCTGGCCTCAATATGAAGTTTTGGCTACTCAGTTGAGGTACTGGCCCAGGTAGGTGGGCGGTTGAGCCAATCGATGTTGGAAATGCGTGCCAGTGCGATTTGAAGTGCGTGTGTGCCACTGCGCGCATGACCGCATGCGGCGACCGCAAGATAAAGCTGCTCGGCGAGCGCTAGGCCCGGCAGGACCAGTCCCATACGCTTGGCCTCTTGGATGGCGATGCCAAGGTCCTTGATAAGGTGTTCCACATAGAAACCCGGCTCAAAGCGATTTTGGATGATCCGCGGGCCCAGGTTGGAGATCGACCAACTTCCGGCTGCGCCGGAGGCTACAGACTCGATCACTTTGTTCAGGTCGAGACCCGCCCGATACGCATAGAGAAGCCCTTCGCAAACGCCCACCATCGTCGAGGCAATCAGAATCTGGTTGGTCATTTTGGCATGTTGCCCTGCCCCTGGTCCCCCATGATGGACGATGGTCTTTCCCATCAGGTGGAAGCACGGCATGACCGCCTCAACAACCTCGGGATGGCCACCGATCATAATGGAAAGCCGACCCTCTCGGGCTCCCACATCTCCGCCCGAGACGGGAGCATCCAGGGCGTGGCAACCTTTTGATCGAGCGGCCTCGTGGATCTCAATGGCCAGTTTGGGTTCATTCGTAGTCATATCGACGACGATTCCTCCAGGGGCCAGCCCTTGAAGGACTCCCTGGGGGCCGAGTATCACCTCGCGGACGTCTTGCGGATATCCGACGATGGTGAAAACAATATCCGATCTTTCGGCAACCTCCTTGGGACTGTCCGCCCAGCGTGCTCCGGCAGCGAGCAGCCCCTCGGCTTTCTGGCGAGTGCGGTTGAATACCGTGCAGGTATAACCCGCCTTCAGCAAATGGCTGCACATCGCTGCTCCCATCACTCCGGTACCAATCCAGCCAATTCGAGTTCGGGAGGGATCTGCCGATGGAATGGTCATCTGGAACATCCTCCTTTCCAATCGTATTTCTCCAAATGCTCGATCCATCTGGCTTGAACCAGATGATGAAGCGGCTTCCCCTAGCTCGTGTTCTCACCTCAGTCTTCTTGGGAACACCCGACAGGACTGATCATTCCTGCCGGGTCTCGACCGGGACGGTGACACTTACTGTCGGTACCATCGCCATTCGGGGCGCTCCAAGACGTCGCGCAGAATGACGGCTGTGGCCATCCCCTCCGGCGTGCTGAATGTATTCAGAAGAACTTGAGAAAGCGGGTGAAATTGAACCTCTGTGGGTACAGCAGACGGCGGAATGGAGACATCCTCGGAGACCATGGGTAACACCTCAGCCGGCTGCGATGGCTGAGTTTCCGGAACAACGGGCACTTCATGGGTTGCTACTGTCGATTTTTCCGCGGACTGACGCGTCAGCCCCTGCCGGGAAGCGACGTTCTGAAAGGTATGTGCCACGTGCTCCGCGATAGTCTCGTCGGCTCGGTTCTCAGCGAGAGAGGCCCTCACGACATCTCCAGCCGTCGGTTCTGGTAGTCGTGTCGGAGGGGCAGTTCGATCGGCTCCGACCTGTTGGGGGCGGGGCTTCGTCGGTAGTTTGCGAGGAACCTGCATGCGATCGCCAACGGGACGCAAAGGTTTTTCTTCAGCCTCCCTTAAGAGAACCTCGATATTGTCCTCTGGCGGTGGAGCACGGCGAGCCCTTTTTTGTTTCTCACGTTTAAGTGCTTCCTGCCGGCTTTGGATGATGGACCCTACGATCGACAAAATGATGATGATGAGCGCCACAACGAGCTGCGTGAAATCGGCCAGAAGGAAAATATTATTCAATGCCATGAGCACCAGCTCCTGGAGTACGAAGGCTTGTTGGACAAGCCGTGGGGCTACCCGGCCTGCTGCGGGCGGACCTGTTGGGTGACCGGGACGCCCATCCGCGCGATCGCCGATCGCATCTCGGTATCCGCCTGAATGTTCTTCAACCGGTAATAATCCATAATTCCCAGTTTGCCTGATTCGAACGCCTCTGCAATGGCTCGCGGGACTTCGGCCTCCGCCTCTACGAGCCTTGCCCGCGCCTCCTCAATGAGGGCCAAGTTTTCCTGCTCAGCGGCGACGGCCATGGCCCGACGGCCTTCGGCCTTGGCCTGTGCCACGCGCATATCAGCTTCTGCCTGATCCGCCTGAATTCTTGCACCAATGTTCTGGCCAACATCGATATCGGCGATATCGATGGAAACAATCTCGAACGCCGTCTGCCGGTCGAGGCGTCGCGCCAGGACAGCCTTCGAGATCCTGTCGGGGTTTTCCAGAACCTCGTAGTGGCTTTCTGCAGAGCCGATGGCACTGACGATGCCTTCACCTACCCGGGCAATTATGGTTTCTTCCGTGGCCCCGCCGATCAACTGGAGGATATTGGCCCGTACAGTCACGCGAGCCTGTACCTTAAGCTGAATTCCGTTGCGGGCGACGGCTTCCAAAGCCTCTTTACCCGAGCCTTTCTTGGGGCAGTCAATCACCTTGGGATACACGCTGGTCTGGACGGCTTCCAGGACGTCTCGACCGGCCAGATCAATTGCCGTGGCCAGCCGAAAATCAAGCTCGGTCATTTTGGCGTTCCGTGCAGCAATCATCGCACGGATGACTTTGTTAACGTCACCCCCAGCCAGATAGTGGGCTTCCAGCGCTCGGGTAGTGACGCCATCTTTCTCCGTGATACCGGCCTGGACCGCCATGATTTTCGCACGGACGATCACTTCGGGCCGAACTTTTCTGAACGTCATGCCGAGAAGGTCAAGGATTCCGATGCGGGCTCCGGTCGTCTTCGATTGAATCCACAGGCGAAAGAATTTGAAGAAAACCGCCAGAAAGACCAGTGCTACGATAATCGCGGCAAGGATTAACACAAATCCGATAATCTGGATAATGTCTTGGTTTTGCTGAGCAATGGGGAGCATTTTTCGAACCTCTCTCGACTTCCTCGTCAGTATGCCGATGGATCGCTCGTACTTTTGGCTACCATCCTTAATTTTCCTGACGAATTTTCAATTCTCATCACCCTTGTTTGTGACTAGGAACGATCAATTCCACCTTCGCCCGGTTTTGGTTACGTGCACCCCCAGCTTATCTTCACGCAGCAGCAAACGGGTCCAGGCCGATTTCGTCGATCGGCTTTTCTCGCCAGTTTTCGCCGGGTTGTTCCTTTGGTTTCTGGTCAACCGGCTGTTCGCCCTCTTCGAGCTTGCGCACCGTGATCCAGGAACCAAAAACGTTCACCACGCGTACCCATTGATCCGCTTCAATTGGAAAACCATCGCTGACAGCATCATAGGAGCGACCATCGATAACGACCACCCCTGCGGGCAACATCGGACTTTTGGTTTTGCCAACCCGTCCAATGAGGCTTCGCAACTCGCGCAGTTTGGGATTATCCGGCAAGCACGCCTCCACTTGGGGAGGCGGAAGCATCACCCGCCTTCCCACAGGCGTTTTGGGCCACAGATAAACGGCCAGAATCACGAAAGCGGGGATGCCGAACACACTCACAAGAAGCAGGGCCATGCCCAAACTGGCACTGTACATAAAACCGGTGACAATTGCCCCGGCAACAGCACACAGCGAGAGGAAGGTGAGAATTCCGTGAGAAACAAAAAATAGCTCAAGAATAGCCAGGAACAAGCCTGTCAGCATTAACAGAACCGGCCACAGCCACGTGTTCATCCATCACTCCCTCTACCGTTAACCGGCCAGACAGGCGGTGTCAAATAGATATCTTATTTGCACCCTCTCCATGCCAGTCGAAGCCCAGTGTATCACAGCGCTCCGGCATGAGCAAGTACGCGAGGCCGTCCCTTACTCGATAGTAACGCTCCGCATTCTCCAATCGACTGCGCCAGACGTCAAATCAAACCTGACCTACCATGTGTTGACTGCCTGACTACAGATGGAAAGCAGGTGGCGACCTCTTTATGACATCTGGGGACGAACGTAGATACGGTTACCACGGACCTCAGTAACTACCACGGGAGTACCAGGATCGATGGGATCCCCATCCTGGGAGATCACGTCGAGGGTGCGCTGGCCAAAGCGGGCCTTTCCGCTGGGTAACAACTTCGTGACCGCGACACCCTGTTGGCCCACAAATGATTCGTCAATGTCCAAAAGGCTTCGACGTCGAAGCATGTCTTCCGCCTCGTTCTCGGAGGGCGGAGCAAGCATGAGGTGCTTGAGTCCAGGAGTTTTCGGTAACCACCGATTGATGAACCCCAGGACCACCCCAATGCCGATCGCCGCGAAAAGGAGGATCAAAAGCGATTTTTGGAGCTGAAGCCATTGGTAACTGTTCTGCGGCACGATGAATGTTTGACTGGCCAGCACCAGAGAAGCAACAATTAGCAAACCCCCGCCCAAGCCGAAGATCCCGAAACCAGGCAGCACGAATATTTCCAGAAGCAGGCAGCAGGCCCCCAGCAGGAAAAGGAGGACCTCCAGCCATCCGGCCGTCCCTCCGAGAAATCGGCTCCAAAAAAATAGTACAAAACACACTGCCGCCAGGAATCCCCCAATTCCAATGCCCGGCGTCTGCACTTCGACGAGTAAAGCCACACCCCCGATAATCAGGAGGAGCACCGCGACATATGGCGAGGAGAGCGCGCGCAAAAGCGTATCCACCCAAGTGGGCTCGAGAAGAGCGGGATCGTTTTCCAGCCCGTACAATCCCTTGAACTCAGCGAAGCTTTCCACAAGGTCCCGGCACAGGCCGTATTCGACTGCTTTTGCTCCGTCCACCTGCAAAGGTTTACCTTTTTCTTTGACGAGGTTTTTTCTTTCCCACTCGTTTTTGTCCGGTAACTGGGCCCATTCCTCTTCCGACATGAACTCGGCAGAATTGGGCATCCCCTTGCGCACGTATTGGAACAATTCGATATTGGGGTCCACCAAGGAAAGCGGGAGTGACCAGGTACGATTGGTGCGTTTGGCAATGACCTCCTGCACGACGCGCCTGATTTGCAAAAGGTCATCCTCGGTAGGCACCGCGTTTCCTTCTCCACCCAGCAACGCTCCGGGAGCCATGATGATCTGGTCACAAGCCACGGCAATCAGTGCAGCGTCGGCCAATGCACGAGACGGAATATAGGCGACCGTCCGAACCTTTTCGGGATCCAAATCTGCCGCTAAATACGAAGCCAATTTGAGAGCATCACGCGGCGAGCCTCCCGCGCTGTCGATCCGAACACACACGAAATTAGCATCTTTTCGCTGCCTCGCTTCCTCAATGAGTCGTTGGGCACGCTCGACCGAAGCGGGAGTGATGGGGCCCTCGATCAGCACCTGAACAGCCCGCCAGTGATCGGCGACAAATCGCTCTTCCTGGACGAGATTTGCCCGAAGTCCCAGCGCCGCGTAGAGCTCCCGCGTATCGGCAACAGTGCTGGAGATCAAATCCAGCGCGCGCGATTCACGACCCGTGAGGCGGGCTACCTGCCCCGCTGGAAACACCACACTGGGTGTACCGCGTAAAGTCCGCGTTTTGCGTATTTGTTCCAGCTCCTCCGGTGTGACGAAGAGTCGCTCTGTATCAGTTTCGACTTGGAGCACGGTTCGCGAAGGATCCAACATTCCTAGAGCAACCGCGACAGGGATACTCCGACGGCGTTCCGCAATGTGCCGGTATGCACTGTGCATTGGAGGTGTGATCCGCCGCTCGGCGGCACCCGCTGCACCCCATTCTGCGTCCGGTGCCATGTATATCTCTTGACACGCGATGACAACGAGCACGGCATGGCCCTCCGCTCGATAGGGGATGTAGGCCACTGTTTTGATGCCGGAAAGGCTTTCGCTCGTGAGAAAGTCTGCGAGATCGTAGCAGGCTCCAAATTCACTTCGTGCCGCGTAAGCTTCTTCGCCCTTGTTGGTATCGAATCGGAGTATAAAAACGAGTTTGTCTTTTTGCCCTTTGAAATTATCGATCAGTCGGAGCATGACCTGCTTCACCCGGGCACCACTCGGACCGGTAATGGGCAACTGGATGGGAATCAGACGCCCAATCATCCCGGGGTTGGCGTTCTCCCCATCTTCCCCTGGGTTGGAAAGGCCTGCGTCGTGGGATTGATCCTTCGCGAAAAGGATTGCAGGAAACGTGGCCGTGATCGAGGCTGAAATCTGTGCGAATCCAGCCTGCCGCGGAGCACCGATTCCCACAAGCCACGTGAAAGCGAGCAATGCTGCCAAGCGTTGGCGCACGATCCGTCCTCCCGGGAAAAATCGTCGCTCGTTCATCCGTAACCCCCGCAAATGCGTGAGTGGTCCGAAGGCCGGTCGTGTTTCTGTTACTTTCCTCAAAATCATGCAGCGCGTCTTACGTGGACACCAGTCCCCGCCGCTTACCATTGTAGAGGCTGACACGTTACTTGAGCAGCCGTCATGCTGGCGGGCAGCGATTATGACGACTTCCGTTGGTGCCTCGCGCGGAGTGTCCAGGAGACAGCCATTACGGGCTCTCAGCCGAAAAACTCTGATAACGCACCAGAGCATCGGTCAGGGAGTCCATTCTGCGGTTACACCGAATTGCATAGGTTTCGCTCCGCTTTGGTGCGCACCCATATCAGGACTTTTCCCTGTGAAAGGGGGCGAAAAGTTGGGGATGAACTCTCCGGCGCCGCGGCCGGGTGAATCTGGAGCAAGCCGAAAACTGCCTGTCTTGGTATCGAAGTTGAGACCGGCGCCTTTCTCGTAGATTGGTACGCCGCGAATTCCGTGGACCTCATGGCCTTCTGGTACTCGCCCGTTGTAAAGGTCGTAGTCGAAATCATTGTCCCCGTTTTCCCGAGCCTCGCTGATGCTGCGCTGCTCAGGGGACATAACCTGGAGGATGTTGTTTCGAGAGATGCAATGCTTCACGATACGGTTGCCCCCCAATCCGCCGGTGGGTAGGAACGGCTCGCCAGAGAATATCGTGTTGTGGAATATGTACATATGGCCCGTCATCCAGTCTTCGCTACCTGCATAGCCCATTTTCAAGAAGTAGCCGCCCGTGTGGTCCGGGCGCCATTGGCTGCGGGCAACAACGTTTTGCCAGATGTACAGAGGTCCAATCGAGGTTGGTGCATTACCGATCATCATCATGCACTGCGTGATGTAATTGCCCCAGACGCGGACATTTCGGTTGCCACCTTCGACTTCCAGCCCATCGTCCCAGCAATGGCTCACGAAATTGCCGTAAATATCGCAGTCGGGGCCGGGCGCACCACGAAAACTCGCGTTGCTTCCGCCGCCGATCACGTCGTTAAACATGTGATCCAGATCGGAGTAGCACTCGTTGTAACGGATCACGTGATTACCAGCGGTATCAAAGAAAGAAATGCATTGTGGGCCTTGCGGATGTGTGGGGTACTTTGGTTCGTACCACGTGTTTGTATCGGCGAAGGGGTGGTGAAGTCTGCACCTTTGAATGATCACCCGTCGGACGTTTCGGTTTCGGCAGAGGACAGCCGCATCATAATCGAACCCAAAGCCCGTTTCGGGATTAATGCGCCCCCAATCGGAAATATCACAATTTTCAATGATGATGTCGTGCCCCTCGTCGATGCGAATTGCTCCGATGGGGGAACGCCTTAAATTGTCTCGGGAGCCTGCGCCCCGGAGGACGAGATTCCTCACGATAATGTACGATGCAGAAATCGTGATGCATGCGTCGTGCCGGTGTCCGACATCGATCACAGCCCCCTTGCCATCATAAACGCGATAGCCATCTGGTCGTCCGGACTGAGTGATATTGAGCGGGCTCGTACCGTCCGCAACGGCAACGGTTTCGCCCTCAGGGAACCTTTCATCCCACGTGCGTGCCACTAGGGTGGTGGATGTATCGGTGCCTTCCAATCGGAGCTCGATTTCGTAACTGGTGTTGGGCCGAAGGTTGACGATGCTTCCTCGATAGTCAGCCAGGTCTTCATCGGTGTTCGCGATAGGGTTAAATTTCATGGGCAGTCCATCTTGCCATAGGTTTGTGCCCAACTCCCGGAAGCGTATGAAGACCCGCCTGTCGGCAGCACCGCCGGGCGGCGACCAGTAGAGCCCAACACAATGAAACGTGGGGATTGCAACGGGCTTTGCGGCGATAGAAGAGGGCTCCTCGGCTACGGCTAGCGCACCTTGGGTGAGCGCCGTAGCGAAAATCACGTGCAGCGTAATGAACGGCACAGTGGACGAACGCATGGCCTGGCTCCTTGGAAACCTCTTGCCATCTGGAATGAAACGGCAGGAACGAAACTACTGGGCGTCACCATCCCGTGGTCATTGTCTTGAAGATCATTTCTTGTGGCAAGAGTACAGACATCCTTCCGCCGTTGCCTAAACTCACATAGATTGGCTGACAGGAGCCGCACAAGGTGGTGGTTACTTCAGAAGTTTTGGCAGAATATAACAGTGACCGACGAATCATTCATACTGAAGAAGGTTATCGATTGCCAGGGGAGACATATATCATGCGTGCGATGGTTCTCAGTGAAATAATGCAGGTCCATGAGGACTCCCAACCTTTGGCGCTCACCGAGTGGCCGGATCCAGTGCCCGGCCCCGGAGAGGTTCTCCTGGCCGTAACGGCCTGCGGGGTATGTCACACAGAGCTGGACGAAATTGAAGGTCGCGTCACACCGGCGTTTTTCCCAATCATTCTCGGGCATCAGGTGGTGGGTCGGGTGATCGCGATCGGGCCCAACGTTGAAAGATTCTCGATAGGAGACCGTGTGGGCGTGGCTTGGATCTTTTCGGCCTGTGGGCAATGTGCCCAGTGCGCGTCGGGTAAAGAAAATCTGTGCTCTGAATTCCGCGGCACCGGGAGGGATGCGCACGGCGGATATGCGGAAAAGATCATCGTCCGCGCCGATTACGCGTATCATTTACCAGAATCGTTGAGTGACCGGGAGGTGGCACCACTTTTGTGTGCCGGTTCTATTGGTTACCGTGCATTCCGGTTGACGGAATTAAAAGAGACAGGGCGACTGGGCTTGATGGGTTTTGGGGCCTCCGGCCACCTCGTGCTCAAAATGGTGCGCGCGCACTGGCCGAAAATGGATGTTTATGTCTTCTCGCGCAATCCGGCGGAGAGAGCCCTCGCTCACGAACTCGGCGCTGTGTGGACAGGGGATATCGCAGAGAGGCCGCCGGAGCTTTTGGACGCCATCATTGACACCACACCTGTATGGCGGCCGGTTGTGGAGTCGCTTGCTTCTTTACGGCCGGGCGGTCGGCTGGTGATCAACGCGATTCGCAAAGAAGAGGTGGACAAGGATGCACTTCTTCGCCTTTCTTATTCGGAGCACCTTTGGATGGAAAAAGAAATCAAGACCGTGGCCAATGTCACCAGGCGAGACGTCATCGATTTCCTCAAATTAGCTGAGGTTGCAGAAATCCGACCGGTGGTGCGGGAATACAAATTGGAAGATGCCAATCGGGCGCTGCAGGATCTGAAATTTGGGAGGACACCAGGGGCAAAGGTGCTCTGTATGGGCTGATCCCCGGATCGGTATCGGTGATTGCTAGAGTCCCTGGAGGAACCGCTGGACCGCCCAGGCAGCCTCGATCTCCTCTACGATAATACAGTTGGCTCCTGCGCGTTCCAGCGCGATTCGATGGCTTTGATAGCGGCAGCGTGCAATGATGGTAGCTTGGGGGTTGAGCTGCCGGGCTGTTTTCACAATGGCGGTAGCGACCGAGTCGTCAGGTACACACACGACGACCATTGTGGCATCTAGGATTTCAGCTCGCTGAAGGACATCTGTATCCCGTCCGTCGCCGCATATTGTGCGAAAACCTTGCTGAGCGAACGGCTGCAAGTTGACGGGGCTTTGATCGATGAGGCAAACGTCCATGCCCAGCGTCTCCAGATATGCGGCGATGTGTCCACCCATAGGACCAGCCCCGATGAGGACCACTTTGCGTAGTTGCGATTCGCCCCCAGGTCTACGGTTTGGCTGGCCCTCCAAGACCGAACCACGTACCAGGCGAAAGCCCCAGTAGACCAGAATGGGTGTGGCCATCAAAGTGGCGACAGCCACCAGCATGAGCGCGTTGTACAGGCCGCCGGAGACGATTCCTGATTGTCTCCCATTCCATAGCAGCAGAAAGGATAATTCACCCATTTGCAAAAGCGCGGCCCCTAGTCCCACTGCTGACCTCCAGGGAAGTCCACTCCATCGCAAAGCAACGACAAGTGACGCAGCCTTAGCAGGGAGGCAGAGAAGGCAAAGAATCAATGTCCCAAGCGTCACTTCGTGCAATTTGTCCAGGTTCAGGTACGCGCCGAGACTGATAAAAAATATGGCTCCGAAAGTTTCCCGAAAAGGGAGAGCAAGCGCATCAAGTTGTTTGGTCATGCGATTCCCATTGAGAACGAGACCTGCTGCCAGGGCTCCCAACGCAACGGGAAGATTCAGCAGATGGCTTACATAACCGAATGTAGTGAGGACGAGCAACGCAAAGAGGACTGCAATTTCTGTACTTCTCAGCCGCCCTAGTCGGGGGACGATCCAGTGGGCGACAACCAGACGAAGAAGAGGGATTGCCAGGATCAGAGGAATTGTCAGCAAAATTGCGCTTATTGCGAACGAACTGGCTCCAACACCGTGCCTTTGAATTGCAGCACTCCACATCATGATAGGAAGAATAGCCGCGTCCTGGAACAGCAGGATGCCTATGGCTCGGCGGCCCGCGGGGTGGGCCGTATATCCCCATTCCGTTAAGGCGCGGAACACGATCACCGTGGAACTTACTGCAACGCTCATTGCCACTACAATGGCGGTTCCAATTTCGAATCCTAAAAGTCGGCACAAAACGG
Organism: Thermogutta sp.; assembly: GCF_039793925.1. Classification (GTDB taxonomy): domain Bacteria; phylum Planctomycetota; class Planctomycetia; order Pirellulales; family Thermoguttaceae; genus Thermogutta. The sequence goes on along the minus strand of NZ_JBAMME010000124.1, from coordinate 32,786 downwards.
CAACCACGAGAAGACAGAATCCCACCTGAATCGTGCCAATGCTCAGACACTGCCTCCAGGAACGCCGCAGTTCTTCTAGGGACAGCTCGATTCCAATTGCAAACAGCAAAAAAACAACCCCAATTTCGGCAAGCCACTCAATTTGGTTCCCCGGGCCGATCAAACACATTCCACTTGGACCGATAATCGTGCCTGCCAGCACGTAGCCGGGCAGAATCGGAATTCGACATACCCGACAGATTGTGCCAGCCAAAAACCCGACCAGCAAAATGACAATGATCTGAGGAATAGATGATTCCATGCGTAAAGCCGCTCCTTTCGTGTCCCGGAGCTAGGTCGCGCAACAGAATCCTCAAAGGTGCCTCATGTTCATGATACCGCGGGTTTGCAAGAGGCGGCGTGGTTTGGGATTGACGCATCCCGAGGTGCGGCCTAGACTTTGCATAGTAGGACGGTTCACCATGTCACGTTTAATGCGACTCTTTATCGCCATTTGGTTCCTTATTGGCTGGGCGCCGCACGGTGTGTGTGGTGTCGGGGCTTATCTAGTGCGACAGGCCGCCCCGGCTGTCAAAACTACCCCAGTATCCCAGGCTATCGAATGCCCTTATTGCGGCCGTAACCAGGTTTTGGGGGCAGTTCGTGATGGTGAAAGGAACAGTACGGACTCTTCTTCTCAGCACACCTCTTCCGACTGGCCGAATGATCACCAAAATGGGCATCCGTGCTGCCACCCGCATCCTGGCCTTTTGAGTGCCGATTCATTCGTTTCGGGCCTGATGGCATCTCTGATCGACGGCGTGGCATGGTTTGCCTGGGACGAGACGCAATCTCCCGCCGGCCTTCTTCATGAACAGCCTCATTTGGCTGAAAATCTTCTGGCGCCGCCCTGGCAGAATGTTCCTCTCTAATTAGCATGCTGTTCTCTTCTCATCTAATACTCTGATTCGCCTGTTTTTTTCAGGCAAGTTTTGGGCACCCTGCCGTGGAGAGTGTTGCGCCGGGTCATGTTGATCCCGCTCCGAGTGTCCGTTCCAGTCCGGACGGCTCAGCACGGGAATAGTGTGCCAGTCATTATGTCCCACTGTCACAGAACGTGCCGTGTATACTGCTGCGCTGCTCGGTCGAAATTCCACAAGAAGACGCGTCGGCAGCAGTTGAACAAAAAACACAGAAAGAGCGACGTGGACAAGCCAAATAAGCCATCCGGTGCAATTGCTAAACATTCATGTATTTCAAAGCCACGAAAGGTACTTCAAACTATTTGTGAAATGTCTGAATGGGAGGAGCATCTTGCTCTTCTCCGTAGTCATTGCTCGGCGACTCAATGAATGCTGAAAAATATTTTTAGACTGTAAAGGAGACAAATATGAGCGAATTCCGCCCTTTCGCTGATCCACAAGACGCGAGTGTTCCGGGGGAGGTGAAAGCCCACGACGAGGCGAGCGTCTCCGTTCCTCGGAAACCGGGGCGAGCATTCTTCGGCCGAAGGCGCGGGTGGTTAATAGCCGTGTCCATTGTGGCGGCTTTCGGGGTTGGTTGGGGCGCTGCTCAGCTAATGCGTCATCAAGCCTCCGGTGGCCACACGGAATCTGAGCGGAACCAGGTTCAGGGAGAGCAAAAAATCAAATGGTGGACCTGTGCCATGCACCCGCAGGTGCGGCAGCCGGGCCCGGGAAAATGCCCGATCTGCTTCATGGATTTGATACCCGTTTACTCTGAGGAAGAGACTCCATTAACAATACGCCAGATCCGTATGACACGGGAAGCGGTTGCTCTTGCCGAGGTAGAAACAGCTCCGGTCCGGCGTATTTTTCCTACCCGTGAAATCCGGTTATGGGGACGGATCGATTTTGATGAGACGCGTCTGGCTACCATTTCGGCACGATTTCCTGGTCGTCTCGATCGCCTTTATGTGGACTACACGGGTGTGCCCGTGCGATTGGGAGATCACCTGGTGGATATTTACAGTCCTGAACTGGTGGTGGCGCAACAAGAGCTGTTACAGGCGCAGATGTCGTTGAAATCGGCAACACCCGGCAGCACTCAGTACACCGTGGCGTCCTCTCTGCTAAGGAGTTCTGAAGAAAAGTTGCGGTTGTGGGGTATCCTTCCGGATCAGATTGAAGAAATCAAACAGCGTGGATTCGCGACCGATCACGTCACGCTTTATGCGCCGATAGCCGGCATCGTGATCAACAAACATGCCAAGGAAGGAGATTATGTGAAAACAGGAGATCCAATTTATTCTATTGCGGACCTCTCACAGGTTTGGGCTGTGTTCGACGGTTATGAGGCAGACATTCCCTGGTTGCGGTATGGCCAAACTGTAGTCTTTGAAACGGACGCCTTTCCCGGTGAAAAATTTTCCGGACAAATTGCGTTCATCGATCCAACACTGCGAGAAGCAACACGCACGATAAGAGTTCGAGTCAACGTGGCCAATCCTGGTGTGCGTCTAAAGCCCGGGATGCTGGCACGTGGTCTGGTGGAAGCGCATCTGGCGGCCGAGGACACGGTTTTTGAACCCTCTCTGGCTGGAAAGTGGATCTGCCCAATGCATCCAGAGGTGATTTCGGACTCCCCAGGGAAGTGCACGCGATGCGGTATGGATCTGGTTCGGGTGGAATCGCTGGGATACGTGGCGATGGATGAAAAACTCACCCCCCCGCTCGTTATCCCCGCATCCGCACCGTTAATCACGGGTAAGCGGGCCCTCGTATATGTCCGCGTTCCGGACGGTGAGGAGCCGATATTTGAAAGTCGCGATATTGTACTCGGTCCACGAGTGAAAGAGGGATACATTGTCCACAGCGGCTTGAAAGAAGGTGAGTTAGTCGTCGTTAAAGGGAACTTCAAAGTGGACAGCGCTGTGCAACTTACCGGAAAAGCCAGCATGATGCATTCGGTCGATCAGACGTCTGAGGTCACAACTACAAAGGGACCGGAATTTGGTTCGGCAGGCAATCCCGTTCTCGCTCGGGCGCTCCAAAGTCTGTGGTCTCCCTACCTTAGCATCCAACGGGCGCTTTCGCACGATGAGCCAGGCGAGGCGGTTGCAGGATTCGCCGCAATCGAAGCAACTCTTCCGCAACTTCTCCGTGCAGACCTACCGGAGAAGGAGCGGCAACAGCTTGCAGAAATTGTGCCGCACCTACAAGCGGCGTGTGACCAGGCCAGGAACATGCAGGACATGGAAGTCTTGCGGTCCGCTTTCCGGCACCTGTCACAGTCTCTGATTGAGGCAGTGAAACAATTTGGCCACGCCCACGAGAAGCCGCTCGTCGTGGTCTATTGCCCGATGGCATTCTCCAACCAAGGAGCGGAATGGTTACAGGAGGGGGAAGAAGTGGCCAATCCTTACTTTGGAAGTCGCATGCTTCGCTGTGGGGAAGTTAAGGAACGAATAGAACCGCTGGGCACCAAAGGAGATGTCAATCCATCGACGCGTGGCGGTTCTCAGCCTCAGCCGCCAATGAATCACTTCCATCAGCATTGACAGTCGCAGCGACAATTGCCGGAAATTGCCGAAGCGTGTAGTCGAGTAAATATTTATCGTACATTGCCGATGACAGATTGGAAAAAGAAGCAATGACGGATAGAAATATTCCGTTTACATCACACTTTATCGACGGCATTATTCGATTCACCCTCGACAATAAGCTCGTGGTGTTTCTCATTATCGCGGCCATTATCGGGTGGGGACTGGCCGTGATGCCCTTCGACATCAACCTTCCATTGTTGCCTCGCTCGCCGATTCCAGTCGATGCGTTTCCTGATATCGGCGAGAATCAGCAGATTGTCATTGCAGAGTGGCCGGGAAGAACGCCTCAGGACGTGGAGGACCAGGTCACGTATCCTCTCACCGTGTCTCTACTGGGTGTTCCTGGCGTCAAAACGATTCGGAGTTCTTCCTATTTTGGATTTGCGATGGTGTATATCATCTTTCGGGACGATGTCGACTTTTATTGGGCAAGATCGCGAATCCTGGAGCGTCTCCCGGTAGCCCAGAAGTCACTCCCTCCTGGTGTCAATGCGACATTAGGACCGGACGCCACAGCGCTGGGGCAGGTGTTTTGGTACACGCTGGAAGGCCGCGATCCGAAAACGGGTGAACCGGTTCCTGGATGGGATCTGGAAGAGCTGCGATCGATTCAGGACTGGCAGGTCCGGTATGCGCTTCAGTCGGTAGAGGGGGTGGCGGAGGTCGCTTCAGTCGGTGGTTTTGTTCGAGAATACCAGGTGGATGTGGATCCCGAGCAGCTTGCCCATTATGGTGTCTCACTGGAACAGGTGCTGGACACGGTGCGCCGTTCGAATCTCGATGTGGGAGCGCGAACGATAGAGATTAATGGGGTTGATTATATGATCCGTAGCAGGGGATTTATTCGTAGTGTAGAAGATCTAGAAAATGCGGTGATTAAAACCGATCGGGAAGTTCCCATTCTTGTCAAGAATGTTGCCCATGTTACCCTTGGGCCAGCCATGCGCCGGGGTGTTCTTAACAAGGGTGGCGCGGAGGCCGTGGGGGGCGTTGTGGTGGTTCGGTACGGCGAAAACCCAATGGAAGTGATTAAACGGATTAAACAGAAAATCGCCGAAATTGCTCCGGGGCTGCCGCGGAAAAAGCTTTCCGATGGGCGAATTTCCCAAGTGACCATTGTCCCCTTCTATGATAGGACTCAACTTATTCAGGAAACACTCGGTACGTTGAGCGACGCGCTGCGGCAGCAGGTGATTGTAACGATCATTGTTGTGCTCGTTATGGTTAATCACTTCCGATCTTCTTTTCTTATCTCAAGCTTGCTGCCGATGGCTGTTTTAATGTCATTTATTGGTATGAAACTATTCCATGTCGATTCCAATTTGATGTCACTTGCCGGGATCGCGATCGCCATCGGCACGATGGTTGATATGGGGATCATCCTGACGGAAAACATGCTCAAGCGTCTGGATGAAGCACCTCCTGACGAACCGCGAAGGGAGGTTATCTTTCGAGCTGCATCCGAAGTCGGACGGCCGGTGCTGACCGCCATAAGCACAACCGTGCTTGGTTTTCTGCCTGTGTTTGTGATGACCGGGCCCGAAGGAAAGATGTTTCGTCCCCTTGCTTATACTAAGACATTTGCGTTGATAGCTTCGGTGATCATCGCCCTTACGCTTTTGCCGCCACTGGCCCATATTTTGTTCAGCGTGAGAAAACCGACGCGTTGGTTGCGACTGACGGCTGCCGGAATTGTGCTCCTGGGAACCGTGGTGGCCGGGGCAAACCTGGGATGGTGGCTTCTGATCGTGGGAGTAGCCTGGGCCGGAGGATTTCTGGTTGCGGAGTTCGCACCAGAATGGGAGTTCCGCTACCGGCAGCTTCTGACCCTGGTCGCCGCTGCAGTGGCCATCGGTATCTTGGCGGCGGACTGGTTACCGCTTGGACCAGGTGCGGGGCTTGCGCGGAATATCATTCTCGCAGGCGGTGTCATCACAGGACTGCTGGCCGGGTTCATTTTATTTCAGAAGTTTTATGCAGCATTCCTGAAGTTCTTTCTGCGCCATAAACTTATTTTCTATGTGTTTCCAGCGATCACTCTGCTTCTAGGGGCGTGCATCTGGCTCGGGTTCGAACGCATATTTGCCTTCGTCCCCGGTTTTCTCGAGCGGATCGGCATTTCCCGGGAGAGGGTGCTGGGGCATCCTGTTTGGGTTTGGGCACGGCACGAGTTTCCCGGGCTAGGACGGGAGTTCATGCCACCTCTCGACGAGGGAGCGTTTCTCCTCATGCCCACAGCCATGCCTCACGCAGCTCTGGCCCAGGCACAGGACTATTTGGAAAAACAGGTCAAACTGGTTTCCTCAATACCTGAAGTGGATGTCGTTGTGGGAAAACTCGGTCGAGTCGATAGCGCTTTGGATCCAGCGCCCATCAGCATGATCGAAACAGTGATCACCTATAAGCCGGAATATATTGTCGATGCAAACGGCCGGCGATTAACATTTAAAGCGATTGAAAAAGACGGCCGCCTGGAATTTGTTCGCGATGCGAACGGAAATCTCATCCCCGATTCCCAGGGCTGGCCTTATCGCCAGTGGCGGCCGGAAATTCGCTCGGCGGACGACCTGTGGCGCGAAATCGAGAGAACCGCGCGCCTGCCGGGGCTAACCTCGGCTCCAAAACTTCAGCCGATCGCTGCGCGCATCGTGATGTTGCAGACAGGTATCCGGGCGGCAATGGCAGCGCGGATTAGGGGAAACAGTTTAGACGACATTTATAAGGTAGCACTTCAGGTGGAAAACATACTCAAGGAGGCACCGGGAGTCGATCCCAAGACCGTGTTCGCCGACCGAATGATTGCATCTCCCTACCTAGAAATTGTTCCCCGACGGGAAGACCTGGCGCGATATGGTGTGAAAATTGAAGAATTTCAGCATTTAATAGAAACTGCGGTCGGTGGCGAGCCGCTCACTACCACCGTGGAAGGGCGGGAGCGATATCCCGTGCGCGTCCGTTATTTGAGGGAGCGCCGCGATTCTATCGAAGAACTGAAGCGCATATTGGTGACCACGGCGACCGGAGCTCAGGTCCCACTGGAACTGCTCGCCGATATTCACTACGTACAAGGACCGATGGAAATTCGTTCCGAAAATACAAAGCTCGTGGGTTACGTGATCTTCGATAAGCAACCAGGTTATGCGGAAGTGGATGTGGTGGAAGCCTGCCAGCGTTTGTTGCGCCAGAAGCTGGAAAGTGGCGAACTGGTATTGCCACCGGGGACGGAAATGCCCACATTCATCGGCTCCTACGAAAACCAGGTTCGTTCCGCACGTACTCTGGCGGTAGTGATTCCCGTGACTTTCTTGATCATCTTTTTAATTCTCTATTTTCAGTTCAGAAATGTGTTGACCACATTTATTGTTTTTTCCGGGGTACTGGTCGCAGCATCGGGTGGTTTTCTGCTGATCTACCTCTATGCACAACCGTGGTTTGCTGATTTTTCGGTGTTCGATGTCAATCTACGAGATCTTTTTCAGATGCGGACGCTCAATCTCAGCGTGGCCGTGTGGGTCGGTTTTATCGCGCTCTGGGGTATTGCGACCGACGACGGCGTGGTGATTGCCAGTTATCTCGATCAGTCGTTTGTCGTCCGAAACCCACGGACGATAGAAGAAATTCGGGAGGCGACCTTAGCCGCTGGGTTGCGGAGGATCCGACCATGCCTGATGACCACAGCCACAACGGTTCTGGCGCTGCTTCCCGTTCTCACCAGCGTCGGTCGGGGCAGCGACGTGATGGTTCCCATTGCGATTCCTTCTTTCGGCGGGATGCTGATCGAACTCATGACATTGTTCGTCGTGCCGGTTTCGTATTGCCTGATGAAAGAGATCGGCTTGAAGGTGGGTGGTGTCATCCGATTCGAAAGGGAACCAGCTAGCCAGAAGAGTAATAACGCTTCGTCCGATTCCGGGACGGGCAATCGCGAGTAGGCCGAGCCCTGAATATGCGGCCCTTAGCTGTCCATTTGGCGGGGCGGCTGGGGGAGCCCAAACCAGTCGGCTAGGAGAATCTGATTTTTCCAGAGCATCCAGGCTATCATTCCCACAGTGGATCCGCCAAGATGGGCTAAGGCCGATACGTCGCTGGCGCCGGACAGTTGTGAATATGCCGTGAGAACCTGCAGCACAACCCATGCCACAAGTCCCCAAACGGCCGGGAATCGCAGCCAAAAGAAATATCTGAATAAAATGCCGAGTTTGGCTTTGGGGAACTGGAGCCCATAAAAGACGATGGCTCCAGATATTCCTGCGCTGGCTCCCACGCAGGGAATATCGACACGCGGATCGCCCAGCGCATGGAAAAGGAGGCCTGTCACATGGGCCAACACCAGGAGGGCGAGATAAAACCACCGACCAACGTGGTCTTCAACGTTATCCCCGAATACTAGAAGAAAATACATATTCCCAATTAGATGAAAAATCCCACCATGCAAGAAGAACGATGTAAGAAGCGTGAGGCCGGCCAAACGGAACGGCTGTGCCGGAATGAACCCGAGTTGCTGAACAAAAACTCCTAAATTCTGAAGGGAATAGAGGAAAACAAGTACACACGCCACCACCGTTCCCCATGTGAGCCAGGGAATGCTTCTCAGTGCTGGGCCCTCCACTTCCACCGGGAGGCCGAAAAACGCGGGAATCCACTGCCAGGGTTCCGAAGGCAGGTCCTCGTTTGCTTGATCGCGACGGGCAAGTTGCTCGATTTTGGCGCGGGCGATGGCTTCGCGCGCTGCGGGAGACAGTTCTTTGTTAGGAGGTCCGACGGATGGAGGAGCTTGCGGAAGGGCCTCCCACTCTGTGCGATCGAACCATGCAAGGTAACAGTTTGGACAGAGATCAATGGGGATGGTGTGCTCATTGTGAACGATGGGGACAACGGCCATGGGGCGGTGGCACAAAGGGCATGCGTCGCCGTGGCGGTCTTTTTGCTCCTTGGCTCGTTGCCAAAGTTGGCTGGCGATGTTTTTGGGGACCCGACCGCGTACCACCGCCCAGCTCGTTGCCTGACCCCTGCACTGGGGACAAAAGTAAGCCATTCCTTGCGGAGTGCGAGCGCCTTTCAGCGGAACATTACAACGCGGGCACAGGAGCATGTTCGAGCTCCTCGTTTCGATCTCTGGCAACCGGCAAACCGAGGTCGCTGCCAAAAACCTTTTTGCTGCCAGAGACAGTTCCCACAGCGTGTTGAATTTATTTCCAACGTTTAGCAACTTCTTCTTTCATGAATCGCAGCCCGTCTGCAGCGAGCTGGCGTTCCGACTCGTACATCCGGCGCCAGATTTTGGTAGCAGGAATCAGCTTCTCCAATGCCAGCCCAAACGCCTCGATGACCATCGTGTTGTTGTAGCCAATCTCATGGAGAGTGTCGAAAGTTTCCTGCCACCGGACGTTCCCTGTTCCGGGGGTGCTGCGATCATTTTCGGAGATGTGAACGTGGACGAGGTAGTCTTTCAGTGCGCGGATGGCTGACGGAATGTTCTTTTCCTCGATATGCGAGTGGAAAGTATCATACATCATTTTGCATCGCGGATGATTGACCTCCCGGCAAAAACGGGCGCCGTCGGCGGCGGTGTTCAAAAAGTAACATTCAAATCGATTAAGGTATTCGACGGCTAAGGTGACGCCGACTTTCTCAGCGTGTTCGGCTACCTCGCGCATGGCGTCCACACCCCATTTCCATTCATCCTCCGTGGGTCCGCGGCCGGTAAATTCACCCAGCGCCGAGTGGAATGGTCCGGCCATAATCTCGGCGCCGAGCATGGCGCAGCAATCCAGATTCCGTTTGTTGGCCTCGATGCCCCGGCGACGGATTTCCGGATCGGAGCTAATCGGGTTGGCATCGGCTGTGCGAACCGCTGTGGCTGTCCGTGCGAGTCCGAGTTCGTCGAGACGTTTGGCCCACTTCTTATAATTTGCCTCGTTGTCGAGATCGAAAACGGGAAGCTCAACCAGGTCGAACCCTAACTCCTTGACATCGTCGAGAAGCGGTAGGTACTGATCGCACAGGGTGTCGGTCCACAGCAGAAGATTGATTCCGAAGCGCATCGTCGTCCTCCCATTCTTCTTCGTACAAGACGTCAGGACTGTGAATATCCGCGGTACGAAAGTGTGCTCTTATTCTGCCACGGCTATTCGGGGGCGTCCAGTGCCCGAAGGAGCTCTTCCGCATGGGCGGTGACAATCGGGCGTGATGCTACAAGCGCATTCTGAAAAGAATCGGAAAGATCCGGCAGCCGCAACCGTCGCATCACCTGATTGAGCCGTCGGAGCAGGTGTACATTGTCGGCATAATCGAGGAGAATTCTCTCCCGGCAAAACAGTCGGATAAAGTGCCCGAGCCCACTCACCGGTTGACCAAGAATTTCGCCTGTTGCCCACTCCGTCCAGTCCGGATCTACGCTTTCCAGATCAGCATAGTAGCGGACGACATCCGCCCGTCGCGATTGAACGAGCTGGGCGTCCAGCAGGACTTCCACCAAAAGATGGGAGAGAAAGACAGGTGGAATCCCCATGCCATTGAGAAACGGGCGGACTTCCTGAAGCACGGTGACGAGGCAACGGGAAAACGCCTCGCAGTTGTGAAACCGTCTGTCATCTTCAAGATGTTGCTTGACTCCGGCGACCAATTCCGAAACATTTTGGTCACGATGATGAGCCGCTTGATGGAGCCGCGGAGGCCGAAAGCGGAGACGTCGATTGACCACGGAGAGCCAATCCGGCAGTGCTGTCCCCGTTACGAATCGCGCTCGACCCACAAATCTGAACGCATGAGCAAAATAATTCATGGCGTTTCAATATTGAACAGAGGCTTGCCCGCCCGTGAGGGGACGTGATACACAGAAGGAAACATCCTCCCAAATGTCCAGCTCATTGTCGCGCCATTGCGGCTAGGCTGAAATGCATTATCATATGCTCCAGAAAGGTTGTTCACCACTCTCATGTCCGTTGGAGGTTTCGAGCTATGTTCCGGGCAGGCGCTCGATTCGCATGGATTCTTGCTTGCTGTATTGCGGTCTTTTTTACCGGAAGTTTTTCGAGTGGAAAAGATGTTGGACAAACTCCTCGGCGGCCGAATATCCTATGGATTTGTTCGGATGATCATGCCGCGTATGTCACCGGCTGCTACGGCAATCGAATCGTCAGAACACCGCACATCGACCGCCTCGCGGCTGAAGGCATTCGATTTGACCATGCTTTCTGCAATTCTCCCATTTGTACAGCTTCTCGGCAGTCTTTTATTACGGGACGTTACCCACGGAGTGTCGGCGTCACGTTGCTGAAAACTCCCCTGCCCCAAAGCGAGGTGACACTGGCGGAGATGCTCAAAGAAGTCGGCTACGAGACCGCAGCCTTCGGTAAAATGCATTTCAACAGCCCGCTCAAACACGGATTCGATGTGCGACTGGACTTGCCGGACTGGCAGAAATGGCGCAAAGAACAGCCGAAGCGCCCCCTGCCTCCAGGAGTGAACGTTCTTCCCCCATGGAGGCCCTTTAAAGATCCTGCACGCATATGGCTTAACAGTATGTACTGGCCGTATGGAGCGTGGGACAGCGAGATGTCAGGGACGTTTTTTGCGCAGAAGGCCGCCGAGTTTCTCGCCAGTCCTCACGAAAAACCGTTTTTTCTGATGGTTAGTTTTTATGAGCCGCATTCGCCGTTTCATTTTCCGGTGGAATACCGTGGGCGTCATCGGCCGGAGGAGTTCACAGTACCGGAAGTTGGACCGGAAGATGACGACCAAATCCCGGCTATTTTCCGAGATTTAACGGATGACGAAAAACGCGGCATCAACGCAGCGTATTACACGTCGGTGGAGTTTATGGACAAGAATGTGGGAATTGTACTTAGGGCACTCGAGGAGAGTGGACTGAAAGACAATACGATTGTCGTGTACATCGGAGATCACGGATACATGCTCGGTCATCACGGGCGTTTTGAAAAACATTGCAGTTATGATCCGGCGATTTCTGCACCGCTCATCATGCGGTATCCGCCTGTCATTAAACCGGGGAGTTCCACCAAGGCCTTTGTGGAGTTTGTCGATATTGTCCCCACCCTTCTCGACCTGTGTGGAGTTCCCATTCCCGAGCGCGTTCAGGGAAAGTCGTTGCGACCGCTCTTGACAGGGGAAACCACCACCCATCGCCCCTACGTGATTGTGGAATATGCCCACAACGACGAGATCTGCATCCGGGACGAGCGATACAAACTTGTGTACATGCGCGGTAAAAGAGTGCGAGATGATGGCCACGAGCCTGGGCGTCCGCTGCCGGGCGTCACGATAAAACTGTTTGACCTGGCGAGTGATCCGGGCGAGTTTTATAACCTTGCCAATCGGCCGGAACATCAAGAACGAATCAAGCGTTATCTCGAGCTCCTCGCCGAGCACATCAAAAAGACAGAGCGTGATCCAGAGCAGCTTCCGAAAACGAACGATCCGCTCGAGATCATCGAATACGGGGTGCAACCGCACGACGTGACCAGCGCCGAGGAATGATGGCGTTTGTCAGGGTCAGTGGCCGGCTTTTTGGCAGACACGAAAAGCCAGATCATTCTTCCGCGTCCAATTGGACCGGAATGTCCAACGTGCGCCCCTGGCGGATTATCCGGAAGATAGCTGTTTCTCCCGGCCGTTTGGTGTCGAGAATACTCAACATATCATCGACGGTTTTTACCGGTTTTCCGTCGATAGCGATAACCAGGTCGGCTGTTGAGCGGTCGATGGTGGTCGATTCAAAAACCAGAGGACCTTGCCGCCTCGTCCGCTTAACTATGCGGAATCCCTGAAGACCTGCACGATCGGCCGCACCACCCGGTTTCAGAACCGCCAGGAGCACGCCTCGTTCCGTTTCTAAAACCTGAAGTATCCCGGCGTCCGCGCGAATGACTCTGCCGGTACGGATGAGCTGGGGAACCACGCGAGCGATTGTATTGACGGGAATGGCAAAACCCACTCCGGCACTTTCTCCTGTACGGCTGGCGATAGCCGTATTCATGCCGATCATGAGTCCGTGACTGTCCAGAAGTGGCCCACCCGAATTTCCCGGGTTAATAGCCGCGTCAATTTGGATCATTTGTTTGAGAGTCCGCTTTGTTCTGGGATTGGGCAAGGAACGATTGAGACTCGAGATAATGCCCGTTGTCAGAGTTCGCTCCAGCCCAAAGGGATTTCCGATGGCGAAGACACGCTGACCCACCTTTAAATCTGTTGAATCCCCGAACACCACCGGAAAGAGCTTGTCCGAGGGGGCATCGATCTTGAGCACCGCGATATCACTGACAGGATCGGCTCCCACAAGCTGGGCGTCGTAAGCCATCCCATCGAACAGAGTGACCGAAATGGCCTGGGCATTCTCCACCACGTGATAGTTGGTCAGGATGTGTCCCTGACGATCGATGACTGAACCGCTACCTTCTCCCTCGGCAATAACGTCCATAAAGAAAAAGGCACTACCCTGGATGCTCTTCGTGCGAATGTTGACAACGCCTTTGTTCGCTCGTTCGTAGACGCCGATGTTGATCAACTCCTCTGGGGAGTACTGTCCAACGGGGGGCAGAAACCGCTCCCAGGGACTGGCGGTCTGCTCGAGCGCAATTGTTGCTGCTCCGCTTGGAGTGTTATTCTGGGAATACATACTGAATTGGAATGTTTGCCCAGGCAACTGTGAGCGGGCGCCTGTGATGACCTGATTTTGCGCCAGTTGGATCGGCGGTGCGTGAGGCCGGCTTTGGCCTCGTGCAGAGAAAGCCCAGGCGAGAAGCCCTCCTGCTAGGGCACTCAAAAGACAAGGGATCGCTATCCAACGCATCTTACCCTCCTTATTCTGTCGCCATGAGCAAAGAACTATTGCGGAGCGCCCTCCGGAAGCCTTCAAAAAGGGAAGCCACTTTCTAACTATCCCCGGACAGGAACAGTTTGTTTCACTTTAGCGAAGAGCAACTGCCAGGAAAAGGGCGTAGCAGCCCTTACACTCTCAGTAAGTTCGGCTGAGTTCTGAAAGGGTTGGAAGAGCGCTCTAAGAGCGCGCTCCATGCTTGCAACAACTCCGTGATAACGTCCGGCTCGTTCCGCCGATTACGGGCGATTGTGAGGGGAGAAAAAGGCACCGTACTCACAACTGCCAGACGCATGACGACGGATTAGGCGTGCACGGCGGCCACTCTGTTATTGTCGAAAGTGCTTGACAGGCCGCGTGTTTTGCTCGGATTTCACGCTGACATCCTGAGAACATGCCCAGGCGATAGCAGTGCATGCACTACAACGCATTGTGGCAGGTTGCTGCCTTTGCCAAGATATTGAGTGAGCATTGACACCGGCTGTACGTTCGGTAGATTTTGCTTAGTTCGCTTAAACGATTTTCACAGGTCGGAATTCCACGGAGGAAATTCCCCTCGCCATGACAGGGATGTCTCGTACATCTTTTCCGATCGTTCAGCCTTTGCTGGTTTCTGCCTCACGGCATCTTGATGCTTTTCCCGTTGATCGACTTCGCGGGCAAAAGTGCTCAAGATGTTTCCGTATCGGCCATGGACAGAGACACGGCGAATTCTTGCGCAGAAAGCGGTACTACTGCTCTGCAGTATCCGTTCCGGTTTAATGGTTTTGTTGTTGACAACAGGGAGGTGTTTTATGCGACGGAAGCCACTGATCGGCCTGAACATGGACTATCGGCCTGCTGACAAGGTCAACTTCGCAAAAGGAGAGATTGCCGCAGGCTATTTCGACTGCCTCATTCGCGCACAGGCGGTGCCTGTGGTAGTACCTCCGCTAACTTCTCGGTCTGACATCGAGCGCGTTCTGGATACGCTGGACGGATTCGTTCTCATCGGTGGTGCCGACCTCGATCCCATTCGAGACGGTTGTTATCGCCATGCGCACACCCAGGTTATGCATCCGCGGCGGGAGGATTTTGATCGCTTGCTGGCAAAGTTGATTGGGCAGCGCCGGATGCCAGTCCTGGGAATCGGAGCGGGAATGCAACTTCTCAATGTGTCCCAGGGAGGCACGCTTTCCCTCCACATTCCCGATGACTTCCCGGCGGCCATCCCCCATTGGGATCCCCAGGATCCATATCACCGTCACGGCCTCGTGGTCACTAAGGGGTCCCTCATTGATCGCGTCTACGGCGAGGGAGAAATCCGCGTGGCGAGCCGGCATCATATGGCCATTCTGGATCTGGCGCCCGTGTTCGAAGTCACCGCCCGAGCACCAGACGGGATCATCGAGGCCATTGAAAGTCGGGATCCAGACTGGTTCGCGATCGGTGTTCAATTCCATCCGGAATGCGAAGCCGCTTCGGCGCTCGATTTGCGCGTGTTCGAGGAATTTGTGGAGGGCTTGTTGAAGCGGACGGGGAAGCACGCCGCGGCGGTTCAGGTGTGAAGACTGGTCGGCCAATATGCGGCCTCTTCAGTGGTGAACTGGACAACGCGGCTGCCCTCGCACATATTGCGTTACGCCGTGGCCGATAGAAGCGGCACTGTCGTCTCAGGTTGGGGCAGCGATTCGGCTACAAGTAGGAATCGCATGCTGACTGTCCACCGACCCTCGGCATCCGGCTGGACCAGCCAGTGGGGTTGAACCGCCACTGACTGATGCACTAACTCGAATCCTCCTTCAGACTGGCTCACCGAAGCCACTGGGAAAGTCCAGACGTCGGTAGGACGGGAGAACCCAAGCTGAATGCGCAGCCCAAGCCACTGGTCCACCAAAGCCAGGCCCGACACCTGGCAGAGGTCCAAGCGGGTCCCCAGGTGACCGAGTTTCTCCTCGGCGAGGCTGAGAAAGAATCGATCATCGGCTTCGGCGGGTAATCCAGCAAAGTTGAATTCCACGGCGAAAAGGAAGGGACGATCGGGGGGAAGATTCTCCAGCCGGTAAGCCACTTCGAGGGTGGACGAACCGGCACTCAACAGGACGGCCTTTGTCACGCGGATCTTCTGGTCAAGGATGTCCGCTTCTGTGCTCAGCGTGGCGCGCACACGCTCCGGATTAGTATGAATGGTGCCTTCGTAGGGTTGTTCCCAAAGCTTCGTCCAAGGCGTTATCTCTCCACTGGCGGCCTGTTCCAGTGTGGTTTCGGGACTGAGCATGAGATCGACAAGACTTTTTCTCGGATAGATGTCGTACTGTAGACGGGACTCCAGGCCAGCTTGTTTGAAGACAACGCGATCGTGAATACTCGCACAACCTTTGTTTTCGGGCGAGGCACCTGCTCGAACTTTCTCATGATAGATTTCAGGACGGCGAGTCATCGTCGCGAGAAGATTTCGACGAACGGGGCGACAATCCCATTCATAGAGAATTCCCCCCTGGTACGGGCTCAGGTAGGCGACCATGCGATCGTTAGCCAGGCGGATTTCTGGCCTCCCATCGAAGTTGAAGTCTTCTGCGGTCGCCTCAACCCAATGTTCAGGTCGCCCCTGGGACTTTTCCAGAATTTCATCCGCAGTGATTAGCTGCTCGTAGATGGCATTGCGTAGATGCGGTAAGTAAATGCCACCGAAGGCACCGTGCCAATAGGGGCAATTACACTGTCCGCGATACAGTGACAACTGGGCGGCTCGCAATTGCTCGTTTGCTGGGTCGTTGTGGATTGCGTCCTGAATCCGGCGACTAATCTCCATCATCCTGGCGTACATTTCATTGGCCTCGGGATATTTGACCCGAAAATTTCGCCAGAAGCCGCCGCGGATGAAGGATCGCACCTGGGGCCAGCGATGGTCATCGTGAAACTGGCGCGCGAGCTCTTCCAGGGCCTGCTGGCGACGGTAAGGGAGCGCCCATTCCGTCATCTCGCGGTAGCTGCAATCGGGAAGATAGATTTTCCCAATAGAGGCCACGGCGTCGTAGGCCTCGCCGAGTGTGCACACTTCCAGCCACTCGCGGTTGGTGGTCAGGGCCGTGAAAAAGCGTTCCAGCCAGCCGTCGGAATAGACATGCTTTTTGGTCTCTGGCCAAGTTCCGAATTTCTCACCGTCATCGCCAAACACGACCACGGCGCCAGGATGCTGTCGGCCAATTTCAGCGAGATAGTCAATCGTCACCTGCGGGTCCGCAAAGGGGATCGTGTAGCGCAGACGCTCACTTCCGGGAAAGATGGCCAGGACGCGACCTTCATCTTCTGTCAGATAGTAGCCCCTCAGCTCGTCTTCCGAAAGTCCAGCGGCTTTGAAATGGAAATCATCAAGGACTGTGTATTCGATGCCGGCGGCCACAATATCGCGGGTCAGGGACTGTTCCCAAACGCGTTCGGGAATCCACATCCCGCGAATACGCGCTCCCAGCCGGTTCTCCAGAAAACGGGAATACCGTCTGATTTGTCCGATTCGGTCGACACTCGGAATCATGGGTAGAATGGGCTCATAGAACGGCCCACCGATCATCTCCACTCTCCCGGCCTCCACCAGCTCTCGTAGGTGATCGAGGTAGCCCGGTCGATGGGTTGCAAGCCATTCCATGAGCGGGCCACTAATGTGAAGCGAGATTTTGATGGGATCCCACCGGGAAAACACCTCCAAGAATGGGCGGTAGCTATCCTCGTATGCTTGCTGAAAAACGTGGTCGAAGTTTCCGACGGGTTGATGATTGTGCAGCAACAAAACGAGTCTCACGACAGGGGATCGATTTGCAGGGGGGTGACTCATGGGTGTGTCCAATCGATGCTCGCAAAATCAACAAAGTTGAGGAAACCATCCGTCAAGCCAAGTTAGGAGGGAACAAGTGCGAACGGAGAGGCAACCAGAAGGAACGGACTCATCCGAGATCCGCAGCGTCCTATTCTTTTCGCCAAACCGTTCTATTTCCTGTATCGGCAATCTCTAAGCAGTCACTCCAGATTACCTATCCCAATCTGTTTTCCTGAGTGGTACGGATTCTCAACTGGCGCGGAGCGTTTGTGCCGCCTCTTCCGGAAAAACGGGGTTGATATG
Organism: Thermogutta sp.; assembly: GCF_039793925.1. GTDB lineage: Bacteria > Planctomycetota > Planctomycetia > Pirellulales > Thermoguttaceae > Thermogutta. Next base: position 15,308 of record NZ_JBAMME010000124.1, on the reverse strand, counting down.
GATGCCCGTGCCCCATTCAAACCCAGCCGCGCGACTCACGCTCGGTAGAATTTCCAAACGCCAGTGAAAATGGGGGCTTTGCTTGCGAAAAGGGGCTGTGTGGAGAAGTACATTATATCCTGGTTTACCGAGTCGGGTCTCGATTGCACTGAGTACCTTTTGAATGGTTTCTGCGAGGCTGGAAAGCAACGTTTGTGGAGTTGCTTCAAACCGTTCTTCGTGCGCTTCAGGAAGGATCCACGTTTCGTAAGCAAACCGGCTGACGAATGGACAAAACGCTGTGAAGCCGCTGTGACGCAGAACGATCCGTTCGCCCTGGGCCTGTTCCTGCGACAAAAGCTGGCAGTAATAACATCCACCTTCTCGTTCGTGCCAGCGTCGGGCCGCTTCCAGTTCACTGATGAAAGAAGGGGGAACAATCGGAATGGCGAGAAGTTGGGAGTGGCTATGTTCCAAGGAAGCACCGGCAGTTGGGCCAACGTTCTTGAAGATGAGCGCGTATTCCAGGTAAGGCTCATTCGAGAGTTGTCCGAGGCGCTCGCGAAAGACGTCGAGCAGTTCCGTGACCTCGCTGACTGTCATGTCGGTCAGGCTGACCACGTGACGCGGAGTGTCCACAATGACATCGTGGACGCCTAACCCTGGAAAACATGACGCCGCCAGTGCGGAGTCGCTTGCCGACATGCGGCAGTGCACAGCAGGATATTTGTTGGACACGACGCGGACGCGCCAGCCGGGACCATTCGGTTTGCTATCGGGATTGCGGCGGGCAAGCACTTCCGGGGTCGTTTCACTTTCGTTTCCCTCACAAAAGGGGCAGGGGCCCGACCGCACGCGGCGGACAGCCGTGTCGTAGTCCTGGGGGCGTTGGGATCGTCCTGGGGCGAGAATGACCCAGCGGCCTGTCAGAGGATCTTTCCGAAATTCCGGTTTTTTCTCTGTCGAAATGGTGGCCATCGATAGTAACCTGCAATTTACAGAAGGAATTCCCAGCAGTCGGGCTGTCGGGGTTGCTTTCATAATCTGGAAAACCTTTCATTATGCCACTCTGGGGCAAATCCTGCACGGTTGGAGGTTGCGATAGGATGGTTCCCCTGGTAGATTCGCCGCTATCACTTAAGTGACGTCATGATGGCGCCACTGGCCGTCTGCACCGGTCGTCGAAAAGGCTTCCATTTGCACGAGGGGGGTACCAAGATGGCTTCCGTCACTTTTCGAGCACAATTAGTCGTACGAGGGTTCGCGTTAAAAAGAAGAACAACCACCGCGGACTGGATGGTCATTGGACCGGCGCTGGTCCTTGGGGGTGTTCTCACAACCTTCTGTTGGGGGCAGATAAAAGGACCGCCCTCACCTGAAACTTTTCCCGCCTTACAGGTTGTTCCCGAACCTTACGGACAAGCGTGTTTCGTGTTCGTGCCACTTCGCCAGGAGCTCTGCCGATTCCATTTCAGTTCGGGGCTTCAGCGGCCTTTTCTCTACCCGGTGAACTCCCCGGACGGTTGGCCGCTAACCAGAATGGGACATCCTCACGACCCGGTGTCACACAGTCACCACAACTCCGTGTGGATATCGCATGCCGATGTGAACGGTTTTGACTTCTGGGCGGACCGTCCTTACACGCAAATCGTTTGTACCAGGGTTACCGAATACAACGAAAGCGCTGAAGATTCCCTCAGGGCATGGCTTATCGCAGAGCTCGAATGGCGTGCAGAAGGGCAGCCACTTCTCAAAGAGCGCCGTCTTATTGAGGTCAAAGTGTCGGGGGATACCAGCTTGGCCTGGCGCTCACCCAAGGATGTCCTTGCCGAAGGATATTTCATCCTCATTGAATCGCGATTCACTCCAGTCAGACAAACGGTGACTTTTGGAGAGACGGCATTTGGCCTGATTGGCGTGCGGATGACCAAAACGATCGGGGTGCGCGATGGGGGTGGGCGGATCCTCAACAGCGAAGGGCTGGTCAACGAGAAGGAGGTCTTCCGCAAGCCAGCCAAATGGGTGGACTACAGCGGTTACATCACCCCAGGCGTTGCAGGAGGTATTACCTTGTTCGATCATCCCCAAAACGAGGGTTTTCCCCACCCCTTCCACGTCCGCGACGATGGGTGGATGGGAATCTGTTTCAGTTTCCAGCGGCCGGTGACACTCTCTCCGGAGGGCAGTTGTACGGTGAAGTATGGCCTGTGGTGTCACGACGATATTCCCGACCGGCAGACAATCGAGCGGCACTGGGAGTCCTTCGCAACGTGGGTGGGACATGAAGGTGGCAAGCCGTAGGACATCGCAAACGCCGGCGAATGCGGTCTTTCTTATGGCAGGGCAGATGGACCGCCATTTCTTACAGCTTTACGGTGCCGACCAGAACGTCTTTGGTCTCACAGAGCCCTGAGTCACGTGGTACTTTAACCGCCATGGTGAGGGAAGCCGGCGCTCGTAAAGATCAGCAAGCTTAGCGCCGCAAAGTGACAGATGAGCCATTTTGGTATTGTAGTTCCCGTTCTCAGTCCAAGGAGGAGGGCAAATTGAGCGAAATTCGCGAGCGCGGAATACTCACGAGGGAGTCTCGGCGAGAATCAAATCATCCGGCCGGGATGGCAATCGGACTTGTGATCGGTCTGGTTCTCGGCCTCCTGGTGAATCTTTTGAGCAAGAGTAGGGATACGTTGTGGTTGTCATCATTTTTCCGGTGGCTGACGCCCGAACGGGTTGAATGGATGACAGGACACGTGGTGGAACCGATTGGAAAGGTCTTTCTGAGGCTTATACTGTGTGTCGTTTTACCACTCGTTTTTTCGGCGTTGGTTTTGGCTGTCGTTGAGCTCAAAGACATCCGTAAACTGGGTACAGTGGGACTGCGGGCCATTCTTTTCACGCTCGCGTTTTCGGCATGTTCGGTGCTTATTGGCCTCACGCTGGTTCACGCATTTGGTCCAGGCCGGTTCATCTCGGAGCAGACTCGCGAAGAAATTCAGTCTCATTATCGGATGACGCAGCGGGAGGAGCCGACTCTTACAAAGCCACTTTCGCAGGTTCTCCTCGATCTGATACCCGAGAATCCGCTCCAGGAAGCCGTGGGAGCCCTGGACGGATCAGCCAAGGGTAACGGGATGCTGGCCCTGATGGTATTTGCATTGCTGGTCGGGTGTGCAGCCGTCAGTGTGGGAGGTAAGACCGACGGGGTGGTGGGCGTTCTGGAGGGGCTTTTTGCCATTTCAATGAAGATCGTGGATTGGGCGATGCGGATCGCCCCGCTGGGCGTGGGATGCTTGATGTTTGCGGCGATGGCCCGCCTCGGAGTAGATTTGATTATTCCCCTGTTGGGATTTCTGGTTGTAGCGCTGGCGGGACTAGCGCTGCAGACGTGCGGCGTGTATTCTGTAGCTTTGCGTTTGTGTGGAATACGTCCTGGCCAGTTCTTCCGCGCGATCCGTGGGGTCATGTTGACAGCGTTTGGGACGTCGTCGTCGAACGCCACGCTTCCCACGGCACTGCGTGCCGCTGAGGAAGACCTTGGGCTTTCGCCTCTAATCGCCCGATTTGTGCTGACAGTCGGGGCGACGGGTAACCAAAACGGCACAGCCCTGTACGAGGGAGTCGTCATTCTTTTTCTGTGCCAGGTTTTTGGCGTGCACCTCACCTTACTTCAACAGGCAAGCGTCATGATTTTTGCGATATTAGCCGGAGTGGGGACGGCTGGTGTTCCTGCCGGATCGATTCCGATGATCATGGCCATTCTAGCGGGAATCGGAGTGCCGCCGGAGGGGATCGGTCTGATTCTGGGTTTTGATCGCTTCCTGGACATGTGTCGAACGGTCGTCAATGTCACCGGCGATCTTGCAATTGCGCAATGTTTGGACTCGTGGCATAAACGGCAGCAGGCCGGGTGATCCGGACCGTTGCGAAAGTCGGCGTTCCAGCGGAGGAATCAGACCGGCCAGGAAACCAGGTTCACTCACCGTTCCGGCAGGCGAACGATGCGAAGCGCGATGTCGTTATCAAAGGTTGGCGAATGTAAAACGTGAGAGGCCCCGGCGATCGAAAATGCTTCCACTTTGGCGTTCTCGCCGGTTTTGGTGTCGACCCATGTCGCCTGATATTTTCCGGCTGGCAAACGAATTGCCAGCTCCGCCGTGATATTGCGTCTTTTAAGCTCTTCAATGTTTTTAGGTTTATTGGGAAGTGGCACATGGAGATAAATGGCATACACCTTTCCATGCTGAGATAAACAGGTGGCGGTTAAATCGGGGGACACATGTTCGATTGACTGTGTATCCGGCTGCATGTTCACGAAAGGAAGGGCCTCCATGAACCTCTTGAGGATGGCAAGTTGTTGCCGCAGGGCCGGGCTGCCGCCTCCGGGAGATTTGTAATCCAGAAAATCACCCTCTGGATGACTGGGAGTAAAGGAATAATCAAGATTACTATAGAGTGCCCCACCGGCAAGAATAAAATCCCAGCCCTCGGTCCGATACAGAATGTCGTCTTTTCCGCGAAAACCCGTCTCATTTTCGCCGATCGCAACATTCCAGTGATAATTGAGCGCCACAGTATCGGGCGGCACGCAGTAATGAAAATTGAGTATCTTGACGGCGGGGTGGAGCTTTTCCACCTTCGCCCGACCGTTGGCAATATTCATGGACACAAGATGACGCACGCCAAGCCTTTCTTCAGTTTCTGCGATGACGTCAGCGATTTTCCATTGCCATTCTAGTGTGACTCCACCGAAGTATGGCTCATTGCAAACCTCGTAATATAGATTGTCAAAGTCTTTTAATTCTGTAACGACTTTGCGAACAAACGCGATTTGAACTTCCGTAAGGTCTTTGTGTTTAAGGGTATAAACTTCCTCGCGGGGGCAATTACCTATTCCGTTAATATTGTTCCGATGATTCAGCGGATTTGCGGCCCACAGCTCCTCATTATAGAACGGACAGAATAAATTGAATTCGACGACTACGCCGCATTTGTGAGCCATCCTCATGAAGTCCTTGAGACGCGCAAAATAGGCTTCGTCCCAGCGTTGCAGGTCGAATTTATTGCCGCCATCAAAGTAGCCAGGCTGCTCGCTGCGTGCCCAGGGACAGATGTAGCGGAGAGGTTTTGGTGCGAGCGGATTATCGGTGATCCCGAAAGAACTGGGGACTTCACGATAGGTTCCGGAAAAGGTACGGGTGTGATTGAGTCCCTCTCGGGCAAGTGTCTTCAGATAGCGGACATAATCGAAGTCCAAGTTGAGCACCGCACCGTAGTGCTCACCGGAACCGATAAGCACCGTGGGCCGACCCCGCCAAAGAAAATAGTGAGGATTGTCTGGATGCAAGCTGATAGGTGGTTCTGCGTGCGCCCAGCTCGGAACAAAAAGAAAAACGACGAGCACAATAGCGTGCCGAATGCTAACTTTCATCGGAAAGCCTTCCCACCAATAACACGTAAACAACTTTACATCAGAATTAACCCTCTTGATTACAGACTAAAAATCATGCCGTAATTCCATCGGAGGCAAGACAAGTTGCCGCCGAGGAAAGTTTTGGTAGCTCTCGTGCTCGAGTGCGAGTCCGTGATTTGCTAATCAGACTTCCCAACCTTGTCGGTAGTCGGGCTTGAGCCATTGATTAGCTTCAACCGGGCTGATAATGCGCTGATTTTTGGCATCCCATTCAATGCGGCCGCCAACCTTGAGGGCAATATTCCCGAGCAAATACGCCATGGTCAATGGACCAGCGTAACTGAACGGACAGCTTGGACGTTCGGGATCACCGGCCTTGATTCCCGCGATCCACTCGCTGTACATATCCCCGTAGCGTCGCAAGGTCTGGGGAACATCAGGAAAATCTTGTTCTGACTTATGTCCCACACCGATCATTCCTTTGGTTCCGACGATGAGTGATCCGCCATCGGGTACCTCTTTAACACCAAGGAGATCCGCAGGAGGCGTCTTGCCGCCGTCATACCAGTACAATTTAACGGCCGGTCGATTGCCCTTGGCTGGAAAGTTGAAGCGCAGGATTGTCGCCAGCGGGAACATCTGCGTCATGGGACCGGAGGTCTCCACCACTTCGACACTCTCTGGAGCATCAAGTTCCAGTCCCCAATAGGCGGAATGCCACATGTGCGGGGCGATGTCGCCCAAAGCCCCCGTTCCAAAATCCCACCAGCCGCGCCATACGAACGGGTGGTAAACCCAGCCAGCGTGCAGCCGCTGCGGCGGGAGCTTGTAGACAGGATGGCCCTCCGGCCATTTTTCTTTGTATGGGCGCGCCGGTGCAACCCCAAGCCAGTTATTCCAGTCCAGATAGTTTGGGACGGGATCCTCGCCCTCCGGTCGATCGAAGCCCTGTGGCCAAATCGGGCGGTTGGTCCAGTAGTGCACCTCTGTCACATCCCCAATGGCACCACTGCGGATGATTTCCACAAGCCGAACGGTGCTGTTACTTCCCCGGCCAGGGGTTCCCATGTGCGTCACAAGCTTCTTTTCCGCTGCCACTCGGCTCATCTCGTAGGCTTCAAACACGGTCCGCGTGAGGGGCTTTTCGCAGTAGCAGTGAAGGCCCTGCTTCATCGCACGCAAAGCAATGGGAGCATGCATGTGATCAGGAGTGCTGATCACTACGGCGTCCAGTGTTTTCTCCTTATCGAGAAGCTCGCGGTAATCGGTATAGGTGCGCGCTTTGGGAAATTTCCGAGCTGCCGATTCCAAAGGCCGCCGGTCCACATCGCAAAGAGCGACCACGTTTTCACCGGCCACTCCCTGGAGATTTGCACCACCACGACCGCCTACCGCAATAACGGCGATGTTCACTTTCTCGTTGGCTTCATAGCCAAATACTAGGCGGGAACGAAGAATAAGAGTTCCCGCAGACATGGTTGCGGTGAGCTTGAGACAATCGCGGCGCGAGAGGGTGCGCTTCATGGGTGGGCCTCCTTGTGGCAGGAAGATTACTCGAACGGTACATCGAAGCTGCGACAATCTTTGGAGGGTCTGTCTCAATCCGGCCGCGATTATAACACCGCAGCGCTCAATTGTTCAACTAGGCACACAGTGATTCTGGGAATTTGGAAAAGAGCGAAACATAAGGAAAGCGGCGTAGCTTCTGCTACGCCGCTGACGACTTTTCGTGGTTTCAAATCGCTGATTGAGATCGTAGATTGAGTTGGGGAAGCGGGACCTCCATCATACGTCGGTCCAGAATCCCTTGGCGATCAGCCAGTCCACGACGCCCTCAATGTGTTTGGTGTTGGACGGACTCGTTCCCCGAACTTTGACTTTCTCCATCTGGGTCAGATACACGTAGTAGGGCAGGTCGGGATTTTGCAGGAGAGCCTCCACACGGTTTGCCTGCAAGTGGTCTACACCGGGGGAATCCCACACGTCGCCGGTGTCATAACCACCGCCACCGTAAACCTCCACCCGTTCGAAGAACTTCGCACGGTTGTAGAATCCGGGACCTTTGAGCCGGCTGAACTCGGGAGTCGCAGTGAGCACGTCATTTCCGGCTGAACCGTACATTTTTGCCGTGTCAAAACCGCCATTGGCTGAATAAGCGTGGACGAAGTCGAAGAACTTCGCTCGAGCGAGGTAATTGCTGCCAGTGATCCGTGTGTACTCCGGTGTCATCACCACCAGGTCATCGCCGGCAGTATCATAGAGCTGGGCGGCATCCAAGCCACCGGCTGACGCATAGGCATGCACAGTGGGCACGTCTTGCACAGTGATGCTGTAACCCGGGCCGGACAGCGTGCTCAAACCTGGCTTTGCCACAAACAGGTCGTTACCCGGTGAATCGTACAATTGTGCCACGTCATTGCCGCCACCGCCCAGAATCGTGACGTTAGCGAAGCCAGAAACGCTGATTTCCACAGACGAGTTCGATACGGCGGCCCCAGTCGGGCTGGCCTCGATTGTGTCGGCACCAGCGGAACCGGTGATCGTGGCTCCGTCCGTACCGCCGCCCGAGAAAACTCTGACGCGGTCGAAGAATTTCGCCCGAGCCACGTAATTTGTGCTGTTCAGCCGTGCTTCCGTTTGGGTAGCCGTCAAGGTGTCGTCACCCGGAGTGCCGTCAAGGTTGGCACTGTCGTTACCCATGCTGGCATAGCCGTGCACGAACGCCACGTTGGCAAGGTCATACGAATAGCCAGGACCGCTCATCGTGGCATGTCCGGGTCGAATCTCCAGTACATCGTCTCCCGCGCTGTCGTAAAGTTGGGCGGCGTCCAATCCACCGTTCCCGTTGGCGATCATACGCTCCACATTGACAGCGGAGACGGTAAAACCGGTGCGCGTCATTCGTGCTGTACTCGGCGTGAAGACGAACGTCTCCACCCCCGAAGTACCTACGAGTGTGATGGTGTCTTCACCGCCAGCGCCATCGAACTGAACCTCGTCAATATCCCTGACGTTGTAGCTGTAATTTGTGCCGTTGACCACAATCAAGTGGGCATTTCCGACGGTGCTCACCGAAACGTTATCATTAAGGGCGCTACCGGTGATGATGACGCGACGCCCTTGCTGCGATACCTGAGTGGTGGACGTTGTGATAGTCACCACATAATCTTCAACTTCCCCATCCGGAGCGTACCCGGTCGGACCGGCCACGCCTGCACTACTGAGACGGAACCGCGCGAACGTGGTCCCGAGTAAAGCCTCGGCTGGCACGGTGAAAGTGAGGACGTTGGCCCCAGCGACCACATTACGGCCGGTGAAGATACGTTCTCCGGGATCATTCCAGTCGCCGTCCTGATTGAAATCAATCCAGGCGTCTAGTTTGCCCGGCCCGGAAGCCGTGGCGGTGATCGTAGCCGAAGCGCCGACTGCTAGTGGTGTATTGAACACGATGCCATCTTCATCATCAGAAATGTTTGTGTCATCTCCGTTGGCCTCGGCACTCGGTCGTCCGTTGGGTTCGGCATCGGCAAGACTACCCAGTCGCAGACCGGGCGTGATGAGATGTCTAGCACCGTTGTCGGCCAGGAGCGTTGGATACGGGGCCGGCGCATCACCGTAATCCAAGCTGCCGTCGTCATTCAGGATGAGAATCTGAGCCTGCGGGTCGCTAATGACGGCGAGCTGCGGATTGCTGATGTTGAGGAAGAAGTTTTCATCTGGTTCAATCCTTGTGTCACCAACGATTTCGAGCTCGATCGTGGCGCGTGCCACGGCGGGCTTTTGCCTTGCCACCATGATCTCGTAATTGCCTGCGCGATAGCTTCGCCAGACGACGAGGTTACTGGTGACGGCAGGATACCAATCGTAACCGGGGTCGGAGGAGATATTCCGCGGGATGACGTTGGTGTTGAGATCAGTGTAGAAGACCTCCCAATTTCCACCGACAAACGCATGCCACACGAGCCGGTCGCCATAAACACGCGGGAGTTCATCTTGGACGGCGTTATCGGTGATACGCGTCACAGCGGCCGGCCCAATGTTCAGGTTGATGTAATAGATTTCGGTATCGAATCCATCGTTGTGTTCGAAGACCACATTGTTGCCCGAGATATCGGGATGAATGTCGTCCTCGTTGTTGGCAGTGAGAAGCGTGGTGGTACCTGACGGGATATCGTAAATCGCGATTTCCCAGTCGGTGCCGTCATGTTGTTGCCAAACGACTTTGCTCCCATCGATTCGCGGATAACGATCATCCAGGACGTTGCTGGTGATTTGTCGAGTGGTACCTGAGGAGTACAGATAAATCTCATTGTCAAACCCGTCGAAGCCATACCACGTGACATTGCGTCCCGACACGTGCGGGAGATAGTTATTGAACGAGTTATTGGAGATGTTGACGGGGTTTCCACCAGCCACTAAATCGTAAGCAAATATCTGCTGCGCGCCACCCACGTTTGCTGTCCACACCACGAGATCACTCGAGAGTTGTGGGTCGATGTCGTCGTAATCGTTGTCCGTGAGTTTCTGCGTGGTGTTGGTCGTGGTGTCGTACAGGTAGATCTCCCAATCATGTCCGTCATACCCACTCCAGACGACCCGGTCTCCAAACACAGCGGGCATGCGATCGTCCGAAGTGTTGTTGGTCAACCGACGCGTCTGGGTGCCGTCGAACAAATAGATTTCCCAATCCTGACCGTCGAAGCTTTCCCATACCACTCGATCGCCCCAGACACTGAAATCGTAGTCATTGGATTGATTCTTGGTCAGGAACTGGATATCCCAGGTTGGTCGTGGCACGCCCTGGGGCGTGAACACGAACGTCCCTGAAGCCGGGATATAATCGTTGTCGGCCACAGTGGCCGTACCGTCAGCAGTCTGATAGTTGAAGGAAATAGGTGCTCCGAAGGAGTCTTGAACCTCGACCGTGACCCTGACTTTGGTCCTGCCACTGTTGCCTTCAGCGACCGCAATATCCTGCAGCGATACGGTGGCCAGCCGGTAGTTGCCGAATGTCACGTTATCAAGCTGTTCGCCGGTACCCAGGGTGACCTTGTATGAGCCATCAGACTGGCTGCGAGAGGTCACATCCTGGACCGGGCTGGTTTGGGGATTAAAGATCACCGTGGGACCAGCGAGATTAACGAGGTCGCCGTCGGCAGTTGCGTTGATGCCGAATCCCGCCACGCTGTTGATAGCGTTGGCAATTGCGGCAGCCACCACGTTTGGTGAATCGGTGGCAGTGAACGGGACACGGCGATTTCCCGCAGCCACGGTGCTGTTATTGTCGAATTCAAACACAACTGCTGTGGTGCCATTTGAGAGCGAGAACGTATTCCCGTCGACCAGAGCGCTACCGGCTGGGGCTCGCAAGTGTCGGGTCTGGCCATCCGGCAGGACAATCCCCGCAGGTGGATACGTCTGAATCCAGCCTGTCGGCACCTGATGCCGCACCACGTAAGTGCCGCTGAACAAGCCCGTAAACTGATAGAAGCCAGTCTCGTCCACGTTCGGAGTCAACGGATTGTCGTATTGGGTGTAGGTGACCGGCTCGAACGAGTCCGGCATACCGTTGTTGTTTAGGTCCACATACACCAACACGCCCGCCAGACCGGACTCGACACCGAAAAGTTGACCGGTATTGGGATCAAGACGGAACGCGTACTCTTGCTGCGTCATCAAGGCGGCGAGGTCGGCGGCATTTGAGGGCCGGGCGAATGTGGCGTAATGGATGCCGTCACCCGCATCGTATCCGATCACAGCGCCGGGTGCACCAAATCCGTTAACACCCTGGCCATCTCCGGTGGTCCACTGCATGTTGAAGTAATGGAAGACCACAATGTCACCACCGGGATCATCCTCGATGTACAGGGAGAACGTGTTCTTCTTGTCGTTGTGCTGGTTGTAATAACCAACGTTAATCCAGTCGATTTGCACCACCGGGTTTCCACGCGCGCTTGTGGACCGCTGGAGACGGATCTGGCCCGTCGCCCGGGTATCAACATCGGCCCAGAACGGCGCCAGCACCGGTTCTCCTTGCGGGAAGCCGCTCGCGGAGAACGTGGTCACAGGATTAGCCAGAGACACAAGCCCATTGGTCGAGACGTAGATCTGGTTGTACGTCTTGCCGAAGAACTCGAAATCGAATCCCAGCGGGATTGCGGCACTTGCCAGGTCGTCGCCGGCCGGGACGATGATATTCCCTGTGCCCGGCGGCAAGACGTTGACCGGCGGAAGCTGTTGACTGGGTTGCAAGTCCCAAATGCCATTTGCGTTGAGATCGTTGAAGACGTAACCGCTGAGCGACGAAGTGCCAGCGATAATATTGACCATATAATCTTCAACTTCGCCATCGGGAAGTTGATCATCGGGGATTGCCGCGGGAGTGTTGTACGAGAGTCCTGGCGTGTGGCTGTAGCGGAACCGAGCGAATGTTGCCACGGATTGGAGGTCACGCGGCACCCGGAATTGAATTTGCGTCGTCGTGCTCGTGATGAGCTGATCGATGACGATCTGCTCGCCGGGATCCGCCCAATCTCCATCGGCATTGTAATCAATCCAGGCATTCAAATATCCGCCAGTCTGAGAGACCGTCACCTGAATGGTGGCCAGTTCTCCGGTGAGGAGTGGCGTGAGGAATGTTACGCCGTCTTCATCTGCCAGGTCGTTGGAGTCGTCACCGGTCGCCGTCGGGTTGGGCTGGCCATCCAGTTCGTAGTCCACAAATTGTCCGAGGCTAAAGCCACGAACCACGCGGTGCCGGGCCCCGCCGTCGGCACGCAATGTCGGATAGGGCGCCGGCGCATCGCCGAAGTCCACCGGTGCATCGACGATGCTGACCCGGTAATCTTCGACCTCGCCGTCAGGCGCCTGCCCAGTGGAACCGATATCTAACTGTGAGCTGATGCGGAATCGCGCGTAGGTAGTGCCCTTTACCGCATTCGTTGGAACCACAAATTGGAGGCTGTGGACACCTGAGCTGGTGATGGGCTCGTTGGTGAAGATCTGTTCGTTGGCGTCGAAGATGTTGTTAGCGTTGAAGTCAACCCAGGCTTGCAGGTATGCTTCGGACATGCCGCTGGGCAGGTTGACAACCACCTGAACCTCGACAGGGTTTCCTGGTACCAACGCATCGAGGAAAGTGATACCATCTTCGTCATCAATGCCGGCAAGGTCATCGCCCTGGGCCGTGGCTCCGGGGCGGCCATTCAGCTCAGCGTCCACGCTCTGGCCCAAATAGAGTCCGGAACCCAGAATGTGTCGGGCACCATCCGCCGCCAGAGTTGTGCCATAGCTGTCCGGTGCGTCGCCGAAGTCTTCATGATAGGGCACAAGCTGTACCTGGTAGTCTTCAACCTCACCATCGGGAGCGAGACCTGTGGGTGCCAGACCGCCGGTGCTGCTGAAGCGGAACCGTGCAAACGTGGTAGCCGGATTGAGCCCCGCGGGCAGTGTGATGGTCACTATGTTTTCACCGGCCAGCAGTTGATAACTTGTCAGCACCTGCTCGCCAGCATCGGCCCAGTCGCCGTCCGCATTCAGGTCGATCCACGCGTCGAGATACCCGTCGGCAGACGCAATGACCTTGATTTGAGTATTGCCACCAATCAACAGGCCAGTGTCGAAAATTACGCCGTCATCCAGGGTATCGCCGGTGGCGTTGGCATTTTGACGGGCGTCCGGTTCGTTGCTGACACCACTGCCCAGATAGAAACCGGGCACAATGATGTGACTGGCGCCGTTGTTCTTGAGAGTCGTGGGATAGGGCGCATCCGGGGCGTCACCAAAGTCGATACCCGCCAGGTAGATCACGAAGTGCGTGGTGCCGTCGGGCCGATTCGGTTGTAGCGGATTGTTCGCAAGATCGCGAATTGCCAGGTTGTCCAGTTCGACTTTATAAGTATAGCCAATCGACCAGACGCCAGAGGCCGGCACCAGGTAAATGATGTTGTCGACGGGATGATATTGGAAGAAGTAATCCTTTCCGTCTTCCAAGAGGACATTGTCGCGGTATACCTTCACGGCGCTGGTGAGCACAGTCCGGTCATTGATTCCCACGCCCTCCTCATCAGAAAGGCGAATAGCAAATCGGGTAATCCGGCGACCGGCGATGAACACGTCATAATTGGCCGGGTTCCGGTCGATGCCGGCAGGATCGTTGTCGAGCGGTTCGATAAGACTAGCAGTTGGTCCGCGGAAATCAACGCGGTCCACCGCCCCGCGGTCTTTAAAGATACTCAATCCGGCACCAGGTCCGGGATTCACTGCCGGATCGTCTTTCCGAAGCTGTCCGTACAAATCGTAAGACGGCGCGATGATCGGGGACGGTGCAAGACCGATCGGGGCCAACACCGAGTTGTAATATCCAAACCGCTCTTGCAGCGAATCAATCGAACTATCGATGATTTCCGATCCACGATCGGGGATGAAGTTGTAATTGGCGGGATCGACAAACAGAGGCGCACCCGGGGCGAGAACACGATCAAACGTCCCGAGGCCCATGCCCTGGACATTCTGCGTGTTGCCCTGGTAGGCGTTGCCACCGAGGACCGTGTTTGGGGCTGAGGAGGCATCCACACGAATGCCCGTGTTCAAGTTGGCCAGCACGTTGTTCAGCAGCGTGGGACCAGCGTTGTTGACCACCTCGATTCCCACGCCGTTGGCAGCGAGTCCACCATACACCGTGTTGTTGACAACGCGGACAAACGGAATGGCCCCCGTGGGCTGACCAGTCGAGCCGCTGATGCGAATTCCGCCCTGTCCGTTGAAAGCCAGCAGATTGTTCTTGAGGGTAACGCCGGACACGAGCTGATTGGGCGCGTTGAGAGTCCGACCAGAGCCGGGATGCGGATTGTTCGAGCCAACATCTCGTGGCCCGGGCTCCACCCGAATTCCATACTGTGAAGCATTGAACACGCTCGTCGATTCAACAAGGATGTGGCCCTTCTCTCGCGTAAAGTTCTTATCCCCGATCAAGGGATGGCCATTGTTATCTGGATGGAACAATGTGACACCGGGCCGTGCACCACCCTCCACGGCGCCAAACACGATTTGTTGCAACGGAGTCGGGTTGGTGCCTCCAAGGTTGCCACCCGCGTATGTCGCGCCCCACAAGTCCACCCGATTACTCGTAAGGATAGACACAGCTTTGACGTCAAGCCGGCCTTCGCTATTAGCGAAGTTCACCGCGCTGGCAACAACATTGGCAATCTCGCCAGCGGTCATTCCGCGGCGGAAATACACAGGGACCTCGGAACCGGTGAGCGGCGGCACGAGCGGCTGTGACGTGCCGATCGCTTCATCCAGGAACACAAAAGTTACTCGACGGACTCCGTCTTCGATCCAGAATCGATCCCCGTGAGCCAGATGCGTCGCATCCGGAAACAGTAGCGTAATATCCTGCGTCCAGCGATCATTGGTGTCGGCCGAGGGACCAAGACGGGTCACGCGGTAGGGAGTAACAACCAAGTTCCCGAATTCGTCTCCCCGACGAATCTCGAGGACGTAGCTGCCAGTCACCACAATAGGATCTGCAACGCCCGGCGCAGGCAGGAAGTCGAAGCCCGTCACGTCAGCAGGGGCATTCGTCACCATCTCGCCCCGTTCGGCAAAGCCGATGATGATGTCATCAATGTACCAACCTTCATGGTTGTTATTCTGACCTCGCCGGTAATCGAAGAAACGATTGTTGCCGCGGGCCGTTGCGCCGTAGCTTTTACTTGTAGTGTCACCCTCCAGTACGTTGGAGTGGAACAATGGACCGGCATTGGTGATGGATACACCAAACACCCTCATCAGCGGTTGAGTGCCACCGATGGTGTCCCCACTCCGGTCATCGAGCTTGATCGAGGTGGCGTTGGGATCACTGGTCAGCAGCGGACTATTGGCCACATTGAGAAGATTTCTGCCATCAAAGGCCACC
>NZ_JBAMME010000123.1:46430-56658 GCF_039793925.1 Thermogutta sp. | reverse complement strand
GCTGAAACACGACTTCCCGTGACTGAACTGCTCCATAGAGAGCGAGTCATCTAGCACGAATATCCAGCCCGTCGCTATCTGATACCCCATCGCTACAGCAGGCGACTCCATGATCGGCCGGGCAGCCGCCACAAGGAGCAACGCGATCGCGAGCATCCGCAATAAAAGCAATAAATATTCTCTGAGTAATATCCGCCGTCTCTCGATTGCTAGAGCGGCCAGTACGAACTCCATGGCCGCCCAGTTCATCTCCAAATGCCTCCGGCGATTCCACAGATGAATAACGATTGGGATAATAACGGCGGGGAGCCCCAGCAGAATTGCCGGATCCACAAATGAAAGGCTGATAATGAACAGTTCCGATTTATTCATCACGCTGGTCGCTATATTTCAGCCGACACTACTGTCTATTCACTACATGTTCTTGATTTTCCTCCGGAAGGCCAGATACTCCCGCAGCACATGATCAAGTTTTTGCTGAGTGGTCGCCCTGACATAGTCCACTTTCAGTCCGTGGCAAATCTTTTGGATATTGCGCAAATATTCCTCCACGCACCGCCGGTAGGCGTGCCGCAGAAGACGGGGATCGACCGCCACCCTGCTGGCAACTTCCAATCCACGCAACAGCACCGGCTGTTGGAGATCGAACGATATTTCCTGATCGTCAAGGATATGAAAAACGATCGCTTCGTGGTTCGCGTAACGGACATACTTCAAACCGCGTTCTAATTGATTCAAATCCACAAGAAAGTCGCCCACGATGACAATCACACCCCGCCGCCTCAGGCGCTCGGCGGCCTCATGGAGGATTGCTCCGATCGCCGTTGTGCCGGTTGGCGACTCTTTTTCCAGCAATTGAACGATTTGCTGCCACTGTCCTCCACTGGCTTCCGGCCGAGCGAATACCCGATACTGCTCCGCAAAGACGCCGAGTCCCACGCGATCCTGCTGCGCCAGTATGATATAGGCGAGCGCTGCTGCCGCGCATTGAGCATATTCCCATTTGCTCAGCGCCGCCTGATGGCTCTTAAAGCCCATACTCGCGCTTGCATCAACCAAAATCATGCAGGATAAATTTGTTTCCTGCTCAAAACGCTTTACATAAAACTTGTCCGTTTTTCCGAACACCTTCCAGTCTACATAACGCAGGTCATCACCGGGACTATATTCCCGATGTTCCGCAAACTCCACGGAAAAACCGTGAAACGGGCTCCGATGCATGCCCGTCACTGTTCCCTCCACGACCGCACGGGCCCGTAAAGACAATCCGCTTATACTTGATAAAATCTGCGGATCAAGAAACTTTGTGGAGTATGCCACGATTCACCAACTCATCTTCTGGGCGAGGGACAGAACGCAACAGGCGCGCGATTAAATCATCCGACTTAATCCCGTCCGCCTCCGCATTAAAATTAAGGACCAACCGATGCCGCAGCACGGGAGGGGCCACGGCCTCCACATCTTCCACCGAGGCGGCAGCCCTCCCGTGGAGCGCCGCGCGCGCTTTTCCGGCCATCACCAGGCACTGCGCTGCCCGGGGACCAGCCCCCCACGTCACATAATCTCTGATGAACTGGGGAGCCTCTTCAAACGAGGGCCTCGTCCACCGTGCCAGACGCACGGCATAGCGCGCAACATGTTCGGGAATCGCCACCCGCCGCACTAATCGCTGAATTTCTAGGACCTGTCGGGCATCAAGGACTGGCTCCACGCGTGCCTCCGTATCACTTGTCGTTCTCAATACAATATCCAACTCTTCGCTTTCATCGGGATAGTCAATAAGTATTTCTAACATAAAACGATCCAATTGCGCCTCTGGTAGCGGGTAGGTCCCCTCCTGTTCAATAGGATTTTGAGTAGCCAGTACATAAAATGGTGGATCCAGCACGTGCTGCTGACCACCCACAGTTACCTGCTGTTCCTGCATAGCTTCCAACAGGGCGGCCTGGGTTTTGGGGGGCGTGCGGTTGATCTCATCGGCCAGCACGATATTCGCAAAGATGGGACCGGGTAGAAAGCGAAACTCACGTCGCCCGGTGGCCTTATCTTCCTGAATAACTTCAGTTCCCGTAATATCAGAGGGCATTAAGTCCGGAGTAAATTGGATCCTGCTGAATTTTAGCGACAGACACGACGCCAGCGTCCTTATCATCAACGTTTTTGCCAACCCGGGGACCCCTACCAAAAGGCAGTGACCCCGAGAAAATAGCCCGATCATGAGCTGTTCGATAACATCTTTTTGCCCAACGATGACTTTGGAAAGCTCGCTCGTAATCCTGCCATATGCATTCGTGAGCTGTTCCAGCGCCTTCTGATCATCACTCATGCGAATATCCTTTTATCCAAAAATGGTTCGCCGTTAGTCCTAAGCGTTAGATCCCCCGCTGTGCGATGTCCGTCAGTTCTTTTTCACCGCAGAAAACTCAGCCTTGACATTCCTGGCATACCACGATCGCAGAAGAAGAGCGCGGTCCGTCGGTGTTGCTGTTCGACTTCTATCATTGCGATCGGGGCCGTGCTCCACACTCCACCCATCCCACTCTCGAAACGCGTGGTATGCCCAATCCCAGCCATATTCCTCAAAACTGTCAATGCAATCTTTAAGATATTGGTACGCGCTATCGCCCGGGGCCCAGCGAATGGCACTAAATTCACCGATATAGATATGGACCCCGTTTCCCTCCTGGAATCGACGCACGGGCTCGAGCACTTTGCGCAACGTATCCCGATCGTACCACTTGCCATCGATAATTCCCGGATAGACAACACCCATTGGATTATCATAGACACCTTGGTGAGTGAACGCGTGGGGCACGTACATGTGGACGCTGTACACCACGCCCGGCACGTCGATCGGATCAAGAAGCGCGATCGATGAGGGACTTCCCCACGGAGCGGGTTCAATGATAATCGCGTGCTTGGGGTCAATCGCCCGGACACGGCGTGCCGTCTCCTCCGCAAGCTGCTGCCAGTTCATCAGGTCGTCGGGCACCAATCCTTCGACCGGTTCGTTCACCAGATCATAACCCCAGACCACGTCGCTATCCACAAAA
Organism: Thermogutta sp.; assembly: GCF_039793925.1. GTDB lineage: Bacteria > Planctomycetota > Planctomycetia > Pirellulales > Thermoguttaceae > Thermogutta. The sequence goes on along the minus strand of NZ_JBAMME010000123.1, from coordinate 53,605 downwards.
CGCCGTGCAATATTTTCCCAGATTTCAATAAACGCTTTTTGAAAGTCGCGATTATGGAATATACGGCACTCGGACGCTTCATTTCTACCACCCGGCGGAGTATGGAGATCGATTGTCACGAGAATTCCGGCTTCCCGACAGACCGGCAAAGCGGCTTCAAGTCGCTGCAAGGCCCCGTCCAGCCATCGACGATACTCGTCCAATGAGGCAGTATCGGCGGGACTATGCGGAAAGCCATTCCAAATGAGCTGCCACCGGATGTGGTTGGCCTTCCAGTCTCTGCCGAATTCCAGGAGATCGGCATCGGTAACATGGGGCCCAATCATGGCCCCGCGTAAACGAGGTAAGTTGTGACCCTTAAATACCTCCTGGCCTTTAGACTTGATCTTCTTTCGGGGAATAATTTCTACCGCAATATTGTCGAACCATACCTCGCCCGTTACATTCTCCAGGCCCACGATGAGATCGATCTGCCGGCAATCCTCAGGCACAGCCACCACGAATTGGGCGGGACGCCAGTCGAAGTCACCGCCCGGCAGGTTCTGCTGTGGCCATTGGATTTCCCCTTCCGACTCGATCCGCAGCATACACTTGATACCATTCCATGGCTTGGGCGGTTGCGAAATCGCTTTCGCGCGAACGACTGCACTGACGCGAACGCGCTGGCCTCGCAGCTCCTCAGCCGGCAGCCGGTACCGAATATTTCGGCTTTCTGGCCCACTGGCCTCATCGACCCATACGTGCAGGCACATGTCTCCCTGTGGGGTTCGTTCTACAGCAATGCCTTCCTGTGAGGAAGGAATCCATCCGGCCGGCAGTGTCGGCGCATGGTGTCCATGGACAATATTTTCAAAATCCCAGCGCAGGACTGTGACGGGCTCTTGAGCATGTACCGCCGCATTGGCAAGGGCGATACTCATAAACGCGAATATATTCCAACGCAACTTTCCCATTATTTACTCCTCCTTGCTGATGTATCAGACTCTACCGCATACGCTGAGATAGGTGCGGTCCGGAATACTGCGATCTCCCGTGAGGAAGCGACCACCAGGTAACCCTCGCTATAGGCGAGATTTCCGCCTTCCACCTGCCATGGACTGAGTTGAACAACCCGCTTTGGTTGGGCCGTTTGTCCGTCTATCACATAAATGGCGTCGCGCGTCGGCCAGTAAACGGAGCCTCCCGCCACGATCCCTCGCCCATGCCCGAGATATTCCGCTCCAATTGGCCATCGTGCGACAATTCTGCCGGCTTGAGGACCGTGCAACGCAATCCAGTAAAGACGATCTCCTGCCGCGATGAGATAATCATTGAGAACACCGAGCAAATATTCTATTTTTTCTCCGTCCGATCCTGTATTCCACAAGATGGCTCCCGTAAACGCATCTATTCCCAGCACGCTTGTTGTATCCGTAGGCGCCACGTAAAGTTCACCATTACTATAGACAGCCGGATTCGGCTCCCGGAAGCGAAAGGGCTCCCAAACGGAGAGGTCTCCCCGCTGGATTCGCGGGTAACAGGTGATCCATCGGACGGCTCCGGTCTCCCGCGAAACCGCGGCAACAGCTCCCGCATTTGTCGTCAGGAAGACGGTATCCTGAGCGACTGTCGGCAAAAGGTGGGTCATCTCATAAAGCATCGATCGTCCGGGAGTATCCGCCGCGCAAATAAATCGCAACCATCTTCGATCACCGGTTTCGCGATCGAGACATACCAGATATATATGAGAGGGCACGTCCGCTCGCCGCAAGACCGCATAGACATTGTCCTCAACAACTAGGGGGGCGCCCTCAAAGGACCACCCCTCGCCGGGCGGATCCCGGGACCACAGCAGCTTTCCCTCTTGCTCCAGGTCGAGAGCCACCAACACATTTTTTTGGCGTATTGCATCAGAAAGGAGGGCGGGCTGGATAGTCACCGGCGAGCCAAGCCGAGCGAACAGCTCTTCCCGATCCACAGTAATGGTCGTTCTTTTTGCTCCCATTGTATTCACTGGAATAAGCTGCTCTCGATCGTCAGAGCTTACAGAAAAAACTTCCGGCACTTTCAGGCCCCACAAGGGTTGGCCATTTTGCAGATTAAAACCATATATCCGATCAAATCCCGCAACAAATACCGCGTTTTTCGCAATTACTGGAAAAAATGATAGTGGTCGCTGATCTTCCACCAGTCGCCGCGGTGAAGGAACTTCTGACCACTGAGTGATGATCACTCGTGGCAACGGCGGCAGTTTTGCACGCCACACCAGTCCGATAATGTCAAACTCTTTTTCTATCTGGGGCAACCGTCTGCCGTTTTGCGCGAATGTGGTCCAGCTTTCCCTGCCCGGCCACTGCGGCCAGTGTTCCGCATCTGCCAGGAGCCCTGTCAAAGTCGCCGCGAAATTGGCTTCTCGGCCCGCCATCCGACCGCGCTCGCTCGAATGAACCGTTGAGAACTCTACAAGCTCTTGCCTTGCCTGGGAAAGCCTCCCCGCCAGAATGGCCGCCAAAATCAGCCGGGCACGAACAGCCGCCGCCGAATATCGACACGTCGCAACTGACCGCCACGTGAACAATTCACCCGACTGCCGATCAACCGGCAAAAGCTGTCGCCAGAAAAATTCCGCCTGATCCGGCAAGCCCGCCTGCAACGACCATTCCCCCAGATACCACAAAGCTGTGTCTGCATAATTGCTGGCCAGTTCCGCATCACAAATGCGACGCAGCAGCGATTGGTCCTCTAATTGCAGCCCTTTTTCCAACCACAGTCGGCAATTGGGATCCACCACCTGGCGATATTTCTCTAATCCCTCCTGCGGCAACTGAGTTAAGAGAAGCTGGCAATACTCCCTGACAGGAATATATCGCGGCGGAACGCCCTTTAACCTGGCTGTAACATTAACGAGATCATCTCCGCTTTTGGTCACGACCTCACGGATGCCCGCTACCACTTCATCCCAGTGCTTCCCTTTGATGGCCTCTTCAATCTCCGCCAACCGTGTCCGTACAGTTCCGTCGGCCTCATTGACCCGAATATCATTTGAAAGTTGATATTCCGGTGTCAGCGACAGGCCGATAATCTGGCCACTCGCTTGCTCGCTGAAGTTCACGACCACAAATCCGATCACGCACAACAAACGCACGAAATGGCGGCCGGTCCGTTCCAAAGCGATTCCACCTTCTGCGCGGTATTTAAATGTTTCGTGCCGAAAAAACGGTACAATTTTCAACATGTCTCAACAAGGCATAAAGAGCAAAGTTAATCCCTATAAAATCGCTCCACGTTATTGACTTGCACGCATGATATCGATTTTTATCCAGTAGCCCGTTTCATTGTCCAGCTGTTTTTAAGCCAGGGGCCAAGAAAGCGTTAGGGACACTCAATTGGCCTCCGCGGGGAGGGATCTGGATGGAGCATTTAGTTCTTCGGCCTGTGCTGAAAGTTGTCTGACCTCGGACACAACAGCGTGAATATTTTCCGAACTGACCCCGGGCGGCATGCCACCTCCCGCCGACCAGAGGATGCGGCGGCGATCTGGAAGCGATCCCCAGATCCGCCGAACTTCCTGGCGACAGTCCTCCGGTGTTCCCGCCGCCAGAATGTCACGGGGATTGAAGTTCCCCATTAGCACAACATTCGGGCCTGCCAAGTTTCTGACGGCTCCCATATTGTGTTCATGGGAAAAATTAAAAACATTGACGCCCATGGCTTGTAAATAACGAGCCGTGATCAGACCATGGGCATCGTTGTGCAGCATCTTGACGCTTACATTCAACGTCGCGAAGATGTCCTGAAAATAAGGTACAACGAATTCCTCAAAGTCTTTTTTACCGATAAAACCTATCAGATCATCCAAAATAAGTATGCCATCGATATCAGGAAAATGTGTTTTTTGGCACGTCAGCCAGTTTTTGATGAACGCTGTTATCAACCCGATCAGCCGGTGCGCCCGGTCAACCTCGGTTTTCAGGCCCAAAAGAAACTCCGTTTGCCCCAGCAAGTAGGAGGCAACATTCAAAGGCCCGCGACTGACGGCAAACCGAATGCGGTGCCCCGCCTCGCGTATCAGCGATTGCGTTTGGTGCAGGCGCTCCAGCACGAATGGGAGCAGGCCATCGCGGTTGCAATCCGGCATGGTCAACGCATCGACGTCACTCCAGCTTTGTAAAACCGGCTCGATGTGGGGAAATTCATTGGGTGGAAACCGACACCGTCCCCCGAAAGCGGATGGTTCCGTGCACATCCCAAATTCTGCCCAAAAACCGGGGATAAACCAGACATCCGGGAATGCCTCGACCGCCCGCAGGTTTGCTTCCAGCCACTTTTTTTCGCTGCACAGATACTCGCGAATTGTCATGCCGCACCATCCCGGTAACCAGGGCGAGTCGACAATAAAACCCACCGCAGGCTCCGAGCTGACGCCCGCAATCAGGCGCTGTAACTGCTGCCATTGATCATCGCGCATAGTTCGCCCCTCGCAACGGACCCATCATTTCTCCTCTGTAACTATGGTACCACGATGCGGTATCGGAAAGAATCGTGAGCATGACTTTCCGTGGCAGCGACACACGCACCGCAACCGCTCCTAGTAACACCATGCAGCGCCCGTTCAACCGAACCACCGGAACACGGCAAAGATGAGGATTAAAAGGAACAGATACACAAGTGTGTGCCGCAGAAGCTGTCGACTATTGGACTGGTCTGGCTTGCGAAGGAACGCTATGGTTGGAACAGTCAGATAGATTGTCCCAGCGGTCAAAAGGCCGGCCATCGCCGGGTTGATTGCCCCCCACACCACCGATCCAATGACGCACAATTGCAATCCCACCAGACCGGCGACCGTATAGACCCGCATGAGTCGGCCACTGGGGTCGGCAACCGGTGCCACCCGAATACCAGCCTGAGCAAATTGTTCCTGATACAGCATGGCGATCGCCATGGCGTGGGGAAATTGCCAGAAAAAAATGAGAGTAAAGAGTGTCCACACCTGGGGGACGTGATAGCCATCCACCAAGCCCGCCCCAAGCATGACCGGTGCAGCCCCGACGATCGCACCAATCGGTGTTTGCCAGCTCGTTTTCTTCTTAAAAGGTGTGTAAACGATCACATAGAGTCCCCAGGCGGCCAGCCCCAGAACAGTCAACACAACATCACCCGACGCCAGTAGCCCTAGCGCTCCCAGCAGCGTCAACAGCGCTCCCAGAACGGCGGCCCAGCTTCGCCTTATTTTGCCGGCCGGAATAGGTCGGCGAGATGTGCGAGGCATCAACCGGTCGGACTCGCTCTCGATGACCTGATTCAAAATGACAGCCCCAACAATTATGCCAATCAAACTTACCAGTTTGGCTGCTAGAGCTGTGTCAACTCCCGCGAACTTAGCGGCCAGCGCAGCGGCTGTGACCATGGTGGCAACGATGCTGAACAGGATGCGGACCCGCAGGAACGCCTGGCATTCCTGAAGCCATCCCACGACGCTCCCTTCTGACGACGAGTCCTGGCGGGCAAGCTCCCGGTTTTTATTGCCCATTGCCACGACAGTATTCGCAAGTTGTTCTCCGGGGTTACTCATAATAATCGCCACTTATTACAGAAAGGTTACGTCTACAGTGTTATTTTGACGATGTATTGCGTATTACCACTCACATTAGAAAACCCGATTGTCATCCCGGTGGGCTTCGAATGTGGTCCCAGCCAGCCTGCCGCCCTCACATGTTCTGCGGATTGGAGTTTAAACCAGCCGTGAGCCAACCGGCAACACCAGCGGCCAATAACAGGGATCCCGTCGCGGTGTGTGCTGTCGTGACGAGTGCCTGTGCTGCCCCCCCGTGCACAACGGTGTAGGAAATAGCAAGGAAATAATTTAGAAACCAAATCGGAAAGTTATAATTGACAACCCAGGTAAATAATCCAAGCGTAAGCTGTACCGCGTAGATCCCCCCCAAGATTTTCAGCCATACTAACTTCGAGGGGTGCTCACGACGCTCACGCCACCATACGATGCCAAGGGCAACCCCAATAAGACCGGCAAAGATCAGGTGAACAATCGTCCAGAAAAACGCCCACTGTGGCGACAACGTCGGCGGAAGGTGGCGGAGCTGGGCGCCAATGACGATCTGGGTATAGATAATCATCACAAGCAGAAATCGCCACGCCGTCCTACCGCAAAAAAGCGAGCACTGGGCAAGTCCCCTCGACTGATTTGGACCTGCGATCGCGCGCCCCGTGACCACAATCACTCCCGTGACAAGGGCAAAAAAGAGCGGCGCGATACATCCGTGCAAATTTGCCAGAAGAAGCTCCTGTCCCAGTACCCGCAGTCCCCCTATGATTCCCTGCACGCATACAAGAATAAACACCAGGACACCCAGCCGCCGCAACAGGGCAGAGCCCGTCCTCCAGAGGATGACCATCAGCGCGATGGACACGAACCCCGCCGCGGAGGCAATCAGACGGTGACTGTGTTCCAGGAAAATATCCCAGGTTTTGAGCCAGCTTTCTATAGGATAGAGAAAGAGATTATATCCGTAGGTATTGGGCCAGTCGGGAACAGCCATTCCAGCGTTGTAGGTGGTGACGAAACCGCCCATCCAGATCAGTGGAAAGGTCACAGCCCACAGGCCCCAGGCCAGGCGGTGGGCCCAGCGCGTTCCGCGTTCAGCCGCTCTGTCAACCGAACCACCACGCTCCATACAACAGTCCAACTGTATAGTTTTTAAACGACTATTATTGTTTTGGATGTGACTTTCGCGCTAAAGACAGCACATAGAATGTAAGGTCCCAGATTTCTTCGGGGGTAAGGATACCGGGCTGTCCAGGCGCAGGCCCCATCGCTGGCATGGGCGTCCCTTTAATTCCCACATAGATTCTAAGATAAATATCTTCGGGACGGCCCCCTCCATGGAATATTCCCTCCTGAAAGTTACGAGGTTTCAGTTGCTGTAAAGGCAAGGAAAACCACCGTGCGAGTTCCCGGGTTTGCTGATCGGTAACGCCTTTTTTCGGCTTGTTCCAATCATCGTACAGATCGGTTTGCTCGCCATCGCCACGACCTTCTGGTCCATGGCACTTCACGCACTGCGACCGTGGTTCCTGATAGATGAGCTTCCCTCGCTCGATAGCCGCTTTGAGCTGGGCCTCATCAAGCTGCGGGCGGTGCGGAGTCACCACCCAGTGCTCGGGATCTTTCTCAGGTT
>NZ_JBAMME010000123.1:44425-46420 GCF_039793925.1 Thermogutta sp. | reverse complement strand
GGTTTCTCCCACGCTTCGGCCACAGGAAGGACTCCCTCCTCGATAACACTTTCCCTGCGGAGCGGAAGCAGTTCGTTTTCATCAACCACCGACCGCAGCAAGTACAATTCGGTCTCCCCGCGGATGGAAAGATATTTGACATATTCAATAAGCGCCTGAATATCTTCATCGGGAAGGGGCACAAAGGATGGCATTCCTGTTCCGGGAATTCCGCGGCGGATTGTCCGCTCGAGGTCCTGTCGTGTGGGTTTCGCCCCCAAGACAGTGGATGTGTACTTGAAAATGCCATATCGAAAGTCGCGGGGATAGGGGTTAAGCATCGCGGCAATCGGCCCTGCTCCGTCCCCAGAAACTCCGTGACACACGGCACAATGCTTGCGATAAAGGCCCCGTTCCACCCCGCTGAAATCGCGGCGCGTCGGTCCCGCCGCCCGCCGAAGGAGCTCCAAATCGAGATTGAGACCCGGTGGAACACGAGGCTCATCGGGGGTGCCGAAGAGATCCGTGAGCATACCGACAATTGCCTCGCGCTGGGCCGGCGAGATAGACGCAGGATCGCGGCCCTCCGTGTTCAAGCGAAACTCTACAGGTCGCGACCTACTGCAACCAGCCAAACTCAGTAATAGCGCGAGTAAGAATGCGATGCTGACAGGCTTCCAGCCAAGCGATGCTCTGCCATGCGACGGTCTTGTCAAAGGTTCTTCGGAGGCAACGAACATCATATCGAATAAAAATTTAACATCCCGTGCCAATCTCATGTTGCACAGTTAAATAATTAACGCAATTGATCGACTTAGTATTTTTCAAGTCACCTTGAGCGATGCGGGACTGACACGAATTGTTCCCAGATCGTTCACACCGGGCTTGATCGTGACCGTGAACCGTCCCCGCGGATAGGTAGGCAACTCAAATTGCCGCACGCGTTCCTGCCAAAGCTGGAATTCCCATTCGCCTGGCGGAAGGTACGGAATGCGAAATGTTCCATCGCTCCCGCTGATCGCGAAATAGGGGTTATCACGCGGAAGAATATAGGCACTTTCCCAGGGATGGTAGTTACACACGATGTGGACGGGCTCCGTCTGGCTGCGGTGAAATCTCCACGTGGCGTCGGTTTTTTCACCCGGCGCCGGAGCCAGAATGATATTCGCAGGTAAGTCTCCCAAAGGGGTGAACGCCACGTTCTGGGCAATCGGATCAGAATTGACGATATAGAATTCCTGAACCGTGTACCAAATTGCCAGACAATGTGGTTTAAAAATGCAGTCCCGGTTATCCAAAGTCACGCGTTTGGGAAATTTTTCGGCCAGTCCGGGAGGTATCGGAACAGCACGGCTCCGCAGAAAAACATAAACGTTGGCCAGCCCCCCGTCCGGTCCCACCATCAGTGATTCGTCCCGGATGTCGTACTTACCGCAGCAGTCCACATCTTTATCGACCTTGAGTTTCTTTCGTTCCGGAGGCGTTCCGACGAACACGAATCTTCCGGTTAACTCCCCCAGTTGCCCGGCTCCTTCGCCCAGCAAACTGGAGGAAAGGAGAGGTCGCGGAACGCTCAAGAGCGTCCCCAGCGCCGCCAGTTTTTTGAGGAATTCCCGTCGGTGTCGCGATTGTGGGATTAATTGTTCGGCATGATTGCCGCGCATAGCCTCTGTTCGTCGCAATTCACTCTTCATCGTAACACCTCCCGTTCCCCTGCGACATTCACCGAAGTTTTTGTGCTCTCTGACCGAAAGCGCTCGCATGAGACACTTTTTCGCGTCTGACAGCGTACGTCCAGCCAGGAAGAATCAAGCAGGAAAATCCGCCGGCTGAGGTCCATCATTGAGGAACGCCGTCGCTGCCTCGATTGCCGTTCTGGCGTTGGCCCGATGGTATCTTGACATTCTACGGCGCCAGGGGCTTGCAGGCCAAACGAGCGTCATCTTTCCTCCGCCCAACCTCCGTCAGGGTTGCAACTGAGTGCTACGATCGTCCAAATCGTTCGGGAAGGAGGCT
>NZ_JBAMME010000123.1:0-44415 GCF_039793925.1 Thermogutta sp. | reverse complement strand
CGCCAGGCCGTAGTGGAGCTGCTGCAGAACTACGGCCTGGCGCTGCTGATCGGGTGGGGCATCGAAGACACTTCGATCCAGGGGCTCCTCGCCGGGTGGAAAGTTGATCGGCATCGCAGTGTATGGCAGGATGGCCCGAGGATTCTTTACCCACTCGCTGATGTAAGTGGCTTGCAATCGGCGATACACCTCATCGAGGGCGGGGGCTTCGTTCGGCATGGCCAACTTCCCAGGACCGCTGGCCGCCAAGCGATGACACTTTCCACAGTACGTTTTCGTATCGTGAATCAGTTTCTCTGCCAGTTCGAGCCGACGTAACCGGTCCTGCTCCTGGACCGCAGCTTCCGGCTGCCCTGCCACCGCCTCCTCCTGCCCTGGAATCCCCGGATGCACAGCCTGAAAGTACCCCACAAGGCAGTCGATCTCCTGGGGACTCAATTTGTACAGCGGCATCGCCAGGGGAACAGCGGGACGAAGGGAAACGGGTTTCCGCAAAAACTCCCGCAACCACGTCTCCTGAACCGCAACCCCTTCGTAACAGAGCGGCGGCGGAACGGCCCCCCATAATTCTGAGGGACCCACATTCAACGCTAGTTGCCGCGCGTAGTTTGCGAGCTGACCATAGAGCTCCGCCGCCCATTCACCCCCGTCCTGCGGATTGATGCCGACGATCTGCGGTTTCGCAATCGGCAGGGCTGCCTGTCCCACTGGCCAAATTTTATTCCCAATTTTTACGGGTCGCCACGGTTCGAAAAAATAGAGCGGATTATCCAAGTCATCGACATCTTCCAGGAGTTGGCCTGCCGTATCACGCTGGGGACGCCCCACAATCACGGCAAAACTGAACACGGAAACAGGTGCTGAAACCGGCTCTCCTCGCGCTTGAGCGGAACCCATGATGTCTTGTGTTTGAGTTTGGGTTTCTGGTCGCGGAGCCATCGGCGGCTCAGGCGGCTCTTCTGTCAGATAGCGAAAAGTCCACCTTTCCGGATGGAGCATATGACACCGATCACAGCCATGACGTTCGATCACCATCCTGCCGACGGCGAGCGCCGCCCTTCGCGAATCCTGGTAGGGCGAATACTCCGGGGGTGTGTGAAATCCAGCTAACCCAAGCACGAACGTCATGATGGCCCAGCGCTGCTCTCGAGTGAGGGGAAACTGCGGCATCCGCAGTCGATGTAGAGGACTCTGGAATGTTATCCCGTAATCGAATATACGGGGTTGCGTTAATTTCAGCCACACCCAACTTTCCGGACGGCGCATCCCTAAAAGCATCACAAGTTCCGGCCGATAGCTCGCCTCGCGATAAAGAGCGCTCCCGGCTGCTGTCTCTTGCAAGAATTGCAGGCTACGACCGAAATCCAGAAGCGCTGCGGGCTTTTGACCGAAGGTGGAAAGATCTGGCCCAATTGCCGGTTGTCCTTCGAAGCCAGGAATACTGTGACACGCGTAGCAGCCGTATCGGGCAATGGCCTTGCGTCCCAAATAACGTAGTTTTTTTTCCCGCGAAACCGGCGCCACTAACTCGGCCAATTCCACAGCCAATCCGGGGCTGAGCCGTTCAATCTCCTCCGAAGCTACCCCGCGATCAGCGTACAACTGGGCCTGCGGGAGACCAAATTCTTCCGCCAGATAAGCGGTCACCACCGCGTCGATCTGAGTCTCATCGACCGTGGGCCGAGCAGGATCGATGTTTCGTTCTGTTCTTTGCAGCAGGAAGCTCGCAAGTGCCCGGATCAAAGATCGCGGTGTCCAGGATGGGGTGTGGGCGGAGGAACTCTCGGCGTCCGCCGAATTGTCGGCTATCGGCTCTGAAGTAGCTAGCTTGTAGAGCCAGGAATCCCCACGCCATTGTGGGCGAGGCATTCGCGTGTCGGGATTGAGCGACCGCGGGTCCTCCAACCAGCGTTCCAGCCACTCCCTGGCCCGCGGCCCAGTCCAGCGCCTTCCTAGGTCAGACAAATCGGGGCCAAGAGTCGGTTTCACCGAAGCGGCGGGAAATTCGCGATGGGTATGACAGGCCAGGCAGCCCTGGGTTTCAAACAGGATTTTCCCCCAAGCTGCTTCGTTCGGCGTGGTATTTTCTGCTGCTGCCGTGGTACCAGAGCTTGTTTGTCTCGACAATTCAACGGAGCGACTTCGGGTAAGAAGGTATTCCGCAATTCCCGCTATTTCCGCAGCGGCAAATCCGTTAACATCAACCACGGCGTGAGAGGACGGCGGATCGATGCCGAAAAAACGCGGCATCTTCGCCAATGGAAGAACGCTCTGGGGATCTGCTATGATCGCTTCTAACTGTTCGCGGGAAAGACGCTCGCCCACATGCCGCAGACTAGGCCCGGGTTTGCCCAGACCACCCAGCCGTTCCCGAGATAATCGAAGCACTCCTAGCAACCGCCGAATTTCCAGTTGGCGAATGTGCTCTTCGGGAGATGGCGACGGAACGCTCGATAGGCCGGAAAGCCAGGATTCGAGTTCTTTTTCCAGCGTCTCAATCCCACGGGAATTGTCGGGCGATTGCAGCACCCGCCGCACGGCTATGACGACGCTCTCCGGCGGATGACGGGCAAGGATTTCCTCAGCTACTTCGGCAGCCGGACCGCGCACTTGCAAATCGGTGCCTAGCCGCTCCCTGCCGACCCCATCGCTGCCGAACCGATGACAGGCATAACATCCGTAGCGTTCGACAAGTCGCCGACCGGTCACCAGTTGAGAGGCCACCAAATCCTGCTCTCGCGGTGTTTCCACAAGGTCATACACTCTTTCGTGACACCGCAAGCAACGGCTTTCGACCAGTGAAGTAGGAGGCATGGGATCGATGGATGCGCAAAACGGGGCCGCCGATTGTTCAACTTCCACCTGCTGCCGAAAATGCTCCGCCCCCAGCACATCTGTGGCCAGCCCCACACCTCCATGACAAATCGTGCATCCGAATCGCCTGACCGGATGGGGACTCTTCTCACCGACATACAAATCCGGGCGAGGATGTCCGGCGAACGGTTCCCCAAGGCCGCGAAGAACGGTGACACTCACAGCGGGAACTTTTTCACTATTGGCGCCAAAATCCGCAGGATAGTAAATATATTTTACTGCGTTAGATAGTGCCTTTTTATCACGCGGGAGCAATTCCAAGCATCGTCGTAATTCGGCTTCCACCTCGTTCGGCGACGCGACATTTCGCGGTCCGATTCTGATGATCTGATCACCTGGTTTGAGGCCGGCTGCTTCCGCGGGACTGCCCCGCTCGACGGCCGCTACTCGGGCCTCCGGATTGCCGAACAACCCACGGGACATCCATCGAATCCCCAAGTTTTTTGTAATTACCGACGATGCTTCTTCGCTGTATTTTATTCCTTCTAAACTATCTATTTTCTTCAGAATAAGCGGCAAAGCGAGTGTGATTGTGTTTTCTTTCTCCATCACGGGACGGGCGGCGGGACGATATTCTGTCGGCTGCGCCCATGGAAAGCTCTTTTCTGTGCCAACCGTTTTGGAAACCTCCTTCGGCTCCGACCCCGGCGTGCTGTGCTCCATCGTCCAATCCACGAACAGATGGCACGTCGTGCAGCGATCTCGCCGCGTCACCACCCTGTCGGAGCTCGGCATTTCCAGGTCTGGGAGAACAATTTCACGGAGCCTGAGGGTCCATCGCCCCGTTCCCTGCAGCCCCTGTGGGTTTCCCCCACCGCCCCCTATCGGCGGCAGGATGACCCAGTCGTTTTTTCCCAATTCCCGCTCCAGCCGCCGGGATTCGGCCCGGACAGTCTCCCCCATCGTTCGTCCTAGCCGCTGGTAGTGCAACCATTCACGATGGTGCTCCCGATAAAGCGCCCAACCGACCAGCCCAAGCAGCACGCCGCAAAAGATCGCGCACAAAACGTGCAAATACACTACAGAATAATGATGTCTTAATGGATTTGTCATAGACCTTCCATCAATTCATGATGGACGTATATTTCGCTCGCGGTCATATATTGATGCCTATCTCCGGGAAATATAGTATGTCATTTATATTTAGGATCCAATTGAGGTACATCTTAATCGCAATCAAGATCATAAACGCCAGCAAAAAACTCATTGTCCAGTGGGTCGGCCCTGACCACTGCGGTACATATCGGCGAACAAATTTTGCTCGCAGAGCCAGCGGCAAGCCACCAAATAATATGCTTACCAAAACAATACCGGGACCTTCCCGGATCAAAACCTTCGCCATATTAACGTCCCTCGCGCGTTGTGCCCCATTTTCTATTCCCCAAATGACGTTCGAAAGTGGACGTGTTTCATTACCCATCGGCTTTTTGATGGTCCGGGGCTCGTAGAGACCATAAAACTGCCAATCTGGACCTCGATAGAACGTTCCTATCACAATGAGGACCACCCACAAAAGATAACCGCTAAGAAATACACTCGTCGCGAACTGACGTTCGCGGAAACCATAGAATCCTGTTTCTTGTGGCCGTGTGTCCACATAAGGAATCAAACACAGGCCCACGATGATAAGGACCGGAATGACCACGCCTGCCAGCCACGGATCGAAGTATACGAGGAGTTCCTGCAATCCCACAAAATACCATGGTGCTTTGGCGGGGTTGGGTGTCCACGTGGGGTCGGCTGGGGATTCCAAAGGTGCGGGAATGAGCAACGCCCACACGAGCAAAACTCCCACCATCGCCAACATGGCGAGAAGTTCTATGTACACCAGATCCGGCCAGACAAAGATGCGCTCTTTCTCGTGAGGCTCCGCCTCTACCGCCGGCTGATTCTGCCGTCTGCGGTGATCATTTTCCGCAGCCAACCCCAATCCGAAAACAAGGCCTGCCAGAGAGGCCGCAATGAACAGCAGCACGGCTACATGATCAGGAGCAAGCACTAGAGCCGCAAAGTTCCTGTCTTCTAGTGAGAGCAGAAACCACAACCACATGCCTACCATGGCATGGACGGCCAGTCGTGGGGACCATCCCGTTTTGACCCCCGTCAAAAAGATAAACGCTGCAGTAAATACCACAAATGTGAAAACGGGAGGCGTAACATAGCGATTGATTGCATATTTCACCCAGTTGGGAAGCGCCCAGGGATGCCCCATGCTCGCAAAAATCCCACCGACTAGAAACAGCAAAACATAAACAGTCGGCGCGATCGCCTGTAACTTCGGTGCGCCAGACCGGGCCAATCGAATGGCCATCCACACGGCGGCAACTAAAACTGACCCAAGATAGAGGATTGCTAATGATTGATCTCTCATTCAACTCTAAAAAATCAAATGTCGGTTTATGATTCTGTCTTCCGGATGATTATCACTACTTAGAAATATTGTTTTCGAAATACAAATTAATCACAGTGGCCCGCTGATACCCCCATCCTTTCTCACGCGCCAGAAATGAAGTCCGCAGAAAAACGTCATGGCCAGAGGGAGGGCCACACAGTGCCAGATATAAAACCTGTTCAGCGTCGCTGGTCCGATCTCGTCACTTCCCAGCAAAAAGTAGCGCAAATCGGAGGAACGGGTTATGAGCGGCTCGCCGTGCAGGGCAAGAAGCTCACTTCCTGGGCCTTGATGCCCGACAAACGGCGCAGCAGCCACCATATTCGTTCCCACCGTCGTCGCCCAGTAAGCCAATTGGTCCCAAGGCAACAGATAACCCGTAAAAGAAAGAAGCAGGGTGAGCACCAGAAGACTCACTCCTATCACCCAATTAAATTCTCGGGGTGGGCGATAGCTGCCCGTCAAAAAAACCCGCAGCATATGGAGCATCACGACCACAACCATGGCGTGTCCTGCCCAACGGTGAAGCTCGCGCATAATTCCGAAATAGACGGAATGTCGCAGATTGAGAATATCGGCGTAAGCATACTCGGGGACAGGCCGATAATAGAACATCAAGGCCACTCCCGTGACGACCTCCACCAAAAAAAGAAAAAACGCAAGCCCGCCCATACACCAGGTGTAGCGTATTCGCACAGCATACCGCGGCAAACCCACCGGATGGATGTGGAGAATAAAGGTATTGAAAATCATGAGGACTTTTTCCCGGGTGGTTCGCGGTAGCGGTACCCGGAAAATACTGCGGTAAAGTCGCGATTGTTTTACTTGATTCCACATTCCCATCCCTGATCCCCTCAACCCACAGCACGTTCCACTATCACGAAGCTTCTCGGATCATCCCACCCGCCGTTTTCCCTACGGAAAGTGAGCCGCGTGTTTACCAGCAGAATTCCATCCACGAGATCAACGGCACACCGTTCCAGAGCTCGCCGGGCCGGACCGCGTAGCCGGTGGCCTTCTTTGCCAAATGCACTGCCATGACAGGGGCACACGAATTGCCGCAAGCCGGCGTCCCATTGAGTCATGCAACCCAGATGGGTGCACGAGGCTTTTAACACGACGATCCGTTCTCCCTGCTCCTCCGATTGCCGGACAACGTAAACGCCCAGCGTGTTCAACCACGCTGTCTGGACGCTATCGGGAATGATTTGATCTACGGGAGCCACGGGGATCCAATCGTCTGCTCTCTGAGGGCTCCTCGGCCAAAGGAATCTCACGCCCGCATAGCTTGCCGAAACACCGAGGATACTCCCAAGGACCGTGAGCACCCGGACAAGCAAACGGTTGCACTCCGCCGCTGCGGCAATGGATTGAACCGCTCTCACAAAGAACTGGCGACGTGCCGCCGACGTACCAGAGGGAAGTCTCTCAGCGGTTCGCGGATTTTCCGGGGGCGATGAATGGGCCAGAACCTTTTCGTCCATCTGCAACAAAAACTCCTGCCGAAAAATGATTTATTTTCGCTGCGCCCAGGGCAGCCCCGATATTGGTCCCTGGCGCTCGTACGGAGGAGCGTGCGTCCTCCTGCGTGTCGCTCGCGCCGTTATCGGCGAGTCGTCCCCTCCCGATTCTCCTATTGTGCCTTATCGCCCCACACAGGTCTAACGCACGGACCAGAGGCATGCATCCCCCGGCCGGACTTACGGTTACACCTTGCCCGCCGAAGCTCGGGATGTGATCGCCCGGCGAGGTTTTTCGTCCCCTGCTCTCTACGCACAGTGGGGGTCGTTCGGTTCCCATTCCGCAGAGCGAACACAGGCGGTGTATCTTCCGACCAAAAAGAGTGTGCTCGAAAATCAGTTTCGGCGGGCACGACAAGCGTGCCCCTCCGGTTCTCCGGAAAACCTGCTTGTCAGGTACGCTTTTCCACCCGCGCGAGACTGAGACAAGGCGCAAACTCCCGGAAGAGCGGCAATCCTTCTCACGCTCCGCCCTATCACCTAAAATCAGGGTCTAAAGCAAGTTGGTAGAGTGGCATGCGATTTGGAAAAGGTCCGACGCGATGAACGTTTTGGTGATTGGAAGTGGAGGTCGGGAACACGCACTGGCGTGGAAACTAAAGCAGAGTCCACTTGCTGATCGGGTATTTGTGGCGCCTGGCAATGCAGGCACAGCCCAGGACGCCGAGAACGTTCCCATTTCCGAAAAAGACTTTGCGGGTTTGATCCGTTTTGCTAAGGCCAACCGGATCGGCCTGACAGTGGTCGGACCAGAAGCCCCGCTCGCTGAGGGGATCGTGGATATCTTCCGCGCCGAGAAATTGCGCATTTTCGGCCCGACCAAAGCCGCCGCGGAACTGGAGGCCAGCAAAGTTTTTTGCAAGCAATTGCTGCGCACAGCCGACGTCCCCACAGCCGATTTCCAGATCTTTTCAGATCCCGCCTCTGCCCGGCGCTACCTCATGGAAAAAGAAGACATGCCGCTGGTGGTCAAAGCTGACGGGCTGGCAGCCGGAAAAGGCGTGATCGTCTGCGACAATCGCGACCAGGCCCTCCAGGCCATCCGGCTCATCGCGGAAGAAAAAGTGTTCGGGTCGGCGGGCGACCGACTGGTCATCGAGGAGCGGCTCCACGGAGAGGAGGCCAGTGTCTTGGCGATTACCGATGGGAAAACGATCGTCACGCTTCAGCCCGCTCAGGACCACAAGCCTGCGTACGATGGTGACACGGGCCCCAATACGGGTGGCATGGGGGCCTACTCCCCAGCTCCGGTGGTAACCGAAGAAGCTCTTCACTGGATCGAGGCCAACATCCTCGTTCCAACCGTGCATGCCATGCGGAAGGCAGGTCGTCCATTCACTGGAGTGCTCTATGCGGGATTGATGATGACGCCGCTTGGTCCGCGGGTGCTGGAGTTTAACGTGCGATTCGGCGATCCCGAATGCCAGCCCCTCATGATGCGGCTGAAATCGGATTTACTGGAAATCCTCAATTTGGCTGTGGATGGCCGGCTCGACCAGCTCGAATCACTGGAATGGGATCTGCGCCCTGCGGTGTGCGTTGTGATGGCCAGCGAGGGATATCCCGGCTCTTATCAGAAAGGTTTTCCGATCCGCGGTTTGGAAGAAGCGGCTCGCCTGCCGGATGTTAAGGTCTTCCACGCGGGAACAGCGATGAAAGATGGCCAAATTATCACGGCGGGTGGCCGGGTGCTGGGAGTAACTGCCCTCGGCGAGAACATCGCAAGGGCGAAATACCAGGCCTACGCGGCCGTCAAATGCATCCGCTGGCAGGGGGCGTGGTGCCGGAAGGACATCGCCGACAAAGCCATTCGGCGTTTAACCCAGCAGAAGGTCTAACCGCCGCACCAGATGCCTGCTGACAGTGAGTTCATCCACTAACTCTGGCGACGCGGCGGTCTGCGGTCCCGAGGCCGTTTTAATCGCGCAAGATCCCTTTCGTTCAGCGTGTCAATCGGTTGTTCAAGCTGATCGGGGGTTAGACCGAAGTCCACCATCGGGAGAGGTTCAGAAAGGGATTGCACGGAGTCTTCTTCGTTGCCGGCCGCCGAGTTGGGCTGGGATGCTCCGGTGGGTGGGCTGTTGCTGGGAATTCTGGTCTCTGAGCCCATGCGGGACGCCGCGTCGGCCACCCTCTCCGGCTCCTCGCCAGTGGTGTTGTCGGGGACTCCGAGCAGCCGGAGCCACTCCTCGGTGTTCATGTTCGAGATGGCGGGTAATTTGGACGGTGCTTCACTTGAACGAAGGGACGAGGGGCCCCGGTAAGATCTTCGCATCAGCAACTCGCGATACCACTTCTCGCTATCCACGAATTTTGCCCGCCGGCGACGCGCCGCCCGCTGGACTCGGTGATCACTCGAGATGACCGTCAGCTTCCGCGGAGAGGTGTGCTCATTAATGAGTCGTTCCAGAAGCGAATCCGCATCGGGATAGCGGACTGCAAACTTGACTAAGATACCACAGTACTCGAACTCGGCCGGCAAGGGGCGCGGAGGGCTGTGCGCATCAAAAACCACGAGAGTTTCCTGGGCTTCTTCGGGTGTCAGATGTTTCACGAGAAAATCCAGAAGCGCCTGACGTGCCGCCCCCAGAGGAGTGAGACCCGCCGCCCCGGAATTTTTCACTTCGATCCCCGAGCAGTTGAGAAAGTTATAGCCATCGACCAAAAAACGAATCACTTCCTTGAGTCTCCCCTCCGCAGACCATAGTCCGACAGGACCCTGTTCCCGCAGCGTTCGCACGACACGCCGTCAAGCTCGCTCACCCCACTGGTATTTTATCACGCCCCCGACCATGACCACGGTGGCGCGACCTTCCATCACCCAACCGGCAAACGGCGTGTTTCTCGACTTGGAATGGAGTTGTTCCGGGTCGACCGTCCATTTCACATCAGGGTCGATGACAGTGACATCGGCGTCCGCCCCGATTTGCAGCGTACCCTTGGGAATTCCGAGAATGCGGGCGGGATTGATGGTAAGTTTGGCGAGTGCCTCGGGCCATGAGAGAATACCAGGCTTGATGAGCCGCATGATGACGAGGGGCAGGGCTGTCTCCAGCCCTACAATACCGAACGGTGCGCGGTCTAGCTCCTGCATCTTTTTTTCCTTGGCGTGTGGGGCGTGATCGGTAGCAATCACGTCAATCGTGCCATCCCGCAGGCCTTCCAGGCACGCTTTTACGTGCTCTTCGGACCGTAATGGGGGATTCATCTTGAAGTTCGAATCAAACGTGCGGAGCGACTCGTCTGTGAGTGTGAAGTGGTGAGGCGTCACCTCTGCGGTGACGCGGACTCCGCGGGCTTTCGCCCGGCGAATAGCCTCCACGCTCCCCAGCGTTGACACATGCATCACATGGAGCCGTCCGCCCGTGGCCTCCGCAAGGGCGATATCGCGGGCTACCATGACCGACTCTGCAGCTGCGGGGATTCCCGGCAGCCCCAGGATCAACGACACCAGCCCCTCGTGCATCACACCGTTGCGAGTGAGCTCGGGAATTTCGCAATGATTACACACCGGCTTGTCGAACATTAAACAGTACTCGAACGCCCGCCGCATCAGTTCTGGGTCGTAGACCGGGGCCCCGTCATCGCTGAAGGCCACCGCCCCTGCCGCCACGAGCTGCCCGATTTCCGCGAGCTCCTGCCCTTTGCGGTCCTTACTGACGCAGGCGATGACGTAGACATTGCAGTGTCCGTCGCGGGCAGCCTTCTGACGGACAAATTCCACAGTTGCCGGAGTGTCAATGGGGGGATCGGTGTTCGGACAACAGGCAATGGACGTGAATCCACCGGCGACTGCCGCCCGAGTGCCGGTAGCAATCGTCTCATCATCTTCGTGGCCGGGCTCACGAAGATGAACATGCATATCGATCAAACCCGGTGAGACGATTTTCCCGCGGGCATCAATCACCCGCTCATCCCCTTTCGGTGTGGGATTGTAGGCGGCGATCTTTCCACCCTCGATGAGGATATCGATGTGATCATCCAATCCCTGACTCGGATCGATGACCCGTCCACCGCGAATGAGAATTCGCTCCATTTTTTCATCCCTCGCCACAAATCACTGTCCGGCGATTGCTGTGTAATACGCGTTGTTGACTTTTTTCGCCGGCAGTGCGCTTTCCGGCCTTTTCACGATCTGAGACGCTCGGCCCGAGTCCTTACATCTCTTACATGGGGTAAACGATGGGCATTAACCGCCTGGTTAGAGCGTCTGGCTTGTCGTCCCCGTCAGTAACCAGAGGACGGCCATGCGGACGGCCACACCGTTTGTCACCTGATCCAGAATCGCCGAGTGCTCACCGTCCGCCACATCGGCGGTTACCTCCACACCGCGATTGATCGGTCCGGGCGCGATGATCAGGATACCCGGCTTGGTACGGGCCAGGCGCTCAGCATTCATGGCGTAAAGCAAAGCATATTCCCGAACAGAGGGGAACGGCCGTCGCGTTTGCCGCTCGAACTGGATCCGTAGCAAGTTGAGCACGTCTACTCGAGGGAGAATCTCGTCCAAACTGTAGGAGTACTCCACACCCAACTTCTCCCAATCCCGCGAGACGAGCGTCGATGGCCCGCACACGATGACGTGCGCTCCCAACTTTTTCAATCCCCAGATATTGGACCGGGCTGTACGGCTATGGGCAATATCACCGACAAGGGCCACGGTAAGGCCCTCGACTCGACCCAGCCGCTGCCGAATGGTCAGGATATCCAGCAGCCCCTGCGTGGGATGTTCGTGGGGCCCGTCTCCTGCATTGATCACCGAGCAGCGGAGTGATTTGGCCAGCAAATGGGGCGTGCCCGGGGTGCTGTGCCGCACGACCACCGCGTCGATTCCCATGGCCTCGAGATTCCGCGCCGTGTCCACCACCGTTTCGCCCTTGGAAAGGCTGCTTGTGGCGGCGGAAAAATCCACCACGTCAGCCCCCAAGCGACGCGCGGCCAGGGAAAAGCTGTTGCGGGTTCGCGTCGAATTCTCGAAGAACAAATTGACGCACGTTTTACCTGTCAATAGCGACCACTTCCTAATCCCCTGGTCGAACGCCCGGCGAAATACTTCCGCCGTATCGAGAATCCGAAGGATTTCTTCCGCCGAAAGTTCCTCCAGGCTGAGCAGGTGGTGGCGATACCAACCTCTACGCAGTTCCAGAAGCTGGGATTGAAATTCGTCCATCTGACGAGCACTCTCTCGGAGCGAAACACCTACGCCCAACGACCGCCTTCCCCGTGCCTCTCCGTTTCGTCAATCTTCCGGTTCAAGACCTTTTCAGACCGAAGCCCAATCGCCAGAATAAAACGCGCGTTTGGATTTTCGGCTGTGTGTGGCGTCCATCATTTGGCCGATTCTAAGGCACGGACTTTCACCCCGCAAGGATGCCCAGCCCGTCATCGATAAAGACTTCCAAGCTGAACGGACCAGATTCGCGCTGATTCCGTCCATGGCCCGTTTATTTCGCCCCTCACTCCTGGTACTTCTGGAACCCGCCCAGTGGACGAGAATACGCGAGGCGGTGGAGCGTCTCGTTCCCGGTGAGTTGGGCGAAGTGTTAGTGATATCGGAAAATGGTCTGGGGACGCCTGGGTCTGCCGATGAGCGTGTCGCCACCGGCGCTTCACAGACTGGGACATCGTTCTCCACCCCCCGGAGCGGGGTCATTCTCCTGACGGATCGAGCGGTACCTCCGGAAAATCTTAGGAGGTTGCTTTATCTCGGCGACAGGGATCGCCAAAGACCGGTTCCCGTGCACACCGTTGGCTTGGGCCATCAATTGCCAGGGGATGTTGTGCTGCCACCCGACACTCCTGCTGAGGCCGTGGCAGAAGTCCTCCGATTGCTTGCGAAGCTCGCACGTTTGCAACTCACCTTCAGACGACGCCGAGAACTGCTGCGTAGGCTGAGACGAGCTGTCTTCCGAGACTCTCTGACGGGCCTGCTCAACCGCAGGGCCTGGCCCAGGGTAGTTCGCTCCGCATGGCAACGCGCAAAAAGGACGCGTCAGCAAATCGTGTTTGCCCTATTCGATCTGGACAACTTCAAGTTGGTGAATGACACCCTGGGCCATCGGCGAGGCGACGAGCTTTTGCGGAGCATCGGACTGGCCGCGCGGCAGGCATGCCGCCGCAGGGATTATCTTTTCCGCTGGGGTGGAGACGAAATCGCCCTCGTGTGCATTATTGGCCCCAACGTGCCAGTTGAACCGATCGTGGAGCGTGTGCGACAGCGTCTTGCCACCAAGATCCCCGAGCTTGGTGACAGGGTCATCACAGCCAGTGCCGGAGTGAGCGTCGTCGCGCCCGGCTCTTCGGGAACATTTTGTCAGCCCCTCGCAAAAATTGCAGAAGAAATGATTCAGCACGCTGATGAGGCGTTGTGCCGCGCCAAATCCCTCGGCGGCAACTCGGTCTGCCGATTCCCCTGAGCTTCCAACAACGCAAGTGGTTGGGCGCCGATCAGCGGACATGACGGCCGCCTAAGCGGAAAACGGGCACAGCGACAGGACTTATCGGACGTCCTGACTGTCCGCCACCACGTTCCCGGCCGTCGCCTCCACAAAAAGTTCCTCCAGGGTGGGCAAAAGCGGCTGATACTCAACAATGTCAATCCCTGCCATGACAAGGCTTCGCAGCACCTCCGCGAGAACCGTTTCCCCCTGCTGGGTCGTTTCAAGCAGCTCCAGGATGACCTGTCCATTTTCCGCTTTGCTCCACCGGATCTGGGGCAGTTGGGTGAGGACGTTCTCGATCCGATCGGCCGCACCCAGGTACTGCACGCGGACGCGGGTACAGCGATCCGTTTTTGCCAGCACTTCTCGCAGGGTTCCAGAAACCACCAGGCGTCCCCGTTCGATAATGCCCACGTGGGTGGCCATATCGGCTAGCTCAGCCAAAACATGACTGGAAAGGAGGATGGTCTTTCCCTCGGCAGCCCATTCTTTGAGAAGGGATTTGAACTCCATTCGGGCAACCGGATCAAGTCCCGCCGTCGGCTCGTCGAGAATAAGAACAGGCGGATCGTGGACTAGTGCCCGCGCAAGGTAGAGCCGCTGCTTCAATCCTCGGGAAAGCTTTCGCACATCGGTTCGGGCGTAAGCCGCCAGCCCGAGCCGTTCCAGGAGCTCCTCGACTCGCCGTCGCCTCATTTGTCGCGGAACCCCATAAGCACGGCCAAAAAAATCGAGAAAGTCCTTTACCCGAAAACCGGGAAATTCGGCAAAGGTGTCCGGAACATAACCCAGGTGGCGGCGCACCTCTCGCGGCTGGCGCGTGACACTGAAGCTGGCGACCACGCCATCACCGGCCGTCGCCCGAATCAGTGTCGCCAGGAAACGAATCGTAGTCGTTTTGCCGGCGCCGTTGCGGCCGATGAAACCGAAGATTTCCCCAGGAGATACCTGGAAAATCAAGTGGTCAACCGCGCAAAAACTGCCGTATCTTTTGGTAAAGGCTTCAAGTTTGATCATGTATTTGTACCGAAACCGTGATATTCCTCTCGCGTGCTCCCAGGTTGAAACGCGCACAATGGGCGACGACGCACCCCGTCGACCAACCATGGCAATATGAATAGCGTAACAAAAGTATAACGGCAGGATAACATCCGCCGGTTCAAATTTTCTCGTTCGACCGAAAATCAAAACAAACGGGACGCACTTTCCAGAGACCCGCCGAGGCTTGTTTTTGTGACAAGCCATGCTACCATAATTCAGGAGGTGAAGTCTCAGTCTCCAAGGGAGGAAGGTCTCACTGTGATCCTCCGACTCCTGGTAGCCTCATGTCTAAAAGGGTGTCGCTGTCCGGCGTAAACCGGACAGAAACGGCACAATCTTTACTGAAAAAGTCATTTTAATCTTCTTCCCGCAGTTAGCTCCCGAATGGCTGTATTTCGGACAAAGCCCAATTCATTGTCATTAATCGCCAACAAATTGATAACACGCGCTGCCACATTCAATCGACAAATCGCGTCGCAATCAATCGGCTCGACTCAATCATGGGAGACAAGGTCATGGCTTCCGATTTTCGTCTGAAGGAAAAGTTGCCGGAGATCACCAACCGACTGGTGGAAACGTACCGCACCCACGGCAGCACAAGCCATCTTGGCCATTGTCCTCTTCCCAATTATGAGGCCGTCATTCAAGCCACCGAGTGGATGAAGGAAATCCTGTTTCCCGGTTACCGCCGACGCGACGGCCTGCACATGGGAAACGTGGTCTATTACGTGGGGGACTTAATGGACAAATTGCATGACCTCCTGACGCAACAAATCGCGCGTGCTTTGCGTCACGAGGCCAATCACACGGCCGAGTGTGACCCGATGAGGCTGGCCGACTTTGAAGCCCTGGGACAGGCCAAGACACTGGCGTTTCTTGAACAACTTCCCGAATTGCGGAAGATCCTGGCCCTGGATGTCCAAGCGGCTTACGACGGCGATCCCGCCTGCAAGTCCCTCGACGAGGTGATTCTCTGCTATCCCGGGTTTGAGGCGGTCACCGTGTATCGTTTGGCCCACCTTCTCCACGAGCTCGAGGTTCCCCTCATTCCACGCATGATGACAGAATGGGCTCACAGCCGCACGGGCATTGATATCCATCCCGGTGCCAAAATCGGCACGTACTTTTTCATCGACCACGGCACAGGCGTGGTCATTGGAGAAACGTGCGAGATTGGCCATCATGTCAAGCTCTATCAGGGCGTCACGCTGGGTGCGCTCAGCTTTTCCACAGACTCGGAAGGTCGGCTGGTGCGTGGGACTAAACGTCACCCCACCATCGAAGATCGCGTGGTTATCTATGCGAATGCCACCGTTTTGGGCGGGCGAACCGTCGTGGGTCACGACTCGGTGATTGGTTCCAGCGTATGGCTCACCCGATCGGTTCCCCCGCATTCCACCGTGCTGCTGGAGCGTCCCAACCTCCGCATTCGCGAGAAGTGCGAGGAACTTCGGCCGGAGAATAGCCTGGCCAACGGTAAAGCCACGCAAGACGCTGCGTGATGACGTCCCTTTTCACCCGGCTGGTCTTCTCAGAGCTGGGGAGGATTCACATCCGCCCGGCCTTCTCTGCGCGTGTTTCGCTCCCGCTAAGGACGCGCAATCATGCCGGACAAAGCGACTCCCAGCACCAGGATCCAGCCACATATGGAGAGGAGTGCCCCGATCGCGAGTCCTGGCGGATAATACGTCCACGTGAGGTGCCAAATTCCCGAAGAAAGAAATACTCCCATAAAGATGCCATCCACACGAACCGGCTCGCACAGCGATTCATAGACTCCCTCTGAAAATTTCACCGACACACGCCAGCCGGGATCAGCTCCCTCTCGCAAGATGACAAGTCCCGGACGGAAAAGCCTCGCTCGTATTTCCACTTTTCCCGGCCGGTATTGAAGAATCTCGGCACATTCCTTTGACACCGCGTGAGAAAGCTCCCCGACCGCTGCGCCTTCGACGGGACCCGTTTTGAAACCAGCTTCAGGCAGCTCGACCACGTGGACCTCGTTCGGTCCCCTTGGCTGTCCGCCGGGAAATTGAATGCTAGCGATCCGCTCCCACGTTTCCCCAAGGCTTCCGCGATGTTCGAAAAGCACCCGCCAATCGTGTGTGATTTCCACCCACGGGGTCTCATTCGCGATCGCGACAGGATCTTCAAGGTAGGTGAAGGGAGCATCGCGGTGGTGCACACTCTGCGGATAGGAAGTCACCCCCAATTGGGCAAGCCAGGATCGTGGTGGCGTCACTTCGCCTGTTTGAAGCCGCCACGCGCGAAGCAGTGATAATAGCACCGCTTGATCAGCGGGAAGGATCGTGCCATAGTTTTCCAGCGGCGCTTCGCCGCGCAACGTTCCCCAACGAAACGCGCCCGTGGCAAATTCCCAATCGCAAATCTCCTGGATCCGATTCGGCGAGGCCTGGGCAGACCACTCGGACGGATACCAGCACCACGGCTGCCAGAAGCGCCGCGGTACCTCTGACGATGCCGCCACGCGTGATACTTCTGGTGGACGCACCGCCACCACAAGCCAGCCATTGTGAAAAAGAAGATCAACTGCAAGGACAACCGAAAGTGCGATCGGCCAAAATGCAGGCCGAAACCAGCGTATGGCAACTCCAACGGCCGTCATCACCCCCAGCAGAGAGACTATGGTCACCAGAGTTTCGGCCGCCGCACGGTCCCTTTGAAAAGGCCCGAAAAGCATGTCATCGGCAGTGGCGGACCACCACTGACTCTGGTGGAGCGCGACCATCAGCACCACGCCGCCGAAGCACACGAGCCCTCCCGTCACGACCACGCGCCGGAAAAGCGTTTTCGCAAGGCCCCGATCTTTCTGAATCTCATCGAGTCCCACACTCGCCAGCACAGCCACGGCCAGTGCGGAAAACACTAGCCATTTGGATGGGTAACGAAACAATCCATAACGCGGCAAACAAAGAACAAACAACCAATACAGCCCTCCCATAGGGGGTAGAATTCCTGCATGGCCCAAGTCATAGCCAGTTAACATCCGGACAATTTCTGTCAGAACTCCCGCCGGTCCATACCATCCCAACGCCGCAACCGCGGAGAGCACGCCCATCCACGACAGCCACACCCTGGCTATCCGGGTGAGAGAATCTTCAACGAAAGGAATCTCGCCCGGCGCCACGGAGCAAAAGTTGCCGGGCAGACGCTGGTGGCATCTGGTGCTGTTTGATCGGAATGTCCTGGCAGCCTTACTGGTGACAAACAACCTGCCTCCCAGGATTGCCAGAAGCGCCGTTATGAACCCCTGATAAAGGGTTGGCACCCACCACCGGCCTTCCTCGACCGCGGCTGTTATCCACCGCGTATGGTATGGAAAAGGGCGGCCGCCAAAATTCGGCCAGAAATACTCGATCCAGCGATATGCAGGGGTCGAAAAATCGTAGATCGCTCGGTAATAATCCTGCCTTTCCTGTTCTGCCACTCTTTGCCACCAGGAGAGGGCCTGCGAAGTAGTTTCAAAATTGGCGTTACCAGGGGCGCTGGTGCTGGCCTCCATCTCCTGGTTCGGCCAACCTGCCAGGAGAGCACGGTCACATCGACTGGCGTACACCGCCGTAGGTATGAGCTGGACGGCAGCCAGGAGGAAAGCCAACCCAAAGACCAGCATCAGTTTGCCACCGATGAAAAAGATGGCCCTCTTCCACGTGTTCACTTGCCCGCCCTGTGTCCGCATTCTTCGAAATTCGATGGCACTTCGCACCAGCCAGGTGACAAGTGCCACAAGTCCACAATGGTAGGCGGTTTGTGGGTCGCCTCCCAAACACATCATCGCCAGCGACACACTACTTTTCATCAACGGACGTCCGGAGTGTCGAAGTTCCCGCACTGTGGTGGTGATGAACCACGTCCAACCGTGCGGCGGACTGGGAGTTCCGCTTGGCGCACGAATATCTGGCTGGGTCACAAACATCAGCTCAAGTAAGCCCGCCAATGCGAAGGGAAGCCATGCACCACTGATCAAGTAAATCGGGTTATAGATTTGAAACAGGAGATACCCTGAAAAAGGGTAGGCGAAGGCCGCCCAGAAGGCCGCCGGGGGTGAAGCTCCCATGCGTCGCGCCAGCCTGAACGCTCCCCATCCCGCCAAAGCCATGTGCGTCAGCAGAAAAAGTAAATAACACCACCGGAAAGGCAGGGGGAGCAGGAATACGATAATGCCAGGGTAAAATACCCCGGCAATTCCTTCAGCCATAAGGGGTGCACCCAAGACCAAGTAAGGGTTCCACCAGGGCCACACACCCGCGTGAAACTGTTCTCGCACGAAAAGCCAGAGTGGATAGTAGAGATTAGCGCTGTCCCGAAAGAGCGGAAGCCAATCCGAGAACACACTCTTTTGAAAAAAGGCCAGCCAGACAACCAACCAATCGAGGATGGCCAAGGCCATCAAGCCCAGCGATCGTACGCGTTGCCGGTGGGTGGAATTCATTCGAGCAGGCGTTATCCCCGAATGGAAAAGGCCATCCGAACGTTTGCAAGCCCTCTACCCCGGCCTCCCTTGTTGCAGTTGATGCGGCTTTTTCACCCAGATCTCCCGCGCCCTCCCTACGGTCCCCGTGCAAGAGGACTACCCTCTGAGCCAAGCGTTTTTCCCAAGCTGGATTACCCCGCCCGGTTCCTGATGAGTCGGCGTGAGAGCCGGGAAAAAGGTATCTTCGGCTAGGGTGGGAAGCGTAATTACTCTCCCCGTCGCGCGACACGGAGCATCGCTCGCAACCGAGCCGCCCGCGCATTCCGTTCGGCAATCGCTTCGTCACCCGCGGCACGGGCTTGGATGACCTGTTCCAATTGTTGATGGATTACGTCAGGGGCCAGTTCCCGAGCGGTGAATGTTCTCGTCGTGACAACCGACACCACGTCGTTCAGAACCTCCACGAATCCGCCTTCAATGTAGAACCGACGGACTTTCTCCTCCTGACGAACGCGCAGCTCGCCTGCGCCCAGCCGAGCGATGAGCGGAGCATGGCGCGGGTAAATTCCCAGCTCTCCATCCGGAAGGGGAACGACCACGGCATCGGCTGTGTCTTCCAGGACTTTACGTTCGGGCGTGACAACAATACAGCGGAGCTCAGCCATTCTTGACACTCACTTCCTCCAGACGGCGCACTGCCGGGGAAAAGGCCCAGCGTAGTTCATTTTTTCTTGGCTTCAAATTTCATTCGCTCAGCCTGCTCGGCCGCCTGTTCGATAGTTCCCACGTACATGAAAGCCTGCTCGGGCAGATGATCCCATTTACCGTCCACGAGTTCTTCAAAGCTGCGAATGGTCTCGGAGAGCGGCGTGATTTCACCCGGCCTGCCTGTGAAGGCCTCGGCCACCAAAAATGGCTGCGAAAGGAATCGCTCAATTCGCCGGGCACGGTGCACGATCAGTTTGTCCTCTTCACTCAATTCTTCCACCCCCAAGATGGCGATGATGTCCTGCAACTCGCGGTAGCGCTGAAGGATCCTCTGCACCCGCCGGGCGATGTTGTAGTGGCGTTCACCAACATACTGAGGATCCAGAAGCCGACTGGACGAGGCAAGCGGGTCCACAGCCGGGTAAATACCCTTCTCGGCAATCGACCGTTCCAGGTAGATGAAGGCATCCAACTGACCAAATGCCGTGGCCGGGGCAGGGTCTGTCGGGTCGTCGGCAGGAACATACACCGCCTGCACCGAGGTGATGGCGCCCCGGGACGTGGACGTAATCCGTTCCTGGAGGGCCCCCATCTCCGTGGCCAGCGTCGGTTGGTAACCCACCGCGGACGGCATCCGGCCGAGCAACGCGGAAACCTCACTTCCTGCCTGCGAAAATCGGAAGATGTTGTCGATAAACAGGAGTACGTCCGCGCCCGTGGTGTCGCGGAAGTATTCCGCCATGGTAAGAGCGGAAAGCGCCACCCGCAAGCGGGCTCCAGGCGGCTCGTTCATCTGCCCGAAGACCATGCATGTTTGTTCGATGACGCGCCGTCCCGTCGAACCGATTTTCGTTTCCTGCATTTCCAGCCAGAGGTCGTTCCCCTCGCGGGTACGCTCTCCCACCCCTGCGAATACCGAATAACCACCGTGCGAGGTGGCAATTCGGGCAATCAGTTCGGTGAGGATCACGGTTTTTCCGAGTCCTGCCCCACCGAACAACCCTGCCTTCCCACCCCGAACGAATGGGGTCAAAAGGTCGATCACCTTGATTCCTGTTTCGAACACCTCCACCTTCGTGGAGAGCTCGGTGACCGGCGGTGGTTCGCGATGGATCGGCCACCAATCTTCAGCTTCGACCGGCCCGCGATCATCGATTGGTTCACCGAGCAGGTTGAACACCCGACCAAGGATCCCCTTGCCTACGGGGACTTTCACCGGTCCCCCGGTGTCTAGGCACTTCATTCCGCGCACCAGACCGTCCGTGCTTCCGAGCGCCACGCAACGGACGCGGCCTCCGCCAAGGTGCTGCTGCACTTCACCCGTCAGGTTGATGCGGACACCTTTGACCTCTTCTTCAATCTTCACCGCATTGTAAATCGCCGGCAGCCGATGCTCAGGAAACTCCGCATCGAAAGTGGAACCGATCACCTGCGTGATTCGCCCATAATTGGGTTCCCGAACAACCTCCACATGGGCTGACTTCGTTTCAGCGGTAGGGCTAGTCATTTCGTCCCTCGATTTTCCTTCTTATAACTCTCATGCGAAGTTTGCAGCTTATTTCGATGCCAGTTCAATCACCCGCTGCGCCGGCTCCCGTGGACCACCATCCAGGGCGGCCTTGCCAGGATTACCCACTTTGTTTCTCCAGGGCCTCTGCTCCACTGACCACCTCGAGAATTTCCGACGTGATCTGGGTTTGTCTTGCCCGATTGTACGCCACACTCAAATTTGCCAGCATCGTGTCGGCATTTTCAGTGGCTGTCTTCATGGCGACCATCCGGGCAATCTGCTCTGCCGCCGCGGAGTCCAGAAAGCACTTGAAAAGCTGCATCTTGTACGCAGTGGGGACAATTTCTTCCACAACGCTCTCCGGAGACGGCAGGAAGTCGTATTCTACCCGGTGCGAAGCCCCGTTTTCATCTCCGATATCGAAATCGCTCAGTGGCAACAGCGCTTCCACGACGGGGAATTGCCGACTGGCGGACTCGAACTTCGTATACACCACTTCCACCTGGTCAATCTCGCCGGCCAAGAACTCCCGGGCATATCGCTCGGCTAGGGCGTTGACGTCTTCGAATCGGGGCCGGGCATCAAAGTGCGTGTACTTCTCATGCACTTCAATACCTCGAAATTTCAACCCCGATATGCCTCTTTTTCCGGATACTTCTAGCCGGACCGACTCCACCTTGTCGCGCCAGTACCGGAGACGGGCCATCGCCAGGCGAAGGATCGATGAGTTGAACCCCCCGCACAGGCCGCGATTGCTGGTAAGAACAAGGAGCACCACGTTATTCACCCCATCATGCGCCTGCATAAGGGGGTGGCTGATTTCCGCCCCGGCTGCCACCAAATGCCCCAGCACCGTGGTCAGCCGCCGGGTGTAAGCTGACGCCGCAAGGGCGCGATCCATGGCCCGTTTGAACCGTGCCGTGGAAATAAGCTCCATTGTCCGCGTGATCTTGCGAATATTGCGGACGGAGCGGCGACGTCGTTCCAGTGTCCTCGCTTTCACCATGGCAACGCCCTACTGCCGTAATTGTCCTGTGTAACTCGCGACCGCCCTGCTCCCTGTACCTTTCTTCCTCAAACCATCATCACGCCGCTGCCGCAACGGCAGACTCCTTCGGTTTTTTCTTTTTCTCAAGATACTGACGGTTAAAGTCGTCCAGGATGGCCACGAGCTTTTCTTCCGTCTCGGCATCCAGGTCTTTCGTGTCCGTGATCCGCTGCCAGACAGCCTTATGGTTGGTGTGGATGTGTTCCAGGAACTCCTTTTCCCATGTCCGCACTTCAGCAACTGGAATGGGGTCGAGATACCCTTTGGTGCCCGCGTAGATGACCAGCACCTGATCGGTCACATGCATCGGCTGGTACTGACCCTGCTTTAGCAGTTCGGTCATCCGGTAGCCGCGGTCCAGCCGGGCCTGGGTTGCTGGATCGAGCTCGGTCCCCAGTTGCGCGAAAGCTTCCAATTCGCGGAAGGCCGCCAGGTCCAGCCGCAAACCACCTGCCACCTTTTTCATCGCCGGAATCTGCGCTTTGCCGCCCACCCGGGAAACCGATATACCGACATTCATGGCGGGACGCTGGCCGGCGAAGAACAAATCCGGCTGGAGATAAATCTGACCGTCCGTGATGGAGATCACATTGGTGGGAATATACGCCGAAACTTCTCCTTCGAGAGTTTCCACGATGGGAAGGGCCGTCAGCGAACCGCCTCCCCGTTCATCACTCAGCTTCGCAGCCCTTTCCAGAAGACGACTGTGGCAATAGAAGATATCGCCGGGATAAGCTTCACGACCGGGCGGCCGACGCATTAGAAGCGAAAGTTGTCGGTACGCCTGGGCCTGCCGGGTGAGGTCATCGTAGATCACCAGAGCGTGCTCCCCTTTGTACATGAAGTACTCCGCCATGGCGCAACCGGCGTACGGAGCCACGTACTGCAGCGGGGCGGGATCGCTGGCTCCCGCCACCACCACCGTCGTGTACTCCATTGCCCCGTAGCGATGGAGCACGTCGATGATCTGGGCAACGCTCGACTCCTTCTGGCCGATGGCCACGTAAAAGCATTTAACGCCCGTGCCTTTCTGGTTGATGATTGTGTCAATGCAAATGGCGGTTTTACCTGTTTTGCGGTCACCGATGATCAGCTCCCGCTGGCCCCGGCCAATCGGCGTCATCGAGTCGATCGCCTTGATACCTGTCTGCAACGGTTCTTTCACCGGCTGACGGTGGGCAACACCAGGTGCCGGACTTTCCACCGGGCGACGTTCCTGGGTAGCAATCGGACCTTTGCCGTCCAACGGGTTGCCCAGCGGGTCGACCACGCGCCCTAAGAGTGCCTCTCCGACGGGCACGCTCAGCAACTGCCCCGTGCTACGGACCTCGTCCCCTTCCTTGATCCCCAGATAATCGCCAAGGATGATCACGCCCACGGAGTTCTCTTCCAGATTGAACGCCAATCCGCGGACGCCCGTGGGGAATTCCACCATTTCGCCAGCCATTACGCCAGAGAGCCCATAGACGCGCGCGATACCATCACCCACCTCCAGTACGCGGCCGACCTCGCGGACGTCGATCTGCGATTCGTACCGCTCAATCTCCTGTTGGATCACAGAAGCGATTTCGTCGGCTTTGAATCTCATGGGCACTCCTGTCGATGATCTGCTGTCTGATCTTCCGTAACTGCGTCTCTACGGAAGCATCCATTATCTTGTCACCCACCTGGATGACAATGCCACCGATAACTCTGGGATCCACCTGCCACTGGACCACCGGCACCCCGCCCACCAATTTCCGAAGCTGGCCTTCCAGCCGCTCCAGCAGGTCTTTTTCGATCGGGGTTGCCGTAATGACCTTCACATGGACCAGCCCCCGACGCCGGTCCCATTCTTCCTGGACTGCCCGCACGATGGGCCCCAAAATATCGAGCCGGTCCCGGCGATTGAGAACCCGCAGGAAATTCATCACCAGTGGAGACACGCGGGCTTCAAAAACACGATTTAGAATCCCCAGTTTCTCCTCATGATTAATGACGGCTGAGCCAAGCAATTCTGCGAACCGCGGAAACGGTTTGAGCACCTCCTCCTCGATGGCCCGCAGCTCTGCCACCAACTCCTCAACCTGACCGGTCTTTTCCGCCGCGTTGAGAAAAGCCTCCGCGTACACAGAGGCGATTTTCTCCGCCGTCACATCGCCGGCGAATTCGGCGGCAAATCGGGCATCTCGGGCTTCCAGGTCCTGTGCCATTGCTCTATCCGTTACGCGGCTTGCTCATTGCTTGGCATTAATACCCCAGCTTATCATGGAGCCTGCCGACCGAAGCCCCCGGTCAATTCAGTCCCGGAGGACGCTGACGGCTGATGGCCTCCATGGCCTGTTCGATCATCCGGGCATGGGCGGTGGGGTCAAGCCGAGCGGCCACCAGTTTCCCTGCCAGATCGACCGCCAACGCCGCCCCGCGCTGGGCCAATTCCTGCAGGGCACGCTCCGTGGCCCGGTCAATCTCCGCCAGTTTGCGGCGATACTCTTCTTCCGCCTCCTGCCGGGCCTTCTCGATGAGCGATTGCCCCACCTGCTGAGCTTCCTGTTTGGCCTTTTCGATCATCGCGCGAATTTCATTTTCTGCCTGTCCCAGCTTGGCCTGATACTCGCTCAGCAGGCGTTTCGCCTCGGCGTTTGCCCGTTCAGCATCTTCGATCTCTCGGCGGATGTGGTCTTCCCGCTGATCAAGGGCCCGGGCGATCGGCTTCCATGCGAATTTTCGGAGTACCACCAGAACCCCCACGAACACCACCGCGGTCCACAGGGCCAAATCCTGCCGAAAGTCAAGCGGATTGACAGCGTCCGCGACCGAAGACCCTTCGCCATGACCACTGCCAGCCTCTGCACCCCAGGCGATCGAGATGCTCTTTGTCCCCAATCCCAAAACGAGAGCGATCAACGCCAGCGCGGCCCATTTGCTCATCTGTTTGACCATACCAATCTCCCACCAATGATGGGCCTTGCCCCTCCTTGGGCTTTCCATCTGCTCCTTTTCGAACGCGGGAACTCGGACAGATTCCAGCGGCCTCAATCACCCAAGCACGGAGTGGCTCCTTGAGAGCTCGCTGGTAAAACGGGCGGCCTTGTCCCTCACCCTGTGAAGAACAGGGCAATCAAACATACGATCAAAGCAAAGAATGTAACGCCTTCAATGAGCGCGGCGGAGACAATCATCGCCGTCTGGATGTTGCCCGCCACTTCGGGCTGACGAGACATCGATTCGACTGCTGCGGCTCCAATTTTACCGATCCCGAAACCGGCTCCCAAGATGATCAGCCCAGCACCGAAGGCACCCCCGAAAAAGATGGAAAATCGATTGGCGCCCTTCGCTTCCTGCACCTGCTGGGCCTGAGCTGTCTGCTCCTGAGCCGGCGCGGCAGCCTCTTCCGCCATCGCCACCATCCCACTGGACCACATCATCAAACCCAATGCGATAGCAATCAGCCACTTGTTCACGGAGCCAGTCTCCTTTCTCTACTGAGGACCCAATTCCTCCGCGGCAGTCTTTCCCATACCGCGGCTTCCCAAGATTCTCCCAACAAGATCTTCCCAATACGCCCTACTACCTTCACATTCCTTCGAAACTCAGTGAGCGTGAACCGACATGCCAATAAAGAGCGCTGCCAGGAAGGTAAAAATGTACGCCTGAAGGAACGCTACGAACAACTCCAACATCATAAGGGCAATCTGTCCAGCGACGCTGGCGATCGTCACCCCAAACCAGAGAATCAGCCAGAAATTGGCCACCGCCGCAATAAAGCTCAGGATCACTGCCAGGACCAAATGCCCGGCAAACATGTTCGCCATAAGACGCACAGCCAACACAGCGTGTTTGATGCACAGGCCAGCAAACTCAATGAGCCATAGCATCAGTTTGAGGATAATTCCCAGGACCCCTTTCAGTTCCATATGGGGCACGAGGCTCTTCACGTATCCGAGCAGGCCGTGCTCCTGAATCCCCGCCCCCACCACCATCGCGAAAGTCAACACTGCCAGCGCACCCGTAACACTTAATGTTCCCGTGGGTGAGCCCGCCCACGGCAACAGCCCCATCAGATTGCAAAACAAGATGAAAAAGAACAAGGTCCACAAAAATGGCAGGTATCGATCAGCCTCGTGCTTGCCGATCGCGGGCCGGGCTACCTGGTCGCGTATGTAACATAGGATGACATCAAAAAATGTCACCAGCCGGCCTTCCGGCGGCCTCCCCCCACGTAATCGCCAAGCAAGCGGGATAAAGATGAGCAGCATGAGGACTGCCACAATCAGCTCCAGCACCATGAACTTCGTAAGCTGGAGCCGAAGCGGAATCTCCACTGCCGGAATGTGGCCGAGCAGCGGCAAGTCAACCGCTCCCAATCGTAAGCTGCCACAATCCAGCATTGGCAATTCGACATGATAGCCGAATGGAAAGTGAAAGGACGTGGCGTCCTTCACATGTTCCCCGGCTACTGCGATGTCCATGCCCATTGTATCACCACTCGCAAGAAGGATTGCGACTGAAATCCCCACAGAGTCGACTACGACGACTCACCCTCACCAAACCGCGACAATTCCATTTACGCATCCGGTGAGGTCATCGCTCGGCCTGCTCTTTGACCCTGGGTTTTTCTGTCAGACGGGATGCGACGACCCAGGTTTGCAGGCCCACAATTAAGGTATAGATCACTACAGAATACAGCAAAGTGCTGACGCTGACCAGCCATCCCGCGCAAATTGCTCCGAGGGCAAGCAAAGCCAGGGGCACAACAACGCGCAAAGTTCCGCCAAGAAGGACCACCAGTCCCTGGGGGCCAGCGTGACCACCGGCTTCCGCCCAGACCGCAGCCAGAACGCCTCCTGCGAGGCAAGCCACGGCCGCCACCACCAGCCGGACGATCTCCACACGGAAGTCCCCCACAACCGCCGCCACAGGCAAAAGGCCGCCCACCCCGAGAATTACACCCAGAAAACCAGCGCGAAACACCGGTGGGCCAAACAACGGCCCACTCAAACGTGAACCTGGTCGGCCATTTTCATCAACACTTCCCACGGGCCCGCCGAAGATGTGACTCGCAAAATGGAATGGTCGCCTACTTACCGCCGTCCATTATCGCGTAGGTCATCCGCTGGACGCTGTCCGTCTGAATGCAACAAATCCTTATAATAGAACTTAACAAAACTTAGCGTTCCGACCGCGATCCCCAAAGCGGTCCCAGCCAATGTAAAAATTGGCAGGGTCCCCACTTTTCTGTCTAGATAAAATCCCCCAATACTAGGGAGTACCAATTCTAGAGCAATCCCCACGATCTGCATTCCGATGGCGTAACCGCGGGCCCAAGATGCCCGGGTATCCCCACCGTCAGGAGGGTTTCCTGGAGTCCTCTCGAAACGTTGTCTACGACTTATCATTCTTACTTACCGCAGGGCCTGCTCCTCGAGCATGCTGTAAGGGGACCGCATCTGGGCTTTTTCAGCGAAGATACATCTATGAAGCATTTATCGCCGTTAAGTAACAAAAAATCGAGATCAATCAACGCTTCACGGACTGACCAGACGCCAGTTTGCGGTTGCGCCACGGTTCTCATTGCTTGGCTGCAACTGTGCTGCCACAGCCAACCCGCCGCCTGCCACGGTTGCGACTTCGACACACTCAGTGTACAATAGGCAATTGGGTATGACAGTAGGCACCGGGAGCCGCGCGGCTCCTGTGGCTCGTGAGTGGCCCAACCCAATGTCGTAACCACCACCCCCTGGACCACCGTCGCGAGCGAACGAGGGCAAGGACGACCTCACCGTTACTGTTACGCTCCCGCGTCTTCGGAAGGCACTTTGGGCGTCGGCCGAAAGCCTTGCAACGCTGCCCACTGAAGGGCATCCAGCGCGGGACGGCGCGGACCAAGTTTCGTGGCAGTCCCCGCCCCAGCGGGTGTGCTTCGGTTGCCGGAGGTCGAACAGTGATCACCGTCGCGGAACTCAGCCTTCACACAGTCAAGGACTTGGCCGAAATGGCCAAGAAAAAAGGCATCCCTCGTTGGCATGCCATGCGAAAGCAGGAACTCATTCAGGCCCTCGTGGAAGTCGCTCGCAAGGAAGCCCGCCAAAAGAAAAACCGTCTGAAAAAAGCCGCCACTTCGAGTGGACGAAAAGCTAAAGCGGGCTCCAGTAGCAAAACATCCGGTTCCAATGGAAAGCCTCAAAAAAGCTCCGCTCGCAAAACAACGCTCAAAATCGAATCCTCATCCACCTCCAAACGCTCTAAAGTATCTCAAAAAGCTCCTCAGAAGACCAGTGTCGTGAAGAAAACCGTGGCTGCGGCCCCGCCGTCGCCCGAGTTGCAGAAAAACCTTCGTCAATGGCAGGAGGAACTCATTGACACCAAGGATTTGGCCGCCACTTCCAACGGCGAAACAACCCCCGCCAAAGACCGCCTCATTTTAATGGTCCGCGATCCCTATTGGCTCCAGGCCTACTGGGAGATTTCCCGACAAAGCGTGGAAAGGGCCCGCGTCGCACTGTCCCAAAACTGGTACCTTGCCAAACCGCTCCTCCGGCTTTGGGAAGTGCGTCGGGACGGCACCAGCCATTCCGAACGGGTGTTTGTGAAGGATATCGAAATTCACGGGCGTGTCAATAATTGGTACATCAACGTGGACAATCCCCCTCGGTCTTTCGAGGTGGACATCGGATACGCCACACCCGATCGCAAATTCTTCTGTCTTGCGCGGAGCAACATCGTAAGCACTCCCCACGCGGCCACCACCGGTAACGAGTTGGACTGGAGTGCTCTGGCAGACGAATTCGAGCGGATCTATGCCCTCAGCGGTGGGTATGATGACACCACCGATACCACCGAGTTACGCGAAGTCCTTGAGGATCGCCTGCGCCGGCCTTTGGGCGGGTCGGTCATCCAGCGGCTCGGTGCCGGTGTGGAGGGTCAGGCCGAAGCTCGAACCAACTTCCGGTTCTTT
Organism: Thermogutta sp.; assembly: GCF_039793925.1. GTDB lineage: Bacteria > Planctomycetota > Planctomycetia > Pirellulales > Thermoguttaceae > Thermogutta. The sequence goes on along the minus strand of NZ_JBAMME010000123.1, from coordinate 15,510 downwards.
GTCGACGCAGAGCTGGTGGTCTTTGGCCAGATCCAGCCAGGTTACCACGTTTCCATCCGTGGGGAGCCCGTTACCGTGTGTGCCGACGGCACTTTCTCCATCCGCTTACCGCTCCCCGACCGGCGACATGTGCTCCCCATCGTGGGGCAGAGCCCCGATGGAACGGAACAGCGGACGGTCGTTTTAGCCGTCGAGAGAAACACCAAGGTAATGGAACCGCTCCACAAGGATCACGAACCGGCTGCGTAATAAACCGTCCTCCACGGAGACAGCACGGAGCTTAAAGCGTGCCGGCGCGTCAGGCCTTCTCGAATCTTGCTTCCCGGAGTGCTGTTTAATCCTCCTAGCAAATGAGCCGCCGTAACGGTGCGGCGACTGTCGGCAACCAAGTTCCACGGAACATTCCAGCGTGTCATTCCCTGTCCTTCCTGGAGAGTCCGCGGAAACACCCATGGGTTCCCTTTTGAGGTTATCCCCAGGTTTTGTCTTCATTCCGCCAGGGTTCTTTCCATCATCCGGATGATGAGGTCACTGAACTTACAATAGTTCGCCTCCCTATCTTCACTCGTCCCGGTTTATAATTTGAGATTCTCCGGGTTCGCCCCTTCCGGCTCAACCTACTGTGTCCCAGGCCCACGCACCCAGTCGGGACCTGTTAATCCCGAAAGGTCCGCACCGGTGATCATCTACCGCGAACTGGATGAGATCCAAGACCTGAAAGGCTCCGTGGTGAGCGTCGGCAACTTCGACGGCGTTCACCGAGGGCACGCACGCTTGATTGAAGTGCTTTGCCAAACAGCGCAGAAACTTGGTGTGCCCTCACTGGTAGTGACGTTCCATCCTCATCCGGCGGCGATCCTCAATCCTGATCGCGCACCACCGCCACTGACCTGGCTCGATCGGAAGCTGACCCTGCTTTCTCACACCGGAGTTGACCGAGTCCTGGTGTATCCCACCAATCGCCAGCTTTTGGAAATGTCACCGGAACTTTTTTTTCACGAGATTCTGGTGACCCGCCTCAAAGCCCGGGCAATTGTCGAAGGAGCTGACTTCCGCTTTGGCAAAGACCGTGCCGGGGATATCAGACTTCTCCAGTCAATGTGTTCTCAGCAAGGCATCGACTGTCACATCGTTCCGCCCGTTTTGTTCAACAACGAGCCGGTGTCCAGCTCGCGGATTCGCCAGTGCCTGCTGGAGGGTAAACTCGGGGATGTGACGGCCATGTTGGGCCGACCGTTCCGCACCGTGGGAAAAGTCGTCCGGGGGGCGGGCCGCGGAACTCACTTGGGTTTCCCGACGGCCAATCTCAACGACGTTCCCACCCTCTTGCCCAGGGAGGGTATCTACGCGGGAATCGTTCCGCTCCACGGCCGCCTGTACCCGGCGGCGATCAGCCTGGGCGGTAACCCCACCTTCGAAGAGTGTCAGCGTAAATTCGAGGTGTACATTCTTGACTTTACAGGTAATCTTTATGGACATCTCTTAGAAGTTGACTTTCTTGAGTACCTAAGGGAGATCTGCCGTTACGATTCCGTCGACGCACTTATTGCGCAGATGAACCACGATGTGTCTCAGGTGCGAACAGTTTTCGAGCGGTATTTGGCCGAAACGAAAGCTGAGTCCGCGGGGTGATTCCAAGCGACAGCACGACCAAGACGAAAAACATAACTTGCGGCGTCCAACACGAGCTTCAGCCGACGGACTTTGTCAATGCCGTTGATAAGCTAGAATTTTTCAAGTCAAAACCGAAAAACCTTGAACTGGGCACTGACAGGGGAGACCTTCGATTGAATCGCTGAACTGACTGTAAGTTCGGCGCCAAAGGTAGAAACGTTGCCTCGGCCGGGCTGTACCAAAATAGCAACGACCTGGGCTTATTTCGAAAGAAGATGTGAACTCGAATAGGGAGTGACCTCGTGTTGTGCGAACAAGCCCCCAAAATCGCAACCACGCCGCTGGTTGTCGATTGGCCCCGCCTCTTGCAAGTCTTGAAAGAACACCAAAGGTTCCTGCTGACCACGCATATCCGACCCGACTGTGACGCGATAGGAAGCGAGCTTGCGCTGGCGGATGTGCTGCGGCAAATGGGGCGAGAGGTGGCTTGCGTCAACGCTTTCACCGTTCCCCCTGCCCTACAGTTCCTCGACGAAAACCAGGAGCTCATCGCGCTCTGGGAGCCCCGGGCGAAAGAGGAGATTGACCGGGCGGATATCCTGGTCGTTCTTGACACGACCGCCTGGGCACAGCTAGGCGATATGGGCCCTGTCATCGAAAAATTTCCCCGCAAAAAGATTGTCATCGACCACCATGTGAGCGGCGATGATTTGGGGGCCGAGCTTTTTAAAGACACCCAGGCCGAAGCCACCGGCCGAATCATTGCCGAACTTGTCCGGCGATTGGGTCTTTCTTTCACTCCCCGGTTGGGAAAACTTCTGTTTGCAGCCATCGCCACCGATACCGGATGGTTCCGGTTCAATTCTGTTCGGGCGGAAACATTCGAATTGGCGGGAGAGCTTACCAAGGCCGGGGTAGCCCCGGACAAACTTTATCGGCAACTCTTTGAGAACGAACGGCTGGGGAGGTTCCGCTTGATGGGTCGAGCCATGGCTCGGGCAGAGACTGACCTCGAGGGACGGATCATACACTCCTACATTTTGAACACCGATTTCGCCGAGACCGGGGCCCTGAGTTCCGACACCGAAGACATCATCAATACGACCCTGACCGTGGCGGGGACGGAGCTCGCTCTGATGTTCATCGAGCACACACCGGGACAGTTCAAAGTCAGCTTTCGCAGCCGGTGCCATGTCGATTGCAGCCGGTTGGCTGCCATGTTTGGGGGTGGCGGACACAAATCGGCGGCCGGTGCCACGGTTCCCGGACCGCTGGATGTCGCCCGGGCTCGCGTGCTTGACGCTGCCCGCCGGGCAATGCAACAATAGTCATGCTTGCCGTACCCCACATGGAGTGTTTACAGGATGGGCAGGCCGAGGTGTGGGGAACATCAAATCCCAGGTAATCGAGCGAACAAAAACCGCATCCGTCCCGCCTTGGACTACAGTCCCGATAAATTAACTAAATAAATAAAGGATGCCCCTTGGAGCACTCTCTGACGGCAAGCCCGGGATGGGTCACGATAGCAGGTCAAACCAATGGCAACCCGGCATCGTAAAAGGAAGCGATCAACTGGGCTGGTCTAACCTGGTGAATGCTAACTGAAAGCTCAGGAAGCCGGAAAATTCGTCGGCACATTACCGGGAGCTGAACTATGCAACGACAGAATTTACCGGGGCAATCTCGCGAAAGTTCGCAATCGGCTTCTTTGCCGCCCTGTTGTGCTGCGGCGAACGAACCTTCTTCTGCCCCGAACCGTCGCGGTGTACTGGGCAGCCTCGTGGCCTGGATCCTGGGACTGATCGCGCTCGGCCCGTCGCTGGTTTCCGGCCTGGCCGCTTTTTTGGCGCCGTTGCGGGGCGGGCGCAAAGGTGGACTTCTCGTTCGACTGACAACCCTCGACAACCTGCCGAAAGATGGCTCACCCAGAAAGTTCCCGATTGTGGCTGAAAAGCGCAACGGTTGGACCCTTTCTCGGGAGCCGGTGGGGGCTGTGTATTTGCGGCTCCTGCCCGATGGTGCGGTCCAGGCCCTCCACGTGGTGTGCCCTCATGCCGGCTGCGCTATCGAGTACCGCTCGGGACAAGGTCAGAACAACGCCGGTGAGTTTTTCTGTCCCTGTCACCTTGCGCGATTCGATCTGGATGGTAAACGCCTGGATGCCGTCTCCCCAAGCCCGCGGGACATGGATACTCTCTCTGTAGAGGTTCGCAACGGACAGGAAGTTTGGGTAGAATTTCAGAACTTTCAGGTCGGAACGGCCCAAAAAATCCCCGTCGCCTGAGGTAAGCCATCACTCAGCTTCTGCGACTGTGGGACAAAAAGAGTTGCGCAAATAACGGAAGGCTTACATCTTGGGTGTGTTGAGCTCTGAGGTAACAGGGGTACTCGGCAGAGACAGCAATCCCAACACTTTGGCCACTTGTAAAGGTGCATCAATGACTTTTGTCGATTGGTTGGATGATCGGGTCGGCTGGCGCTCAATCTGGCGGGCAAGTTGCGGTGGCGGCTGCGACGCTCTTGGTCGCTGCTGGTGGCCTGTTTGCCTTTCGGTGATATTCTTCCTCCTTGTTCAGCAGGGCATCACGGGATTTTTCCTTTGGATGTTTTATAGTCCGTCTTCGCAGACGGCCTGGGAGAGTGTGTACTTCATTCAGCACCAGATCCCCCTGGGCTGGCTGTTGCGCGGCCTGCACTACTGGGGAGCGCAAGTCCTCGTGGGCTTTCTGGGATTGACGATTCTCATCCGCATCTTCACGAAGTTTTACACAGCGCCCCGGGAATGGGTGTTTTGGACTCGGCTGCTGCTGCTGGCGTTTGCTCTCGGCGCGTGTCTGACGGGCGACCTCCTGCGTTGGGACCAGGAAGGCTACGCCGCGACGCAAACACGTGTGAGTTTCCTCATGCTTTTGCCCCAGATCGGTGGAGCTCTCTATCGGCTGGCTGTGGGTGGTGCGGAGTTTGGACACCTCACTCTCACTCGCTTCTTTGCTCTGCACGTTGCGGTGTTCGGCATCGGGATCTGGCTTCTGGCACTGGCCCATGCGGCTCTTTCCCGCCGGGCTGCGCGAGCCGTGGAAGAGCGTCCCCAGGATTATCCTCTGACCAGGCCTGACCCTCGGTTTCCAGTCCTCATTCAGGGGCTGGCGTGCCTTGTGACACTGGCCGTGGTCTTCCTTCTCGTTTGTCAGCGGGGACTCCCTGGACTCGGTTCGCTGGCAGCGTGGCATTCTCCAGCAGAACACATGGGTGCACCGCTGGGAGCACCTGCCGATACCGACCCAGCCCACTTCTATGCGGCGGCGCGTCCTGAATGGTCCTTCCGCGGACTGTACGGTTTTTCCAACATTTTCCCTGGTGAATTGAAAATTCTGCCGATCTTCGTTATCCCCGGTTTGATCGCCATCTTGGTCATCCTCATGCCCATTGTCGGACGATGGCAATTGGGGCACGTCTGGAATATCGTCGTTACGTTGGTGATCGTCGGGGGGCTGACGTATTTCACGTATGCCTCGTATCGACACGACTGGATGGACGCTGATTTTCAGAAAGCCAGGGCGGTTGGGGAAGAAGAAGCCAAACGCACGGTGGAACTCATCGCTCTGCGAGGGGGAATACCTCCGGCCGGAGCGTTGAGTTTGCTGCGCGAGGATCCCAAGTTGGAGGGCCCCCGGCTTTATGAGCAACAATGCTTGAGCTGTCACAACTTTTCCGGCCCCGATCCATTGAAGATGATTGGCGACAATCCCAGCGCACCGGATCTCTATGGGTTCGCCAGTCGGGAATGGTTGAAGGGATTCTTCGATCCCCAGCAGATTACCAGCGCGAAGTATTTCGGAAATACGCGGTTTGCGGCGGGCGTGATGGTCCGTTACGTTGAGGAACGCTTCACCAAGCTGCCTCCCGAGGATCAGGAAGCTGTCATTGCTGCGCTCTCTGCGGAAGCGCGGTTGCCGTCCCAGCAGGAAATGGATCGTCGCGATGCCGCATTGATCGCCCGGGGACGTCAAATCATTGCCAGCCAGGAATGTGCCCGATGCCACCGCTTCTACGACGCTGGTCCCGTGGGCCAGGCGCCGGATTTAACCGGGTATGGATCTCGCGAATGGCTCATTGGAATCATCGCCTCCCCGCAGCACGTGCATTTTTACGGTCTTCGCAATGACCGAATGCCACAGTTTATCGAAGACGCCGCGCGACCGGAGAAAAACCGATTCTCACCCACCCAGGTGAGCGTCCTTGCCGATTTCCTCCGCGGAGACTGGCCAGAAAAATCGGATGGCGCTCAGGATCGCGAAAAAGAGGAACCGGCTCCCCCGCCGGCCACATTCGTCCTCGGCCAGTGGGAAGCCCGCAAACGAGACCTCCCGGCGCGGCCGACAGGGGACCGTCAGGCAGAAGCACGGTGGCTCTGGGAATTCGCCCAGTGCTCGCTCTGCCATGCTTTGTCACTACCGGAAAACGGGATTCCGGCCGTCTCCCCTGCTGCGGCCGACTTGGGAGGTTTCGCAACCCGCGAGTGGATCGCCGGTCTTCTCGATCCAAAGCAAATCGATTCTGACAAATATTTTGGCAAGACAACCTTCGCCAAGGGCGATATGGTCGAGTTTGTCAAAGGGAACCTCCGTGAACTGATCAGCGACATCGGAAAAGACGAGTTTGCCAAACTTGTTGATGCCCTGGCAGCCGAAGCCAAAAAAGATTGGCCCGATGGTGAGGAACCCCCGGAACCCGACGAGGACACTCTCCATCTTTTTGAAGATTTCACATGTGCTGACTGCCACAAATTTTACAGCGTGGGTGGCGGATCCGGCCCTGATTTGACCGGTTATGGGTCAAAGAAGTGGATTGCCGCGTTCATTGCCGATCCCAAGTCCAAGCGGTTTTATCCTAAAACCAATGATGGCATGCCCTCTTACCACGCCTTCCCGGACACACCGGGCAAGAATCTGCTGACAAAAGAGGAGATCGACATCCTCGCTGAGTTCCTCGCTCCGAAAAAATAACCGAGGTGCTCCTCCCCCGTTTGATCACACTCGCGCCCGGGTGGGACTTTCCGCGTCAGGTAACTGCCCGGCCTCACGCTTGGCTCGGCACTGAGAGCACCAGCCAATGATCATCATGCGGTGCGTGACGGCTTCAAAGTCGTACTCCCGCGCCACACTTTCCCGAATCTGCCTGAGGGCTTCGCTGCGAAATTCCAAAAGCTGGTGGCATCCCTGACAGTACAGGTGGTCGTGCTCCGGATATCCATACTCGTGCTCGTAGACATACCGATCCCGGATGACCATCCTTTTGAGTAGCCCCGCTTCGACGAGCTCACTGAGCGTCCTGTACACCGTGGGCCGACTCACCTCCCGCGAGTTCATCCGTTCGCGCAGGTGCTCCATCAGGTCTTCGGCATCGAAATGGTCGTGATGGCTGAACACCTCCGTGACGATGATGCGGCGCTGCGAGGTCATTCGCCTGCCGCGCGCACGCAGAAATCGCTCAAAGCGAATAAGAGGAGGCTCCGGCGGTTCGATGGGAAAAACGCGATAGTCCGCCACGTTCAACCGATTTCATCCAGCAAGCGATCCAGGGCAATGCTCAGTTTTTCTTCTGTTTCATACGTCCCTGCCGCGATCTCCTGTCGAATCCGGGCGACAAGATCAGCCCGAATCTCGGGCAGCTCATGGACTTTATCCAGCAACTGGCCCAATTCCGAGATCTGCACTTCATCCTGGATGGGCGTGCTCCCCTGGAAGCTCGAAACCTGATTGGCCCGGTTTAAATGCGGACCACTCAATGCTTGAGCTCCATGAATATGGCTGGGTCCATGAATCTGCATTGCACAACTCCCCTGATGTTGTTCCCTGGTCTTCTCGTCAAACAGCCGCTCAACCTGATTTTAATCTTAATTGTGACAAACCATCACATCACACCTGGCCAATTCCACGGACATACAGCGTTGGGTTCATACTCTCTCCCTGGCAAAGTATATCCTACCGCCGGAGTCCGTGCCATAGCAAATAGAATCCCGCACAACCAATGCGTTTTCGCAGCTTTCCCGTGTTACCTGCTTTTAACCGCGTGCGAGAGGTGAGAGACCGTTCTCGTTGGGAATTTGTGTGAAAAGCCGTTCCGTGGCAGGCCCTTCGCCGTTTCCGCCCTACTTGTCGCCCTCACACTACATGTTTCGGACAGCTCATGTCCCGGTCCTTGGAAAAGCCGTCGCGTACCGCGTCGTGCCGGTGGTATCGCATGATCCCGCCGCGTAAACCAGGGCTCTCTGGCGATCTCTTTCCACACGTAGCGATTGAAACACCTTCGTGCTGCCTGCCGTCAACGTGGGCAGCTACTATGAAACACCGGAATCACGGTACCGTGGCAAAACGCACTGACCGCCATATCGGGCCCTCAGGCAACGCCAACTTGCTCCTCGCGCTTCACCGGTTTCGTTGGGCTGGGAGGCAGAGGCCGGAGGGACACGTCGGTCGTGCCCGGTGAAGATCAACGGATGATCCAAAGTCGAACGGCAGCCGCGACAAGCGTGGTGTGAGAAAATGGCTCGTCCAACATGGAGGAGCGAACCTGACAAGCAGATTCCGCTGGTAAGACGGAGCTGACAAGCAAGTCCCTCCGAGGGGTCCCTCCGTCAGGCAGGTCCGTCAGACGGGGCTATCGCGGAGAACCAATTGGGTCTGCAAAGCAGGCCTTTCGGTGTTCCATGCTGTTCTCCGGCCCTAGGCTTTCCGGGCCTATCGCGATTCCGCGAAACTTTATGACTTCTTCGACGTTGAACACTATGGAAACACCACCAGCCCGTGGTGACCGCCCGGTGGGGAAGCCTTTCTCCGCCGGGCAATTTTTTTGGTACCGATTGTCTACACATTTTTCCAGAAAAACTTGACAGGAGCGACCGTTCCCCATCTCTATCGTCTGGACAGTAGGCCAGCCATAAATCGGGTCGTTTTTCATTCCCTTGGCCCCTCCCGCCAGTTCGACAGAGGTCCCAAGAAAGGAACAGCGTTTGCTTTGCCTTCTCCTGGCCAGCGTGTGGCAACAAAGTGTCCGCACCCCAAACCGACGGCAGCCCGAAGGCCTTAGTTTCAGGGACGGCCACAGTCGATTTGGAAGAAAATTACCAAAATCGGCCGCGAACCCAGAGCGTCCCAAAACCGTCGAAGCAAATAGAAAGACAACACCAACCCGCGTTGGTAAAATAGACAACGAAATGACGTCAACCAAAACCTGGGCTCAGCGGAAAGCTCGCACCGGCCGATAGCTCAAAAGGGAAACTCGGCGGGTAGTTCCCAGGCCCAATAACGCAACAGGGGGATGGCTATGAACGGCGCCCAATTTGATTGCAGCCGAAAGAGCCGTCACGCTCACGAAAACACCCCCGTCCCTATCCGGGTTTCGTCGGAGGCTTTCCGCCGGTTCCAGCAGGAAATGGAAGCCTACTGGGAAAAGGTGATCGCGGAACATGGATCTGCCCGCCGATTCCGGATCGAACGCCGACAATGGCAGCAACGCTCTGCGGACGAAGCCGGCTGCCGTGACGCTGACTGAGTGAGCGCAATCCAGCGCAGCTTCACATCGGCCAGATGATCCTGACTTTACCCAAATCTCCTCACTTATCCATCCAGTTAGCCAAGTCATTGAGCCACTCGGCGTCTGCTTTGAGAGTTAAGTTCGGGAGAACTCTAAGTTTTTCTTCTGCTCCGGCTGCGTGGTAGACTTGGCTTACTAGTTCTGCGTTTTCACGACTCTCTCCAGCCAACCACAATGCATGCGGTGCCGAAAGGGCCAGCAGGCCGGGAAGATCAAAGTATTTCGCAGCGCCGGGGAAGAAATTGGGATCATCAAAAGCATTGACCGATGCGAACCGGAAACCGCCCGTGTCGATGACGGCAAGGTCAACCAGTTCCCCGGCCTGACATCGAGCACCGGCCACCCAGTGTCCCGCCCCTTTCAGACCTATCAGGACCAGCGGTCGCTCGGCCAACGGATGGAGCGTCTTTACCGCGCGGATGGCCAGCAGAATGTCGTGGACTCGCTGTGCGAACATTGGCGGGTTATAGCCGAACGTGTACCCCGCGTAATCCTCTCGCACAAGCCTGGCTTTGACGATCGGTACACCATCGGGGGTGGCCTCCCCCTGTCCCAAGAGATCTGGTAGCAGCAAAGCCGCCCCCTTGCGCACTAACTCAGCAGCAGCCGGATGGAGCTGGCCTTCTTTGCCCAGGACATCCTGTTTCCCATTCTCTGCGACCCAGAGGACACTGGCCTTGACCTCACTTTGGGGAAGAATGAGCCATGCGGGGACGCTCTCCTGCCGAGCGGTTTGCCGGATCACGACTGCCCGCCATTCGCCGTTATCGCGCTGCTCAGTGCGAAGGATCTCGACCTTGACTTCCTCCCCAGAGGGAACCGGCCGCCCAATCATCACGTCGTAGGCACCGCCGATAACGCGGCGGAATTCCGCCCACCCCGACTCGTCCTGCGGTATGAGTGATTCGAGCTGTTTTTGCGTCAACGCGGTCAGATTTTCCAGAAATCGCCGCTCCCATTCCTCACCCCCCTCAGGACGCGGATGCTGGTCATCCCAAACCGTCATCTCTTCCCGAGAAAGCGGCTCGAAGTCTTCCTCCACCACCGGTTCTTTCAGACCCAGGTGGAGATACTTGTTCATCCAGTGATACATAACCTCCCGGGAAACGTAGTTGTAATTGTGGGGAAACTGGAGCAGCGGCTTGGCCATCACCAGGTCGGGAACACCGTATAAGCTGTAGAGCTGCTTTAGTTCGGGCAAGCCCTTGGTGGCGATCTCCTTGGTCCAGTCGTCTGCCGCGGTCATTCCCAAGGGCTTGGGAGCAAACAGGGCGGCAAACTCCACGTTACCGGTATCGATCCGCAAATAGCACGCATTCTCGCACGTGCATCCGCCCTGCATCGCCGTGGAGACCATCACCGCGGGGAAAGACACTGCGGGACGGGGATCCACCGCACACAGGAGAAACGTCTGGGTTCCCCCACCGCTCGCCCCGGTCACCCCAATCCGTTTGGTGTCCACATCCGGCAAGCTGCACACAAAGTCCAAGGCCCGAATGGAATTGAACGTCTGCAGGCCGAGCATGTTTTGCAGATGAAGCTCCGCCTGAGGACTGAAATACCCCCACCGTGTGGGTGTGTTCATGTGTGCCCGCACACCAGGACGATGCGGGAGCTGCACGCTGTCGGCATAGCCCACCATGTCGTAGTGAAAGACAATACACCCCATCCGAGCGAGTTGGACACACCGGGCTTGGAGCGGATAGCGTCCCCCGCGTTCGAAACGCTCGGCTCCGTTCACGATGTCCCAGAGAACCTTCTCCGGACCGGAATCATAAAACCGGCCGTTTTGCCAGTGACCGTGAGGGCAGAGAACCGCCGGAAAGGGCTTCTTTCCATGCTTGGGACGGTACAGATTACCGGTGACGTAGAAGCCCGGATAACTCTCGAAATAGACTTTCTCCACCGTGTAGTCGCCACGATCGACCAGCCCGTGGATGACCGGATGGATGGGCGGCCGCTCTGGCATGGGCCAAAGCCCGGCAGCCACAAGAATCTGTCTCTGCACCCGTTCCCGGCGAGTTTCCCAAGTCTTTAAGTCCTGGGGCGGATGAAAAGGAAAGTAATCGTCAAGCGTCTTCAGTTTCCCAAAACGTGCGTCATCCAGACGATAGTCGGGCGGAAGAATTTTGTTGTCAAAACCAACAGCGGCACCGCTGACACCGGCCACCAAACTCACGGCTAACAGGACGATTGATCGCTTCATCTCTTCCATTCCAACACACGGGTTAAGAAATCACTGAAGCATGTCCTTCCATCGCTTCCCCAAATTCCCCCCGTGTTATAGCAATTGCCTATAGCGGTGCAAGTAGGTGGAGTCTCCCAGTGCTTTCCTCCCATATGAAGTGCGCAATAAAAGTGAGGGAGCTTTCAAAAAGGCGTTTCCAGGAGAATGGCTGGCAAAGCAAAGAATACACCTGCCGAACAGGTGCCTCCGGAAAACGGACCTGACAAGCAGGTCCCTCCGGAACGACGGACCTAACAACCACCCCCTCCAAGCTCCCGAATAGCCCGGATTGCTGGTGCTGTTCTGAGCCCTGCGCTCACTCCCGAATTTTGGCCGGTTTACTCCGACTTTCAACCTTTTCTCTCATGGCTTCACAGAAAAGCGTGCAACCGAAAAGCCGCTTTTGGCGATTGTCGATCGGATTGCGCAACAAAACGTCCCTTCCGGATGACACCTGGAAGAGGCGTGTGGTAGCCCATCACGCTATTGTCACGGAATGCCCAGGGAAGGTCTGCCGGTCATGCACCCAGCTCGGCGCGGCGACGTGTCAGTTGCTGTTGGAGCCGCTGCACGATAGCACTATGCATCTGGCTGACACGGCTTTCCGAAAGGTCAAGCGTGGCGCCGATTTCTTTCATTGTCAGCTCTTCATAGTAATACAGGATAAGGATGAGCCGCTCGTTTCGACTAAGCCCCTTGGTGATGAGGCGCATCAGATCGCTTTTTTCAATCCGCCGGGTGGGGTCTTCCCCCTTTTTATCCTCCAGAATGTCGATTTCCCGTACGTCTTTGTAGCTATCCGTTTCGTACCATTTCTTGTTGAGGCTGATGAGATTGACGGCGCTGGCCTCCATTTTCATCTTTTCCAACTCTTCGATCGTCATGCCCAGCTCCTCGGCCAGTTCGGAGTCAGTGGGCTGACGCCCCAATTTGGCTTCCAGCGTTTTGCACGCCTCGTTGAGCTTGCTGGCCTTGGAGCGGACCAACCGGGGAACCCAGTCCATCGTGCGCAGTTCGTCCAGCATCGCTCCCCGGATTCTGGGAACACAATATGTTTCGAACTTGACCCCCCGGGAAAGATCGAAGGCGTCAATGGCATCCATCAGTCCAAAAACACCCGCCGAAATGAGATCGTCCAGCTCCACACCTTCCGGCAATCTCGCCCAAATCCGCTCGGCGTTGTATTTCACAAGGGGCAGGTAAATTTCAATGAGACGATTGCGCAATTCCTGATTTTGAGGGTTCTTCTTGAACTCGATCCAAAGCTGCTCCACATCCTCCGGAGCGACAGTGGTGGGCATAGAATCCTCCCTGATGGTGCGCTCTCCAGATGAACTCTTTGAATCAGCCGTTTTCTGTTGCGTGACTGTTTTCTGCCGAGATCGAACCGCGGTCGATGACGCCGCTGCCTTTGTGGCTCTCGGGCGACTCATCCTTGCGTCTCCCCCGTGCCTGAATCGTGATGCCTGTACCGATATCGCGATGATTCCCTTAGGGTCCCAGATCCTCTTCTGCCGGTTTCACACCAAATGATTTTTTACCTCATGTCATCCCCCCAACTTGACTGGCCTGTGTCCGGTTGCTCAGCTCCTCTTTCAGCCGCTGCTGAATGGACTCCCTGATGGCCGACTCCGCGATGACTCCCAGAATGGCTCCCACAATGGAAAAAACCACAAGGCACACCCAGCTGCGCAAAAGGATTTCATCGACATTCCCACCGTGAATTAGACCGTGCACGATGGCACCGACCATCGCCAGAGGTCCCAGAATTCCGGCACAAATCCGACCCACGGTTCTGATCCACTTTCTGGTGGAAAAACCGAATCTTGCCCAAGTTTTGTAACTTTGTTGGCCGAGATAGGTAATCGGGGGCCTTGCGGTTCAATCCAGCCATTCTTTGAGGGCTCCATCTTTATCGGCCAGAATCGTATCCAATATTCAGCGTTTTTCCCCGTCTTTAGGCTGTTTTCCTTCACCGACATTTTCCACTGAGCCCGCACAAACGTTTTCCTCGGTAGAGGTTGCCACCTTCTCTCCCTCGTCTTGCCCTATCCGGTGGGTGGCGAAATCACCCACAAGCGAATTCTCGGCTAGGACCAGCCGAAACACGCATTCCGTCAGTCCCGCGATCCCTTTCCACCACGTCTGGGCGGACTGCCATACTTCCGTGTGGCCTGGCCCACCGCTTGCAATTCTCACCTCCTGTCTCTTTCCATGGTCCATGGGTGTCAAGCAGGTGTGCGAGTCTTCCAAGCCGGCCACCTCCGGAAGTACAGCGATCGGAGGGCTGACAGCCATGAAGCGCTCGCAGGCGACCTGAAGTCGATGCCCCATCTCCGCGCCAACCGTCATATCAGAAGTGCGATTGACCACCACGATACTCCGCTGGGGAACCCCCTGATCGCGAAAACGCTTAAGCCACTTGTAGGCCGCCATCACAGCAAGCGGCTCCGCGGTTGTGACGAGCACAACCGCCTCAAAACAAGCCCAGTCGGGGGCAGAAGCCTCCCCGTCGCCCGACTCGCAGTCTACGATAATCCAGCAAATGGAGCCTATCCCGTCGTCCTCCTCAAGGATTGGTTTTGTCGCCACATGGGTGCGATCAACCTCCCACACGAGTTGTTCACTGCCAGCCGGCATCGCCTGCGGATCATGCATGAACAGGCCCTGCGCCAGTTGAGTTGCCTTGGTGCTCGGAATCGGTTGGGGCACAGTCGGAAGGAGGTTGTTCACCTCCATTGCCACGCCCCTAGGGCTTTTACTTTTGGGGGCACGAATATATTCGGCCTTACGTTCCCACAATCGCAGGCATGTGTGGAGGGCTTTAGCCACCGTGGTCGCGCCCACACCCAGCTGCAGGCCCCGCACGCCGACACGGAGAGCGCTCGGCCGTGGCGACTTACTCCGGCGTTTTTCCACAACCAGTTGTCGCAGTCGAAACGCCTGGTCTTGGATGGTCAGAGTATGTCGTGTGCAACGAACGTCCATGTTCTATTCGCGGTGCGATACTGCCGCTTTTTCGTCAGCGGAAAGAACTAATTTCCCCCGAGTTTCAATTCAAACTTCTTGCTGGTCTTGCACCATTCGAATGCGGTTTTGCCGTGATCCTATTTGCAGGTCACATCGTTTTGTTTACTTTTCACGCTGAAGCTGGATGTCCCAATTCTCTGTGCCCTCTTCAAACGTCTTCCAGTGCTTACGCGTGTGGCTCCCTCACGAGGCCTTCCATTCCCAGAATCAAGCGCGCTACCCGGGCGGGCTGTGCCGTCTCGATGTCGTCAGGGACGTTTTGCCCGTTTGTGAGATAGCTCAGAGGCAATCCGGCGGCTCGCAAAACGGGAAGCAATCCGCCAAAAGAGGGCGACTCGTCGAGCTTGGTGAGGATGAGCGCCGTCGGCCGTACCGTCCGGAACCGCTCAAGTGTTTGAAGAAGGGCCTTTGTCCCCGCCACACTGCTCAAAACCAGGTGGATTTCGTCTGCAGCAGCTTCCGTGAGGAGGGCGCGAAGTTCGCGGATTTTGATGTCGTCCTTGGGACTCCGTCCTGCCGTGTCGATGAGCACAAGATCGAGCGTGTCAAAACTTCTCACGGCCTCTTGCATTTCGCGAGGCGTGGATACCACTCGCATGGGCAGATCGATGATGTCTGCATAAGTCCGAAGTTGCTCGACGGCGGCGATGCGATAGGTGTCCATGGTGATGAGACCCACCCGGCGGTTCTCTCGCAACCGAAAATTGGCGGCAAGTTTCGCGATCGTCGTCGTTTTCCCCACACCGGTGGGTCCAACCAGGGCACACACCCGACATCGCCCGGGCGTCAGCCGAATCGGCTGAGTCGCTGCCAGCTCGCTTTCCAGAATTCGTGCCAGGCGTGCCTTGATGAGCATGGGCTCGTCCATCCGATCCCGCAATGATTCTCCCCGAACACGCTCCAGCAGTTCTCGCGCATCCTCCTCGCTGAGGTCCGCGTCAATGAGATCGGCATACACTCGAAATAGCGGCTCCGGCCAATCATAGAGCGCGGAAGAGCCGGTCCGCCGGCACAGGATGCTGAGCATGTGCTCCATGTATTCC
>NZ_JBAMME010000122.1:0-1268 GCF_039793925.1 Thermogutta sp. | reverse complement strand
CCAACACCCGCGCCCAGCGCGACGCCGTTGCCCACCGCCACCGCCACGCCCACCAATGTACCCATGTCCACCACCTCACCCGCATCTACGCCCAGTGATCTAAAAACCTTCATACCGCTGGTGGAGAAAAGTTACCGAACGCTGCCTCCACGAGTCTCCTGGCAAATTCAATATACGGGCGAAATAGACATCAGCTTGGATGTAGATGTGTTTAACCTCGATCTATTTGACACAACCCCGGATGTTATTGATACCTTGCATCAGCGTGGCGTTTTTGTGATATGCTACTTTAGCGCAGGCTCTTATGAAGATTGGCGTCCAGATTCTTCTCAGTTTCCCACAGAAGTCTTGGGAAAGGATCTGGAAGGGTGGCCTGGTGAAAAGTGGCTTGATATTCGTCGCCTCGACTTGCTTGCTCCGATTATGGAAGCACGGCTGGACCTGGCTGTCCAAAAAGGTTGCGATGGCGTTGACCCTGATAACGTTAACGGCTACACCAATGACACTGGTTTCCCCTTAACCTATGATGATCAGATCACTTACAACGTCTTTCTTGCCCAGGCGGCCCATTTGCGAGGGCTTGCGATTGGGTTGAAAAATGATCTCGAACAAGTCCCCGATCTACTCCCTTATTTCGATTGGATTCTCAACGAAGAGTGCTTTACCTACCAGGAGTGCGATCAGCTCCTCCCATTCATCCAGGCAGGTAAGCCCGTTTTTGTTATAGAGTACGAGCTTACGCCACCGGAATTTTGCCCGCAGGCCAATCAAATGGGGTTCAATGCGCTTCATAAGCATTGGGAACTGGATGCTTACCGAACGGATTGTCGTGAGTTTTCTTCTTTTGAGAGTCGTATTTACTCCACCGCGGCCCTGCACATTGCCGATTATCTTCTCAGCCAGCAAGACACCCATGGTGCCATACCTGACGCGCCTGGTTGGGACACGGTGAACCAGGATTCCAACATGGAATACGCGCTCATCGGCCTTGCTGCCGCATATGAGTACAGCCGTGACCCACGCTATCTCATCGCGCTGGAAAAAGGGATTCGCTGGTTAGCTGCCCGCGAAGACATAACCGACCCACTTTGGCGCGGCAGTTGGTTCTACGCCTATGCCTCCACACCGCCATACGCGCCGATTTCTGTCCCCCTTAGCGATGACATCCTAGGTGTGCGCGGCGTGGACGCTACCAGCGCATTGTTCGTCTATCTTCTATATCTGCACTCAGTGCTGAGCGACTCGAACGCGCTCGCCCTGGAATACGA
>NZ_JBAMME010000121.1:0-1270 GCF_039793925.1 Thermogutta sp. | reverse complement strand
CAAACGCCACTCGTTCAGTATGTCGAAGGTCACCAGGACCACCACAGGGAAGCTGCATTCCTGGCATTCCTGGGCCTTGGCCCGTGTGATATTGAATCCTAGGGCCATGTCCGACCACCACTCGGGAAGCGGCACATTTCGGGGCCAGCCCCGGGGATTTTTCAGCCGGCGCTTGAATCCGGACGATTGACGGAACCTCTTCCAAAAGTCTGTCTGCCGGATCGTGCTTTCAGCGACGCCCAACAACTCAGCCAGTTTCGCCGACGTGACTGACAACGGTATCGGTAGGATGCTGTTGATCTCGTTCAATTTCTCGTTGGCCGATGCGCCCGATTGGATGATTGCTCGGATGCGTTCTGCCGTCGCTGGGGTGGCTACCCGGAAGTATGTCTTGATAACCTTGAATTCAGGCGGCTCTCCAGCGGAAGTCTCGGGCTTTCCCTCTGGTGGGCTGGGCGTGGTCTCCGTCCCCGAGGCTTCTGGCTTTGGTGGTTCCTTGTCGTTTTCACGGATGGTCGATTGCTCCAGCGCCCTGGCGATTGCTTCCACTTCCTGCTTGCGGTACCAGACCTCACACGCCTCGGCCGCCTTCCTCAACTCCCACTGGTCCTGCTCGAACCGCTCCATGTACCGGTGAAAGTCCGTGTCCCAAATCCAATGGAGGTCTGTCGCCCCTGCTACCCGCGGCAACCATGTTTGGAAAAACTTCGCCTGTGCCTCCAGGGCCTCTCCCACGCGAAGATAGCCGCAATACACAGCCACCAGCCCGGTAGGGCCAATCCAGAGGTTGGCCACTTCGGGCGGGACGGCCGCTTTCAACTCCGCCACGGCGAGGGCCGCGTCTACAAAAGCCTTCTCAAAACGCCGCCAGGCCTCCCACACCGGCACGTGATTACGGTTTCTGGCGTTAACACGTTCCCAGAAGACGGACCAGTGTTCCAGGACGGCCTGATGCTGTTGAGCCAGGTCCCGAAAACGTTGGGGAAGATCACTAGACACGTGCAGCCCTCCACGTGGAAAAAGACAGCCCTTTAAAAGGATCGGGTGGGCAACCCGCGGGGCTGTCACGGGCTTCGGGCCATGGTTCCCTAGCCCACCCTCGTCGCTATTCTATCCGTCTTTCGACACCCCTGCTAGGTGCCAAAAAAGGTCGAATTGTTTCGCGATTCCATGACACGTCGGACCTTTTAAAGCAACACATACCTACGCCGTCAGCCCTAACTCCCCCCAGGTTCCCGGCCAACCGCGGGCGTTTTCCGGTGCTCCCAGG
>NZ_JBAMME010000120.1:0-1277 GCF_039793925.1 Thermogutta sp. | reverse complement strand
GTACCCCCCAACACTCACCCGCCTCATGCTCCCCGTAGGATACCAGGAAAGGCTTCTCGTCACCTCCTCATGGTGACCCGGCCTGGCCCCGAGGATCCCCTTTTCGTCCCCGGCCCCGAATTTTCCTCACGACCCAGGCAATCCCGGAGTCAATACCGTAGGCTAGCCCAACAAACACAGGAAAAGCCAAACAAATCCCTACAAAACTATCAGGCTCTGAAAAAAACCACTCAACCCACTCCCAGGCCTTGGCCAGCGCTTCAGCGTGGGAAGCATTCGGATTCGGCCATTGCAAAGCCTGAATGTAGCCGCAGGCCACTCCGACAACCAGGGTATAGGGAACACCAGCAAAGAAGGTGGCAGCCAACTTCCACCAAAAACGCCAGCCGCTCTTTTCCCAAAAATAAAGGAGAAGAACTAGGGTCCAGAATAACAAAAGGACGTTAAATAGCGTCTCCATGAATACGAGCTCACCACGCCACTCTTGATTTATGAGATACGGTACGGTAAATAGAAGCCCTAAGATGAGGACTCTCCGACCCATGGCTGTCCTTTCTCCTAGGGCCACCTTGGGTAATCCACGACGACGGGAACGGCAGACATCCCCCCGGGCATGACCTGCAACGTCGCAAAAAAGCGGTCACCCCCGGAACCGAGGTCGATGCAGCCGGCTGATTTCAACGACCCGGATCCCCCATGAATGAAAAAACCACCGCGCCCGAAGGTGTTCGTCGTCGGTGCTGGCGTAAGAGGTGTACGCGCTGAACCCCAGGCCACCGTGCCGCCCGGCCAAGGGCCGAATTTAATTCCGGCTAACGCTGGCAGCTTCGACGCTTCCACAACGATTCGCTGGAAAAACGAAAGGTCCGATAACTCTTGAATCTCGCCGGTGTAGTAAAGACCCTCCGGTATCGGGCCAACGTTTTTGACAGCTTGCTTGGTCGGATCCGTTGGTACAGTTTTGCCGGAGTTCGCGGTGAAGACCATAAGTGCGTCCTTTGTGACCAAATAGAGCCTTCCGCCCTCAAACAGCAAGGCAACCTTGCCCTGGTCAAGAGCCTTGTTGGCAGCATTCAGAGACGGGTTCTCCGTCGGTTGTTCGTCGTCGGCGATGCCGTCATCGTTGGCATCCATAACGAACTGGTACCTACCTCCGCGCCGCACCAAAAGCGTCGCCAAACCCGTAGGATCCACCGCGCTTACCGGGTTGTTGCGCACGTACGCGTAGAGGTTGAAGCTTTGGGGCGATTTCGGGTCGTAGTCCCTCCCGGGGTCCA
>NZ_JBAMME010000119.1:1061-1278 GCF_039793925.1 Thermogutta sp. | reverse complement strand
TCTTTGCCTGCGAACCCCAATAATGTCGGCGTAGAACGGGCGTCGCCACCCACGGAGTCCCGATTTTCCCATTATCGAACGCCCTCGTATCAACCGCAATTTGATAAGACGGGTTGATAACTTCGGGAGAGTATTCGATAACTCACCGGGCCAGAACATAATGCCGTCCACGCTTCTCGCCCATTGGTTCAAGCCAGCCCAGGGCAACCACCTTGCC
>NZ_JBAMME010000119.1:0-1051 GCF_039793925.1 Thermogutta sp. | reverse complement strand
ACCGGGTTTTGCATCTGATTCCTCCCGAGAACTATAATTTCTTTGCCTGCGAACCCCAATAATGTCGGCGTAGAACGGGCGTCGCCACCCACGGCGCCCCGATTTTCCCATTATCGAACGCCCTGGTATCAACCCCAATTTACGCCGTCCACGTTTCTCGCCCATTGGTTCAAGCCAGCTCAGGGCAACCACCTTGCCCGAATGCATCGGTCTCCAAATGTATCGTTCGCGAAGAGACGGTCGCATTTCACCGGGAGACGGATGCATTTTGGACCGCCACATAGCGAGCACCTCGCCCCTTCCCTTCCTTTTTCAGAAAGCCCAGCTCCGCGAGATGTTGCAGAAGCCGAAGGGCCTGAATCCGCGAAACGCCGAAAGCACGCCGGACATCCTCATTTTTGACATAGCCCTTCTCGTGCAGGATCGGCTCCAGGGCCACGAGCTCCGGTGGCTTTTCTCGGGGGACCTTCCCAGGCTCCGGGATGAGCTCATAGACCCGCCCCCGGGGACGGGTCAGGCGCACGATGCCCCGACGGATGAGGTCCTTGATGTCGCGACTGGCCGTGTAGATGTCCACGCCGACCAGTTTCTGATAGGCCCGGCTGGTGAAACGTCCCCCGTGTTCATAGGCATAAGCGAGCAAGCGGATTTGATTGCGTGTCAGCCCCTGACCTTCAAAGCGTCGCAGCCAACGCATCGTTTCCGGACGGTAGATGGGAGTGCTATACAGGGTGACGACGAACCGTCCTCCTTCCAGATGGAACTCGGGCGGTCGCAAGCCTTCCCGTTCCATCACCTCGAACATGCGTGGGATGCCCTCGCCTAGTTCCCGCATGTACCCGAAGGCTGTGAGCACCCGCACGATACGAGGGTTTCGGGAGGCATGCACCCGCTCCCTGCGGCGCAGGCGCTCCAAAGTCACCGGCTCCACCAGGTCCCCCGGGCTCCAGATCTCCATCCGGTCGTCGAAGAGGTGAACCTCGATCCCCAGCCCTCCCAGGAGGTAATCCCGATGGGCTACGGCGTTGACGATGGCTTCCTGCCAGGCGAA
>NZ_JBAMME010000118.1:0-1286 GCF_039793925.1 Thermogutta sp. | reverse complement strand
CTCCGGCAACTTACCGACGACTACCGGGAAATGGCTCCCGATCCCCGCTACAACTATTGCTGCGGCGGCGGGGGCGGGTTGGTGGCCCTGGGCGAGGACACCCTGGATTTTCGAATGAAGTCCTCCAAAGTCAAGGCTGACCAGGTGCGCAACACCGGGGCGACCCTTCTTGCCACCGCCTGCGAAAACTGCCATACGCAGCTGAGCGACCTCAACACACACTACGGTCTGGGAGTCAACGTCCAGTTTCTCACCTCCATGGTCGCCGACGCTTTGGTTGTTTCCTGACTTTAAGGCCTCAGGCTGCCCCTTCGCCGGGCGGCAGAGGCCTAACGCTGTTGCTTTTTGTGCACAGGGGCACGAAGTCAGCATGTGCTTCGGTGCCAGAAGAAAATAGGGCGTTTTCAGAAGAATTGGGGTGCCGTGAGGCGCGCCCGGCGTCGTCAAGGAAAGGAGGTGTACCGGAGCGGAAAAAAGAATCACGGTGAGGGGGAGAGTTTGGGGCAGCGTATCCAAGAACCGCATTACAAAAGGAGCAACGATGAAAAGAGCCCTCATTTCGTGCGTCATTGTTCTTGGGCTTTTGGGGACGGCGGGATCGGTTTCGGCCACCAACGGGGATAACCTCATCGCCGTCGGTCCGGTGGCACGCGCCATGGGCGGCGTGGGCGTCGCCTCCCCGCAGGACGCCATCAGCGCCGTTTTCGTGAATCCGGCGGCCATGTGTTTCGGACCGTATTGTCCTTCCTCGGAAATGAATTTCGGCGGCACGCTCTTCATGCCCAAAGTGGACACTCGCATCAGTTTTCCCGCTTCGGGCACCGTCATTTCGGCGGACAGCGAAGACAAAGTCTATCCCATCCCGGCCATCGGCCTTTCGGTGCCCCTCACGGATCGTCCGCCTTTTTGGCGTTTCGGCCTTTCCGCCTACGGGGTCTCCGGTCTGGGCGTGGATTATAAGGGCACGGCGGTGGATCAGCCGGGGTTTTACAATTTCGGCCCCATGGGGTCTTTTCCCTTGGTTTCCGGGGCCTACAGCGAACTGGCCATCATGAAATTCGCTCCGGCCATCGCCTTTCAGCCATTTGAAAAGGTGTCCTTCGGTTTGGCGCTCCACGTGGACTACGCCACCCTGGACCTGCGCCAGGGCTCCTCGTCCGGCTACGGCGTGGGTGTCCAACTGGGCATGATCTACAAAGCGACGGACAGCGTCTCCCTCGGTTTGAGTTACACCTCACCCCAGAACGTCAATCACGACGATGTGCCGTCCCCGTCGAAGTCCGCCA
>NZ_JBAMME010000117.1:0-1288 GCF_039793925.1 Thermogutta sp. | reverse complement strand
AACGCCCGCTTAAGAAGCGAGGTCTATCACGAGCCACGTGGCGTTCTGGACGACGGGCGTGTACCCTTGATCTATAATAAATTGAGTTATATTTATGTTAGGTCCGGGAATTTCTACTGTCGAGGATGATCCTGCCCCGAAGCCTTCGGCGAGGACGGTATTGCCTTCCCCTATGAAATACCCGTACTGCGTGAACTCCGGATCCATCAACAACTTCCAGTGCAGGGGGGCATCGTCCATGAGCGTTCCCACGAACTGCGAGGGGGTCTCACCGCTCGGGTAGAACACAACCTCACCCACCGATATCGATTGTCCAGAGAAATAGGAGTTGAAGTCCTGGTCGAATCCATAGTGGCTTATCTCGTAGTTATTGCCGGCGGTCATCGTGTGGAATCTGATCTCGGAAAATGACGCCAAGTAGGCCGAGTAAGCCAGAGGCGGGGCGCTTTCATTGGCGCGATACTGGTTGACGATGGCCATGAAGTCGCTGACCCACGTCTGGTTGACGGCAGTAGATGCTGGGGCGAAGGACGACGTGAACGTAGATGTGGATGGCGTCTGGTTGGCGACGGTCGATGCTGGGGGCGTCTGCATCTGCGTATAGTTACTGCCCATGATGGCCATTGATACTATCACGAAAAGTATCGCGATGAAAATCGCCACCAGGATCTCTTTACGTCCTATTCTTCTACGCCTCCGGTGACTTCTCCATTGTGCACTATGGTCGCGCGATTCGCTGCGCGGGCTCTCCCACCTCTCCCACCTCTCTAATGGCCTAGGATTGGGAATGGGCTTGGCCAGTTTCTCCTTATTTTTCTCGTACATCTTCTCCAGTGAAAGATGGAATTTGTCGACATCATCGACGCCCTCGAGGTACGCCATGAGAACGTTCGACGTCGTGATCGGGTATATCACGGGGCTCCTGCCGAACGCGCGCAGGCAGGCGCCCCTCAGCAGGTCCCTAACCGCCAGATATGTATCGTAATCTTCGATGTATTTGACTTCAATGTAAAGCCCATGGCCGACTATAATTGGCATTTCAAGCGGGTCTCCAAATTCGCCCACAATATATTGGCCGATTTTCTTATCATCGTACGCATATGCCCTGAGCATCAATAATTTTCCGTAAAT
This sequence comes from Thermogutta sp., assembly GCF_039793925.1. GTDB lineage: Bacteria > Planctomycetota > Planctomycetia > Pirellulales > Thermoguttaceae > Thermogutta. The sequence goes on along the minus strand of NZ_JBAMME010000117.1, from coordinate 157 downwards.
GACTAGATCGAGCTCGACGCTCAATCATCATCTCCTTAGTATTTCTTTCGCAGTCCGTTTTATCAATCTTTATCTTACCACGCCATGCTGCACGGCCCGATTGGATGGCGAGGGATGCGAGGGACCTCAGGAGGAGGGAGGCCAGGGCGAAGGACGA
>NZ_JBAMME010000116.1:0-10305 GCF_039793925.1 Thermogutta sp. | reverse complement strand
CGGTGGGAAAACCTCTCCGCCGTCCGGAACCGAATAGAGGTCATAGAGGGCGATGGCCGCGACCCGTTACTGCACATTCCGAAAGGGAGTGGGATCATCTCGCCAGATGGCGGTCTGCTGGCCCCGGGTCGTGGAACCACACCGTATGGCTATAGGGTCTGGCCACAGGGCCACGCCTCGCCACGCTATCGGGCCGAAGGGGCTCGTGCCGAGGGCTCGGTCCGGAAGGTGGATGCTGTACACGCCAAGGGTACAAGGGGTGCCTCAAGTGTACACAGGCCTGGCAAAACGGGATCATCCCTCATCAGGCCCTATCGCAAAGTTGCATTCGTGATAACCGGAGGTTGTGACCTGTCCGGTGTCGCACCGTCCCGGGACGATCGCATCACTTCTTTCAGGAAATGGTGTCCCCCTTCATTTCTCCGGCCGATCCAGCTGAGGGAATTCTGCGGTAACGTTTTCGCGCAGGGAAAATTGCTGATGGTATATCGCCTCCTTCTGCCAGCGATCGCGCGTGGGGAGGTGATCTTTTCCCCACTGTTCATACAGTTCTTGAGCGGCCCAATGAAGTTTGCGCCACCGTTCCGGCTCCGGTGTCTGAAGGTATCGTTCTGCCAGTTGCCGGATGATGCGGTCCATCCCATCGCCGCGTTGCTCCGGATCCCAGCACGCCAGTCCCCAACGAATCAGTTCCTCCCGCACCCGTCGGGCTTGAGCATAAGTCCATTGCCGGTACGAATCGTCGTCATCATACGCTGCCAGCATACTGGGGATTCGTTCCTCATCAAAAGAGCGCAGCACACAGAGTGCCTCTGAGTAATTCCGGATCTCTCGCAGACGCTCCCCCGGCACGCAAGCCAGCAGTCCCTCCACTGCTCGATTCAGGTCATCAGCGGCGATGAGGTAGTTGGCCAGAGGATTCCCGCCAGTGAGTTGATCAATCTCTTCGGCCCGGCCGATGGCTGAAGGGACCTGCCGTTTCAGCTGCTCCTCTGTGGCTTGCAGGCGAAAGGGCCTCAATTCCGGTATTCCGATGGAAGTCGCCATGGTACTCAATTCCGGGTTCTTCCAGGGATAAAGCCGTCCCCGCCCGGTGAGGACCAGCAGGACGCGCTGTTCTACGGCCAGAGGCCCCAGCAGGTAATCCTCCAGAAGGGGTAGCAACGTCCAGTCCGACTCGTAGACGTGGTCTACCATCACCACCAGCGGCTGCCGCCGGAGATATTTCCCGAGATGCCGGAACAGGGTTCGGCTCATCTCGGCTAGGTCTCTTCCCAGGAGCCGATCGGGAACGTTCGTTTCTATGCTCACCTGATGAAGGATGTCGGCCATGACCCAGGCTGGGTCCTTTCCAATATCCTTTCTCAGGTCTATCCGGATCACAGAGATTTCCTCCCGGCCCAGTTGGCGTTGGAAATGGAACTGCAGCCAGGTTTTGCCGACTCCTCGTTCCCCCCGAAGAACCAGTGCTCCATGCCCGTTCCGTCCCTTCTGGAGGGCATGCACTCTTTCTTCCAGAATTCTGAATTCCTCTTCGCGGTTGACAAAGAGCTGAGGCGAGTAGGGAAGCGACTGAACGGTGCTCACAAGGCCTCCTTTCTTGCATCTGCTTTGCTCGCTCACATCCCCCCAGTGACAATATCAATGATCAACAGAAGTGAGCAATTTACTCTCTCGGGTTTCTCTATGTTTGCTCACCATAGCCGAACAGATTTCTCTCCAGCGGACCTGGAGACTCACACCGTGGCCACAGTGGGAGTACCATCCCTTGCGAAAATGGGGGTTGTGGGTGTTGGAATTCGCCCCGCGTTCGTCCGGCCAATCGCGGCCCCACCTCTCCGGCTCCCAGGAATCGCACCAGGGGACACCCCCTTGCGACAAGCGATCAGCGATATACGATGAACGACAGCGAAACCAATTTGCGCTGTTGACAATTGGGAGCAATTGCAATACAATGAGGATTGAAGCACCGGGCGCGACGGTGTGGGGGCCTGCCTTTGCCCCCGGGCCTTCCTGGGCGCCGCGCCCGCTCGGGGAGGCCGGGGGCAATTCTTTGTGGACAAGGCCCCGTTCTGCCCCTGTTTCCTGGGCTGCGTCTGCGGTGCGGGGGGCGTTGAGTATGGCGTAGGGCCTTCCACCGCCGTCTCCGGCACCGCCCAAAGGGTGCCGAGGGGCAGTTCGGCCCCTTCCTCCCGGTGACACCCCAGTTTCGGCGAGGTGGGCGGGATATACCGGGCGGAAATCGCCCGCCGCACCGCCGAAAAGCCGACGTGGTCATCTTTCTCCTGGATGCCGCTGCGGGTATCCGCCAGTCGGACGACGAGATTTCTCCGTCGCTGTGGGCTGCCAGCCTGCTGGTGATCGTGGCGCCCAACAAGACAGACCCGGTGCGGCGGCGGGAACTCCTCGCCGTCCTGGAGGACGCCCGGCGGAAACCGAGCATAGAGCCCATTCCGATCTGTGCCCGCGCCGGGGCCGGTATGGCGGACCGCCTCATCCCAGTCATTGTGGAATCTTACCCCTAGATCGCTGTCGCTCTGGGGCGGGCGCTCCCGGCTGATCGGCGGCGGTTGGATGAGCGACTCATCTGCGGTGCGGCTATCCTCAATGGCATCATTGCCGTCGAGCCCGTGCCCGGACTGAATATCCCCCTCCCTCTGGCCGGACGGGTGCGGATGGCCCTGCGCATTGCTGCCATCTACAGCGAGTCTCTCTCTGTCTGCCACGCGAAGGAACTCCTCACCACCATCGCCGGAGGGGTGGGGCTGTGTTTCCTGGCCAGACAACTGGCCAAATTCCTCTCCGGTCCCGGCTGAGAGATCGCCGGGGTAGTGACCGGACTGGGCGCGTGGGCCATTGGGGAAGTGGCCGCCCTGTACTGTGAGACCGGTAAACAACTGACACCAGCCTAACTGCGCACCCGTTACCGCTGGATGCGCCACCTGCACCAGGAAGTCACCCCGTCAGAAGGAGGGCTGTCCCATGAAGAAGCAGTTCGTCCGCGATCTCCGCCCCGGCGACCGGGTACTCAGTTTCTTCCTATTGCGCCGCAAGCAGTTGGAGCCCTTCCGGGACCGCACCCGGGGAGAATTCCTCACTCTCATCCTCTCCGACCGGACCGGGGAGATTCTGGCACGCCTCTGGGAGGGCGCGCCGGAGGTGGACCGCCGCCTAGAATCCAGACAGATCGTTAAGGTACTGGGGCGGGTGGAGGAATACCTGGGCCAGCAGCAGATTATTGTGGAGAAGATTCGCCCCGCGAAGGAGGAAGAGTACGACCGGGCGGACATGATCCCTGCCACCGAGCGGAATGTGGCCCAGATGCTGGAAGAGATCCGGGCGGCGATAGCCGAGGTGGAGAACCCTCACCTGCGAGCGCTGCTCTCATCCTTCTTTGACGACCCGGAGTTCGTTGCTCGCTTCTCCCAGGCCCCGGCCGCGCGGCGGGTTCACCACGCGTACCTAGGGGGACTGCTGGAGCATACCGTGGAGGTTATCTCCCTCTCCCGCCACCTGCTGACGCTCTACCCCCAGATTCATCGGGACCTCTTGTTGACTGGTGTACTTCTGCGCGACATCGGCAAGATCCGGGAATACACCTGGGAGATGGGCATAGAGTACTCCGATGAGGGGCGGCTGTTGGGGCATGTGGTGATGTCGCTGGAGATGGTGGACCGGGTACTGGAAGGGATGCCGGACTTTCCGCCCGACTTGGCGCTGCGGCTGCGGCATATGATTGTGAGCCATCACGGGCAGTATGAGTGGGGCTCTCCCCGTCAGCCTCACACGTTGGAGGCGGCGGCCCTGCACTTCGTGGAGAATCTCAGCGCACAGGTGAACCGGTACCAGCGCCTCATCGCTACCCGCCGCGACCCCAGCAAACCCTGGACGGAGTACGATCCTCTGCTGGGCCGCTATCTCTACGCCGGACGGGAGGAGGAAGAGTTGGCGGTGGAGGAAGAGAGGCAACTAGAGTCAAGCGCGGGTCAGCCGGAGAGGGAAAGGTCTCTCTGGGAATTCCGGTGATGAGAGAATGCGCCACCCGAAATCAGTGGCAACAGAGCGCGAGCCACGAGCCCGTGTCGTCGTCTCTTTTCTTTGCTTTTGGGGATACATACCCGCCGCAGGGAGTTGAGGCTGGTAGCCCCACCGACGCAACGGCTCCACTGCCATCATCTACCGGGCCGATAGATCCCAGACTCCTCCGTCCACCCCGGGCGTGTTCCTGCCCTAGATCTCTGTTGCTTGTCTCGCGGCCATGGTTTGTTGACTTTGCGACCTGCGACTTTGCGACCTGCGACTTTGCGGCCCGCGACGTTTTGCCCCACCTGCTTTCCCGGGTGATTCTCACGACACGCGCTCGTGGCCAGCCTATACTGTGCTGGACAACCTTCCGCAGCAGGATGAGCCGTCCCAGCGGTTCGGAAACTGCCCGGACCCCACGGCCCTGTAGGGTCCGGGCAGGCAACTTTAGTCTGCACAACCATGGATTGCGATGCGGCCATCCTCCAGTTCTGCGATTTCGGGATCCTCTGCCCAGTCGTTCGGCAGAAGATCGGTGACAGCTTGAAAAAACCGGATGGCTTCTGCTGGGGACAATGGGCGTTTGGAAATAGCCGTCACGATGCGGTCATTCCAAATCACCCAACCGTTGGGCAATTCGCGGACTGCATGCTTCTGGGTATAAACGAAGATTCCAGGGCTCATTTCAGTCCTCCTCGTACTGATTTCGAGAATTGAAGTCAGCTCTCGCGATGAGCGAGAGACCGAGTATAACGCATGAACGAGATCAACACCAGTGACTTCAACAAGCTGTGACAATGGTGGCATTTTGTGGCGTATGGTATAATTATACCAAAATAACACCATCGTCAAGAGGGTGAAAAACGAAGCGCCGTTTCCCCTCCAGAAGTGTTCTGGAAGGGAAGTATACCGAACATTCAGTTTAACAATGTAGTCGTCGTATTCGTCTGCTCCAAGGGGGAATAGATGGAGCGCCCTCATTCCCCTTCTGGAATGTCTACAGGCTCGTGGCCCATCGCGACGATTTGCGCGGGGCCCCGGCAGCAGACCGCGCACACGATCCGGTCCCCGTAGTCCACTGTGGCCGGGGCGGTCGTACGCGGTGACCTTGGAACCTCCTGGCCCAGAGGCAACAGGATATGCTGAAGAAGCTGTCTCCTCCGGGCCGGGTAAACGGGCTGGGGATGGCAACGGGTGGGGTCAGATCGAGCCCCCCCAACTGAGGGTTGGGGGGGTTCATCGATCTTGAACACCCGATTGTCCTCGCCAGCCAACTGAAACGCTGGCCAGCGGAAATGGTACCCGGCAAAAACCAGCCCGAGTACCTGAATGGCGATGATGGAGCAGGAGGAGTTTCGTCGCCAGTTGAACGTGTCATTCTCCGGTTAACCTGCGGCAGAAACATCCCCCCGATACTCCCCAATCTGTTGGGGGAGGGGGGAAACCCAGGAGGCTCGAGTGGAAGTGGCCGTTTTATCTTCGGAACTGAGCAGGGCCATGCATCTCGCGCGCCAGATCGCGGAACCCATTTCTCTCCAGACCACTGACCACCAATTGGTGGTATTTAGTGCGAACTCCGAGGCGATGGTGTTCTGTCGCTTAGGGGCAACCGTGCACAAGCCCGGCGCAATCAAAGTTGTTGCCCGGACGGATCCAACAAAGTTGGGCAGGAATCTGCTTCTGAGCGCCCGTTCCGGCACCCTAGCGATCTCCGGCGATAGGGAAACAATGACGATACCCTGTGAGCCATTGGATGAGACGCCCGGGATCCCAGAAGTGGAAACAGTTGCTTCAACAAGCCTGGATGCTTTCTTGCAGGCCTTGCAACAAACCTTGTTCGCATCGGTCATCAGCACCTCTTCCTGGTGGGCAAACGTGCCGCCAGCCCTTCGCTATCTCTCGTTTAGAGCTGATAATGGAGAGTTAGAAATCATGGCGATGGACGGATACCGCCTCTCGTGGAAGAAGATCCCACTTCTCCGCGGTGGGAAGATCTCATTCCTCCTCCCCGCTCACCTGGCGCTGGGACTGAAAAAAGTCGTGTTTGCCGGGCCGAGGCAGGGAGAAGTATCTTTCGCATACAGTGGAAACTGGTATTCCATTCAGGCGGGGGGGACGACGGTGTTCTTTCAAAAAGATCCCCAGAGATCGTTCCCGCCCATTGACTGGAAATATTTTACCGCTGGCTATAGAACCAGCGCCGTTCTTTCTTGCGCCGACATAAAGCCGATCTTGGAAGTTTTAAAGCGGTTGCCCAAATACCATCCCCTGGCAAAGGATCTTACGGCATTTCTTCGATTTGCACAGAAGAGTCTCATTATGATCCCTCAACCCCCAGGGAAAACTGTCGCGATGAGTCTGGATGCTATCGTTGATGGAAAAGGAGATGTCGCTTTTCACGCCCCCTTCCTGGCGCAAGCGCTGGAGTCATTCCTGGTGCCAGGATCGCCCGCAGAACGGATCAGGATAGAGTTTGATCCCAACACCAGGCATCGTCCGGCAAGGTTCTCCTCGCCTGATGATGGATCATACATTCACCTGTTAATGCCGATTTCTGCCCGTTTTTCCTCCCCGTAGAGCCACCTCCTGCTCTGGCAACGACCAGCAAGCATCCTGCGGAAGAACATCATCTTTGAGGGGATGGGCCTGAGAGCCCCTGCCCCACGAGGTAACGGCCATGGGCATCTCCTACGTACCGGAAGAGTGGGGAGGTGAAGAGGGCCTGTCTCTCTGGACATCGCACCGCCAGGCGGCCCGGGTCTACTGAGTGGATTTGCGCCGTTTACACGCCAATGCCAGCCCGTTTGCGGACCCGTTGGCTACAGAAGGGATGCCCCGCCTGCCGGGTTACAACCCTTCCGGCGAGTGGCTCCAGCAATCGAAACCCTTCGCCCCGGCCGCCAGTGCGGGGGGCTGCCAGTACGGTTCGATTTTCCTAGTGTGCCGCCTCCGATGAGTATGCCCGGTTGGCCAACTTCTCGACCTCGGATGAGGTCATCTTTCTCGGCGATCGCCAGATGCCCACCGAGGAGAACCAGTGGACCTGGCTGCGCCTCGGGCTTGGGCTACATTGGTCCCATCACGACGCAGGACCATCACTGCCAAACCCTGCAGGAACTGTTGGCCACCGGTCGGTACTGGGAAGAGCTACCTATGTAGCCCAGCAAGAGGCGCACGAGTCGCCGGAGAAGCGGACCATCTACTGAGGTCTGGGTATAGTGTGGAAGTCATCGGCCCCGAAGACCTCGCCCGTCGCTGGTTGGTTCGGTATCTGGATATCTGCTCCGAGGTGCTGGCTGACCGAGAAGCGGCTCGTCGTCAGAACGAAATGCAAGCAGTTGAGACCGAGCCCCGACGCTCCCAGTACCTGGCGAACAAATACAACGACAAAACACCGGAGATCGTCGCCTGGCGGGTGCAATGCAAAGCCTTCAAAAAGCGACGGGCACCCGATCGGCCAGCAGTGCCCATAGAACCGCGTTATCGCGTGGATGACCAGCAGGTACGTCAGGATGCTGAACTGGACAAGGTGGACCTGTCGGTGACCGAAGGCAAAATTCCACCCTCTCCGATAGAGAGATCCTGGCGAAATGGAAGGGCCAACACGCGCCCGGCAGCCTCTCTATTCCTGAAAACGCCTCGGCGGATTGCTGTACTGGTCTTCTTGATGGTTGCTGGGTTGATCGAGCGCCAAGTACACCCGGTACTGGCTGAGTTTCACCAGCCTACCGCTGAGCGGATGCCCGAAGGGCGGATAACTTGCACCCGGCGGTGGCATGCGACCCACGCTACAAACCTGTCCCACTTGCCGACTACAGCCTGGTGCAGGTCAAAGACGAGGAAGGGTGATCAGGGTGGTATTCTTCCCGAATGGCCAGATGCTGGCCTCTGGGTCGCAGGACAGCACCGTGCGACTGTAGGCCATCCACGAATAGGGAACGAAATACCTAAGGCCCAGAACGAACAGTTGCAAAAAAATTTTTCTGTGCTACAATTGGATGTGTCACCTCAGGATGAAATGGCGGGTCGCGGGTTGGTGATTCTCTCCCTCTGGCGAGAGGATCGCCACCTGAGGCCCGCCATTTCTCTTCTGATGCACGAAGACTCCATTGTAGCCGAGATTGCTCGCATTCCAGAATCCCCCCAACCAGCCCCTGATCTGTGAGCCCCCCGCCGACGGGACCGGTGAGACTTGTTTCCCCATTTTGCCCTGGTACCAGATCCATCCGGTGGAGATTCTGCCGATGGGTGAGGAAGGGGTGCAAGAATTGTCGATGAGATGATAGACTGGACATAAGCGAAAATCGCCCTGTTGGTTGATGGGCTGAAGGCGTACGAAAACGACCGAGGCTCGGCACCGGGCAGTGTCCGCATGGCCAATGTGCGCCGGAGATTTCTTCCTGGGGTACCCCTTCGTGAAGTAAACGCGGACATCGTAAGGGGCTTCGGCTAAACGGCCATTCAGCCATCGTACGCAACAGATTCGTGCATCCCTGTCCGCAGTGGTCACGCGGACCCACGTGTGCTACTAGCGCCTCAGCACCTGGGCGGGGTTGTCGAGGCGCTTGCTGTCGAGTTCGCGATTGCTCTTGAACTCACAGGAGACATGCCTCCGTGGCGGCGGACAAGTTTGCTGAATGAAGCGGCGGGAAGCGTGCCAGGAGTCGAACTGAACATATATCTTCTACCCTTTCAGCAGGAGAGGGGCCAATTCGACCAGAATTTGGCGGGTAATGCGGTACTTGCCGCAAAAGGGAAGACGTCATTCCCCGGGTCGCTTGCGATTGAGCCAGCGCACTGTCTTTTCTCGCAGATAGAGCCGCAGGTCGACGGTCGCCACATTGGGCCTGACCTGCATCGTACACACTACCGAACAGAAGCCGTTTTTGTAGCAAGTTGAGTTTGGGTACTTTCGCTGTGGTCGAAGAACCAATCGACCGGTTCCGGATAGCGGGGGTCCCGCTCTTTCTCGCCAAAGGAACCGCTGGTATTGATGGAAATCACCCTGGGCGCACCAGTGCGTTCTGCCTCGGCAATGAGCCACGTCACTGGATGAGTACGTAGGGCTACTCGCATCTCGTTGACTTGCCAAGGACGGATGCGCAGAAGAAATTTGCCGTTTGGACGATACCGTGCGGCAGTGGGACCCCGACAGCAGAGAGCTGTATATCCTGGAAGGGCGTATCGCCAAGGCATCCTACGTGGCCTTCTCGCCGGATGGCTCGGTGCTGGCGTACGGGTCGTGGGATCACATCGTGTGGCCGGGGACCCCGCCGCGAGGTAGGCGCTGCATCCCCTGAAGCATACGGACTGGATGTACAGTGGAGCCTTCTCCCCGGATAACTGGATGCTGGCATCCGGGTTGTGGGACCACACCGTGCGGCTGTGGGATCCCGCTGCCAGAGAGGGTCTGCGCATCCTGCTGGGGCATACGAGCGGGGTGGTCGGCGTAGTTTTTTCCTCCCCCAATAACCGGATGATTCCTCTATCAGCGAAGCGGGCAGAAATGGTCTACAAGCCGCGGGTTGATGAAGCAGAGGGGGCCGGTCATGGATTTTGCCCGGCGGGGTAAAATCCATGGTGTCGGGATACTTCTTCATTTGCTAGAGAAAGATCACATGCGTAGCGCTATAATACCAATAACCCCGATCGCGGCGGCCCATCACCACAGGAGGTAAAAATGGGACTGTATACGGACCGGGTGTTCTGTGTAGCTTTCTCCCCGGATGGACGGATGCTGGCATCTGGGTCGTCCGCCAGCACTGTGCAGTTGTGGGACCCCGACAGCGGGCAGGTACTGCGCATCCTGGAAGGGCACAGAGGCTCGGTAGACAGCGTGGCCTTTTCCCCCGATAGCCAGATACTGGCATCCGGGTCGGTGGATCGCACCGTGCGGCTGTGGGATCCTGCCACAGGACGGGTACTACGCATCCTGGAGGGGCACAGAGGCCCGGTGCTCGGCGTGGCCTTCTCCCCCGATGGCCGGATGTTAGCATCCGGCTCGGTGGACTCCACCGTGCGGCTGTGGGACCCCGACAGCGGGCAGGTACTGCGCATCCTGGAAGGGCACAGAGGCCCGTTGCTCGGCGTGGCCTTCTCCCCCGATGGCCGGATGTTGGCCTCTGGATCGTACGATCGCACCGTGCGGCTGTGGGACCCCGCCACCGGGAAGGTGCTGCGCATCCTGGGAAGGCACATAGGCCCGGTGTACAGCGTGGCCTTCTCCCGGGATGGCCGGATGCTGGCATCCGGGTCGGTGGACCGCACTGTGCGGCTGTGGGA
>NZ_JBAMME010000115.1:0-1292 GCF_039793925.1 Thermogutta sp. | reverse complement strand
GCCAGGACCCGCATGCCCTTGGTCTTGTACATGTAGGCCACGACCGCCGAACCGGAAAACGCGTCGACGACGGATTGCACGCCGTCCGGGGCGCGCTTCCAAATCCAATCCACCAGCTTCTGCTTCGAGCCGATATCGTTGGTGATGGATTTAGGCCGCTCTTCCGGCGACGGCTCCTCGGCAGCCGCCTCGGCCTGGGCCTCGAGCGCCTCGAAGTCCAGGTCCAGGGCGGCGTCCGTTTCGAGGAGGAACGCCAGTCGGTTCTCCGGTCACGTCGCGACAAATCCGGTTGATGCCGGTGGGCGGTCGGCCCGCGCCCAGGGTGAACCCCGAACTCAGGCCGAGAGCCCTGTCGCTTGGATACCTACCGGAGACCGCCGGAAAGTGTCGGAGAGGATGGTTTCGGATGGCTGCGGAAAAATTGAAATCGGAGTTTGACAAGACCGCAGTGCGTGCGTTACGTTACTCAACGTTACTCAAAGTTACTCCATGTACGAGTGGACGTGTTGGAAAGAGAGATTGATGGAAACCAAGTGGCTGACAGTCATTGAAGCGGCGCAATACCTGAAGATGGGAAGATCGACCGTCTATAAGTTGGCCCAGGAAGGCAAACTGCCGGCGCACAAGGTCGGACGGCAATGGCGGTTCGATGCGAAGGAACTCGATAAGTGGCTCAAGTCCGGGAAGCTGGCATGGACAGAGGATCGGACACGATGACATCAGGCGCGCAAACGAGAGAGGGAAGTACTCTTAAGACGGAGAGGAGTTCCCGATCGTCCACGGTGGAGAGTCCGCCGAGTTGAAGGATGGGTCTGTGTGCCGATGCCCAATGCACTCGATTGCAAGTATCCCAATGCCTCAAAGGAATGGCGTTGGCAATGGGTTTTTCCCCAGGAAAACCGCTGGCGAAACGCCAAGACCGGCGAAAGTGCTGTGCGTCACAAGGGTTTAAGTTATCTTTGGTAAAGTATCTGAAGGCATCTTATACGGTCAGAAGCAAGAAAACCAGCATGTTATACGGGTCAATCTAATTATTGTTAGCTGTAACGAGGAACCGACAATGAGATATTTGAGACTGTTTGCCTTCCCTATCGCGTTTCTTTGGGTGCTGCCTTCTATCGTGCATGCGCAGGGTGCCGGCATCGAGTGGGAAACTCTCAACCGGGAAGTCATGGACCTATACCGCGCGGGCAACTATGGCCGTGCGGTCGTGATCGCCCAGAAAGCCCTACAGGTTGCCGAACAGAACGTCGGCCCCAACCACCCCGATGTGGCCACGAGCCTGAACAACC
>NZ_JBAMME010000114.1:18864-57610 GCF_039793925.1 Thermogutta sp. | reverse complement strand
TTGTTTCCATGAAAACAGCATCACAACCGCACCGGGCGTTTCTTCTGGCAATTTGGGCGGGATGTACCGCGTTGGCGGGAAGCCAGCCTGCCGATGCGGCTGAAGGGCCTCGTGAGAGTGCAGTCGTGCAGAAGGAGTTCATTTTTGAAACCGCCCCATTTCGGAGCTGTCACGCTTCGACAATTGTGGAAGCGGCGCACGGTCTTTTGGCGGCGTGGTTTGGAGGTGATCGAGAAGGTGCCGAAAATGTCGGCATCTGGATGAGTCGATACGAAGCTGGCCGATGGTCGGCCCCCCATGAGGTAGCGACAGGTGAGCAGGCCGACGGTCGCCGTTACCCCTGCTGGAATCCCGTGCTCTTCCGCCCACGAGACGGAAAACTCTACCTGTTTTACAAAGTGGGCCCAAGCCCCAGTCGATGGTGGGGCATGGTCAAAGCGAGTGTCGACGATGGAAAAACTTGGCAAGCTGCGGCACGTCTGCCCGATGGGTTCCTTGGGCCGATCAAGAACAAACCTGTGGAACTGGAGGATGGCACCTGGATTTGTCCGTCCAGCACTGAAACACCCGAAAGACCCAGCCGTTGGCGCATTCACTTCGAACTTTCCAGGGATCAGGGCCAAACTTGGACAAAGGTGATCCCGCCGGATGGAGCCGAAATTCTCGACGCCATTCAGCCCAGCATCCTGCGGGTGGCCCCCAACAAGTTGGTGGCCGTGGGCAGATCACGGCAAGGGCGCATTTTCTGGACGGCCTCTTATGACGGAGGAAATACGTGGACACCGGTCCAACGCACGGTGGTTCCCAACCCGAATTCAGGGATTGACGCGGTCACCCTGTCCGATGGACGACAACTCCTAGTTTACAACCCAACCACTCGAGGTCGTTCACCATTAAGTGTGGCGCTTTCACAGAACGGCGTTGATTGGCAGGAGGTCCTGACGTTGGAAGACGAACCTGGGGAGTACAGTTATCCCGCCGTCATTCAAACCCGCGATGGCCTCATCCACATCACCTACACTTGGAAGCGGGAGAGGATCCGCCATGTGGTCCTGGATCCGCAGAAGCTCTCTCTTTCGGAACAGCAGCCTGCTGATGAGACACAGGCTCATTCCGCAACTTCCACGGCTCATCCCAACGTGGTTATCGTCCTCACAGACGATCAAGGCTTCGGCGATCTTTCGTGCCATGGAAATCCCATCCTGTTTACTCCCAACATCGATCGCTTGGCTCGGGAAGGCGTCCGCCTCACCGATTTTCACGTTTCCCCGGTTTGCACGCCAACTCGCGGCCAGCTCATGACCGGGCTGGATGCCCTCCGCAACGGGGCGCGGAGCGTTCCCGCGGCCACGAATATGATCTGGCGGGAAATTCCCACGATGGCCGAACTCTTCCGAAAAAACGGTTACCGAACAGGACAATTCGGCAAATGGCACCTGGGCGACCATTACCCCGATCGACCGTTCGACCGCGGCTTCGAGAAAGCCATCTGGTTCGGAGGTTGGGGAGTGGCCTCGGACGTGGAGTTCGACAACGACTGTGTCAACATTCGCTACCGAGAGGAAGACCGTGTAGGGCAGGCGAACCGATACTGTACAGACTTCTGGTTCGACAAGGCGTTGGAATGGATGTCCGAACGTGCCCGACAAAAGGAACCGTTTTTGTGTTACATCGCCACTAACGCACCCCACGGTCCTCTCTGGGCCCAGGAAAAAGATGCTGCACCTTACCGGAGTTTAGTGCGACCGAATGTCGCCGATTTCTTCGGCATGATCGCCAATATTGATGAAAACATGGGCCGGCTGGAAAACTGGCTTCGCGAAACGGGACTTCGCGAGAACACGATCGTGATCTTTATGACTGACAACGGCGGGACGGCGGGCAGGCAGGTCTACAACGCCGGCTTACGGGAGGGGAAAGGCAGTTATTACGAGGGTGGGCATCGGGTTCCCTGCTTCATTCGCTGGCCGGCTGGCGGTATCGAAGGCGGGCGGGAAGTCAGCCACCCGACGGAGATTCAAGACATCTTACCGACGTTACTTGAACTGTGTGGTCTTTCTTCCCCAGAGAGAGTTCGTTTTGATGGCATCAGCCTGGCGAGCGTGCTGAAAGATCCCCGTGCCACGTTGCCGGACCGCATGTTCGTCGTCCAGTACGGCGGTAGAGTCCGCGCTGTTAAGTACGATGCCTGTGTGGTTTGGGGGCCGTGGCGACTTGTCCATGGCAAGGAGTTGTACAACATCGTGGAGGATCGGGCACAAAAAGCGGATGTCAGTGCCCAGCATGCGGACATCGTGGCGAAGATGAGAGCTTTTTATGAGGACTGGTGGTCCGGGGTGGAAAAGCGCGTCTACGAATACCAACCTATTCTCGTGGGAACACAGCAGGAAAACCCAGTGATCCTTTCACCCAATTACTGGGCGGGTGTGGATGTGGATAATCATCACCGCGTCTCGGCGGCCGAGGGCGGTCCACGAGGTGGTTCGTTCCATTTGCGGCTGGTACGGGGTGGCCTGTATCGTATCGAGCTGCGCCGCTGGCCTTTCCATACGCAGGAGCCCCTCGGTTCAATCGGACCCAAACAAACGGTTGCCGGCCGATCCTTGTCAGACGTCATTAAGAACCGGAAAGCGCTCCCCATTCACGCCGCCGTTCTTCGTGTTGGATCACGCGAAATACGAGCCCAAACATCTCCCGAGGCAATCGGTGTACCGTTTGAAGTGGAACTGCCCGAGGGCGACACACAGCTCCAAGCGTGGTTTCAGGATAGCCAAGGAAACGACCTGTGCGGGGCATTCTATGTGAAGATCGAGCTGTCACAACCATGATGACCGGACAAGTGCAACCGCAAGCAAGCATTCAGGAAGTTTGCGTCTTTTAAGAAAACGCTTCCATAACCAGTTCCTATGTTCAAAGGAGTTCAACCATGTGGAGGGACCAAACACTCGGGACAATGGTGCAAACAGCGATCGCGGTGTTATTCACAGTGCTCTCGCTCCAGTCTGCCGTTCTGGCTGAGCCGCAAAGTTCACAGGAGGTCAAACAACTTCTGGCCCATCCGCCCCGGGAATATTCTTCAGCTCCCTTGTGGGTGTGGAATGACATGCTGACCGATGAGGAAGTCGTGAGCACGATGGAGGATCTTGCCTCGCAGCATGTCAAACAAGTGTTCGTCCATCCGCGTCCGGGGTTGATGACTCCCTATCTTTCAGAGGAATGGTTCCGTTTATGGAAGTTGGCGTTGAAAACCGCCGAAAGATTGGACATGAATGTATGGATTTATGACGAGAACTCCTATCCCTCAGGATTCGCCGGGGGTTGGGTTCCTGAATTGATGCCGGAGTCGGTAGGGCGTGGCCTTGTTGTAAAACAGGTCAAACGCGCCCAGGAGATCGACCCCAACGCCCTTGCCGTATTTCGTTTGGAAGCGGATCGGTATGAAAACGTTACACAGGTGAGTAAGGAGCAAAAGTCCCTTCCGGACGGCCAGTATCTTGTGTTTTCTTTGGTGCGGGCAGGGCCTTCCCCCTGGCATGGAGGTCGGGCCTACGTGGACTTGCTCTATCCAGGGGTGACTGAAAAGTTTCTGGAAGTGACCCTGGAAGCCTACCGCCGAGAAGTTGGACAGGCCTTCGGTCAACGGGTACCCGGGTCGTTCACGGATGAACCACGGCTTCTTTCCGCAGGTCAGCTCACCTGGACCGAGGACCTCCCCGCGGAGTTTCAAAAACGCTTCGGGTACAACCTTGTCGATCACCTTCCCTCCCTTGTGCAGTCCGTGGGCGAGTGGAAAAAAGTGCGGCACGATTACTATCGCTTACTCTTGGATCTGTTCGTGGAACGATGGGCTCGCCCCTATTATGAGTGGTGCGAGCAACATCATCTGGAATTCACTGGACACTATTGGGAACACGAATGGCCGCTCTGCCGGTTTGTCCCTGACAACATGGCCATGTATGCCTGGCATCAGCGGCCAGCCATCGATTGTCTAATGAATCAATATGCGGAACACACGCATGCGCAATTTGGCAATATTCGAGCCGTGCGAGAGCTTTCCAGTGTGGCCGACCAGTGCGGACGGACACGGACGCTGTGCGAACTCTACGGTGCGGGCGGATGGGACCTCCGTTTTCAGGATATGAAGCGTATCGCGGACTGGTTGGGCGTACTGGGCGTCAACACCTTTGATGAGCACCTTTCTTACGTGACCATCCGAGGGGCCCGCAAGATGGACCATCCCCAGTCCTTTTCCTATCACGAGCCCTGGTGGCCCTTCTATCACGTTATTGCCGACTACCTCACCCGGCTCTCCCTAGTACTTTCCAGTGGCGAACGGGTCAACGAGATACTGGTTCTGGAACCCACCAGCACGGCATGGCTCTACCAGGTGGACCAAGGAACGTCCTCCCATTTAGAGCAGCTCGGGGCAAATTTCTTCAATCTGGTAAAAAGCCTGGAATTTGCCCAGATCGAGTATGATCTCGGATGTGAACATATCATGGCCAATTTGGGCAGGGTCCAGGACGGATACCTGGTGGTGGGAAAACGGAAATATCACACGATCGTGCTTCCCCAAACCTGCGAAAACCTCGAGAAGACAACTCTCGAACTTCTCCGGGAATTCCTTTTGGCCGGCGGCACTGTGATGGTTTGTGGAGATGGTCCGACACTTGTCGATGGCCGCCCCGCAGAGGCTCTCAACGAGTGTAAAGAACTCCCCGGATGGAAAAAGGTGGATGAGAACGACCTGCCAAAGCTGCTGGCACCACGCCAGGACCAGGCTGTTCGTATTGTGCAGCAGGATGGCCGACACGGTTTGCTCTTCCACCAGCGAAGGCGACTCAAGGACGGGGAGGTCCTTTTCCTCGTCAACACGAGTGACTCCGAACATGCGGCCGGTACCATTTATGCTCGGTATCTGGGTGCCGAAGTTTGGGACCTGGAAACGGGCGAAGTTCAACCGGCCTCGTTCAGCCAAAAAGGGAATGCAATCGAGCTCACCTTCGATCTTCCGCCAATAGGTTCCCTCGTGCTCTTTCTCAACCATCGGGCCAACCCGTCGGCACCTCAAACATCAACCACGGAAGAAGAGATTCCCCTGGGGCCAATCCATGCAGAACGGCTGGATCCCAACGTTCTAACACTCGATTATTTCGATGTCAAAGTCCAGGATGAGACGCGCCGGGGCATGTATTTCGTAGCGGCCTGCAACTGGATCTTTCAGAAACACGGGCTGCCAGGGAATCCATGGGATCGAGCTGTCCAGTTTCGTGACGAAATCATCAGCAGGCAATTTCCACCCGATAGCGGATTCCAGTTAACTTACCACTTTGAAATTAAGGAAAAAGTTCCAAATCAGATCTGGTTCGTTCTGGAAAGGCCCGACCTTTACACCGTGACTTGTAACGGCAAAGCGGTTCCTTCGCCAAGCGGCTGGTGGCTGGACAGGAGCTTCGGCAAAATCGATATCACGGAGCTGGTACGGGTGGGAGAAAACGTTGTCACGGCGACGGCTTCTCCCATGACAATGTTTCACGAAGCTGCCGCAGCTTATGTGCTGGGCGAGTTTTCAGTCACCCCGGCCGAAAAAGGTTTTGTCATCACTCCTCCCGAAGATTTACACGTTGGAGAGGGTTGGAATGTTCAGGGATGCCCGCTTTATTCAGGGCGGGTAGCCTACCGCACAAGGGTGCAAAAGTCTCGGGCCGAGGGACGCTGGCTCGTTCGCCTGGGAGCGTGGAACGGCTCCCTTGCTCACGTGCTTGTGAATGGCACACCGGCGGGGGTCATTTATCGCCCACCCTATGAGTGCGAGATCACTCCGCTCCTCAAAGAAGGTGAAAATGAAATAAGCGTCATCGTGACGGGGACGCTCAAGAACACTCTGGGTCCTCACCATGCGGGGCCGATTCGGGGATCCGCCTGGCCCCATGCTTTTGCCCAAGGCCCAGCCGAGGGACCGCCAGCTGGAACGGCTTATGATACAATAGGCTATGGATTGTTCGAGCCGTTCCATATCATCCGCCAGGAGGTCCACGTATCCCGTTAACAACCCCCTGGCGACCGCGGAAACGGCGTTCAGCCACAAATTGCAACTGCGACACACCGCGGGTATGTGGAATCAGAGTTCGCGACGGCGAAGCCTAAACCCCGGTGAACCACGGACTTGGGTCCGGATACGAGCCCGGCTTTGGTCGCGGGCCGCTGATTGCGTCCATCTGGGCTGCAGGTTTCTTTTTGAGAATCCTTATGGTTCGTTTTGACGGATATCGTCGGTCGCTCCCCCTGCCCACTCCAAAACAGCAGTGGCAATTGCTGTTATGGGTATTTCTGCTGGGGATGGTGGCCATTGTGCCGCAGTGGTTCCTGGCCCGGCGGTCTGGCTCTTCCTTCAATTCAAGTCATGTCGTGCAGGAAAGCGTCGTGGCTGGTGGCGCTTCTGTTTCCGTGCGCGAGAATAATAACAGCAACCAAGAAGAACCTTCCCCGAGACGTTCCCCGGATCAGCACACACAAACTTTGGCTCTGGTGGCACGCCTTTCCCAGTTGGATTATTCATCGGTCACCGACGATGCTCCTTTCCGCAACACCGAGAAAGAGCCGTGGTTTGGAAGCCTGAAAATCCTTCAGGAGGTATCCTCTTCGGAACTTTGGCAATCTCCCGCCCAACGTGTGACGTTTGCCCAACTGTACCGACGTCCGAAAGATTACCGGGGGAAACTCGTCGAGTTTCGCGGTCGTGTCATGGGAGTATTTTCCCTACGAGCCCCCCAAAACAGCGTTGGCATTTCTCAATACTATCAACTATGGATTTGTCCCGAAGAAGAAAATGACCCCATCGTGGTTTACTGCCTCCAACTACCGGAGCACTTTCCTCGCGAGGAACGCATGTCGGAACCGGTAGTCGTCAGAGGGGTCTTTTTCAAGCGATGGGCCTACCAGGCCAAAGATGGGCTACGATTCGCGCCCGTGGTACTGGCTCCGTCCATCCGCTGGGAACCGGTTCCCGCCCAATCGGCGCTGCCCGAAGAGTCGCCCCCCAATCCGTGGGTGGTCGTTATTGTCGCAGCCCTCGTGACCGTTTTTTTCCTCTGGTACGCGTTGCGAATTCGCGAAAAACAGCTTTTTCCCAAAAAGGCGGGGACTTCTGCCAGCCGGTTTCTCCCGACACAGTCGCACTCTGACGAAAAACAGGCCCCCGGCGAAGAAGTGACCGCCGAGTCAACAGGATTTCCCACTAGTTAAAGGAATTTGCTGTGTCTGCGAAATCAGTGCTTCAATTAGGGATGCTTCTCCTGGTGGCTTGCGGCGGGTTTGCTGTGGTGGCTACTGAAGTAAGGACACCGCCCCCGTCGACACGCCAGGAAGCTTCTCTGCAGAATCCTGGAACATCGGCCAACTCCGCCGCGGAAAAAATTACGCGCGAGGCATCATCTTTGACCGGCCCGCGTGCGGTTCTCAAACGGTTGGGAATCAGCGACAGCATGTGGGAAGGGCTCGAGGACGGCCAGCCGCTGCAACCCCAAGAGCACGAACTGCTTCTCCGGCTTTTGTTTCATATGCGAATGTTTCAGCCAGTGGAGTTGGAAGAGTGGAAACAGCCGCCCCCGGAGTGGAATGCGATAGCAGCCGACACCCGGGCCTGGCGAGGAAAACTCCTGGAAATTAAAGGAACCGCCACAGAAGTCGCCGAAGAGTCGGTACCGGCGGAGGTTGCGCAACGCTTGGGCCTCCACCATTACTACGCGTGTCGGGTGGCAACCGAGAACGGGGAATATCTGGTGTATGCCCGCGATGTACCCCGGGCCTGGAAGACAATAGAACAACTCCGCGAGGCAACCGTTATCCGCGGCTTGTTTCTCAAACTCGTGAAGATACAACCCAAGCCAGTCCCTCTGCTTGTCACCGATCGGCCAAGCTGGTTCCCCAATAACCTCTTAGGTCGTTTGGGAATGGATTGCAGTCTTTTTGACGACGTCGGTTTGGGAACGTCCGCACAACGTTTCGTCACTTCGCACGCGTCGTCCGAAGGCGGCGACGAACCGCTTTCGGATCCCCTGGAAAAGTATCGTCTCACGGGAAAAGACCGAGAATGCTTCTATCAACTTCTGGCTGCAGTGGGCCGTGCTGAACCCGGCCAATTACTGCGCGAAGCCCAGGCCGAATTGGCAAGGATGGGAAAATCGACTTACTCCGTGGTCCCCCTGTTTAACGACCCCGTCCATCAGCAGGGTAAATTGTTCCTACTGTATGGGACGGCCAGGCGAATCGAAAAAGTGTCCGTCGAAGACCCCGATATCCGAAAACGTTTTGGGATCGACCACTACCACACAATTTATCTTTTCACCGACGATTCCCAGAATTACCCGATCGTGTTCTGTGTGCGATACCTTCCCAAAGGGGTCGTGCCGGGCGAAGGGCCGGGATACGCGGTGAACCTCGCGGTGGCAGGTTTCTTTATGAAGACCTGGGCGTTTCGACCCCAGGCAGCGCTGTCGCCAGACGCACCGCGCAACGCGTGGCAACTGGCGCCACTTCTCATAGGACGTGAAGCGGTGCGTTTGGCCGCCGACACGTCGTCCCGTCAGGTGGGCACGGTGACGACTATTCTCACGGGTGTTGTGGTTGTCGTCGTGGTGCTCATCGGAGCCGTTGTGTGGTGGTTCAATCGTCAGGATAAAAAACGCGAATGGGAAATCCGCCAGCGGCTATTCTCGGAATCGTCTCGGGCTGAGACCTCGCCATCCGATCGAACCTCTTCCAATAGCATGCCGGACGAGAGCAATGCTAATTTACCGTTGCCGGATCGCCCGGGCTGACGTCGCGACAAATTTATGTTTTCTTACCCGTATCGAATTGAGGAGATCAGAATGTGCACTGTTCAGTATTTATGTGCACTGTTCAGTATTTAAGAGCGGAGAGAAGGCTGGAAGCGATCTGAGCGCATCTGCTGCGAACCCTGGCAAGCCTCTGGTGCATCGTAGACGCCCATGTGGCTCCAGCGCTGTCGACCCTCAGCCAACTCGCAAGCGTACATCCTTGACCACCGTGTCGAGTTTCTGAAAATGAGAGAGACGGTCATCGAGCTCCGAGCGTCGCTTCCCTCGAGAAAACAGGAAACGCAATAGAGACATGCCCTGGGTACGAGACGATGATTCCACTATATGACACCATTCCCAGCCGCAACACACCCGTGGCAATGTACATGCTGATACTGGCCAACGCCCTCGTATTCTTTCTGCAGCTTGAACTTCCGCAGCCCGTCCTGGAACGCTTCTTCCACCAGTTCGGCATTGTTCCCTATCGCTACACCCATCCGGAGCTGGCCTATTTCCTTGGAATGCCTCTGAACTACTGGCCGTTCCTGACGAGCATGTTTCTCCACGGCGGCTGGCTCCACATTGTGGGTAACATGTGGACCCTGTGGATCTTCGGCGATAATGTGGAAGATCGCATGGGGCCTTTGCGGTTTACTTTGTTTTATCTCTGTTGCGGGGTTATTGCGGGCATCGTCCACGTGTTGACCAACCCCAACTCCACTGTTCCGACGATCGGGGCTTCGGGGGCGATTTCCGGCATCATGGGAGCCTACTTTGTGCTTTATCCTTACTCCCGCGTCGTCACTCTGGTCCCCATTCTGTTCTATCCGGTGTTCGTTGCATTTCCGGCCGTTGTCTATTTGGGCATTTGGTTTCTTGTCCAGTTTTTCAATGGAGTGGGAAGTCTATTGCCTTCGGACCAGGTAGGGGGTATTGCCTGGTGGGCCCATATCGGTGGGTTTGTAGCGGGAATGCTCCTGTGTCCGTTTTTCCTCCGATCACGAGGTCCCTGCCCCCATTGCTATCCCGATGAATACAAGACCGAGTTGGGCTGGCTCCAGTGGTGAGAGAACGGGTGTAACGGTTTTGGCATTTCAATGCCGCAAACAGACAGGATCCAGGGAGATTGTCGACGATGAATGTGATGGATATCTTTTGGATTTTTCTCATGCTTTCTGCTCTTCAGCCAGTGCTCCGCCAGAAAGTCATCGAAGCAGCCAGGCAGCGAATGATCGCGCGCATCGAGCGGAAACGTCAGTCGCGGGTGATCGTGCTCATCCATCGTCAGGAAACGATGAGCCTTTTGGGATTCCCGATTTTCCGTTACATCGACATTAACGACTCGGAAGAAGTCATTCATGCAATTCAACTCACCGATCCTGAAATTCCCATTGATCTGGTCCTGCACACACCCGGCGGGCTGGTGCTGGCCGCACTTCAAATCGCACGGGCGGTGCACCATCGGCCGGGCAAAGTCACGGTCTTTATTCCGCACTATGCGATGTCGGGCGGAACGCTCATTGCCCTCGCCGCCGACGAAATCGTCATGTGCAAGCACGCTGTATTGGGCCCGGTGGACCCCCAAATTAATCAGCAACCGGCCGCCTCCGTGCTGAAAGTGCTCCAAAGGAAAAAGCCCGACGAAATCGACGATCAAACTCTCATACTGGCAGACATTGCCGAAAAGGCCATCAGCCAGGTCAGAATGTGTGTCAAAGAACTGCTCAGCGACAAGATGCCCGAAGACAAGGCTGATGAGGTGGCGAGACTGCTTTCCGAAGGCACGTGGACCCACGATTTCCCGCTCACAGCCGAAATGGCTCAACAACTTGGATTGCCGGTGAGTACGGATATGCCGACCGAGTTTCTGCAACTTTTGCAACTTTATCCCCAACCTCGACGGGGCCAGCCAACCGTGGAGTACATTCCGGCACCTTACCACTCCCATCCGCCCAGAACCTGAGTAGCGCAGACCACCGGAGCATAGATCCTACGTTCTGCGCCGCTGGACTGGTCCTCCTGTCACATCGCAATGGCACAAATCGCCAAGCATCCACAGATCAGGGGTTTTCCCCCGTCTCGACAGGTTCTTGTTTCCGCCCAATCCCCAGGCTGTCATACTGTCCCGGATCGGCTCAAGCTTTCAGTCAAGATCTCGGTCGCGGAACCGGGCGGGATGCCTGACGATATGGCCCCGAACGAGATAAATGACGTCCTCGGCGATATTGGTCGCATGGTCGGCAACACGTTCCAGGTTTCGGGAAACGGCCAGAACTTGGAGCCACGTCTTGACCTGGTCGGGATGTTGCTCAATGAGTTGCTCGACTTGTTGACGAATCGCTTTCTTCTGGGCATTGACGGCCTCATCCCGTTTGCACACGTCCTCAGCCGCGTCGGCATCGCCATTGACCAGGCTGTCCACACTCTGTCGCAGCATTGCCTGAACCTTGCGCCACATACCGTCCAGATCGAACGGCATTCGTACGGGAGGCATTTGAGAGAGTGTTCGGGCTTTGCGGGCAATATTGACCGCCAAATCGCCGACCCGTTCCAAATCGTTGTTAATCTTCAGCACAGTGATTAAGAAGCGCAGGTCAGCGGCCACAGGCTGATACAGCGCAAGAACTTTCAGGCAATCTTCCTCGAGCTCGACTTCCAACTGGTCGATCTTCCGGTCGCCTGCTTCAACTTCGTCGGCTAACTGCGGATCCCGATTGAGAACGGCCGTGATTGCTTTCTGAAGTTGCTGCTCCACCTCACCGGCCAAACTCAGAAGCCGTCCGCGGAGCTTGTCGAGTTCACGATGCAAGTGGACGCTCATTTTCGTCGACCTGATACCGGGAATTGCCCGCACAAGGGAAAAAATCTGGTACCTTCCAGGTGCCCGCCCTCGTGCCTTTGGAAATACGGTCAGTCTACTCATTTTACGCACCGATCGCACTCGCACAAAGGCATTTGACATGGTGGACATACCGTTGTGCCTCAAAAACTGCGGCGGCTCCTAACAACGAAACGGTCCTCCAGGTGGTTTGCGGAACCGACGGCAATCGGCAAAGATGGCTTCGCGGCCCCATCAAACGGGGCTGTAACGTTGAGCATCGCGATAACATAAACGGATTCTCCGCCCAAATACGCAAAGATCGTGTGCTGGAGAATCTGGATAAATAGACCAAATAATTCGCAAGGCGCAAACTGTGCCCGGAAAAGCGCACGCAATAAAGTGAGCCGGAGTGACGAATCGATTCAAGCAAATGCCCGTGAAGGCATGACCTATTTTACGTTTGTATGACCTGTTCGCCCGTAACAAGGACGTTGACGAAACCCACGGACGGAGGATCACTTCCATGCTCTGGCGATCGAAATGCTGGTGGAAATTAAGTCTCGTGGCCGGCACCACATGGGCTGCTCTTTGGGCCAGCCCTCTACTAGCCCAAAATTCCTCGAACAACTATCAGTACCTTGATCCAGCATACTTAGTGGGTTCGGAAGGAGGTCCGGCTGCCAAAGGGTCACAAGATGAGTTGGCTCAGCGAGTCGCCGAATTAGAAAAGGCTCTGGCCGACATCAAAGCCAAGGAGGCTGCGGCCGCCAAAAAAAGCGCAGGGAAAATGTCGGTCAATGTCGACGGACGCATCTATGTCGATGCCGTTTCCTTCGGCCAGGGGGCCGGTAGTATGGCGACATTCGGCGACGCCCAGGATACTGTGCAGTTCCGCACAGCACGACTGGGGGCGTTTGGAGAAGGGTTTGATGTCTTCAATTACAAAATCGAAGTCGACTTCGCAGCCCGAGATTCCAATGACGAGCAGCGTACCTCTTTTAAGGATGTTTACCTCGGCGTGAAGGATCTTCCGTGGTTGGGTTATGTGCAGATCGGACATTTCAAGGAGCCCTTCTCTTTGGAAGAACTCACCTCAAGTCGTTACATCACCTTCATGGAACGAAGTACCCTCAACAGTGCGTTCGTACCCGCTCGAAATGTCGGTATTGCCTCGTACCATGTCTCCGAAAATGAACGAATGACCTTTGCCTTTGGTGGGTTCCGTTCCATCAAAGACACTCCGCCCTATGCCGCCGATGACGATGGTGGTTATGCTTTCACCATGCGGGCGACCTATTTGCCGTGGTATGACGAAGCGACGAATGGTCGGGGACTGCTGCACCTCGGGCTGGGTTACAGCTACCGCGATGTGGATGATCCCACTCAACGCATCCGGGTTCGCCCCGAAGTTGCCGTCGGTCCCCGTGTTGTAGACACTGGCAATATCAGCAACGTCGAAGATTACCATCTGCTGGATCCGGAAATAGCGTTCGTTTACGGGCCGTTCTCGGTCCAATCCGAGTACCTTGTGGCGTTCTACAATCGCAGTGTGGGTGCCGATCCCACTTTCCACGGCGCCTATGTTCAGATGAGCTACTTCCTCACAGGTGAACACCGACCCTACAACCGTCAGAAGGGTGCATTTGATCGTGTCAAGCCGATCGAAAACTTCTTCCGTGTGCGGACCTGTGACGGTGACGTCGAAACCGGCTGGGGCGCCTGGGAATTGGCCTACCGTTACTCCTGGCTCGATCTGGACGATGCGGGTGTGCTGGGGGGAACCACCTCCGACCACACCTTCGGCATCAACTGGTACTGGAATCCTTACATGCGGTTGATGTTCAACTACGTCCACGCCCAGGTGGGGACGGCCAACAACGGGCCCAATTCGGATATCAACGTCTTCGAGATGCGTGCCCAGGTGGATTTCTGACGTGCCACGCCCGAACTTGCCGTCAGGACGAAGGCGCGCCAGGCACACAGCCAACAAACATGTCAGGATTTTTGTGCGAGATATCACGAAGGCCAACCAACCGAGGAGGATATGTCGATGAGTCCGAAATACTGGTTGACTGGACTGTTGCTCGTCGTGGGCACTCTGGGCCCCGTTTTCGGGGGTGACCCTACAGAAGTCCGCGGTTCCCCTGGGCGATGTGCCATCTGTGGTCGACCAGGACCGTGCCAACAGAAAGTGTGCCGCATTGAGTGTGGCGTTGAGAAGGTCAAGAAACATTGCTGGTGTGTGGAATCGGCGGATGTGTGCACGATGCTGCCCAGTCACCCCGGCCGATCCCGCGATCCCGGCTGCGATGCCTGCGGCGCTGCCGAGGGTTGTGACGTGGGATGCCAATCCTGCGATTCCTGCGCACGTCCGTCTGGAATTCTCTCAGGCTGGCTTTATGACCTTGGTCACCAACGTTCCTGCCCGGTACCACCTCAGATCGGTCGCACCCGATCGATCAAAAAACTCGTCAAGAAAGAGTACGAGGTGGAGGTCCCTGTTTACAAAACTGTGGTGCAGTATGTGTGTGCGGAATGCCTGGCGGCCCAGGCCTGCGGAGTGTGTGCTCCTTCTGCAGAGGAATCGCCTTCCCCCAGCCCGAGCCCGGCTGATCAGAAGCCCGAGGCCGCTCCAAAACCCAAGGATTCTGCCACTCTGAAGCCAGCTTCGGTTCCCGACAGCGAGACGATCAGTTTGGCCCCACTGCCACCGATGTGAAACTGCGCGGAAGCTGCAGGGAAACCACCAGAAACAAAATTCACCATCCATTTTTTCCTCCTTTCGCGGTGACCGGGGCACTTCGCCCCGGTCACTGTTTTTGCAGCGCGATTTAGTGCCTGCCTTTGCGAGATGTACACTGCCATTTGGAGGATTCTATTTGCCGACTCGGCCTTTTCTTGTTCACTCGTCCCGCCAGCTTAGTACCCGCATCGCAATACGATCCCATTTGCAACATTACTGCGGTTGACGTAGGCGTCGAAGATCGTTACTCTCAGTCCCCCTATAGGTGGGACGCCAACGGCAAAATACGGTCATTTCCGCGGTGAATCGATTCCCCGCTTTGTCTTGTGGATGGTGGATCCTTCATGCGCACTCGGTCAGGCGCGAAACTCCACGAGGTTACGCTACATGTGTTGATGCTTGTGCTACCTGTCGCTGCGGGTGGGTGCACGCAGCTTCAGGTGGGTCACAAATCGCCACTGAGCCCACCCATCATGAACACAGACAGCGTTGCCGTAGATATTTTTTTCGTACGCGTCCGTTACGCCGACCCTATCGTGGAAAAGCTCTGGAAAAATGTTGATGAGCAGGCAATATCCGCGGAGACCCGTAAAGAGCTCTACCGCAACGGATTCCGAACAGGACGCATCGCCGGCCCCCTGCCGCCGGAACTGGCTGACCTGCTTCGGCTGACTGATGCCCCCCTCAACCAAGATGCCTTGGAAACGATAGAAGAGCCCGGTCACGACGCTGAGTCGGCCCCCGTGCGACGGCACCTCCAGACCAAGCCGCATCAGCGGGCAGAACTGCTTGCTTCTTCAGTCTATGACGAATTGCCGCTGTTACGACGCGACAGTAATGGCCAAGTCATCGGACAAACCGTCTATCGCGCCCAGGGGGTCTTCGCCATGACGCTCTCCCCCAAGCCGGACGGAACGGTCTGTATCCAGCTTGTACCGGAAGTTCACTATGGGGAACCGCGTGTCCAGCCTGTCGCTACGGAAGGGCTTGTACGATGGGAGATGCGCAGAGACCGGATTGTTCTGAACGATCTGACGATCAAGCTGGACCTCGCGCCGGGGGACATGCTCGTTGTCACGTGCGCCCCTGATCAACCCGGCAGCCTGGGCGGCCGCTTTTTCACCGTAACGTCCTCCGGAAAACGCGAGCAAAAGCTCATCGCCATACGGCTCTCGCAGGTCCAAAATAATCCGAATTTCCAGGGAAACGCACTGGCGACCGCCCAGCTTCGCTAGATCAACTCGGTTTTCAGGCAGGTCCTTCACACCCGGGCGGCCAGCAAAGACCGCACCTCTTTCAACTGACCGGCAGACCCGAGCACCTGATTCTTGTGGATGATGTACTCGGCATAAGCGGCCATGAACACCTTGCCGGGAGTTCGCGGATCGAAGTCTTCCGGCTTATCGCGGAAAGACTCACGATAGATGGCGCACCAAACAAGTCGGCCGTCTGTGTCGATGTTAATCTTGCACACCCCAAGTTTGGCCGCCTTCAGATAGTCGGCCTCGTTAACACCACTGGTCTGGGCCAGTTTTCCGCCAGCCGCATTAATGCGATCCACCCATTCTTTGGGAACACTGCTGGCACCGTGCATCACGAGAGGGAATCCTGGCGGAAGAGCTTTTTGAATTTCCGCCAGCCGATCGAGACGCACCCCCTGCTTTCCAACAAACTTGTAAGCTCCGTGAGATGTTCCGATAGCCACCGCCAGAGAGTCACACCCTGTCAAGCGAACAAATTCGGCCGCCAGCTCGGGATCGGTGAGGCACACGCTTCCTACAACATCTTCTTCCACGCCGCCGAGCTGACCCAATTCGGCCTCCACAACGACGCCTTTCTTGTGGGCATAGTCGACTACGCGCTTGGTGATTTCGACATTCTTCTCGAAAAGCTCGTGTGAAGCGTCGATCATCACCGAGCTATAGAAACCGCTGTCGATCGCGTCATAGCAGACTTCCTCTGTCCCGTGATCAAGGTGAACCGCAAAGATGGCTTCCGGAAAGACCTCCTCGGCGGCTCGAATGATCGCTTCGAGGAAGCGCTTGTCGGTGTAGGACCGCGCGCCGCGGGAAATCTGCAAAATAAACGGGGCAGCAAGATCTTCGTTGACGGGCTCGTCATTCTTTTTGACCTTGCCCAAATTACCTCGGAACAAACCGACCGCCTGTTCGAGATTGTTGATGTTGTAGGCACCGATGGCATATTTACCGTATGCGTGCTTGAAAAGTTCTGTGGTCGTGACGATCATTTCCCGTACTCCTTAAAAAAACTAAGTCGTGGTGGACAGGAAACCCTGAAACCGAAAGCGACTCCTCAAAGCCCCATGTTTCGCCGCTTGGGTCGCGCCTCACCCAACCCACACCAAGGCATTCTCGCTGTCTCGTTCCCAGAAGTTCAATACTGTGGCATCAGAGAGAGGCGACACACTGCGCCCTTAAGTATAGACTTTCAATAGCTTTTTGACAAGTGGGCAGGCCCATATACGGCACAGTTGCGTCGTTTGTGAGATACTGTGGCAAACCGCTATTGTTCTTCATCAGCGTTGAACTGAAGTGCATCGCTCGCGCAGCGCGATTCAAACGTATGTCACAGAATCCACGTCGGCACCTATTGCTTTTACCTTCCCGGGGGCAAATCATAGAATGGCGTATTTGTCCCTCCAGGAGGTCCCATTTGTTGATCGGTGTTTGCTATGGCCACTCCACTTACGCGACGCAAACAGGCTTTTTGCTCAAGATCCGCTGCCCTTGGCCAGTTTGTGATGAAAATTGTGACCGCATCGCACAACCGGAGTCGAATCGCCATCATTCTTCTGGCGGCTGTTTACCCGGGACTGGCCACAGGTTACGATGTTTCGGAGTCTCCTCTCATCTCCAACGAAGAGTTTCGCGTGGGTGAAACCGAACCCGCAGGATGGCGTCTCTCTGGTGGGACCGGACGCTGGCTAGAGAAGGATATCCTGGAAGTTACCGGGGATGGCCGAGGGAGCCATGCCTGGGTCTCGCAGATTGTCGTCCAGCCCGGCGCCCGGTACGTCGTGACTGTGAAGGGGCGTCGCCTCGGCGCCTCCGGCGGCTGCGCCATCATCGGTCCAGCGGAGGTTAACCACGACTGGACCTTTCCTGACGGTGATTGGGGCGAATTCCAGGCGGCTTTCCGAGTTCCAGACGACGTGACCACCACCCAGTTTCGCCTTGGTCAATGGCAGGTTCGTGGAGCCATTCAATACGACGCTGCGCAACTGCGACCGGCTTTACCTATCTACAGCAAACACGGGTCGATCATCCTCGGCCGGGGAGAGAAAATCGAGGCACGAAAGTATGTCTTCAACGGCCTGTTCAACCAGTACGGGAGTAACGATCATCGGGTACTGGAAAGGGCGACAGCGGGATTTAACACCTCGCGCTGGGTCATTTCGGGAGAAAGGGAAATCGTATATCGTTTCGCTCTCCCAGGCTATCAATTTGTCCGCGGCCGAGTCGCGGTCAACATCAACTACTATACTCGCGGCGCTCTCAGCATCGCCGTGAGCCAGGACGGCAACCCCTGGCGGGAAATCGCGCGACAAGACAAATTAGGAATCGTAGAAGTTGTCCTCCCCGGAGAGCTTTTCCCTGCCGCTGATATACGCCTGAAACTGAGCGGGGCCACGCCAGAAACCTCACTTCAGGTGGACAGTATCAGTTTCGAGGGCGAACTGGACAAGGAAACGCCCTCTTTGCAAGGACAGACCATCTATGGAGTCTTTTCCAACGGCTGGCGAGCGACCCATTTAACATCTTCTGCCATAAGTTACCTCGGACCATTCGAGAATGGCCAACATCTGTTCGAAGTCTCTCCGCCTGCTGCGTCAGGGTATGAGTTTCGCCTATCGGTCATCAAACCTGATGGAACGACCATCCACCAAGACAAGATGCTTCAACCCAAGGCAGCGGGCAGCTCACATTCGCTCCGGTTTGCCATCCCGGTCAGCAATCCCGGAGTTTATAAAGCGTTTCTAGCGATTCGACAGCAGGGGCAAGCATTGGGTGTCCTCGAGATTCCTCTTGCGGTTCACGAGTATTATCGCGCGGATTACGGCAAGTATCTGGCAAGGTCCGGGCCCGTTGACCTCTGGTGGTGCGAGGCTGACTGGAAGATTGCACGGAATCGGCCGGCGCCTCCGGAGCCAAGTAAATCGCAGGCCATCAGCATGATGGCTGCCAAAGGCGATCATGAGTCAGCCCAACTTGTCCTCCGTGCGGAATCCGCCACCACGCTGGAACGTATCGAAGTCACCAACCTCGAAAGTCCGGAGGGTCACACGATCGACGCGGGAAGCGTCAGCGTGCGTCAGGTGTATTATCATTTTGTGCACACGCCCACGGACCAAACGGGAGTCGTCGATTGGTGGCCGGACGCTCTCCCCCCGCTCCAGTATCCGCTGGCTCTTCCAGCCCAAATGAATCAACCTCTTTGGGTAACGGTTGACGTGCCCCGAAACGCCAAAGCCGGGGAATATCTTGGGGAAATTCGGCTGACTGGCACCGGGTGGAAGGCGACAGTCCCCCTTCAGCTTAAAGTCTGGAACTTTGCCCTGCCTGAGCGAAACCATCTCGAAACGGCCTTTGGATTTGACTGTGGCCAAGCCTTTCGATACCACAATGTGCAAAGCGAAGAAGATCGCCGCCGTCTGCTGGATCTGTACTTGCAGAGCTTTGCCGACCACCGCATCAGTCCGTACGTTCCCACCCCCCTTGATCCCTACCGCATCACCTTCGACCTCAAATCCGAACCTCCGCGAGCTGTAGTCGATTTCTCGGCATTCGACAAAGCTATGGAGGAAGCCATCCAGCGATACCATTTCACGAATTTTATGGTTCATATCCCGGGAATGGGTGGAGGCACGTTCCACTCCCGCGTGGAACCTTCCCTGGCCGGTTTTGCCGAAAACACTCCGCAATACCAGGCACTCTTCAGCAGCCAGGTTCGGCAAATCGAGGAGCATCTTCGCGAGAAAGGGTGGCTTCCTATGGCATACGTCTACTGGTTCGATGAGCCCGAGCCCAAGGATTACGAATTCGTCAAAGCGGGGATGGCCCGGCTGAAGAAATATGCCCCCGGTCTGGCCAGGATGCTCACAGAAGAACCGGTGGAGCCGCTTTATGGGTATGTGGACATCTGGTGTCCCATCAGTTTCAACTACGACCCTAAAGTCGCGGAGGAGCGTCGCCAATTGGGCGAGCGGTTCTGGTGGTATATTTGCACGGGCCCGAAAGCTCCCTACTGCACCCTGTTTATCGATCATGCCGCAACCGAACTGCGAGTGTGGCTCTGGCAAACCTGGCAACGGCGAATTTCTGGAATTCTTGTTTGGGCCACCAATTACTGGACGTCGCCCACTGCATTTCCGGACGGTTTTCAGGACCCCTACGAGGATCCCATGTCGTATGTCTCGGGTTATTCCACTCCCCAAGGAGTGAAACGGCATTGGGGGAATGGTGACGGCCGATTCATCTACCCGCCTCTCGAAGCCTCGGTGCCCGGGAAAACTGCCCATCCGGTGCTTTTACCACCGGCATCCAGTATTCGCTGGGAGATGCTCCGCGAAGGTATCGAAGATTACGAAATGCTTTGGATGCTTGCAGATCTTCTCAAGAAATATGGCGACGAATTGCCAAAGGAAGAACTGGAAAACTTCCGAAAGTTGCTGGAGGTTCCGCCGGAAATCACCGGTGACATGACGACTTTCACGCGGACCCCCGATCCAATCTACCAGAGGCGTGCGCAAATTGCGGGCGCGATTGAAAGTCTCCTGACACGGAAAGGCGACCGCCCCTAAATAAAGACGCCGGCTCGTTGAGCCGGCGTTGACGGGGTCTGATCTCGGTTTGATTGTCCCGTTAGAAGGTCACGATAAAGTCGCAGCCAAGCAGGAATTGGTTGTCGCGGTCACCTGCATCATACGGGAGAACAGTGACTGGGCGATTGGCGTCAAACCAGTCCCAGCGTACTTCCGGACGCACCCGAAGATTGGGGTGCGGCGACCAGTTGAAACCGTAGCTGATTTCATAAAAATCACCCGGGAAGGGGCCTGTTGCCCGATTGCCATCCCCAATCCCCGCCACTCGGATCCCATCCTCGTCGCGGAACCATTCAACCCGCAAACCGGTCTGCCAGCAAGGATTGAATTTGTAGTACAGGTAATTTGTCACACCGTACCACTGGCTCTTCCCGGTCTGAGGATCCTCGGACTCACCGAAGGTATGTTCAATCACCCACTGGAGTCGAGAGGTCACATTCCAGGTGCCCACCAGGCTGTAGATTGTGATGGGACGGTCGACACCTTGTTCATCCGCGGAAATCCCGAAGTTAATTCCAAATCGATCATCTTCGCTTGTCCAGCGGACCGCGCCTACGAAGCCAATCGCGTTCCGCCCGTCGGTGTCGTCAAACTGATCATTACCCCGCTGGATCCCTGCCGTGACTATCAGCCGATTGAACGACCGGCTGAGCAAAAGCCCCGTATGCGTGAAGGGCTGCCCGTACTGGTGCGAGTAACTGTGGGAATAGAAGAAATTCTGCGTAACAGGAACCGTCTCATAGCCCAATGGTGTATAAAAGTGCCCACCTCGCAACAGCCAACTATTGTAGGCTACGTCGAAATAGAACTGGGGCAGTGCCACTTGATAGAAGCGCTCTGTCTGGTTCCAGTCAGATTCCAGACCATCGATCGCCTGAGTGAAGCGGGCGTCGGTCCCATACAGGACATCCACACGACCACCCCAATCCCAGCCGTAACCGCCGTTATTGATTCGCCGTTCCAAATAGAGATTGAGCTGGTTCATCTGGAATTCTTGGTCGCGATCGTTGAACGTGACCACGCCGTTGTAATTGTCAGCAGGGTTGTTGGCGACCACACTGATGCCTGCGCCCACCCAGCCTCCGAACTCAAACCCCCACCGTTCGAGAAAACCTGGCGTCGGCAATTTCCAGGGGTCGGTAGGTCGACAGGGGTCGCAGTAGAAGAAATTTGAGAGGAAACCGCCGCCATCGCAGGTGCCGCACGAATCACCACCTGGGAAGCATGCCGCCACGTCCTTCCCTGACCAGCTCGTTGGATACACCTGGGCCTGAAGGCTGCCTGTGCTCAACCCAAGACAGAGGCACGCGGCCGCCAGCTTGCCAAAAAAAGATTTTCTCGTCATCCTTGACTCTCCACGATTAGGTACTACTCTTTGCCCAAGAGGGTGATACCGATCTCGGCCGTGTTTGTTCACCCCAAGGGGAGCATCAACAAGCCGTCAATACTCGCCCAAACATCCTTTTTGAATCATCGGAGAATCCCCCCGCGGTGTTTATCAAAAAAACGAATCATCTGAGAAAAATCAGATAAGATGGGCATTCTCAATAAGGCATAGAAACCCTTCGGGCAGCAGCCGGCCCCGTACTGTTCACTGACTGGAGCATAACAGGCGGGACCCAGCAGAGCGGTAGTCAGGCACCTTCCGGAACAACAAGACCTACACTTCCCAGATTATCTGTTTTTCCAGAAAGTGCGCAACAAAAACGGCGGAAGTACCGCCGTTTACTCCACCGCTTCCAATGCCAGTTATGACTGATCCTGATTTTGGTGAGCCACAAAAAGTACTAGCACCAGAGTCATCACGATCAGGTGCTCACCTGTTCCCCGGTGGTCTGCTCAGCCGGTTGGGTGGGAGCCTGATTGGCCTCCTGCGTCTCTCTAACCGCCGCTGAAGGGGACGTTTCAGAAACCGGCTCGACCTCAAATTCCGGCTTGACCGTCGGCCGGCGCTTCACCCGATCGTTTCGCCCCACGAATTCCAAAATTGCCTGAACACCGGCATCACCGACGCGACGCTTTGCCAAGCGTACAATCCGTGTGTAGCCACCGGGCCGATCAACAAACCGCGGAGCGATGCGTTCAAACACGATCCGCATGGCCTCCTTATTGTTACCCAGCAATCGGAGGACCCGCCGTCGGGCGGCCACGACAGGAGCCATTTTTCGGTTCCATTCGTACCACGCCTCGCTTTGCCGCCATGCCCGCCAGGCTTCAGAGTTTCGCGGCGCCGTCGGTTCCAGTTGCTTGGCTTCCTCGAGTAACGGCAGCACCCGTTTGGCGATGGTGATGCACCTTTCAACGAGCGGACGAACCTCCTTCGCCTTGGCCAGCGTTGTGACGATTCGCCCTTTCACGTACGGCTCCTCTTCCTCGAAGATGAACTCACCCTCAGTGAGGAACAATGCCGACGCCAGGTTGCGCAGGAGTGCCCGTCGATGACTCGGGCTACGTCCTAGATGTCGACCACGTTTTCTATGTCGCATGGCAGGTAACCGTATTCCCTACACCAATTCCCAGTCAATGGATGCGTTTATATCGCACCTCCAGACGTCGCTGGCGACCGCATGCCCAATCGCAATCCGAGAGCCGCCAGTTTTTCCTTCACTTCCGCCAGAGCCGTCTCGCCGAAATTCCGCAAATCGAGGAGTTGCTCCTCGGTGTGAGAGACCAGATCGCGTATCGTGCGGATGTTTGCAAGCTCCAAAGCGTTAAGTGTGCGAGACGAGAGCTTCAGATCGGTAATCGGCATCGCCAGCTTGGCCTCCTGGCTCGTTTCCAATCCGGCGACACTCCGCCCATCGGTAAACACCTTCGGCCCGAGTTCATTGTACTGCACGAACGGATTAAGATGCTTGCGGAGAATCTTGGCGGCTTCCACAAGCGCCATTTCCGGCGTGATCGACCCGTCGGTCCAGATTTCCAGTGTCAGTTTATCGTAATTCGTTTTCTGACCGACGCGGGTTTCCTCGACTTCATACCGGACTTTCACCACCGGGCTGAACATCGCATCCACCGGGATCACGCCGATTTCCGAGATTTGCGGCGTGTGCTCGCTCGCCGGAACATAGCCCCGACCGTTTTCGACTGTCATTTCCATCACGAACGGCACATCGTCGGTGAGCGTGGCAATCACGTGGTCCTTATTCACAATCGTGACCTGGTCGTCCGGCTCAATGTCGGCAGCCGTAACAACACCACGCGTGTGCCTGTTGATCCGCAAAACACGCGGTTGGGAGCTGTGATTGCGAACAACCAGCGACTTGACGTTGAGGATAATATCCGTGACATCCTCGACGACACCCGGCAGCGAGGTAATCTCATGCAGTGCGCCCTGAATCTTCACGCGCGTCACAGCGCTGCCTTCAAGACTGGAAAGCAGAATCCGCCGCAGGCTGTTGCCAATGGTCGTACCAAACCCTCTCTCGAACGGTTCGGCGATAAACTTGCCGTACCGGTCCGTAAGTGTGCTCTTATCGCAAATCACCTGACTCGGTAGCTCAAGCCCGCGCCAGCGTACACGCATACCACGCCTCCAGATTGAGATCCCAATAACGCTTTACCGGCTTCCCCCTCACCGAGAGCAGAACTCGATCACCAGTTGCGGCTGCACTGGAATGGAAACGTCTTCCAAAGTAGGGTTGCGGAGCACATGCCCTTCCGGGATCTGGCCGTCAACGAGGTGCAAAAAGTCCGGAACGTTTGGCTGCCGCTCTTCCAAATTCCGTTTGACAAGCTCAAGACTCCGCGGCCGATTCTTGACCGTGATCACATCCCCCGGATTTACTAGGTAACTCGGAATATCAATCGTCCGGCCGTTCACCAGAATATGACCGTGCCGCACGATTTGCCGGGCCTGTGCGCGAGAAAGTCCAAAGCCCAGGCGATAGACAATGTTGTCCAGCCGCCTTTCCAGGAGTGACAGCAGAACTTCACCCGTGTTGGTCGGCGAGCGGGTGGCCATCTGGAAATACCGGCGGAACTGCCGCTCCAGGATTCCGTAATACCGCTTGAGCTTTTGCTTTTCCCGCAAGTGCAGAGCGTAATCGGTCGGCTTGCTTCGCAAAACTCCCTGCATACCGGGAGTTGCCTTGTGCCGTTCAAAAGCGCATTTGTCGGTGTCGCACCGCGTCCCCTTGAGAAACAACTTCATGCCCTCGCGGCGGCACAAGCGACACACTGGTCCCGTATATCGCGCCATTTTGCTACACGTCCTTCCGTTTAGCCTTCCAGTTGGATAGCCCTAAGCAATTTGCTCCCACGCCCTTGGATACAAGAAACCCGAATCCCCACATCGCTCTCCACCAGAATGAGCGCGCCACCTGTGGGCCATTCTTTATCAAACGCGACGTCGCTTTTTCGGCCGACAACCATTGTGCGGAAGTGGAGTAACATCCTCAATGGACTTGATGATCAGTCCGGCCGTTTGGAGAGCAGTGATCGCACTCTCGCGGCCGGCACCGGGGCCTTTAACTTTGACTTCCACTTCCTTGACCCCCATTTTGATGGCCTTTTCGGCCGCCTGCTGCGCCGCCATTTGGCCAGCGTAGGGGGTGCTTTTACGACTTCCTTTGAAGCCGCAGGTACCAGCACTCGCCCAGCAAAGGGTTTCCCCTTTCAGATCCGTCACAGTGACCATCGTGTTGTTGAAAGTCGTCTTAATATGCACGATGGCCTGCGTGACGTGACGCCGAATTTTTTTCCGCTTACCCGTTGCCTTCGGCACGACGTGACCTCTCCTCCAAAACGAGCTTCTACCGCTCTAAAACGTGAACTTATTTCCGAACAACCTGTCCAACAACAATACCCACGACAACCTAATTTTTCCACGCGCCGACAAACATTACGCCGTTGCCGGACCTGCCACCGCGGTTAGCCACAGGCGGCACACCTGGCGAATCACCGCAGGTCCTTGACGCCCTTCTTTCCGGCGACCGTCTTCCGCGGACCTTTCCGGGTCCGGGCATTCGTCCGCGTCCGCTGTCCGCGCACCGGCAAGCCACGCCGATGTCGGATTCCGCGGTAGCAGTTGATTTCCTTCAACCGGTTGATATTCTGAGCTATCTGACGTCGGAGCTGACCCTCCACGACGTAGTCCTTATCCAGAAGCGTCGCGAGCCGGGCCAGCTCATCCTCCCGCAGTTGATTCGCGCGGATGTGCGGGTCGATCCCAGCTTTGTAGCACAACTCCTTGGCAATGGTAGGACCAACGCCGTAAATGTACCGCAACGCGATGACGGTTGGCTTGTTTCCGGGAATATCAACCCCCAAAAGTCTTGGCATACTTAAACTCCACCGTCCTCTTATCTTCCTTAGGCAATTCCCTCTACATACTCACTTCGATTGGCTGCGCAAATACTCCATTCAACCCTGCCGCTGCTTGTGCCGCGGGTTGGAGCAAATGATGTACAGGCGGCCCTTACGACGGACCACCTTACAGTTACCGCACAGCCGTTTCACACTTGCTCGAACCTTCATCGCCGGTCATCCCTTATAACAATCTTTCCGAGTAGGCAAAAAGTTAAGTATACCACTGTCAGGCGAAGATGCTCAAGCGTCCCCACCTCAAACAAAACCCATCGGGGCGGGGACACCGTGAAGGCGGTTATTCCATATGAAGAAGGGACAGGCACCCCTCTTTTTCAGGATCGAAGCCCATGCGTTCGTCCATCGGACCAAGCGGGCCAGTCAGTACGTAGGGACCTTCTTCGGTTATGGCGACGGTGTGCTCGAAGTGGGCGCTCGGCTTTCCATCTGCCGTTAGTTGCGTCCAGTAATCCCGACTCAGTCTAACCTTTTTCGTGCCCAGGTTGACCATTGGCTCGATGGCAATCACCAGCCCGGGCTGAAGTCGGAAATCCCCCCGTCGGAGGAAAAAGTCGTTGACAAAGTTGGGCACCTGGGGCTCCTCGTGCATTTGCCGCCCGATTCCATGACCCACAAATGCTTCCACCACGCTGAAGCCCTGGCTCCGGACGTAATCCTGCATGGCGGCGGCCACCTCGCTCCAGTACGTCTTCTTACCGGCCAGCTCGATGGCCAGATCGAGAGTCCGCTTGGTTACGTCCACGAGCCTAGCCACCTGCGGCGACACATTACCCACAGGAATTGTCACCGCGGCGTCCCCACACCAACCGTCCACGCGACATCCCGTATCAACGCTGACGATATCCCCCTCGGCGATAACCCGCTCTCCAGGAATTCCATGAACGACCTCGTCGTTCACCGAAATGCAGGTCACGGCGGGGAACGGCACTTTGCCCGGGTAGCCTTTAAACAGCGACTCCGCTTTGCACTTGCGGTAGAAATCTTCGACGGCGAGGTCAATATCTTTGGTCTTCACGCCGGGTCGCACGAGTGCCTTCACAAGCTGGAGGGCCTTCCACACGACCAGCCCCGCCTTTCGCATTTTCAGGATTTCGCTGCGCGAGCGCAAATTGATCACACCTCGCTGACTCCCTGACATCTCCGAGGGCCCGTCCCCCCGTGTTATAACACACTACGCCCCGGCGAAATCGTCGAGGATTTCGCGAATACGATCGAAAATCTCATCGACCGTCCCTACCCCGTCCACGCTGCGGAGCAAGTTCTTGCGGCGGTAGTAATCCAAAAGGGGCTCAGTCTGCGTTCGGTATGCCACCAGCCGCTGCCGGATGACTTCCGGTTTATCGTCTGCCCGACCTCGGCCCGCCAAGCGCCTGAATAATTCCTCTTCCGGGACTTGCAATTCCAAAACCACATCCAGCGGAGTATTCTGGGACGCCAGCATCGCGTCCAGCGCCTCCGCCTGCGCGATGGTCCTGGGAAACCCATCGAGTAAATAACCCCGCTGGCAGTCGGGCGATTGGAGGCGCTCCCGAATCAAATCGATAATAATGTTGTCGGGCACTAATTCCCCCCGTGACATATACTCGTCGGCTTTCAGGCCGAGAGGCGTCTTGGCGTCCCGGGCCGCACGTAACATGTCGCCCGTGGACAGGTGTGCAATCATGTACCGCTCGACGATCTTCTGCGCCTGCGTCCCTTTTCCCGCTCCCGGAGGCCCGATGAATACGATTCTCATCCTCTGTACCCTCGCCCGAAGCCAAAACGAAACGACTTGCCCATCCGTGTGCTCAATGCCGCTGGGACCGCGTCGCACGAGGACTGGATTACTCCAGCAATCCCTTGTAGTTTCTCATCACGATGTGACTGTCGATTTTCTGCACCAGGTCGAAGGCCACGCTCACCGCGATGAGAAGGCTTGTGCCCCCGTAGAACTGAGCGATCTGATAATTGACCCCCAACCAATCGGCCACGATTGTGGGGATTATTGCGACCGCCGCCAGAAAGCCTGCCCCTACGTAGGTGATTCGCACCATCACCTTCTCCAGGTATTCCGCAGTGCGCCGTCCCGGCCGATACCCCAGGATAATACTCCCATTGTCTTTCAATTGCTCGGCAATCTCGTTGGGGTTGAAGGTTATCGCCGTCCAAAAGTAGCAGAAGAAGTAAATCAAACCGATGTACATCGCGTTATACCAAAACCCATCGCCGCGGTGGAACACGTTGGCGAGGGCAGCAATCCAAGCCGATCCGGGATACCAGTGCGCAAGCGTCTGGAAAAACGTGAGCGGGAACAGCAGGAGACTGCTGGCAAAAATGATCGGCATGACGCCCGCTTGATTCACTAGCAGCGGGAGATAATCTCGGGCCCCGCCATACACCCGCCGTCCTCGCACATGCTTCGCACTTTGGGTGAGGATCCGCCGCTGGGCACGGGTCATATAGACGACCCCCGCCACCACTGACACAAACAACACGAACAGCACCGCCAGCGTGTCGAATCCGAGTTTGCCGCCGCTGCTGCTCAGCTCAAGCCCTTCGTCAAACACCGGCCGCAGTTCCTGATACAGGGCGGGGATCATCCGGGCCAGAATTCCCGCCATGATGAGAAGGCTGATTCCATTGCCCACGCCGTATTCGTCGATCTGTTCCCCCAACCACATCAGGAAAGTGGTCCCCGCCGTCATCGTGATCACAGCCATCAGGAACCAGGAGAAATAAACCCCCTGCCCTTCCCCGTAGGTATATTCTGGGCGGACGAATCCCTGGGCGCTCAACCATGCCACGTACATCCAGCTCTGAATGATGCAGATTCCCACCGTGGCGTAGCGCGTGTACTCGTTGATCTTCTTGTAGCCGGCCGGCCCTTCCTTCTTCAGCTTTTCGAGGGGCGGATATACACTGGCCAGAAGCTGAAAGATAATCGAGGCCGAGATGTAGGGCATAATTCCCAGGCCAAAAATGGTGGCCTGATCCAAGCGGCTGGCTGCGAACACGGTGATCTGATCCAGAAGGTCGCGGAATCCACCCGCAGTCTCGCTGCGGAAAATGGCCGTCATCCGTTCGGTGTTGACGCCCGGCACGGGAATTTGCTCACCGACACGGTAAATCGCCAGAAGGATGAGGGTCAGGAGGATCTTCTGACGAAGTTCACGAATCGTAAAGATAATGCGAATTTTTTCCCACATACACCGGACCGTCCCGTGTCAGGCATTGCCAATCCATCCTCACCGCGTCATCCGGTTGCCGCCGCCTTCTTCTGCTTCTTCTTTTCCTCGACGGGTGTTTTTCCCGGCAACACCACCGCCTGGCCGCCCGCCTTCTCAATTTTTTCTTTCGCCGAGCGGCTGAACCGATGGGCGGCAACAACGAGCTTCTTGGTCAGCTCGCCGTCACCGAGAATTTTTACTTCGTCGAAGGCTCCTTTAATCACCCCGCGTTCACGCAACACCTCAGGGTTCACCTCGCTGCCTTCGGCGAACAGTTTTTCGAGGACTTCCACATTGACTTCCGCGATTCGCGGAGCAAATCGGGCGTTGTTGAAGCCCCGCTTGGGCACGCGACGGATGAGGGGCATCTGGCCGCCTTCGAAACCGGCCTTCTGGCGCCAGCCGCTCCGCGACCGCGCACCCTTGTGGCCGCGGCCACAGGTTTTGCCGTGTCCTGAGCCGGGCCCCCGGCCCACCCTCTTTCGCGCCTTATGTTTTACGATACCTCTGTTGACCTGATCAATATTCATGTCAGTGATGTCCCTCTCAATCGTTCAACCTCGGCCCTCGAGCGCAATTTCTCCAGGGCGTTCATTGTGGCTTTAACTAGGTTGATGGGATTGGTGTTTCCGTAGCTTTTGGTCAGAATATTTTTGATGCCCGCCGCTTCACACACCGCACGCACAGCCGCTCCCGCAATAACGCCGGTTCCAGGTCCTGCGGGGATGAGCACCACTTTCGCGGCTCCGAATTCTCCCCAGACCTGGTGGGGAATCGTGCCATCAATGACGGTAACCGTTTTCATCCGCCGTATTCCGTCTTTGATCGCCTTAGCGACGGCCGGTGGAACCTCGTTCGCTTTTCCGTACCCCCAGCCAACCTTCCCCTCGCCATCGCCGACAACCACCAGGGCGGTAAAGCTGAACCGGCGTCCCCCCTTAACAACGGCCGCGCACCGGCGGACGCTCAACACTTTTTCGATCAACTGGCCACGGATCGGTTCAAGGTCTGTTGCCATGAGTGACCCTTATAACTTTTTTACCCACAATCAGGACTTATTCTTTTCCCCACTTCTACCTTTGGTGACCTCGGCTTTGCCACCACCCTTGGCTTTTTGACCTTTCTTGTCGGTCTGCTCCTGTACGGAGGCCGCCTGGATCTCTTTCTTGGGCCCGATATCCAGCCCCGCATCGCGGGCGGCATCAGCCAGGGCTGCTACCCGACCGTGATACTTGTACGGCCCACGATCAAACACGACCTGGCGAATGCCAGCGGCGAGGGCCCGTTCGGCAATGATGCGTCCCACCACGGTGGCCGCCTGAATGTTCCCGCCATATCCACCCACCATGTCGCGGATGTCTTTTTCCACCGTACTGGCTGCCGCCAGCGTGCGTCCCTGCGTGTCGTCGATAATCTGGGCGTAGATATGTTTATGGCTGCGGAAAACGCTCAATCGGGGGCGCGTGGAAACCCTTTTGAGTTTGTTGCGCACCCGATACATTCGCCGCAACCGTCGCCGCTGTAATCGTTTAAGCTGACTCACGGCTCACTCTCTCTTCTGCTGTGTTTTCTGTTGTCCGACCGCTTGCTTTCTACAAGCCGATCACACTGATAGTGCCAGCCAATTTCCTCAACCTGCCGTGCGGTTCAACACTACTTCGCGGAGACCTTCCCTTCCTTCATGCGGATATGCTCGCCCTGATACCGGATGCCTTTGCCCTTGTAGGGATCGGGCTTGCGCAGAGCCCGGACTGATGCTGCAAAGTTGCCGACTTTCTGCTTGTCAATTCCCCGGATCACAATGTGCTGCTGATCGGGGCAGGTCACTTCCAGCCCATCGGGAATCGGCACCTGCAGCTCGTTTGCGTAGCCCACGCGGAGCTGCAACGTTCGCCCCTGAACCGCTGCCAGGTAGCCCACCCCCACGATTTCTAGTCGCTTTTCATAGCCCTGGGTTACCCCAATGATCATGTTGTTGATGAGCGCCCGGGTCAAGCCGTGAAGTGCCCGGGCCAGCCGTGTTTCTTGCACCCGTTGCACCACGACCTGGTGGAGCTGTTCCTGCACGGTAACCTGGACCTCCGGACGATGCTCCCACTGGAGGCGTCCCTTGGGGCCCTCCACGGTGATGAGCCGTCCCTCCACAGTTACTTTGACGCCTTGGGGAATGGGTACCGGACGTTTTCCTATTCGCGACATGGCTTCTTACTCATCCTCGCCTTTGAATTCGCGTGGCCGTCGGCTGTGGTCCTTCTCACCACACTTCACACAGGATCTCACCCCCAATATTGCGCCTCCGCGCCTCCCGGTCACTGAGGATACCGCGACTGGTGCTGAGAATGAAAATCCCCAAACCGTTGAGCACGGGCTTCAAGTCGGCCACCCGGCGGTAAATTCTCCGCCCAGGCTTGCTGATCCGACGTATGTGACGAATGACCTGTTCGCCGTTCGGACCGTACTTCAGATACAGCCGCAACGTGGCGCGGGGCTGCCCTGGAATTTCTTCCCAGTCCCAGATATAGCCTTCCCGTTTCAACACGTCGGCCAGACCACGCTTGAGCTGCGACGCAGGAATATCGACATGAGGCCGCTCCACGCGGATCGCATTCCGAATGCGGGTCAACATATCGGCGATTGGGTCGGTCATCATAGGCACGTTTATCCCTTTACCAGCTCGCCTTCATCAAACCAGGAATCATCCCCTGATCCGCCAGTTTGCGGATGCAAATACGGCAAAGGCCAAACCGGCGATAGACGCCTCGCGGCCTTCCGCAAATCCGGCACCGGTTCCGAAACCGGGTGCTGAATTTGGGCTTTTTGTGAAACTTTGCGATTTTCGATTTACTTGCCATCGGTGAAGTCCTGTTACGCCTGGCAGATTCGATCACTCACTTCTGAACGGCATCCCCAAAAGGCGAAGCAACTCCCGGGCTTCATCATCATTTTTCGCTGTGGTCACGATGCAGATGTCCATCCCCTGGGTTCGAGAATATTTATCGGGGTTCAACTCGGGGAATACCATTTGTTCGTTTAGCCCGAGGGTGTAATTCCCCCGCCCGTCAAACGAACGTGGATTGAGTCCCCGGAAGTCGCGTACCCGCGGAAGGGCAATGGAAATAAGCCGATCCAGGAACTCGTACATCCTCCGCCCGCGCAGGGTCACTTTGCACCCAATAGCCATTCCCTGGCGGACCTGAAAACCGGCCACGGATTTCTTGGCACGAGTGATAACGGCCTTTTGCCCCGCAATCTGGGTGAGTGCATCCACCGCCTCGTCGAGGTACTTCTTCTCTTTTTTAGCCTCCCCCACCCCCATGTTGATGACGATTTTTTCTAGTCGTGGGAGTGAGAGGATGTTTTTCCGCCCCAGCTTTTCTTTGAGGGCCGGTATGACCTCTTTCCGATATTTTTCCAGCAAGCGCGGTTCCATAGTCCTTCAATCTCTCGTTTTAAGCCTGTTGCGTCACACGCTTCCGCGGGGGTGAGATAACCCCGATGTTCGCGTTGCACTTTTTGCAGTACCGCACCTTGGATCCATCTGGCAGGAATCGCGCACCCACGCGCGTGGCTCGGTCGCACGAAGGGCAGACCAGCATGACGTTCGACATCTGAATCGGTCGCTCTTTAGAAAGACGACCACCCTGCCGGGCCTGCCGCGAGGGGCGCACGTGTTTCAGCACGACGTTCACGCCTTCAACCACCACGCGCCCCTCTTTTCGGTCCACGCGGAGGACGCGCCCACGGACGCCCTTGTCGTCCCCGGAGATCACTTCCACGATGTCATCCACTCGGATTCGCATCACACCACCTCGGCCGCGAGGCTCACGATCTTCATGAAGTTCTTTTCCCGCAATTCCCTTGCCACCGCCCCAAAAATGCGCGTTCCCCTTGGATTGCCTTCGTTGTCAACGATCACCGCGGCATTGCTGTCGAACCGCACGTAGCTTCCATCGGGACGGCGTTTTGGCTTCCGGGTGCGAACGATCACCGCCCGGACCACCGCCCCTTTCT
Source organism: Thermogutta sp. (assembly GCF_039793925.1). Lineage (GTDB taxonomy): Bacteria > Planctomycetota > Planctomycetia > Pirellulales > Thermoguttaceae > Thermogutta. The sequence goes on along the minus strand of NZ_JBAMME010000114.1, from coordinate 24,840 downwards.
GGAATGTGCTGCCAGGGATCACGCCCTTGACACTGCAAACCACGATATCACCAAGCGTCGCGTAGCGCCGCCGGCTTCCTCCCAGCACTTTGATGCACATCAATTCTTTAACGCCCGTGTTGTCGGCTACATCCAGCCGAGTTTGCATCTGAATCATGGCCCGAACCTCTCGTCGCGTTCCCTGCCAGGTGAGTTCCCATCATCTTTCGCGGAATGCCTGCTCATTCTGCCGAGGCCCATAATTGTTGAGGCCCTGATCACGCGTTGCCTGATTGTGAGGCTGGCCCCGCCTCGGTTCCGCTCGCTTCTGTCTCGCCTTTACTGACCGCCTGGAGCTCTACTTCAGCCTCCCTCCGCTTTTCGATTAACTCAGCCCGTCCCCGAGCCACGACCCGCACCAGCCGCCACCGTTTAAGCCGGGACAGCGGCCGGGACTCCATAATTTCCACCTGGTCCCCCACGCGAGACTCATCATTCTCATCATGGACGTAGCAAATTGTGCGGTGCTTGACGTATTTTTTGTATCGCGGGTGCTGGACCAGACGGATGATTTCCACCCGCCTCATCTTCGGGACATTGGCTTTTGTGACGATTCCGATCTCGCGTCGTCTCGGCATATTCCTTTGAACCTTCCAGCTCTATGTCAGCCTGTTTCCAGGAGCCTTGTGTGCCTCAAGTTCTATTCGCCACAAAACTTTCGTACTGCTTCATCATGCCGTCTGACTCTGCTTCTCCGCCCTCGCCCGCTCATTGAGGATGGTCTTGATTCGGGCGATGAGCCGGCGTTTCAGGCGGGGCTCCATCGGCGACGGCAGACGTTCCGTCTGCTTCTGGATTCTGAGCCTGAACAGCGCCTCCGCCGTTTCTCGCAGGAGTGCTTCTAATTGTTCGGTACTCATTTCGCGCAACTCTCGCGCCTTCATGGTGTGCTCACCCTATTCCGCATTTTCGACCGTTAACCTGCGAGCTCGACTGCCACTCGCCACCAAATGGACTACATCGTATGCCGCCGAACGAACCGCACTTTCACCGGCATCTTATGGGCCAATCGCGCAAAACACAGTCGGGCGGCATCCTCGGAAACGCCCGCCAACTCAAACAAGATTGTGCCCGGCTTCACCACAGCAGCCCAGTATTCCGGCTCGCCCTTCCCCTTTCCCATACGGGTTTCCAGGGGAATCGAGGTAATCGGCTTATGGGGGAAGATCCGGATGTAAAGCCGACCACCCGCTCGCAAATACTGTTGTGCCGCGATACGTCCGGCCTCGATCGTGGCTGCGGGAATCCAGCCCCCTTGAACCGCCTGCAGCCCGAACTCGCCGAAGACCACACGGTTTCCGCGAGTAGCCTTACCCCTTATACGCCCTCTTTGACTTTTTCGATGTTTGACCCGTTTTGGCATCAACGCCATGGCTGTCGTCCTCGCTAAACATGCCCAAGTATATCCAAACCTGAACGCCGATCTGGCCCTGCGGAATGGTGGCCTCGGCGAAACCGTAGTCAATATTTGCCCGCAGTGTGGAAAGTGGCACCGAGCCCATGATCTGCTTTTCGCGGCGCGACATTTCGGCGCCACCTAACCGCCCCGAAAGCTGCACCTTAATCCCTTTCGCCCCCTGGGCCATGGCCGCATCCATCGCCTTTTTCATAGCCCGCCGGAAGCTCACTCGTCTTTCCAGCTCTTCGGCGATGGATTCCGCCACAAGTTGCGCGACCAACTCCGGCCGGGTGATCTCCTCAATCGTGAGGTTAATCCGCCGTCCCGTTAGTTCTTGCAGTTCCTGCTGGAGTTGCTCGATTCGACCACCCTTCGCCCCGATCAACACGCCGGGCCGAGCCGTGAAAATGATCACCCGCACCTCATCCCGTGTGCGCTCGATCTCAATCTTGGAGATCATGGGATATGCCCGGCGCTCACCCCGGCCGCCCCTTTCCGGGGACGGCTCCCGGCGGTTCAGTATGTACTGCCGGATCTTGTAGTCCTCCAGCAAAAGATCCGCGAACTCTCGCTTCGGGGCGATCCACCGGCTCTTCCAGTCAAGGAAGATACCTGTTCGAAAACCAATAGGGTTGACCTTTTGACCCATAAACTTCTTTCCCCAACGCTCCGGTTATTCGTCTTGGTCCCGGTCGAACACCCGGCCTCGCCTAACTTTCCGATTTTCGGCTATTGTTCACCGACCTTCTGGGTACCCGAGGTGCACGCCGATATGACACATCCGCCGTTGAATGATCGTTGCCATTCCCCGTGAAATGGGGCGGAGCCGCTTCAAACGCGGACCTTCGTTCACCCAAATCTTAACCACGTGGAGTTTTTTTGGATCGGGCTCCTGCCGATCGATCGCATTCGCCAAGGCGCTCGCGATCACTTTTTCCACCATCCTTGCCGCACGATGGGGCATCGTGCTTAAAATCGCCAGCGCCTCATCGACTTGTTTGTTGCGAACCACATCCACAACCAGTCGCGCCTTCCGGGGGCTGATCCGCGCGTAGCGATAAAGCGCCCGATATTCCGTCGGAATGTATCTGGCCTGCATTTGCATGGTTGCACCTCGCCACCTGGTGAGCCTCGCGCCACTCCCTCGCCAGCCGGATTACTTCTTCCCTCGTCCGCCGTGACCGCGGAAGATTCGGGTGGGAGCGAACTCGCCCAGCCGATGCCCGACCATATCCTCGGTCACGAACACCTTCACATGCGTCTTCCCATTGTGGACCAGGAACGTATGGCCGACGAATTCCGGGATAATCGTGCAGGCTCTCGCCCAGGTCTTAATGGGCTCCTTCTTGCCCGCCGCATTCAGTTTTTCCACCTTCGCGGCGAGCTTTGCGTCGACATATGGACCTTTTTTCAGTGACCGTCCCATATTCTTTTGCCGTCACTTCAAGGTTTATCTTTGGCACCAGCTCAAGCTCATTCCACCCAGCGTCAACGAATTGGTAACTGTCCGTACCGGACCGAACGCCGACGCCGAACGATCGCCTTGTTGGAGGGTTTGCCACGCTTCCGCGTATAGCCGCCCTTTGCCAGCTTTCCGGTGGGACTGCACGGGTGCCGGCCGCCTTTTGATCGGCCCTCACCACCCCCGTGCGGATGATCAATCGGGTTCATGGCTGTCCCGCGAACATGAGGCCGTCGGCCCAGCCACCGCTTCCGACCGGCCTTGCCGAGGACAATGCCCTCGTGATCCGGGTTGCTGACCATCCCGATTGTCGCTCGACACGCTGCCGGTACCCGGCGGATCTCACCGCTCGGCAGGGTAAGCTGCGCCCAGTTCGCGTCCCTCGCCACCAAAGTCGCTGCACAACCGGCCGCTCGACACATCACACCACCCTTCCCCGGGATCAGCTCGATATTATGGACCTGCATACCCAGGGGAATCTCTGAAAGGGGCAGGCAGTTCCCGATGTTCGGCGGAGCACCAGGGCCGCTCATCACGGTATCGCCGGCCTTGAGCCCGTCCGGAGCAATGATGTACCGTTTTTCGCCGTCCGCGTACACGAGCAGCGCGATCCGCGCGCTGCGATTCGGATCGTACTGGATCGAATCCACCTTGGCAGGAATGCCATCCTTATTCCGTTTGAAATCGATCAGCCGGTACATCCGCTTGTGCCCACCGCCACGATGACGGCAGGTAATAATGCCCTGGTTGTTCCGACCACCTTTCTTCTTCAGTGGAACAAGCAGGCTCTTTTCCGGCTTGGCGCCCGGAGTTAGTTCCGAGAAATCACTCACGGTGGCGCCACGTCGCCCCGGCGATGTCGGCTTGTAGACTCGAATTCCCATATCGACGGCTCGCCTCGCTTTATCAGTAGAGATTGATTCTGTATTCTGGATGCAACTTCACAATCGCCTTCTTCCAGGCTTTGGTGTACCCAATCCGCCAACGCACGCGGCGCGGCTTGCCCCGGCGATTCTGCACATTGACCCACAGAACCTTCACGTTAAACAATTCTTCCACCGCGCGTTTAATATCCGCCTTGGTCGCCAGCGGGTTGACCTCGAAGGCGTACTGGTTGTACCGCTCCGCCTTGTGGTGATTCTTCTCGGTAATCAGCGGCCGGACAATCACCTGGTGAGGTTCCAGACCGCTGAATTCTGGCTTGGGTGTATTCCTCAACATCGGGATGCACTCCGCTCACTAACCGGCCGTCCCCACTACTTTCGCGCGGAACATATCCAACGCCGCTCGGGTCATCAGCACCTTCTTCGGCCGAAGAATTACGTAAGCGTTCAGATCCGACACCGGCACCGTGTCCACCTTGTCGATATTCCGGAGGCTCTTGTACGCCGTCACGTCATAATTTTCGAGCGTCACTAGCAAACGCTGATCGTGGAGCCCCAGGTTTTTCAAAATCGTGGCGGCCTCCTTAGTTTTCGGCTGTTCAAATTTCAGTTCGTCGATGAGCACCACTTCATTGTCGGCGATGCGGGCAGCCAGAGCCATTCTCGTCGCCAGCCGGAGCGCCTTTTTGGGCAGCCGATACGACCAATCTTGTGGACGCTTGGGATGCGCCCGACCACCGCCTCGTCGGATCGGCGTCCGCCGCATCCCTGCCCGAGCCCGACCAGTACCCTTTTGCCGATACAATTTTCGGGTGGAACCTTCGGTTTCCGATCGGTTTTTACATTTCGCAGTCCCCTGCCGCAAATTTGCGCGGTACATGACGACTGCGTCGTGCAAAAGCTGCTTGTTGATCTTGGGCGCAAGTTCGGCGGGATCGATTTCGTACACATCGACCTGCTCGCCGTTCCGGTTATATACTGGAATGCTCACCATATGTCACTGTTCCTACAACGCCCTTGATGATGACGCCCGCGAAGTCGCCTCGCCGCATTCCGCTGCTCCGGTCCAGACCAACCCAAACTCATCGACCCACCTTATTGGTCGGCCGAATGATCACGAGCCCCCCTGCCGGACCTGGCACCGCACCGCGAACCACCAACAAATGCCGTTCAGGATCGATTTTGACCAGTTGCAGGTTGCGAATCGTGCACCGCTCGTGGCCATAATGACCTGCCATACGCCGGCCGGGCGGGACGCGGCCTGGCGACGTGTTGCAACCTGTTGAACCCGGATGCCGATGCACCTTCTTCACACCGTGACTCGCCCTCTGACCGGCGAACCCGTGCCGCTTCACAACACCGCTGAAGCCCCGACCCTTTGTGGTTCCGGTCACGTCGACAGCCTTCACGCCCTGGAAGAGCTCGACCGTGAGAACCTGCCCCACAGAGAACCCATCCACAGGATGCCGGAATTCGCGAATGAACCGCTTGGGTTCACAATTAGCCTTGGGAAGAGTCTGTACCCCTGCTGCTGCCAGAAGCCGCTGTCGTTTGCTATCGAGTTTGGCGACGTGCCCACGCTCTGCCCGGGTCGCTTTGCGCCGAGGCTTATCCAGATACCCCACCTGGATCGCTTCGTAACCGTCCCGCTCCACCGTCCGAAGCTGCAAAATATGGCACGGCCCAGCCTGGATCACCGTCACCGGGATCACTCGGCCGTCCTCGTCGAATATTTGGGTCATGCCGACTTTTCGGCCTAAAAGTCCAAGAGCCATGGTTTGCTCACCTTTTCCTGCCTTGCCCCAGAGGACGCATCGGAGAGGTCCGCCGTTACCTCTGGAGCTTCCACGTCATAAGCCGCTACCAACAACCGCCGAATCCATCCACTATTACGCTGCACCCCATCCCGTCGCCCTTTGGCCCGAACACCAGCAACGCCGTTTTTACTTTCGACCGCGGGAAATGACTTTAATCTTGATCTCCACCCCTGCTGGGGCTGTCAACTTATTCAGTTGCTCAATGGTATTAGGGGTGGCCTCCAGGATGTCGATCAGGCGCTTGTGCGTGCGAATCTCGAACTGCTGCCGCGCTTTCTTGTCCACATGGGGACTGGAAAGCACCGTGTAGCGCTCAATTTTGACCGGCAGCGGAATCGGACCATGCACTTTCGAATGTGTGCGCTTCGCTGTGTC
>NZ_JBAMME010000114.1:1370-18854 GCF_039793925.1 Thermogutta sp. | reverse complement strand
CACGATTTCCTTAGCGCACTGATCGAGCACCGCGTGGTCGTATGACTCCATGCGAATGCGAATTATCTCATTCAGGACTCCCGCCATTTTGCATCACCCTAGTTGTGGATTGTATCCCTCGCCATCCTAATTCGGGGCGAAAAACTTAAATGCTATCAGAAGGGATTAACTTTCTCAATGGGAGGCAGAAAGGAAAATCGTGGCACGCACCCCCTCGGGCTGCCTCCATTCAGAGTGGGTTCCCGTATTTAACCACAGAGATTGCTTCCCTGCCAAGTCCCCCTCGATGCAAATTCGAGGGCGGTCGCTGGCCGATCTGCTCCCATTCTTCCTGTTCTGCTCAGCTTGCCAACGCCAGGGCAGTCCCGTTGATTTCTCAATCCTGAAGCACGTCCTTCCCCCGGTAGAAGCTGGCCGCTAGGCTGAAAAGCCCCGCCGTAACCAGCATCGTGAGCATAAAAAACCAGAAGTAGCCGGGTCCAGCCATGATGTTGCCCGGCGCATCCAGGCGGTAGAACTTCACCACATAATTGACGGCCGCCGTGAATGCATTCCCCAACGAAACAGAAAGAAGATACATGCCCATCACAAGTGATTTGAGGCGTTTGGGGGCCTGGGTGTAAGCAAACTCCAAACAGGTGACGGAGACGAGGACCTCTGCGGAAGTCAGCACGAGATAGGCGAGGAACTGCCATCCTATGGTTGGGGCCAGCCCCCTCTGGATGAGCGATTCTATCACGGCAGATATCCAAAAAGAGCCGCCCGCCACAAACATCCCGACCGAAATTCTCCGCAACGGGGTGAATTTCCAAAAACGGTCCACCAGCGGATAGAGGACTCGCGTAAATAGGGGAACCAAAACCAGAATCAACACTGGATTGACCGCCTGAATTTGCGCAGATTCCCAGTTGATCCCCAGGAAGTGTCGGTTCATCTTTTCCGCCTGAAGCACCCAGGCTGAACCCGACTGATCGAAAAGGGACCAGAACATGGCGACAAATAGGAAAAGGGGCACCAATCGCAGTAGCGCCTGCCGCCCCTCTGGGTCAAAGAGATCGCCGAGAAATTTCCGTCCTGCCGGAGGAATGTGGGCAAACTTCGATCGGCCCGCGAAGAACACTGCGGTTGCCAGCGCCATCAGTAGCCCTGGCACGGCGAAGGCCACCCCGGGCCCGGAAATTCTCAAAAGCCACGGTGTCAGGAGCGACGACGTCGCCGCTCCCAGATTGATCGCCAAGTAAAACCACGCGAAGACCTCGGTCATCCGGTGCGCGTTTGCCCGGCAGAATTGGTCGCCGACGTGGGCGGAAACACAGGATTTGATACCTCCCGAACCCAGAGCAATCAGGGCCAGACCCAGAAACAGGCCCAGTCGGGTCTCATCCCATGCTAGCGACACATGCCCCAAGCAATAGACGAGAGACAACCCGATGATCGTTGGGTACTTGCCCCAGAACATGTCGGCCAGGACCGCCCCAAGAATTGGGAAAAAGTAAACTCCCATGTTAAAAAGATGGAAGTAAAACTTCGCCTCTGCCTCGGTCATTGGGGCAGCATGGCCGTCGCCCGCCAGAAGGTACTGCGTCATAAACACGACGAGAATCGCCCGCATGCCGTAAAAGCTGAACCGCTCCGCCGCCTCATTCCCAATGATGTAGGGGATGCCTGGGGGAAGCGCCTCAGTTTGGATGGGGGCGGTGGGATAATGCGGGCGAAAGAAAAGCTGCTCTCGAAAGGACTCCAGACGCTTCCTCAGCATGCGTGCCCTCCATCAAAAAGCTAGCGAAGCTGCGGGCGGTTTTCCGTAGATATTCGCACTTCGGAATTTCACCATTATAAATCGCCAGGTCTACCGGAGGTGACTAAGCGGTGGAACCTACAATTTAGCAGGTTACCAGATAGAACAAGCGTCCCGGTTCGTCCGAGCTAGACGAAATCTCACCCATGACCGGAAAGAATCGGGCTGAGACTTTACGTCGTTTGGCAATCCTGGAAGCCCTCCCCGCCGTTCAGCGAAGGCGCTTTCAGCACCGCGCTGGCACCGTAAACACGGCGGTTTTACTTTTCACCCTCAGGATCACCTGGTAGACTAAAAAAATGGACGTTGTCTGGTGCACGGTTGACTTTCCAGCCGGGAGCGTGAGTGGCGTGTGCCCCCGCAGGATCAGGTGCGGGGCGTCTGCCAGCCGGGATCGCCGGGTTAGCCGGAATGGTGTAGAATAAGGCAGGTTCACCGGGCTTAATATGAGTTGAGATGACCGGTGTGGCCGGCTGGACTTGACTGGCTCGAACGAAAGGATGCATGGCTGGGTCCCCGTAGCTCAATCGGATAGAGCGTCGGCCTCCGGAGCCGAAGGTTACAGGTTCGAGTCCTGTCGGGGACGCTCCTAACGCCAATTGGTCTGACGTTTCGCCGCAAGTGGATGTGCCTTGCGGCATTTTTTGTTTAAATTTCGTTTGCTATTCTGTAGTTTTGCACAGTCAATGGTCCCTAGAGGAGTGAGCCCTATCTTGCATGGCAGAACAGCGCGTGGAACTTACGATTCAGCCTCTCCATAAAACCACATCAGTAGCACCGGGCACTCCATTTGTCGAAATCGCGCGGCAGCTCGGGGTCCCGCTAAACCTTCCCTGTGGTGGAGATGGCCATTGTGGCAAGTGTCGGATTCGCGTCGTCCAGGGGTCCGCCCCCACGACCGAAGTCGACCTGCGGCACATAAGCCCGGAACAACTCGCGGAAGGATACCGCCTGGCGTGTCAGCTTGTCGTCACATCGCCGCTGGTAGTAACTATCCCGCCCGAGGCGCTGGCCACCGGCCAGCATCAAATTCTCACTTCGACGGGACAGCTCCGCCTGCGGAGGGGCACACCACCATTTCAGAAACAGCTCCTCACGCGACCAGAAGCGGCGGGATCGCGATCACTGGTCCACGAGGTGCAGCGCCAGATTGGGGAATTGCCGCTCACAGTCACCGCAATCGCCGAACTGGCTCGGTACACCCCCATAGAGGGCACGGTCACCGCATTAGTTGCCGAAAGACGCATCGTGGGATTTGAACCGGGCGATACGCGAGAAAAGAATTACGGCCTAGCCTTCGATCTGGGCACCACAACCCTGGTGGCTTCTCTTGTGGATGTTAACACCGCCATGCCGCTTGCAGTGGCTGCGCGGCTTAACCCCCAGACTCAGTTCGGCGACGATGTGATCTCCCGCATTCAGTTCGCCTGTGAAAGATCCGACGGGCTCCAGCGACTTCAGCAGGCGGTTCGCGAGGCCCTCAACGATCTTGTCCAAACCGTCATCCAAGACGCGGGGATTTCCCGCAATGAAATTTACCAGGTGGCCTGTGCTGGCAACACTACCATGCAGCATCTCCTGTGCGGATTCCATCCCTTCGGTTTGGGTCGGTATCCGTTCACTCCAGTTACGGTAGCAGCCGTGTCCTGCCGCGCCAGGGATGTCGGTTTGGATCTCCATCCGGAGTGCCGCCTGTATGTGTTTCCGGCCATCGGCGGATTTGTGGGCGGTGATACGGTGGCCGGTATCCTCACCAGCGGACTGTTGAATGGCGACACGCCCTCGCTGCTCGTCGATCTGGGCACCAACGGGGAAATCGTTGTTTACGATGGCCAGTCCCTCCACGCCGCAGCCACTGCCGCCGGTCCAGCTTTCGAAGGCGCCAAAATCAGCTCCGGCATGCGTGCCGCCCTGGGCGCCATCGAACAGATCTGGCGGGATAACCGGGGCACGCTGCGTTACCGGGTGATTGGAAATCAGCGTCCCGCGGGCCTGTGTGGCTCCGCTCTCTTGGACCTGCTCGCGATCCTTCTCGACGCCGGCGTCATCGACCCGCAGGGAAGACTGGGAGGATGTACCCTACACGGCGAGGTCGCTCCTGCGCATGGTCGCGGACCGCTCCTGGAACGGATTGTCCTACACGAGGGACGTCCGGCGTTTCTCGTGGTGCCGGGAGAAGAAACGGCCTCCGGGCAGCCGATCTTTCTCACGCAGCGAGACGTGCGGCAGCTCCAGCTCGCCATTGGCGCAATACGGGCTGGGACGGAGATCCTGCTGGGGCGACTGGGACTGTCCTCGTCGGATGTCCAGGCGGTTTATCTAGCCGGTGGGTTCGCCAACTATATTCGTCGGCGTCACGCGCAGCGGGTGGGCCTCCTTCCTTCAGGTATTCCAACCCAACGAATTCGATTCTGCGGCAATACCTCCCTTTTTGGGGCGCAACTTGCGCTAGTTTCTGAAGAGGCCCGACGCAATGCTGAAGAGCTCGCACGGACAGTCCATCATGTGGACCTGTCGACCGATCCGGATTTCCGATGGAAATTCGCCGAAGCGATGATCTTCCCCGATCAAAACCTCGTTCATCCTGAAGCTGACCGGGCGTGACAAGCACTCGCGGCGGTGCTGTGGAAAATTTATCCGGCCAAAATGTTCAATGGCCGCCGCAACCCGAGCAACCACCGCCACGCGGATAATTGGGGTTATTGATCACAAACCCGCGTCCCATCGGGCTGTCCACGAAATCAATGATGGTGCCGTCAAGGTGAAGAGCGTATTTCTTGCGGGTTACCAGGGATATGCCATTGCATTCGTATCGAAAATCGAGCTTGGGATCGTATTCCGTATCGAAACCGAGGGAATACTGCAGCCCAGAGCATCCACCTCCACCGATCGCCATCCGCAAAACGGTGTTGGAATCGAGTTTCTGCTCTTCAATGATGCGTTTAATTTCTGATGCTGCTACCGGGGTCAGACTCACTGCCATAGAAATCTCAACCTCCACTTCAGTGGTTTCATAGCGTCTTTTTGGTAGGACCGAGCTTCGCAATCGGCTACCGTTCACCTTCTCCTCGGATGCCACCGTTTGCCGGGTGCACGGGGTTCATCTAATCCTATGCAAATAGCGCAGCGGAGCCAAGTCCAGCATCTCGAGCAAGGACCTTCCAAGAAACCAGGGATTACCGTTTGGCTCTGTGGAAGCGTCCACTCTGGCAGTCCTCCGCTGGGAGACCCTGCGCTTGGGATTGAAGAGGCTTGCGGGTATTTCGCCAAAGGAGGGTCATGCGGTAAGCTAATAGGAGTTGTGGGATGTTCCGGCGGATAGGTCATCCGTAGGATGGAAGAGTTAGGAGAAGAAGGCCGGCGAACACGGGCTATTCCCGGAGAGCATCGCTCTCTGCCGAACCATAGAAGTTTCGAAATCGAGGGAGGCTCTGCGTGAGGATGTGCCTGATCGAGTGAAGATGTATGGAATTTGAGCTGATCAACTTTTTCCGTCAACGAATTCCCAAATATCCATGCGTCCGTGTGGGCATCGGAGATGACGCGGCGGTCATCGACCTCGATGTTCAGCAGTGCGTCATCACGACGGACGTCCTCATGGAGGGGGTAGATTTCATCAGCAGTCAGACCTCCCCGGAGCAGATTGGGCGCAAGGCCCTGGCCGTCAACCTCAGTGACCTGGCTGCCATGGCGGCTTCTCCGAAGGCTTGCGTGGTGGGGCTCGTCCTGCCGCAAAAGGGCGGAATGGAACTGGCCAAGCGACTCTACGAAGGCCTGCTCCCCCTGGCCCGGGATTTTCAAATCGCGGTGGCCGGGGGAGACACAAACAGTTGGGAAGGTCCTCTTGTGATCAGTGTGACGGCTTTGGGGTTGCCTCCCCCGGGCGGAGTCCTTTCCCGAAGCGGTGCCCGGCCAGGCGACCGCATCATTGTCACTGGCGATTTTGGGGGATCTATTTTGGGTAAGCATCTTACTTTTACACCCCGGGTCTGGGAAGCCATTTTCCTCTACCGTTCCTACGAAGTGCATGCAGGAATCGACGTGAGTGATGGCCTGGCCCTTGATCTCTGGCGGCTGACTCAGGAAAGCCAATGTGGCGCCGTTATTCATGCCGACAGCGTGCCGATATCGGAGGCCGCCTACCGCATAGTCAAACAGGAAAAAAGCAAGCAGAAACCGCTCGATCGCGCCCTTTACGACGGGGAGGACTTCGAGCTGATCCTGGCTGTCCCTCCCGCCGAGGCGCAACGCATGCTTAGGGATCAGCCCATCTCTGTCAAACTCACGGACATTGGCGAGTTTGTTCCGGAGAAAGGGCTCTGGTTGGAGAAAGGGAAAAAACGAACCGCTCTTCAGCCGAAAGGCTACGAGCACATACTCGCCTGATTTAGGGGGTAGGGCACACTCGGAATTGGTCGCAGGTCCGGTAAAGGGTTTCTCACCGCCATTTGATGTTCTTTCATGCAGGTTTAATGTCAGATCATCCAGCCAGCACAGGAGAGTATCTCCTCGTTTCAACCAACGAGGAAACGACCCGGAAAATTGGCGAGCTTCTGGCAGGGTTCCTTTCTCCCCCTTCGTTGGTGGGCCTGATAGGAACCCTGGGATCGGGTAAGACGAGATTGGTGCAAGGGCTCGCGCGAGGCTGCGGAGTGGCCGAGGCCGCCGTTATCAGTCCCACCTTTGTGCTCATCCACGAGTACCCCGGACGGGTGCCAGTGTTCCATTTCGATGTTTATCGCCTCAAAGACAGCGAGGAATTCCTCGAATTGGGGGTAGACGAATACTTTCAGAGGCCGGGCATCTGCGTCGTGGAATGGGCGGACAGGGTGGCCGACGCCCTCCCCCCAGAGCGGCTCGATGTCGAGCTAAGCATCGTGGATTCGTCCACCCGCCACGTCATTCTGAAACCTTTGGGCGAACATTACCGCCAGGCGGTCGAAAAACTGACATCGCTTTGGCATCACCACTCTGGGGATAATCCGCGTTGACGTCAAAGTCGGCCGTGGGACAGATGTCGTCCAATAGGTCTTGAACGGTCCCGTGGGGCTTGTCGGTTGTTTAACCTTATGGGAGTTCCCCCAACGGCCTGGGCGTTGTTCGACGATAAGTTAGCAGGTTGGGCTGTGCGGGCACGGTACGCTTAACGCCGACACAGTAACGAGTCGACACGCCCCTTGTTGGGGATACGAGGACATTGAAGCTGCCCAATACAATGAGACTCGGGATAACAAAGCGCACACAGCACTCCCACGTGGTGGACTGAGGGAGTTACGACCATGAATCGCTCTCAACTTTTTCCCGTGGCTGTTGTGGCATTTGGAATGGTTTTCGGCGCTTTTGCCGAATTTCCGAGTGCTTTTGCACAGACGACGGGGAGTGGCCTGTTTGGCACATCCCAGACGCTGGGCAGCAGTTTGACGCCAGGCACCAGCACCCGAATTTCTGGTAGCACTCGCACCGGCACCGGCGTAGGGATGGGGACATCCTCCTCTATTCCCATCACCAGCGGCCAATTCGTGAATATTCAGTCCGTCAACCTGGCGGAGCAACTTTTCGGGAGTTCCGATACGTTTGTGGGGGCAGAGGCCTCGGAGGCAATTAATCCGCTGAGCATGCAGGGTGCAGGGACAAGCCGTTCCGGTGTGACTTCCGGTTTGACAAGTCGCGGCAGCCTTTCCACATTGGGCCGCAGCACGCTGGGAACCTCACTCCTTGGTGGCCGCAGCCTTCTGGGTTCGAGCCGATCCACGCTCGGTTCTCGTACGTCCTCGCGATTCGGAATTCTTGGGCGCGGTCGGACCCAGCAGGATATTATTCCCTCGGCACTACGGGTTGGATTTACAGCCCCTCAACCTCCGGCCCAATCCGTGTCCCAGGGGCTGACTGCCTTGGTTTCGCGGGTAACCAGTCTGCGCACGGCCAACGGCGCGCCGCCCAATGTTCAGGTGGCTGTCGAAGGCCGGACGGCGATCCTCAGGGGGACGGTTCCTTCAGCGAACGATCGGCTTGTGCTGGAGCGGTTGCTCCTGTTGGAGCCGGGGATTGATAAAGTTCAGAACGAACTGGTGGTTGCTGGCTCAACTGGCCAATAAGCGTTCCCGGAGTAACGGGAGCTTCTGGCGGCGAGTAAGTCAACGGACTTCCTGGCGGCGACCAGCGGTGAAATTGATGCCCCGCTTGCGCTGAGCTTGCTTCACTGCTCATGCTCATTTCTTGACGACTCTGCTGTGGTGCGGGCACGGAGTCGGTCGCCGTCGAAACGTCGAGAGTTGACGACGCAAAAGCTGTGGTCTGGTCGCTCGCTGGAATGGAAGCGCTCCCGGGTCCAGCCTGCCCATGACGCGAGAGGTTGAGCGTCAGCGTTTGCATTCGCCGCCGGGGTGGGGCCCCCTGTTGGGACTGGTTCCGTTGGGCTTCCGGATTGTCCGACCTGGGCGAAGGCTGGCTATCTTTGGCAACCGCTGTCCCAGCGGCCTGGACGATCCCTGTCGATCCACCAGTCCCACTTTGGGACACGGAAGTCGGAACGACGGCGCGGTCTTGAACGATCGTAGCCTGAGACGTGGGGCGCGCGGTTGACCCATTCTGACTCGACTGTCCAGCCAAGAACGAAGAGTCCAAACCAGGCAGGAAAACCCGCGCTTGTTCGCTGACCACCGAGGGACCATTTTCCGGAATAAATCGGGCGATGAGACTGATTCGCTGGGCTTTCGGGGAAAATTCATCCCAGGGAATCAAGATGTTGTAGGATGGTCCGAGCTTGGATTCCGCATAAACCTTTTCCAGTTCCTCGTTGGTGAAGACGAACTTTCTGACGGGTTTCAGGTTCTCTGGCGGCGGTAAATTGTCGTCAAAGGCGTAAACCACAAGAGTTCCTCGGACCTTCATGGGGCGGCTCATGTCAGCCGGGTAGAAATAAACCCGACCGCCAAATCCGCGGTAAGGTGGGGCAGAACGGCGTTCGATGAGAGCTTCCGTCCAGAACACCACGACGGACTGAACTGGTTTATCGGAAACTTCTTGCCAGGGGATGTTCCGCCGCAGATCGAACCGTGCGCATCCCACCGTCAAAGCCGGAAGTGCCGCAATCACGCAAATCCAGATCGTTCTATTTCGGGTGTGCATGCGCGGCATCCCCATGAAAGCACTGCCCAGGGCTGCGATTTTCCGTCCTTGCCAGCTCCACCACATATGTGGCGATCTCCGTATCCCGATTTCCGTTATCCCGCCGTTCTTGGATGAGTCGTGTCATCTTTCCGACGTCGACTTCAGTGGGCGTGCCCCCGTGGTGCTGGTAGGTGCACTGGTTTCCTTCCGAAATGGGTTGGAGGAATCGGCCGGGACGCTGTCGGTGATGTGGGTGACACCTAATTGATCGGTCGGCGTTCCGTACCCGGGCGTTGCCACGGGGGCTCCCAGGATGGGCGACGGTCCGAACTGGCTTTGTGTATCGTTCATCGGCTGCGCTGGTTGAGTTCCCGAAGGTGCGGGAGTTGGAATCACTTCCTGTCCTTCCATCCTGGGGGTTGCCGGTGTGGGCATGGGGCCCTGATCTACATTGCCTGCGGCCGGCGGGGCCATTCCGTCGTGGATCGCCACCACATCTGCGAGACACCAATGCATTCGGGCGGCCTCGATTTGTTTTACGCGCTCAATGTCCTCCTCCGATCGAACCACATGCGGGGTGAGAATGATGAGCAACTCCGACCGTGAGGATTCATCGATGTCATAGCGGAAGAAATGCCGCAGAATCGGAATATCACTCAGCCCGGGAATTCTCCGATTGGTCGTGGACCGGCTCTTGGTAATCAACCCGGCCAGAATGATCGTCTGACCGTCGGCGGCGCTCACTGTGGTCTGGGCGCGGGTGGTGTTGATTCGCGGTGAGCGAATGACTTGCCCGGCGGCGGACACCGAAATGGGAATCCCCTCAGACTCCGGTCCGACATCCGATTTTTCCGCGTTGATCTCCATAACCACCTGACCATCGGGGCTGATCCGCGGACGAACGAGTAGGATCAGGCCTGTGTTCGTGAAACTCACACTGTTGACCTGCACGTTCTGTGTCACAGAAGTCCCCGTGATGGTGGGAACCTGTTGACCAACCTGCACAAAGGCCGGTTGATTGTCCAGGGCCATGACCTGTGGCCGGCTGAGGACGTCCAGCCGTCGCTGCTGACGGAGTGCCCGGATGAGAACACTCACCGCTTCACTGGACGCGGAAAGCACCATGCCACCGAAGCCGAGCGTGGAGTTGCCGCGTCCCACCCCGAAGTTGGAGATCGCCTGGGCGCCAACAACATCCGGGGAGGGTGCAGCCGTGTTATTCCCCAATGGACCTGTGCTGTTGAAGAGGAATCCTGGCACTCCGGCCACGCTGCGGTTGAAGAGGATCGGGTCCTGAATACCCAGCTCGATGCCGAACTCGTCCGTATTGCTCAATTGGACTTCGGCAATCAGCACCTGGATGAGGACCATGGGAGGTCGCTCATCGAGCCGCGTGATGATTTCCACGATTTGGTCGTAATACTCGGGCGTGGCGCTGACGATGAGGCTGTTGCTCACCGGCTCCGGCACAATAACCACTTCTTTACTTAAAAACTCGAACGTACTAAACGCGTTGACATTCAACTGACGGACCTGCCGCTCATTCGTCAGATAGGTGTTGATAGCGCTGGCGACATCGTTGGCCGGGGCGTTTTTCAGGCGGAAAACCTCCGTCTTTCGCTTGATGATTTCCGACTCGTCAAGCCTGAGGAGAATAGCCTCTACCACGGCCAGGTCACCTGCTGATCCGCTGGCAATGATACTGTTAGTCCGCACGTCCACGGCAAATCGCAAGGGAATCAAAGAGCTTTCACCCTCTTGTGCCCCTGTTCGATAAGCCGGCTGGGCGGCCGCACCAGCAGCTCCCGCGGTCACAGTAAGTGTCTGCCCGAACAGGGTCTGCAACATGTCGGCCAGGGCCTGGGCGTCTCCATTGACGATGGTGAACACCTTGACCTGGGCTTCTGCCGAAGGAAGTCGATCGAGTTCCGCGATGAGAGCGGCAATCAGAGGCATGCTGTCGGAAGGAGCGGACACCACCAGGGCGTTGGCGCGAACGTCGGCCGTAATCCGCACGTCCGTCACAATCCCGGATTCGAGCATCTGTTTGCCCTGGGTATCGACGGTGAGGAAGCGGAGGCGCGTGGAGCGGATTTCCTGCTGCTGACCTGCTGCCTGTGCTGTGGTCACCTGACCCGTGGCCGTCTGTCGAATCGCTCCAGCGGCTCCTGTGGCGGAAATGGCCTGCTGCAAGACCGTCGCCAGTTCACTGGCCAGCGAATTCTTAAGAGTGAACACCCGAATTTCATTGACCGCCTCGCTGGTGGGCACATCCAGCTTGGCGATCATCTGCTCGATCTCCAGCATGTCCCGAGGAGATGCCTTCACGATCACCGTGTTGGAGCGGAAGTCCGACGTGATGAGAATTCTCGTTCCCAGACCTCCTCGATTTTGATAGAACGTCGTCAGCCGTTGCTCCACTGTGGTGGCCGAGGCATGCTTGAGCGGAAAAACTTTGAATTCGCTTTCGGGCGATACAGGCCGGTCGAGTTTCCCGATCAGTTCCAGCACAGTCCGAATCGCTTCCTGCCGACCCACAAGCAAGATGGCGTTGGGTTTGACTAGGGCGATCATGGTGATGGGACCGCGTCGGGCAGCGAACACAGCCTGGTACACCTGGTTGAGGATCGTGAGGAGGGCCTCGCAGTCCACGTGGCGAAGGAGGACGACGCGGATTTCCGGTTCGGTCTCTACACTGAGTTCTTCGATTTGCCGAATGATCTGCATCACCCGTTCCACGTCCCGCCGGTTACCACGGATCACCAGCACATCCAGTCCTTCCAGGTATTCAATCTGGACCGGTCCGATAAGACCGCCTTCTCCGGCGGGGGCCTGCGTCCCCGCCACCCCCTCAGCGCCGGGAGCCGGTGGTTGCGGCTGTCCTTCGGCAGGAGGTTGCTGGGAAGGCGGCTGCTCGCTGGGTTGCGTCGGCTGGGATGGTTCCTGGTTCGCTGGCTGCTCGACCTGAGCAAGGAGATTCGTCCCGACATTCTCCGCTTCAGCCTCGCTGGCCGTCGTATTGGCAACGCGCACCGCCCGTGTAAGCTGATGCACACTTTCCGCCTTGGTGGCACTGAGCGGAACGAGCCGCACCGTTCGTGATTCCGTGTTGGGTGGTCCATCCAGCGCGTGGATGAGCTGTCGAGCGGCGGGCATCGCCCAGGCCGGGCCCCGCACCTGAATGCGATTGGCCTGTCGGTCAAAGCTCAGGCTGAGCTTCTCCCCGGTGCGCAGCGTGATCTGATAGCCAGAGGGCTGACTCGCACCCGGCATCACCACGGGTTCCAGAGCCGGCCCGAGGGTTTCCTTAAGAAAGGCTTCCACTTGCCCCACCTGCGCGTTCCACAGGGGTGCGTCTTCGGTGATCTGCATGCCGCCGGAAGCCGGTCTTGCCTGGGAGCTGTTCTGACCGTTGGCCGGTTCCACCGTACTCACCATGTCTGCCGCGGGGGTCGATTTGCCCGAAAGAGTCAGGGATGGCTGCGATTCGGCCGTGGGTGTCTCCGTTCCAACGGGCAAGACGCGCACTGGCTGCGACCTCTCGGAAAGAGCCGGTTGATTCGGCTGTTGTTCCATTACCGAGCCCGCGATGGCCATTTGAACGTCTTCCGGAGCCACCACCAGAAGTTGTGACGTGCGTTCGTCCACCGTAATGCGGACATCCTGCCTGCCCGCATATCGGGCGCGGAGCTGGGAGGCGATGGCTCCCATACTTGCCCGCGGGAGAGCGTAATTTTTTACGATGGGGACCGGATTACGCGGAGGTTGTGGGGCCGACGTTTGAGGTAGCGGCTGGTCCAGAGCCCTGATGACGCTGCCCGCAACTTGCAAGTCTTGCTCCGTACCGGAAATGAGAATCCGCCGGTTTTGAGTATCAATGCTGACCCGGGCAACGGACGAAAGAAGCTGGCGGATGACTGGCTCCACCTGCTCCGGCGATGCATGACGAAGCTGAAATTCTCTGAGCGGAGTGTTCTGGGCTAAACCCCGTTGAGCAACCAGAGAGGGGGCGACGGCCAGGACGATGACGAATCCTGCTCTGCAAAGCCACGCGGCGACTGGGCCATTGAGGCGTGCAATCATGGAATGCCCTCGAATGTCTCGAACGCAGGACAACCTCTGTCAACAATGGGACCCGTCACACCACCGTCCAAGCCCGTGTCGTCCTCATAATCGGCAAAACTTTCCTAACCGTTTACAGAGACTTTATCGCTCAGGAAAGATTTGACACCCAGATCCGAAAAGACAGGAAAACAGCGCACGACACTGAAAGTAGAAAAGCTGGGAAGAGAACAGTAATCACACCGCGAAGCGGACAATTATTAGACCGATTTGCGACCTCCTCGCCGACTTCGACCGCGAAATTGCTCATGCCATTTGCGGATCTTCTCGAATGCCTCGAGCGGCGTCAGACGATTGAGGTCCAGCTCTCGAAGTTCTTCCACAATGGGATGCTCCAGGGGTTCGAAGAAAGTGAGCTGAATTGCTCGGCCGTCGCCTGTCGTGAGTTCCCGCGATCCTCCCGAAAATGCCTTCCTGCTCTGTAAATGGGCAGATTCCAAACCCATGAGAATCTCTTTGGCCCTTTCAATGACGGGCCGCGGCACCCCGGCGAGTTGAGCCACGTGGATGCCGTAGCTTTTGTCTGCCGCACCCGGGACAATTTTGTGCAAAAAAACAACTTGATCCTGCCATTCTCGCACGGCCACATTGTAGTTTTTGACCCCTGGCAGCAGTTCGGCGAGTTCTGTGAGTTCGTGATAATGGGTGGCGAAAAGAGTCCGGCAGCCGATCCGGTTGTGCAAATACTCCACCACAGCCCAGGCCAGTGAAATGCCGTCGTACGTGCTCGTGCCCCGCCCAATTTCATCCAAAATCACCAGACTCCGCTTCGTGGCGGAATTGAGAATCCGGGCGGTTTCGATCATCTCCACCATGAAGGTGCTGCGCCCGCGGGAAAGATCGTCGCTCGCACCAACCCGGGCAAACACTCGGTCCGCCACACCGATGGTTGCCTCCTTCGCCGGAATAAACGCCCCCATCTGCGCCATAATGACAAGCAAGGCAGCCTGCCGGATGTACGTGCTCTTGCCCGCCATGTTCGGCCCGGTGATGAGGATGATAGGAGCCATTCCTTCTCCGCAGTGAAGATCGTTGGGCACAAAGGTGCCTTCGGGTTGCGTGAGGTCGAGGACCGGATGGCGTCCCTCGAGGATTTCCAGAACAGGCTCCTCCACCAGCCTCGGACGGCAATAGTTGCGCTGTCTTGCCAGTTCCGCCCAGCCTGATAAAACGTCGAGTTCGGCCAGCCCTCCCGCCGTGGCCTGGAGCACGCCACGATGGGCCAGAACCTCCTCGCGAAGCTCCACAAAAAGCTGGTATTCTAGCTCCTTCGCCCGTTCGTCCGCCGAGAGGACCTTTTCTTCGTACTCTTTCAATTCGGGTGTGATGAAACGTTCGGCATTTTTGAGCGTCTGCTTGCGGATGTACTCCGGAGGGATCTTATCCCTGTGGGTGTTCGTCACTTCGATGTAGTAGCCGAAAACCTTGTTGTATCCCACCTTCAGAGAGGGAATTCCCGTTCGCTGAATTTCCTGAGCCTGATACCGGGCGATCCATTCTTTACCCCCGCGGGCCAACTGTCGTAACTCGTCCAAGTCGGCGTGATAACCGTCCCGAATAAAGCCCCCCTCGGTGGCGGCGAGAGGGCATGGGTCGACAAGCGCTGCGGAGAGCCGGTTTTCCAGCTCCGGGCAGGCATCCACGGTATTCCCGATCATGCGCAGCTGTTCACTTTGGCAACCAGCGAGAAGTTCCTTAAGCGGCGGGATCTGCCGCAAGCTCTTGGCGACACCCAGCAGATCGCGCGGTGTGCAACGGCCCGTGGTGATGCGTGTGATCAACCGCTCCAAATCGAATACCCGACGAAGATGGTCCCGAACGCGTTGGCACAAATCGGGACGTTCGAGGAACTCGGCCACGGCGTCTTGCCGCTCTCGAATGGCTTCAATGTCGGTCAAGGGAGCAGCCAACCATTCGGCGAGCAGGCGAGCCCCCATACCGGTGACCGTCCGATCCAGGACCCACAGGAGAGTTCCCTCGCGCTGGCTTTCGCGCATCGTTCGCACAAGTTCCAGGCTTCGCCGGGTGGCTTCGTCAATCTCCAGGAATCTCCCGGTCTGGTAACGGAGCAGCCTTTCGATATGGGGCAGATGCGTTTTCTGCGTCTCGTCGAGATAATCAAGAATCGCCCCTGCTGCACAGAGGGCCGGCACATCTTGAGATTCGTCCCAGGAAAAGCCGAAGCCCTCGATCGCACGGGCACCAAATTGGCGAACCAAAAGCGGCTCCGTATGGACCGGCGAGAACACCCATGCCGGCCGCCGTGTGACCACCACGCCGTCCAGCTCGGGTGGGGCTTCTGACGACTCATCCGGCCAGAGGACTTCCGATGGATGAATCCTCACCAATTCATCGAGCAGACTCGCCCGGGGAAACACGCCCGCATAAAACCGGCCGGTGGATAGGTCCACCCAGGCCAGGCCCAAAGGATCGCCCGGTGTCACGGCAGCGAGGAAATTGGGCTCGCGCGGGTCGAGCAGGGCCTCATCGGTGATCGTTCCCGCCGTGACGATGCGGGTAATTTCCCGCCGGACCAGGCCCTTGGCCAGCTTTGGATCCTCTACCTGGTCACAGACGGCCACGCGAAAACCCGCGGCAAGGAGTTTCGCCAGGTAAGACTCGAGCTGGTGGTGCGGAAACCCTGCCATGGGGATGGCGTCCTCGCCTTTGTCCCGGCTGGTGAGGGTGAGATTAAGGGTCTGGGCGGCGATTTTGGCGTCCTCGAAAAATAGCTCGTAGAAGTCTCCCATGCGGAACAGGAGGAGCGCATCCGGGCACGCCCGTTTTGCCTCCAGGTACTGTCGCATCATGGGAGTGATTCGCTCTTCCATAAAAGCTCGATGCCCGTGGGCACAGAGAGACCACAGATTCCAGCTCAATTTTTCGCAGACAGAAAACCCTTTACTACATCATAAAGGGTCTTCCTACGGTGCATGAAGGACGAGTGACAGCTTTTGAAGAAGTAAGATCGACCCCGAAGTCGGCAGCCAGATCACACGATCAGCCGTTCCTCCTCCTGGTTGGTGCTGACGGTGATTTCCCCGGCATCTTCCAGGCGGCGAATGATATCCACAATCTGCTGCTGAACCTGC
Source organism: Thermogutta sp. (assembly GCF_039793925.1). Classification (GTDB taxonomy): domain Bacteria; phylum Planctomycetota; class Planctomycetia; order Pirellulales; family Thermoguttaceae; genus Thermogutta. Next base: position 2,732 of record NZ_JBAMME010000114.1, on the reverse strand, counting down.
TCCACGTTGGAAGCGCGAACCGGACCAAGATACTCCATCTCCTCTTGCAGAAGAGCCGCCGCCCGACTGGACATGTTCTTGAGGATTTTTTGCTTGAGCTCGTCGCTGGCGCCTTTGAGGGCCATCGCCCATTGCGAATTTTCCACGTGCTTGAGGATCGTTTGAATATCGCGGTCGCTCAGTTTGGTGATGTCTTCGAACACAAACATCAGGCGACGAATTTCATCCACCAGCTCGGGATCTTCCTGGGCGAGAGCATCGAGGATGTGCCGCTCCGTCGCGCGGTCAATCACATTGAGAATTTCCGCCACCGTGGGAACTCCTCCTGCGTTTTCAAACCGCTGGCTCATCACGCTCGACATGCGGGATTCGAGACCTTTTTCCACCTCATGGATGATGTCGGGACTGGTCTGCCCCATCGTGGCAATTCGCTTGACGACGGCCACCTGACGTTCCGGAGGTAATCCACGGATGATTTCCGCCGCCTGATTGGGTGACAAGTGCGAGAGAATCAAGGCGATCGTCTGAGGGTGCTCATCAATTAGAAATGTGATGAGGTTCTGGCTGTCCACCTTTTGCAGGAAGGCAAACGGCAACGCCTCGATGGACTGTTTGACCGCCTCCAGTGTGGTGCTGGCGGCCTTTCCAAGAGCCTGCTCGATCAGCTCCTTGGCGACCTCCAATCCCCCTTTCCCCCCTGTCAACTCGGCAGGACTGGCTTGGGTAAACTCCCTGAGCGCCTGTTCCTGCTCCTCCGCAGTCACCAGCCCCAGGCGCGCGATCTCGATTGTCACGGCCTCGATCTGCTTGGGTTCCAGGCGCGTGAGAATTTGCGTGGCCTGCTCGCGGGGCAGGCTCATCAGAAGTATCGCCGCCTTTCGGATGTCACCGGCCATGACGGATGGATATCTCCAATGCGGGCACCCGGTACATCGCTCAATATCAGCCTCGCAGAGTCCTGGGACTTCCCGTTTTCAGCCAGCATCGCTGAGAACGGTTTGCCAGGGTTTTTTCGTCTTCAACAAACATCAAAGCCGCCTTCTCTCGTCCAAATTGCCGGCAGCCACCCCAGCGCCAACAGACGTCCCGCCCCGATAAAGTCATCGGCTCTTTCCAGCAGAATCTCTGAAACAGTCGAGCCAAACGTCACGCTGGACAAAATGCACAAAACAGATCGCCCACAGAATCCCTACATCCGACCCAAACGGCGCATTCCAGATCGAAATCGCATCGTTCCGCCCGAAAAAAAGCGAAACCCGGGGAAGTCAAACATTAGCTTAGAGCTATCTTTTGATAATACCTCGGGGACAAGCGAGAAAACTTCACGTCGCGACGTTAGCAACGTGAATTGTGACGAAAAAG
>NZ_JBAMME010000114.1:0-1360 GCF_039793925.1 Thermogutta sp. | reverse complement strand
AAAGCTCGTTAAGTGGGTACAGGCTCGTCAAGTTTGCGAGGTGGTTTTGGGGTTTTCATGCAGCACTGCCGCTTTCGGGTGGAAAGGTTTCCAATTTTTTCCGGGAGGATTGTGTCAATGAAACTGCAAACTCGAATTATGGGGTTGTGCGCGGTCGGCGTGGTTTTGACCGCGTCGGCGACAGTCTCATTGGTGTTCATCAACAAAGGACGACTGGGTGCCCAGGTGCGAAAGGAGGTGGATGCCCTCGGCCAGGATACCTGCCGCCAGGTGGCACTGGGCGTCCGCAACATGTTGGAAGTTTATCACCGCTCTTTGCTGGCCAATCTCGATCGGGCGATTAAAACGGCTTCCCAGCTCGCCGCTAACCGGGGCGGGTTCTCAATTCATCCAGAGGAAACGGTCACCTGGCAGGCGGTGAATCAGTTCACCAAGCAAAGCCAGAGTGTCCAGCTCCCGCGGATGTACATCGGTGACACCTGGCTGGGACAGGTAACCGATTTCTCTACCGTCGCACCGTTTGTGGACGAGGTAACTAAATTCACCGGTCTGACGTGTACTGTCTTTCAGAGAATGAACCAGCAGGGAGATATGCTACGAGTGGCGACCACGGTTCGCACAGACCAAGAACGTCGTGCGGTAGGGACCTTCATTCCGGCCGTCAACCCCGACGGTTCCCCCAATCCTGTCGTCTCCACGGTTCTCCGCGGAGAGACTTATACCGGAAAGGCGTTTGTGGTGAACCAATGGTATATTACCACCTACACCCCTATCTTTAATGAGAAGCGAGAGATCATTGGCTGCCTGTACGTCGGAATTCCTCGGGACGACATTCCCGAACTCCGTCAGGGCATCATGAAGATCGTGGTGGGAAAAACGGGGTACGTGTACGCGTTACAGGGAACTGGTGAAAAGCGCGGTACGTACGTAATTTCCCAAGGCGGAAAACGCGATGGCGAATGCATCTGGGAGGCAAAAGACGCCAATGGCCGGTATTTCATCCAATCAATCGTTGAAAAGGCCCTCAAGCTCAAGCCGGGCGAGTGTGCTTTTGAGCGCTATCCGTGGATAAATCCCGGCGACAAAACCGCCCGATGGAAAGTCGCCGCTATCACCTACTTCGAACCTTGGGACTGGGTAATTGGCGCCGGCGCTTATGAAGATGACTTCCAGGACGCCATCGGCCGAGTCGATCAAGCCCTCAACAGCATGCTGTGGTGGACGCTGGCCGGTGCCCTCGCCATGACAGTGGTATGCTTGGGAGTATCATTTTGGGGCACACGCCGATCCATCCAGGCCCTCCATCGCGTCGTTGACTCGCTGAAAGATATCGCTCAAGGCGAGGGTGATTTGACGAAGC
>NZ_JBAMME010000113.1:0-10361 GCF_039793925.1 Thermogutta sp. | reverse complement strand
TGCTGTCGCTCATCGTCGGTCAGCCGAAAGGCGTTTCTCCCGTGCATGAATGCTAGATGGAAGTCAAACAGGGCGGGGTCCGTGATATTGATCTCATATTTTGCCAAGTCAACGCGCAAACGCAGTTGCTCGGCGGCTGCTTCCAGCAAGTTATTGAGCGCCCGGGGAGCAACGTGGCATCCCCCGGGGTGCAGTAACTGGGCAACGGCAATTCTGTCGCGGGCGACTGTGTCCTGGGCCGAAACCAAGGATGGGCGTTCGAAGAATTCGTACTTGTATTTGAGCTGTCGGTTGGTGGCGTAGGCAAGAATATTGACGCCCAGATTGACGCCCGCTTTGACCTCTTCGGCTACAGATGGAGCAAGCGTGACTCCGCGACCCAATCGGTGAAGTTCCCAAAGGCACGAAAGCGAAGGCAGGAAACGTCCGTCTTTTCCAGTTACGGCAGGTGCATAGACGACGCTCGTCCGGCAGCCAAATTCGATTCCCAAAAGCGGGCGGAGAAACTGCGGCGGAATGGCCTCTTCTGCCCGCCAGATGGGGTGCTCCGGGGGAAGCATTTGCAAAGTGTACTCCGGTTCGGGAAACGCCAATGCCATGAGTTGGCGAAAACCTTTGTCGAAATTGCCCTGAGGACAAGTGGCCTCTGCCAAAAGAAATCCCCCTCGATCGACGTAGTCCCTGATCTTCTCGGCTAGCCGTTTTTGGGTGGCGGGGTCACTTGGCAGGGGGCTATCCGTACCCCCGAGATAGAGAACTGGCGATTGGAGCAGATCTTCCACGCTCGCGGCAGTAATGTCCAGGATTTGCCATCCGAGGTCCATCTTCCACCGGCTTTCGGTGTACGTCGTCAGGTTGTACACGTCGTTAGGATGACTGTTCCAGCTTTGTTCTGGCCCAAGGCGAATCTTACTGAGCAGGATCGGTCGCCGTCCTTTGGCAAGGAACAGCAGCGCGAACGAGGTTGCCAGAAGGGGATCACTCTCCATATTCGGACCCACCCAAAAATCGGTGGGAACGCCACCGGGCGCGACGGTAGCCTTCAGCTCCAAAAGAAATGCGGAACCTTCCCGATACCAATCATGCTGGCCGATGAACCGCAACGCGCTGAGCCGTCCCACCCGTTCCAATCCATAGAGGTAATAAAAAATCCAGGTATTTCCGCCCTGGGGATTCTGGCGAACCGTGAAGTGCCGCGCCAGCCAGTTCAGGCCGCGCTGGATGCGATCGATTCCTCCAGGAGCGGGCTGACAGCAGTTGATGCGGTTCTGGTCGTCTACTTTGGCGGCCGGTTGACGGACCACATCATAGATGATGATGAGCGACGTGATGCCCGCGCAGGTCATGCTGCCGGTGCCGGGTTGCCCTTGCCGGTATCCCCAGGAGCCGTCAGCATTTTGGCCACTTTCCCAGTATTGGCGCGCTGCCGTCCAGACGGCGTCAGGAACGCGAGCGCCGGCCCTCTCGGCTTCGTACAACGCCAGCACCGCGAACTGGCTGTTGGAATTGTCGGCGTTTGAACCGGGATATGACCATCCGCCGCGATCTGAACCGCCCTGAATCTGGGTTTTTGCCAACCACTGCACGTTTTCCTGGATTTGTGGGAGATATCGGGAAGGATCGGCTCGACAGTAAACCATCGTTTGCAGTGCGACGGGATACGTCTTGTTGATATCGTCGGCCGAGTGATCCAGGAGGTATCGGAGAGCCTTCGCCACGGCTGGATCATCCGGAGGGACGCCAGCACTCAGAAGGGCCAGGGTGCACAGCGATGTCATGCCGCAAGGCATATTGACAGGGTCAGGCCAAGACCCATCGGCTTGCTGGGAACGCTTGAGAAACTCGATTGCCCGGTTGATCGATTCCTCCAGGGCTGCCGCCAGCTTTTCTCCGGGGACCTGAGCTTCGGCAATCGGGGAAAAGGTTCCTAGCAGCAAACAGCCCAGGATACAGGCAATCATCTTGAAGAATTTCGCGCGGAAGATGTCCAGCTCCGCAGTGAGACGAAGCGGCCGGTACAAAAAGGCCAATTCCTGCACTCGCCAGGTACCACCCATCATCCGTCTTTGCCCTCATGGTCGTAACCGTGCTGGAAACTCCCCTGCTCGCAAGCGGGTGCACAGGATGTTTCTTGGAAAATAGCGAAAGTTTGACGCCGCATGCTGCGGAGTGCCTCATGGCCCAACTCTGATGGGACCCCGTTGCGTCATATAATCATAGAAGACATATTGCGTTTCCCGCGGACCAGAAATGGAACTCGTTTTTGGCAGGGCGGACCACCAGCGTTTTCCGCGGAAATGGTTGCCCGTTGATCTTCCCGATTAGTTTTCATGATAACAGTCGAGAGCGGCGTCGGATACCTGCATGATTTGGAATAACCCGTCGGTGGGGCGAGACGAAAACACAATGGGGCTTTGCGAAAACAAAACGAGAAGGACTTCCCTCTGGAGCTGCTTGAAATGCGCCGGGATCCAGCGGAGTTTGACGACCCGTGAAGGATCGCGCCGCGCGGGTGAAAGGCTAATGCAGGGGACGGCTCTTTCGGGAGAAACTTTTTTGCATCGATGAGGTGATACGTTGTCCACAGGAAAACCTCGCACATTGGGAGACGTTCTACAGGAGTTCAGCTCCTACCGTCGCTTGATGGTGGAGGAACTCCAAAAAGTCATCGTGGGGCAGACGGAGGTTATTGAGCAGCTTTTGGCCGCCGTCTTCACTCGGGGACACTGCCTTCTTGTCGGCGTACCAGGGTTGGCCAAAACGCTGATGGTGAACACGCTGGCACGCATCCTCGATGTTCAGTTCAAACGAATTCAATTCACTCCCGACCTGATGCCCTCCGACATCACGGGAACGAATGTCCTGGAAGAAGATGAGCACGGAAAACGTTATTTCCGGTTTGTGGAGGGACCCATTTTCACCAATATTCTGCTGGCGGACGAAATCAACCGAACCCCACCGAAGACGCAGGCCGCTTTGCTCCAAGCCATGCAGGAACGGGAAGTAACGGTCGGGCAGCAGACGTATCCGCTTCCTGAGCCGTTCCTGACGATTGCTACTCAGAACCCCATCGAGCAGGAAGGAACGTATCCTCTTCCGGAAGCTCAACTTGACCGCTTCATGTTCAACATAAAGGTGGATTACCCGTCGCTCGAGGAGGAGGAGCGCATCCTCGCCATGACGACGCGGAACGAGAAAGTCGAAGTTCGGAAGATCCTTTCCGGCAAGGCTATTCTCAATTTGCAGCGACTGGTCAATTCGGTGGCCGTTAGTCCGTACATTGTGCAGTATGTGGCGCGACTGGTTCGCGCCACCCGTCCGCGCGACCCCTCGGCACCCCAGTTTGTCCGCGATTTCATTGATTGGGGTGCCGGACCGCGTGCCGGGCAGTTCCTGATTCAGGGGGGAAAGGCACTGGCTGCCATGGACGGGCGATTCGCCGTTTCCATCGAAGATGTGCGAAAACTTGCCATTCCTGTGTTGCGTCATCGGATCAGTGTCAATTTCCAGGCTCAGGCGGAGGGGCTCACCACCGATGACATTATCGAGCGGCTGGTCAAAGAGGTGCCTGCCCCGGCAATTCCCAAATTTGAGCAGCCGGCACCGCAGGTCAGCCCGGATGTGCTGCGACCACTTTCCTGATATTCCCAGCGGTCGAGCGTTGCGAAGGCGCTGTTTGAACCGCGAAAGAGTTAAACCGCGAAAGAGGCGAGACGCTTCGAGCGAATTATGACGAATATTCAAAAGTATCTGAAACCCGAAGTCGCTCGCCAGATCAAACGGCTCGACCTCCGCGCCCAGTTTATTGTCAAGGGGTTTTTGCACGGCTTGCACGCCAGTCCCTTCCATGGCTTTTCGGTGGAGTTTAGTGAGCACCGGCGTTACGTGCCCGGTGACGACCCCATGGATATCGACTGGCTGGTCTATGCCAAAACCGACCGGTACTACGTGAAAAAATTTGAGGCGGAAACAAACATCACCGGCTATCTTGTGGTGGATGCCAGCCGGTCGATGGGCTACACGTACCGACAGGAAATGACGAAGTTCGATTACGCCATTTGTCTGGCCGCCGCTTTGTGCTATTTAATGATCCAACAGCAGGACCCGGTGGGACTGTGGGTGTTTGATGAAAAAATCCGCCATTCCTTGCCGCCAAAGTCGAGACGCAATCATCTGGGCACAGTTCTTTCCATCCTTGCGAAATTGCAGCCGTCGGGGGAGACCAACATCGCGCAGTGCCTTGCCCAGATTGCGGCTTTTCTTCGGCGGGCGAGCCTGATCATGATTTTTTCCGACCTCCTGGCCGATCCCGAGCCCGTTATTCACGGTCTTCATCGGCTCAAGCATCGCGGGCATGATGTCATCGTCTTCCACATTCTCGATGAAGCGGAAGTGTATTTTCCCTTTAAGGGACTGGTCGAACTGGAAGAACCGGAATCCGGCCAGAAACTGGAAGTTGATGCTGCGGCCTATCGCGCCGACTATCTGGAGGCTCTTAGTAAATTCAGGGAGAAATATCGGCAGGAATGCTTTCGGGCAGGAATTGACTATTTACCGCTGGACACCAGTATGGCTTTCGATAAGGCTCTTTTTGAGTATTTGATGCGACGTAAAGCTCGGTTTTGAGTTCACCGTCAAGGAACGAGAGTCGGGCTGTTGAAGCTGCGGACTGAAGAATCGTATGGGATTTGTGACCCCGTTGTTTTTCTGGGCTGGTCTGGGCTTGATCGGAATTCCGGTCATTCTCCATCTCATTTTCCGGCAGCGTGGGAAAACGGTCGTCTTTCCCGCCCTCCGGCTGCTCCAGCAGCGGTACGAGGTCCGTAAGCGCCGATTACGTCTTCAGCATCTTCTTCTGCTTCTGTTGCGGGCGCTGGTGCTGTTCCTGCTTGGGATGGCGCTTGCCCGACCCACCATCAACTTTGGCGAAGGACTACCGAGCGAAGAAGCTCCAGTGGCAGCGGTGCTCATTTTCGACACGTCGCCCCGGATGGCGTATCGGTTTCAGAACCAGACCCGGTTGCAGGCCGCCCAGTCGCTCGGGCTGTGGCTGCTGCGAGAGCTTCCTCGGGACAGCGATATTGCGGTCCTCGAGACACGACCGATGCTACCCCGTTTTGTTGTGGACCGCGGAGCCGCCAAAATGCAAATTGAACGGCTCCAACTTTCTGCCCTGACGGAATCCATTCCGAAGGCGCTCGAGAGGGCCATCAACCTGTTGGAAACAAGTGACAAACCTCATCGCGAGGTCTACTTTTTCACCGATCTGACGACCTCTGCTTGGCCGGAAGAAAGCCTCGGGGCACTCCGCGAGCGGCTGAAGGCGGTACGAGCTATCTCCTTCTACATCTTTGATGTGGGAATCCAGAACCCGGTGGACAGTGGCATCGTGCATGCGCAACTTTCTAGCGAGGTGATGGTGGACGCGATGCCGGCCAGCTTTGAGATTCAGTGCCGCCGCTGGGGACCGGCTGAGAAACGATCGCTTGTCGGATATCTTTCCGGACCGCTGGGGAAAGCTGAATCGGATTCACGAACGGAGGCGGTGAAACGGGTCCAGGAAACTGTGGAATTTGCTCAAAATGGCACAGCGAGTCTCAATGTGCGCATTGGTGGGCTCACCGAGGGTGTGTATCAGGGGTATTTCCAACTGGAGGGCGATTCGCCCCTCCGTCTGAATGATCGCTGGTATTTCACCATCCAGGTGCGGCCCGCTTTTCGCATTCTCATAGCGGCACCCCAGCCGGCGGGGCGTCACGCAGTGTATCTTTCCCAGGCACTGGCCCCGGAAACCCTGCGACGTGCCGGCATCTCGCGTTATCAAAGCGAAGTAGTTTCGTACGAAGAATTGTTAAAAAAAGATCTGTCCACGTATGCAGCCTACTTCCTGCTGGATCCACCGCCTTTGCCAGACTCATTCTGGACGAAACTTCGCAACCTGGTTGAGACGGGAAAGGGAGTGGCCCTCTTTCTGGGGCGGTCTCTCGGGTCGCTGGACAAATGGAATGCGGGGCCTGTTCAGGACCTTCTGGCCGGCCAAATTCTTGTCCAGGCCCGCGATCCAAGCGGAGAGCTCCATCTTCGGCCGTCCCTCTACGATCACTATCTCTTGACGCCGTTCCGCTCCGTGGCCGGGTCGGTCCCATGGGATATGTTCCCCGTCTATCGATACTGGGTGCTCGATCCGCTGGCAAGCGATGCTTACGTAGTTGTTCCGTTCAGTAACGGGCATCCTGCCATCTTGGAACGCCCGGTTCAGAAAGGTCGGGCCATCACGGTGACAACCGCTATCTCCGATCTCCCGGAGGAATCGCCGTGGAGTATGCTTACGATGGGGCAGGCATGGCCGTTTGTGATTCTGGCCAATCAGATGGCTCTCTATCTCGCCGGGGCTGCGGAGTTGCGAACCAACTACTTTGTAGGTGAGCCTGTGCGGCTGGAGCTGGACTCCGATTTGCGGCTCACGTCGGTCCTGCTGGAACCACCACCCGATGTGCTCAATACCGATACGCTGGAAGCCACGCTGCCGATCCGCGTCAATGTGGATCCCGAAAGTCATGAAATTTTGATCAGTGCTACCGACCAGATCGGCAACTTCCGTGTGGTCGCTCGGGAGGCGGGTGTTGATTTTCACTCGGGATTCAGCGTCAACTGCCCGGGACACATCATGAATCTTGATCGCGTGTCAGCAGGGCAATTAGAACAGGCTTTTGCGGATGTGCCGATGCAAATCGCCCGGGATAAAGAACATTTGCTCCGCCAGGTGACGGCAGGGAGGACCGGGCTTGAGATCACACCGTATTTGCTGGGTTTGCTGGTTCTGACCATGGCCCTGGAACAAGTGCTGGCCAATCGGTTTTATCGACCGTCTCCGGCAACAGATTCCACGCAGGCCAAAACCTTGCCGACATAGGATGGCGGATCTTTGACGGATAAATTTTCGAGTGGTCAGTGAGCAAACCGCGTCCGAGGCAGAACTTCCTTACAAAATCACAGGATATTGACTCCTTTGCAGGACATTGACTCCCTCGATTAACTTTCAGCCCATTGCCGATAGCTACTACGTGGTGGCAGGAGTTCTTCTGCTGCTCCTGCTGCTGTGGCGCCTTGCGCCCATCAGTGGGGAACTGCCACCCCCACGTCGAAGGACTCTTTTTACCGTCAGGGCTTTGATCTTTCTTGTCCTCGGTTTTATTCTTCTGCGACCGACGCTGGTTTTTTTCAGCCGTCTCAAACAGGCCGGCACGGTTGTCCTTCTTATTGATCAGTCGCGAAGTATGGCGGTGCCCGACGAAATCCGCGGCGTCAGTCGCTTCGAGGCTCTCCGGGAAACTCTTCGGAAGAATCAAAGTGCCCTCGCGAAGCTGGCCAAAGATGTGGATCTGAAAGTTTATGTGTTCGACTCTCAATTGCATGCGCTCCCTGTGAAGGACGGCCAGATCGAGCTTCCATCGGAGCCCACAGGCGATCAAACCGCCATCGGTGCAGCAATGGAAGACATTTTACGAGAAACCAGTGGTGAGCGCCTGCTGGCCATGATATTGCTGAGTGATGGGGCACAGCGGGCACTCTATCCGCGGGATTTGCCGCCCCAGCCGGTGGCCCAGCGGATGCGTTCCCTCGATCAGCCCCTTTTCGCGGTGCGCTTCGGTAAATCTCGAACAGCCGGTGAGTCACGCGATTTGGCCCTTGAGGATCTCATCGTCCCCGATCGCGTATTTGTCAAAAATGAGCTTAAAGTTACCTCCCATCTCCACGCTACGGGCTACACTAATCAGAAGGTCAGGGTGGAGCTCTTGTTCGAGACCAAGCCGAATCAGTTGGAAGTCGTCAGTTCTCAAGAGATTACCGTCGAAACGGCTGATGAACGGGTCCCTGTCCGCTTCAGTTACATTCCGGAAGTGACCGGCGAACGGAAAGTCAGTGTGGTGGTGGAGCCGATACCCGGAGAAGCTCTGGCAACAAACAACGAACAGAATGGTCTTGTGCGTGTCATTGCGGGAGGGGTCCGGGTTCTTTATCTGGAAGGAGCCTTTCGCGTCGAGCAGCGGTTCCTGCGGCGCTCTCTCGATGCGGCCACGGATATGCACGTGGATTACGTTCGCATCGATCCCAATCGCCCCGAATCGCGGCCTGCCGATCTCGAAAAACGTCTGGGGCCCGGGAGCTATGATGTCTTCATTTTGGGAGATATCGATTCTTCAATGTTCCGGCGCGAGGAGTTGAAACGCCTCGCACAAACGGTGGCGGACGGTGCGGGTTTGCTCATGATCGGCGGGTTGCAGAGTTTCGGAGCAGGCGGCTACGCGGAAACGCCCCTGGCGGACGTACTACCTATCCAGATGGACCGATTCGAACGGCAGCCTTTGGGTGAGCCAATTCGCCCCGACCTACACTATCCGGGGCCGTTGCGGATGGTGCCCACATCAATCGGACTGGCGCATTTTGCCATGGCACTTGCCCCGTCGCCTCAGGAAAATCGGCGAATTTGGGAATCTTTGCCGCCACTTGATGGGGCCAATCGATGGTCCGGCTTAAAGCCGGGAGCTATCATTCTCGCCGAAGATAACCAGGGCCATCCCCTCCTGGTGGTCCAATTTTACGGCGTCGGCCGGGTGGCTGCCTTCGCTGGGGATTCCACCTGGCGGTGGTGTCTCCATGGGTATGAAAATGCCCACAAAAAATTCTGGCGGCAGCTTGTTCTTTGGTTGGCCAAGAAGGAAGAGAGTCAGCAAAATCCCGTGTGGGTTAAGCTGGGGCAGCGTCGAGTGCCCATGGGAGAAAAGCTTCAGTTCGAGCTCGGCGCCGAGGACCCGATGGGCGAGCCCATTCCGGGGGTCACTTGGAAGGTCACCGTGGTGACGCCCAGTAAAAACAAGATTCCGGTCACGGTCCAGGCACGTCAGCAAAACTGGGTAGGTGAATTTCAGCAAACCTTGGAGGCTGGCGATTACCAGATAGAAGTAGAAGCCTTCCAGGGGAGCCACCTGATCGGTCAGGAGACCGCTCGTTTTCTGGTTATGAAGCGTGATCTTGAAATGGATCAGCCTGCCGCCGACATCGCGCTTCTTACGGCACTTGCCAAGACATCCGGGGGCGAATGTGTCACTGCGGAAGATTTTCCGCGGATTATCAAAGAAATTGAAAAAAGGACGCAATCGCTCGAAGTGCCCGTAGCCACCCGGCGCAGTTTGTGGGATTCCTGGCCCACGCTGCTGCTTTTCGCTTTTCTCAATACATTGGAATGGTATCTGAGAAAGCGTTGGGGCCTCGTATGAAGCAGTCTGGCCGCTGACGCCTCGACCGTTTTCGATACCCTTTTGCTTGAGGACATCTCGGTGTTAGCCCCACCTGTTGGAGAATTTCGAGAAAGTGAAGCGTGTGACGGGCTCCGGAAACAGCCGTTGATTTAGCAAGTAAGGAGGTCGCATGACAGGTCTCGATCAGACGGCTCAATCGTTGGCCGGGATCAGGCTCGTGTTGCTGGGACGTCCGGCGGCGATGAATTTCCAAGAGTTTCGTCGAGAGGTGACAGCAAGGGGATTGAAACTGGTGTCATCGTCTGAGGAGCCGGCGGATTGGATCGTCATCGGCGAGAAGTCGCTGTTTTCGGTCGAGGAGAACGAACTGCAAAAGCTGGCGGAAGAGATTGCTCGGAAGCAAAGAGGACCACACGCAGAAATCCTGTGGGAGTCGGAGTTCTGGCGAAGACTGGGACTGTTGGAACAATCGCCAGGTGTCCGCAGTCTGTACACTCCTGGTTTGATCGCCCGGCTGGTTAATGTGCCGGTGTCAGTCATTCGGCAGTGGCAGCGGAGAGGGCTGCTGGTGCCCACGCAAACTGTTTGCCGCCTCGCTTATTTTGATTACCAGGCGGTGATCCGGGCAAAAAACCTAGCAGAACTGGCCAAAGCGGGTGTCTCCGTTCGACGAATTCTTGGAAGATGGCGGGATTTGGCCCAGCAGTCACCCTTTCTGCGAGAGGCCATGGAACGATGGCCCCTCGTGGTGCGCTGGCAGCAGGCGTTTTTCCGATATGGTGACAAACTTGTTGACCCAACCGGCCAGTTCCACTTCGACTTTTCTGAGACGATCGCCGAGGGGTGTTTACCTGGCACAGGCATCATCTCGTTGGAGAAATCGCTGGCACACAGCTTTGCGACGGGTGGTTCGAGCCGAGACGAATTGCTTTGGATCGCAGATGTGTGCGAAGAGACCAATCGGCTGGCCGATGCCATCGAGGTGTACCGCTTCATTCTGGCCACAGGCGGCCCGCAGGCTGAGGTGTGTTTTCGCCTGGCCGATGTGTTGTATCGCGCAGGTGATCTTTCCGGTGCGAGAGAGCGTTACTTCATGACGCT
>NZ_JBAMME010000112.1:0-1306 GCF_039793925.1 Thermogutta sp. | reverse complement strand
ACGCGGGAGCCGCTGCCCGGGGATGCCTGGCGGCCGCGGACGTGGCACCGGTATGGGTATGCGTTTGCGAACCCCATCAGTTACTATGACCCATATGGCGAGTTTCCCATTCTTGTTCCCATAATTACTGGGGTTGCAGGTGGTCTGGCTGCTGGAGCGGGTTCGCTGATTGCCCAACTGGCTGCGGGAGAAGGCTCCCTGAGCGAAAGATGGCAAAACGTAGATTGGGGAGATGTGGCTATCGCTTTTGGGGTAGGAGCTGTTGCCGGAGCGTTGGCGCCTTTTGTGGCCACGAGTGTGGGTGGAGCCGTTGCTCTAGGAGCAAGCGCCAACGTGGTTCAATACACGCTTACGCAATGGTCCAACCGGGAGCCCATCCGCTGGGAGGAAATGGCCCTGAATGCGGCAATAGGCGGTGTAATTGGGAGGGTGGGTGGCCCCTCTCCAAGTTTAGATGACCTTGCTGCTCCCTTTGCCCGCTGGTCGCCCTGGCTCGATCAACGAGTTATTGAAAGTATTATGATTCAAAATTCTTTAAGGTCGATTACCTTCCCGAACCTTGTTCGCTCGGCATTTCTGGAGACGCTCAACAATTGGCCTCTTTCTTGGCCCGAGATTATCCGTAACTGGCACAAAATATGGGAGGTGACCTGTGAATGAGGAGATTTTTCTCGACTGGTTATTTATGTTCCTCCTTTCGGCTATGATCTGGTTCCTCGGTTACTTGGGTCAACGTCACGTTTCCAGGGATGTGGCTGCCTTAGAGAGGGCCTATAAACAGGCCATAGAAGCTCACGATTCTCAGAAGATAGCTCAAATAGAAAGACTGAGGCGAGCAGTTGGAGATATAATTCGTATCCCTTCTTGGATGGTGGTGTTTTTTAAGCTGAAAATCGATGATAATCTGGTCAATACGCGTTCTCTTATCATACAGTTAATTGGCTTAGGTTTAGCTTTATCCAGCACCTTTTTGGCACTGTTTGAGCCAGATCATGAGGAACGAGTTGCGTATTTAGGGTTGAGTTTTGCTCTTTTGCTTTTTATCAGTATAGTTTTAGAAGTCATATTATCTTTGTCTCGACGAAGATGAGAGAACGGCAACACAGCTGCCCCTTTTTAGGCAATCACACCGAACCTCATAGCTACCAGTAAGGGTAGGTCTTAATCGCTCGTGGCGACTTCACCGACCCGCACAATCACTACGCCTTCCTGGGGAAGGAGTGGGACGAGCATCTGGGGCTGGTAGGGGCAGGCGGCCGCCTGCCCTTACAGCGTTCGCCTTTATGACCCGTGGGCGGGGGTGTGG
>NZ_JBAMME010000111.1:0-1307 GCF_039793925.1 Thermogutta sp. | reverse complement strand
CCGACCGCGCCTTCCCGCCTGGGCCTGGCTGTTGGGCGGCGTGTTGCTGCTGCTGTTGGTGAGGGCGCTGGCTGGGATTGGCCTGTGGCAAGGACAACAGACCCAGGCGCGTGCCACTGCCACGGCCATTGCCCAGGTGCAGGCTACTGCCACCGCCCAAGCCAGACAAGAGCAGGCACGTGCCACCGCCACGGCCATTGCCCAGGCGCAGGCCACCGCCACGGCTCAGGCGCGTGCCACCGCTACGGCCCAGGCCTGGTTGATGTTTCCTACAATTTCCGCTCAAAATGCATCTGGTGTGGAACTGATCACCTCTATCCAAGCTCACTACAATCGCGCGACATGTGTCAAGTTCTCACCTGAGGGGAGGCTATTGGCTTCGGCATCGGATGATACGACTGTCAAGATATGGGATATAGCAAGCGGTCAACAAATATTAGATTTGCAAGGCCATACGAGCTATGTATACGGATTGGACTTTTCCCCTGATGGCTCTCTCTTGGCCTCGGTTTCAGACGACGGAACGCTGATAATTTTGAACGTGAGTAATGCAACGATCCGAATTATGGAAGGAGATGCAGGGGTGGCATTCTCTCCTGACGGGCAGATGCTGGCTTCTGGGTTGGGGGATGGCTCCGTCAAATTGTGGCGCACGGATAACGGAGCGCTGTTGCGCACGATGAGAGGGCACACAGACTTTATAACAGATATCGTCTTTTCTCCAGATGGTCAAACCCTGGCCTCGGGGTCGGCTGACGGCACGGTGCGGCTGTGGGACGCGGCCAGCGGGCAGGCGCTGCGCACCCTGCAAGGGCATACGGCCCCGGTGTGGAGCGTGGCCTTCTCGCCCGATGGCGCGACCCTGGCTTCGGGGTCGGGGGATGGCACCGTGCGGCTATGGCGCACCAGGGATGGCGCTTTGTTGAGAACTCTGAATACTCACACTGATGGGGTAGGAAATGTTGTTTTCAATCCACAAGGGGATATTCTAGTTGCCACAGCGGGGAACTGGGGCCGGCCAACCCTATGGCTTTGGAGAGCCTCTGATGGGGAACTGCTACACAAAGTTGATGTAGAAGGAGCAGAAGCATTTCGGGATCTGGCCTTTGACCCGCTTGGCCGTTTTTTTGCTACAGCCTCCCATGACGGGGTTATTCGCCTTTGGGGGATAAATCCTTGAGGAGGATGAATGGTTTTCCAACACGAACTCATCCAGACCATTGATTCGCAAATTCCATCTCCGGTCGCAACGGTGGCTTGCTCACCTTGCTGGCACGAGCGTTACTCAACCCCGCACGAAGCCCGAG
>NZ_JBAMME010000110.1:0-1309 GCF_039793925.1 Thermogutta sp. | reverse complement strand
CCTCCAACCGCCTCATCCAGCATCTGGGAAAGTGCGCCCTGACCTACGGGTGCCCTGCGGCGCGAAACCTCTTCATGAACCGCTGGGAAGCCCCCCTGCCCACCTCGCCCATCTGCAACGCCCGGTGTCTGGGCTGCATCAGTTTGCAGGACGAATCGGGCTTGTGCGCCACCCAGGACCGCATCGGCTTTGTGCCCACGCCGGAAGAAATCGCCGAAACGGCCGTGCCCCATCTGCTGAAGGCCCCAAGGGCCGTGGTAAGTTTCGGCCAGGGCTGCGAAGGCGAACCGCTCCTCCAGGGGGAAACCCTGGAAGCGTCCATCCGGATCATGCGCCGCGAAACAAACCGCGGAACCATCCATTGCAACAGCAACGCCAGCCTGCCTCACGTGGTCGCCCGACTGGCCGACGCCGGGCTGGACAGCCTGCGGGTGAGCCTCAACTCGGCCCGGCCTGAATTCTACCACGCCTATTATCGTCCCCGGGGCTACGGCTTCGACGACGTGGTCCGTTCCATCCAGGCCATGAAATCTCGCGGCCGGTTCGTGTCCCTGAACTACTTCGTCCTTCCCGGTTTTACGGACGACCCGCACGAGTTCCAAGCGTTATGCGCCTTGTTGGAAAAAGCTCCCGTGGATTTGATTCAGATGCGCAATTTGAACGCCGATCCCCAATGGATCCTCTCGCGCTTGGGCTTTCAGAGCGAAGGCAAGCCCCTGGGGATTCTTGGGCTCATGGAGCGAATCCGGGATCGGTTTCCCGACATTCGTTTTGGTTATTTCAACCCATGTCTCGACCGCGAAGAAGAACTCTAAGGCAGAGGTGGAAATGAAAACCTGTGATGCGGTGGTGATCGGTGCGGGCATCGTGGGATTGGCCACGGCTTATCGGCTCCTGGAACGCCAGCCCTCTTTGGACCTGGTGGTTTTGGAAAAGGAAGCGGGTCCGGGCGCCCATCAAACGGGCCACAACAGCGGGGTCATCCATTCGGGCATTTACTATCGACCGGGATCCCTGAAGGCGACGCTGTGCGTGGAAGGCGCCAAGGCGCTCATCGCCTTCTGTCGCGATCAGTCCATCCCCTTCGAAATCTGCGGGAAAATCGTGGCCGCAACGGACGCCGTGGAAACGCAATGGCTGGGCGAACTGTTCCGCCGGGGAACCGCCAACGGTGTTGCCGGCATGAGTGTGCTTTCGGCCGAAGAAGCCCGATCCCTGGAACCCCATGTGCGCTGTCTCAGGGCGTTGTGGGTTCCCTCGACGGGCATTGTGGATTTTCGGGAGGTTTCGAAAACGCTTGCCCATTGCG
>NZ_JBAMME010000109.1:0-1314 GCF_039793925.1 Thermogutta sp. | reverse complement strand
GAGGCTCCGCACATAGACCAGGCTGATCTGCCGCCCCTCCCAGCGGCCGTCGTAGAGGGTGAGATCATGCCAACCATGATTATCATCTGGCACCAGCACCAATCGCCGCACCCGCCAGGGGTTTTCGCTGCGGGCGGCCAATTGACGGAATTCTCGCAAAAGGTCGCGGAAAAACTCCTCCCCTTCGCGCCAAAAGCGGTAGACCCGGCCGGGGGAGGGGAGTTTGCGGAAGAGCTGGTGAGCCAGCCAGGCTGCGCGGTGGTCGTCATCTAAGGCATTCCACGTGGGTGCATCGGCACGATCTTCGACGATTTTGCGGAAGAAGGACGGCCAGTCGTTTTCGTACCCGTATCCCTCCTGAAGGTTCTTAAAAACCGGATCGTTCCGATTAAAAGAGGCAAGATTGCCTTGGGTATAGGTTGTGAAGCTTTCATAGGCTCTTACATGATCTATGGGATTCGAAGTGCCATCTAGTACTGGATTAGACCTCACCCATTCCGGAATGGATTGCGCCCGCAGGCTGTCCACCCGCTCACCGTTGAGCCAGTCCTCCAGGTCCAGGGAGAGGGTCAGCAGGGCCAGGCGACCGTTACGGTCGGCCACTTCTTCAAACCAGATGGTATCGTTCCCCAGGTGGCCCTGGAGCCAGTCGTCACGGCGGTGGTGACGGCGTTCGCGGCAGACCGAGCAGGGTGTGTCCTTGCTGGTGGGGTCGCCGTTGAGGCGCACCTGGCAAACGGGGCAGACGTGGCCAGACGTGCCATCGTTCGGCGCAATACCCCATTCACGATGAATGGGTACGGCCACAGTCTTTCGAGCCTCCCGCCACTCCCGCACCATCGGCTCCAGGGAACGGGTGGGATTACTCAGGCGCACATAAGGGGGCGTTTCCAGGTCAAGGTTTCGGGCAATGCCATCCACCTGCTCCTGTAGCCATTCCTGCCAACCGTCCAACCAGCCGGCCGGGACGGTTTCATCAAACCGCTCTCCCGGGAAAGAGAAGACAGCCACTGTGCTATCCCGATAGAGCAGGGAACCCACCGCCAGGTCTACTTCTATGAGGGTGGAGACTTGGCGGAAAAACTCCTCAATCGTGCCCTGGGCGCCCGTCCAGTCACCGATCTTCACTGCCCGGGCCTCGTAGTGCTCTGTGCCCAGGGCCACAGTAAGCAAGCGCCAGCGGGTCTTTTGCTTAATGCCGTTGTCGTTCCAAGGAAAGCTACCGTCCAGCAAAGCGCCCGCCACGGCGCTCTTAAACAGAGCCGCGGCCACGTAGGACTGGTCCCATAGGGTCACATCGTGGTTAGGAAGTCG
>NZ_JBAMME010000108.1:0-1315 GCF_039793925.1 Thermogutta sp. | reverse complement strand
TTTGTCAAGCCCCCCAAATGGCGAAAATTGCAAATTCCCCTATATAACCCCACGGGAGATGGGGATCGTTGCCCGCGAAAGTGGCGTAAAACGTTCCGTCGCGGCGAGAGGCCCGCTGGAACGGGAAAACTGCAGCGCTCGCCGCAAATCAGCGACGTCGTGTTGGTCCGGACCCCCGGGAGTTGCCTTGGCCGCCCGTCGCCAGCCTCGCCAGTCGTTAGTTCCAAGGGAGCCTGAGGCGGCAGCCGGAGAGACTTTTCAAGGAATGTGAGATGCAGGCGGCAATCCCAAGCCCTTTTGCATGAATCTTTCCAATCCAGCGCGGTAGACCCAACGCAGTAAGTCAGCCAGACCGCTGATCACCGGCGTGGGTGGCATAGGGCAGCGACCGTTGAAGCGGCTAACTTCCCGTGCTCATGGAACGCGAAGGAGAAAACACCAGCCTGTGATGACCGCGCGCCTTTGATCGTAACAAAGTTTAGAGCGCCGACGACTTGACAACACGGACAGGAGGAGTAGACTGAGACGCCAGAAGGAGGAACAGATCATGCCTAAAAAGGGAACAAAAGTGGGCAGGTCTCGTGGAGCACAAAGCTCTTCGGGATCGGCTTTCCAGTCAGCGGCGTCCACGGACTGTTTTGAACTCCGCGCCGATGTTTCGACGGGTAATTTCTGGTTCGATACAGGTCGGGTGGAGTTGTTGAGGCTTTTCGGAGAGGGCAAGCACCGTGTTGATGATGTTCTTCAGGAACTCGTAAATCGGTTAGTGCAGCCCACCGGTAATAAGGGGGAATACTTCGATAAGTCGGCAAACTCCATCAAAGAATACGACAAGAAAAACTGGGTTTTCCCGACCAATCTTTTTATTAAAGCCAACCCCCGCACGCAGAAGGAGAAACTCCGCATTAACGGTGAGGAGCGGGAGTTTTTCCTTGAGCCCCCGCAATATTCTCTTAAACTCGATCTCAAAAGAAAGAAAGAACTCTGCGACATCTGTGGCGAAGAGGGCCCTGTAACCGACGCCACCATGTGGATGTTTCCCTTCGTGGTGGACCCGAGCAAGTTCGGCTGCTTCTACTCGGGGGCCAAACGCGGCCTCAAACTCTGCGCCTGCTGCGCCCTCGCGGGGCTGGCCGGTTATCTGGGATGGCTCTGGCGTGGCGGGCAAGATTGGCTGCATATCTTCATATTTCATTCGGATATGCCGCAATTGCAGCGATTTCACAAAGAAGTTTTGCAGGTCCTTAAAAAAAAGGACGGAAATTGCGATTGTGCCTTCGATGGTGCCTATATCCATGAAACCACGCTCGGTCTG
>NZ_JBAMME010000107.1:0-1316 GCF_039793925.1 Thermogutta sp. | reverse complement strand
CGATTGGACATCATCCCGGGCGACAAATCCACCGAGCCAGCAAAGCGCATCCTGGCCGGGATGGACTTTCGGGAACGCGTTTTGGCCGAGATGTTCGCCGAAATCGGCGGCAGATACGACGTGGTGCTCATTGATTGCGCGCCGTCGGTGGATGTGCTCCATGTGGCGGCGCTGGTTGCTGCTGACTGTCTGCTGATTCCGACCCGGCTGGACCACCTTGCGATAGACGGAGTTACCGAGGTGATCAACTCCTTGGCCGTTATTCGGCGGAGGTCGCAGGGGGCCAAACTGTTGGGCGTCGTGCCCACTTTCCTGGATCGCCAGACCAATGAATCAGAGATTCAGTTGCGAGCGCTGGTTCAGAAGTTCGGGAAACTCGTGTTGCCGCCGGTGCCGGTGGATACCCGTTTACGGGAAGGACCGGCGCACGGGAAGACGATCTGGGAATACGCTCCGGACACCCGGAGCGTTGTGGGGGTTCCCGTGAACGGGAAACTGGTGGGCGGTTACCTGCAGGTTGTGGAGAAGGTCAAGGAGATGCTGCGATGACCCGACGAAATCCGCTGGATGGCATTGACCCGGCAGTGGCATCCATCCTGGGAGACGCGGAGAGGAAGCAAAGAATCCGCCGTCTCCCCCGGGATGAACAGAGAAAAGCGCGGCGGGACGCCGCGCGAGAGCGGACGACCTACGAGGTGGATGTTACCATCAAGAAGGCTGTTGAGGAGATCGCGGAGCGAGAAGGGCTATCTCCCAGCAGTGTGGTGATTTTGTTCTTGGCTGATGGTATTCGGCGGTACCGAAGCGGGAAGGTGTCATTCTATGGTCTCAAGAAGCTGTCCAGGTCGCCTCGCTATGAGTGGGTCCTGGATCAGAATGCGGTGGACGGCGTGCTGCAAAGCGGGCTGGGGGAAACAAAACGTTCTGGGTCTAACGGCACGCTTTAACCGCACGGTAAACCGCACGGTTAACCGCACTGTTTACCGCACGGTTAAACGGCACGGTATACCGCACCGTTTGACCTCATAAAAAGCCCGTAGAGCCTCGTTTTTCCAGCAGGACGTATTCTTCTTATCATCCAGTGTTTTCGTATAAAAAACAGCGGCCTTTAAAACGAATTTTAACCATTATCCACAAAACCAGGAAGGAGAACGCGATGGCAGATATGATTATCAAGGTCTCCAGAGATTCTCAGGTAACCCGGGTGGCTGGCGCGATTGCTCACGCCTGGCGCGCCGGTCAGAAGCCCGTCGCGCGCGCTATAGGGGCCGGGGCTGTCAGTCAGGCAATCAAGTCCGTTGCCGTTGCCAGCAGAT
>NZ_JBAMME010000106.1:0-1316 GCF_039793925.1 Thermogutta sp. | reverse complement strand
GGAAATATTTATTAATAGGCCGTTAATATAGTAATACGGAAAATATGAGCGCTTCATCCGGTTTCGAGAAGGCCGTTCCGGTGCCACTTGGGCTCTATGGAATAGGGCTCGCTGCTGTAGTCCTAGGCCTGGGCTTCGCCGGGAGGGTACCTGGTCCATCGCTGGGCATTGCGTATGAAATAAGCTGGGCCGGCCTGGCGCAGGCGTTCGCTGGCTGGCTCTCCATAAGGAGGGGCGATAATTTCGCGGGCACCGTCTTCACTTCCTACGGGATGTTCTGGCTGGCGCTGGCCACAGCACAAATACTGGCCATGCACGGCGTATTGCTGTTAAGCCACAAGGAAATAGGACTCTGGCTCGTCCTCTACGGCATAATCACGCTGTTCTATGTGGTGGTAGCAGTAATGGAGAGGGCGGTCGTGTTGTCGATTACTGGAAGCCTTCTGACAATCTCGCTGTTCCTGCTGGGGTCTGGCATGATGGCAGGGATAGAAGAGGTTGTCGTGGACGGCGGCTACTCCACATTCATAACGGGGGTCGTCGCGATATACCTGTCTACAGCGATACTGGTGAACGTGTCGCTCGGGAGGAGGATACTCCCGGAGTGATGAGGTGAGGATCATGAGCGAGAAGCCCAAGATATTGGAATTCAGCCCTGGGATAATAGGACTCTTGGGATTCGCCCTCACCACGATAGCGCTTAGCCTGTACAACGCTAACCTAATACCGACGGCGGGGCTCACAATTGGATTCGCGATCTTCTGGGGAGGTATGGGACAGGTGTTCGCTGGGTGGATAGCCTTCAGGCAGGGCGACACATTTGGCGGCACCGCGTTCATGACATACGGGTTATTCTGGTTGGGGCTGGCGCTCTTCTTCTTGCTCCAGCTACCGCACATAGGGGCGGAGTTCGGCGCGTGGATGCTCATGTGGGGCATATTGACCCTAATATACGCGGCCACATCCATCATGCTGAAGGCGAGGGTACTATCCGTGGTGCTCGTTCTGCTGACGATAACGTTCTTCATGCTGAGCGGCGCCTATTATTCCGGTAACCCGGCGGTGTTGCACGCCGCTGGCTACATGGGCTTAATTACCGGCATAGCGGCCCTGTACCTGGGCCTAGCGATATTCCTCAACTCCACCTCCAAGAGGAAACTGGTTCCCGAGTGACCAACAAATATGTGAAATTCTTTATATTTTTAAATTTATATGAATATATTATGTGATCATCACGTCATTCAGAGATCTGCTGCACTTCAAACTCCCTTTGACTCTAAAGAATAAGGTTGGCCGCGCCCGGCCATGGACCTGAG
>NZ_JBAMME010000105.1:0-1321 GCF_039793925.1 Thermogutta sp. | reverse complement strand
CGCGACCGTCTCCCGCTTCGGCGTCCGTTCCTTCCCCAAGCCGATCTCTTTCGTCTCTGTTCGCTGTTCCTTCATCCGTGGCCCCTCCCAGCTCAAAGCGGATACCATGGTCTCCCGGATACGGTTGTGTGTGGTCAAACTCTCCGCTGAGGACCTCGTCAGGAATTCCCCGCGGGAACGCCCGGCACGTGGAACGTTTGTCGGCGAAAAACGATAACTCGATAACGTGTTTACAACACAAACACTGCCAGCCGATTACAGGATCTTCTGTCATAGTATTTCCTTTCTGAAAACGAGATTGTACTGTTGAGCAATCTGCATCAGAGCCTCCTCTAGCACTCGTGTGTATTCTCGCGTCAACCATTCGTTAATTTGCGATTGCGGCACGCCGGCCGCCCTCATGCGTTCCGCTTCCTGAGACAATTCTCTCATGCGTGCTTTGACAATGGCCCGGTAATCATCGGCAGCCCTTTCTCCTATTGTAACCGCCCGTTGCCCATCCGCTACCGTCTTTTGCTGCCGGAGTTCGTAAGCTCCCCATGCCGTCGCTGCCCTCATAGCCTTGAGACGTCCGGCGATCAGCGCGTGCACATCCCCGGCCGACAATGGTCCATTGCGCGGATGATTGTGGGTGAACGTTGTGCCGGCGACACGCTTTGCTTCTTCCTTCTGAAATATGATCGACGCTTCGCTTCCGACTTTAGTAAGCATGATAGTGCCGTCATCAGCGACAAAAAATCCATACTCCAAGGGCTCACCACGAATGCGTTGCTCAATAACTCTAACGGCCTGATCAGCACTTGTCACTCCGGGAAGCCGCGCAGGCAGGATTCCGCCTGTCCGCACTAAGCCGAGATGGGCCAGCTCCTGTTGAAGGATGCGTGACTTCACAGCCGCGATGCGTGTGTTTCGCTCTTCTTCCGTTTCCCGCCGCAGTTCCTCAACAGAAAGAAGCTTCCCATCACTGTTGATGAGCTCAATCCATTGCGGCGCGCGACCGAGAATTTTCTTCGCCGTTTGATAGCGTGTGACCCCTACAGCGGTCATCCGTTCTTTTTCGCTGGCTGCCTGCCACCAGTCCGTATATCCGGCTCCCACTGGCGTATGCGGCACTTCCGCAACTTTGGCATATACCGCAGACGGCAGTGTTATGTCTCGAACCAGGTTTTCCATCTTCAGGACCGGCACGGTCATGCAGCGACAATTCGGCTCATCAGGCAAATCCGGCAGGGCATTGCCCTGGTCGTCGCGGTACACGCCATCTGGTTGTTTCCAAGAGTTTCAATCCGCGCCCTCGCGTGGAGGGCGATTTGAGTAACGC
>NZ_JBAMME010000104.1:0-1325 GCF_039793925.1 Thermogutta sp. | reverse complement strand
GGCACGGAAAGTGCCGTCCCGAGCACGAGGGACTGCAACTGATGAAAGTGACAGTCTTTCGCCCCCTCGATCAAGGGAGCGACACCACACTCTCTGCGCTCATTGCGGAGAGCAAAAAACTTCCCCGGCGCCGCCCACCGCGTGGGGCGCGCTGGGCAAGGCCTTATGGGTTCGATGGGGAATGATGAAGCCAGCAGGAGGGGATCGGCGACGGGGAAGGCCAAGCGGATGAGGAGGGGCGATGATCGGCTTGCTCTGGTTTGACGATGACCCGAAACGGAGCTTGGGGCAGAAAGTAGAGAATGCTGCGCGGCGCTATATAGAGAAATTCGGGCACCCGCCGAATGTCTGTTACGTCCATCCTTCTATGCTGAACGGCCTAGCCGATAACGGTACTTCCGCCATTTCCTTAGACATCGGCGGCTTCCAACTGCGAGTCAAGCCCCGCCGGTCCATCCTTCGGCATCACTTCTGGTTGGTCTGCGAGGAGGATTGTTCTCCCTGAGGGGTCCTGCGGTATCCCGCCAGGAGCGGTGGGCGTGCCCGGCACTCCGGCTCCGCCTTCCGCAAGAAGGTGCAAGATGCGCGAAGAAGAAAGGAGGTGCAAGATGCGCAAAGAAGGATATCTGACCATTTGCCGCCAGTGCGGCACAATCCATCCGGTGGACGAGAGTTGCCCGGAATGCGAGCCCCGGCCCCGCTGCCGGGGGTGTGGCATCCAGTATAGCGGGCCACCGGAGGAATTCCCCGGGTGGTGCCCGGCGTGTCACCCCGCCACTTCCGCCCGATACCGGGCGGAGGTCGAGGAACTGGATCGCAGGGCGATGGAGCGGGAGCGCGCCGAACGGGAAATACGAATGCTCGCCGCCGAGGACGACGCACGGCAGCTTGCCGGGTTGCCCGGCATCCGAGTTGACTGGGACTGGCTGCTGAGGAGGAAAAAGTGTGAATAGATGAATTTCTCAATCCAGTCGTGGCCTGGTACCCGCAGGAGGATGTCTCTCCGGTGTTCCAGGTGCTGGTGCAGGTCCCGGATGTGGATATACCGTCGCCGGTGCGGAAAACCGGGGAGGCCTCCAGATGGATGATGAGGTGCGAGAACGGTTGGAAGCCCGGCAAGGGAGGGCGGACGGCGCACCGGGAAATTCTCTGCCAGACCAACAGCCCCGACTTCGCCAAGGTCGCGGCAGATGTTCTGGCATTCTTCTTTGATTTCACTCCCCAATCCAGTGGCACGCTGACAAAAAAACGAAGGAGGTAGAGCGATGATCACGATCTTCAACGGCCGCAGCCGGGAGCCGGGGGAGGGGCCGGAATCGCGGCCC
>NZ_JBAMME010000103.1:316-1341 GCF_039793925.1 Thermogutta sp. | reverse complement strand
CCAGATGGAACGCTAAGACGCTGGCCGGACTGGCTTTTGGAGGGAAGACCAAGCCCTACGGGTCGCTTTACCTTCACCAGTTGGCGCCTTTGGAGGAGAGGGGAGGCGCTTCAAAGGTCTGGGCTTTTGGGTCCGGTCAGTTTGAAAGCTTTAGAGGTGAGGCGGGTAAGATAACGACGGTTTTTATGGAGCTGTTGAGCGTCGCGCGGAGCGAGAGCCGAGGGCAGAGACGGTAAAACATACCTCGATTTTTACACCGAATTTCGGCGCAGGGTATTGACACAAGCCGGGGATAGATGATAGAATACGCAGCGGCACCGTGAAGGGACGCCATCCGCGGAAAGGGTGAAGGTGGGTTGACCAGCTTCTTCCGCGGTGGTAGAATAAGCGGTGCTGGAAAGCACTTTGAAAACCGGGGATAAGTGAGAGTAAGGAATTTAAGTGCAAGGATTAAGCTCTGATGGAGAGTTTGATCCTGGCTCAGGACGAACGCTTGCGGCGTGCCTGAGAAATGCAAGTCGAGCGGTCCGGCAGGCTTTGGTCTGCTGGACAGCGGCGAACGGTCGAGTAACACGTAAAGAACCTGCCCTCAGGACCGGGATAGCCCTGCGAAAGCGGGAGTAATACCGGATACAGTGTGAGGGGGGCATCCCTCTCACATGAAAGGGAGCGATCCGCCTGAGGAGGGCTTTGCGGCCTATCAGCTAGTTGGTAGGGTAACGGCCTACCAAGGCGACGACGGGTAGCTGGTCTGAGAGGACGGACAGCCGGACTGGGACTGAGACACGGCCCAGACTCCTACGGGAGGCAGCAGTCGGGAGTCTTGCACAATGGGGGAAACCCTGATGCAGCGACGCCGCGTGCGGGATGAAGTCCTTCGGGACGTAAACCGCTTTTGTCCGGGAAGAAGTTCTGACGGTACCGGACGAATAAGCCCCGGCTAACTACGTGCCAGCAGCCGCGGTAAAACGTAGGGGGCGAGCGTTATCCGGATTTACTGGGCGTAAAGCGCGCGTAGGCGGCTG
>NZ_JBAMME010000102.1:0-1342 GCF_039793925.1 Thermogutta sp. | reverse complement strand
AGTCCTCCAAAGAGCGGTCCGATTCCTTCGCTATCGTCCCGGATCTCTTGACCGACGAGGCAGAACTGTGGGCCGCCAGATTCGATGATGATTGGATTCCCCTGATCGTCGTGGAACGCGATGCAGAAGGGAGTGGCTTCAGATAGCTCGAAGAAATGCGCCAGGTAGCCATCCAGAAAAACAGGCTCTGGCGTTGTGGGCGCAGTGCCCGCCTTTTCTTCGTCTCTCTGCCAGGTCTCCGGAACAATGACGAGGTATGAACCCAACGAGACTTGCTTGACCTTCCGGCCCTGATCCCGGCCGCTGCTTAGTTTGAATACCTGCCAGTCCTCATCACCCAGGGGAATCTTGATTGGCTGATCGGCGGTATCGCCCCCAATCTGCACCTCGACAGGGGCGTTCAACATAGCGAGTGGCCAGCATCCAGCCTGTGAACTGTCTTCGGACAAAGGCTCGCCAGCCTGTGTGACGGATACGCTGCTGGCTCGAGCAAGGTCATCTGGAATCTCCACACCAACGACCCACTCACGTGCCCTTTGCCAGCATACGATTTCAGGCCGTAAGGAGCGGGATGGTTTCCTTTTCGTGTCTTCCCCTCCCTCTTTGGACGAGGTGGAGCGCGGCCTGCCGCCTCGGTCCGCGGGAGAAGGCGTCTTCCGCCTTCTCTTTGGCTGAGGTTGTGTCTCCTCTGGGACAAAACCACGCTGGCGGTCAGGTTCCAGCT
Organism: Thermogutta sp.; assembly: GCF_039793925.1. Lineage (GTDB taxonomy): Bacteria > Planctomycetota > Planctomycetia > Pirellulales > Thermoguttaceae > Thermogutta. The sequence continues at coordinate 618 of NZ_JBAMME010000102.1, read as the reverse complement.
CCCCGGGAGATTCGTCGGAAGTCGGAGGGGACGGCACGCCTGTGACTGGAAGCGTTTTATCCAGGCTCTCCGTGGGCTCGCCACTACACGGTGGGGTGGGAGGCTGCGGCGGAGGACGAAGAGAGGAGCCATTCTCCCCAGTCGGCTCGATTACCGTTCCACTGTCTATATCGTGTTGGTCTTTTATGCGATCTTGCTTCAGAGTACCAGCCACTTTGTCGGAGGCAGTCGCTTCGGCCCCGCCAGGAGATTTTGCTGTGTTGTCCTGGGACTCGTGTGCGCCGCCCCAGTTTGGTTCGCGGTTCTCCTCGCCCGCCGGCGGAGAAGCCGGTGGCCAAGCGGTGACCACAGTTTCGTCTCCTGTCCTTTCGGGCTTCGCAGTCCCTGCAATTCTCGTGCTTACCATTAGGGCAGCCCGTCTGATCCAACGAAGGACACCCGCCACATGGTGCAGTAGTCGCCGAATCATGCCTACCCCTCCTCCATCCTGGAGACGCTCAGGTGGGCTTCAAAGTCGAAGCGGCAGCTACGGGCATAGCCAGCAAACTCCGCGCGGTTAGCTCCCTCGGCGCTCGCGAACTGGCCGAGGAAGTACTCGTAGACCCGTCCGAGGATGTC
>NZ_JBAMME010000101.1:0-1352 GCF_039793925.1 Thermogutta sp. | reverse complement strand
AGATCGATCGTGGGAATCTGTGGCGGCGTGGTATCTACAACAATCTCGGTGGCCAGGGCCAAATTGTCCTCGGCGTCACTCACATTACCTGCCAGATCTTCCACTTCCGTCCACACCGTGTAGGTGCCGTCGGCCAGCGGTTCGACGGTAATTTCCCAGATTCCCAAGCCGTTCGTGGGATCACCGTCGCTCTCGTCGCTGTGGACGTAGGTTTGGCCCGCCAGCACGGGGCCGCTACCGTTGTCCACATAGAGACGCACACGGGCATTGGCCTCGGCCAGGCCGGTGAAGGCCGGAGTCGCAATCGACGTCGTACCATCACCCAAAATTCCTGTATCGGAGTAACTTGCCAAAGTGGGGGCCGTTGCGGCAGGCGGGGTGTAATCCACTGTGACCAACAGTTGTTCAGACTGAGCCACATTGCCCGCGGCATCCGTGGCCTCAATCGTGAGAACGTGAGGGCCTTCTGCGGGAATGTTGTACAGCGCTTCCACAAGGTTGAAGTCGATGGTCACCAACCCGAATCCGTCGGGCAGTCCGTCACTTCCCACATCGAATACTGCGTCGAAGACAAACGGACCAGCAATCACCGTATTGCCATCCTTGATGACGAACGTATTGCCCGGATCCGCCGATACCCGCAGGTCAACCACGCCCATGATCGGCAACTGTGAGGGGTCCCCAATGGTGACGTTATCTAAGTTGGACCAGCCGGTGTCATCGGCGTCTTGGAGATCGAGGGTCGGCCGCTGCGGGGCCGAGGTGTCAATAGTCAGACTCAGCGTGTCGGATTGACCGCTAATATTCCCCGCCTGATCTTCCACTTCTGCCCATACTGTGTATTGACCATCGGCCAGCGGTTCCACGGTGATTTCCCAGATTCCAAGTCCGTTGGTGGGATCCCCATCGCTTTCGTCGGAGTGAACGATGGTCCAACCTGCCAGCACCGGGCCGCTGCCGTCGTCTACATACAGGCGGACACGTGCATTGGCTTCGGCGAGACCGGTGAACGCAGGGGCCGATACATTGGTCGTGCCGTCACCGAGGATTCCCGAGTCGCTGTACGGCGCCAGGCTGATCGTGGCGGGGGCGGGAGCGGTGTAGTCGACTGACACCAGAAGCTGCTCAGATTGCGTGCGGTTGCCTGCGGCATCCGTCACTTCGATGGTCAAAGGATGGGGCCCCTCGGCAAGGTTGAGAGTGCGAATGGTTGACGGCGCTGCCAATGTGAACGAATCGATGACGACTTCGCCGTCTTTAATGACCGCGGTGGTGCCTACCTCGCCGGTGACACGGACATCCACGATCCCCGAACCCTGGGTCGGATCACCGATAGTCACGTTGTCCTTGTC
>NZ_JBAMME010000100.1:0-1354 GCF_039793925.1 Thermogutta sp. | reverse complement strand
CCTGCAGTTGAGCCTGAGAACGAGCCAACGTTTTCTGGGCCGTCAACGAGCTGATGTTCGTGTTAATCCGAGTCATAGGATTCCTTTCCTCCTGACTCCGTCTTTTTGATCCACGTTGCTTCGATCGCCCACGCCTACCTCCAGGGACGTGCTGGTCCAGGACCAAACCCCCGCTGACAGAGGCACAAGTTCCTGCCTCGACCTTCTAGGTGGTCCTCTTTCGCTTTTATCGAATGGATGAGTTAAAGGGGTTGAAGCCAATTGTCCAAAACGAACAATTCTTCCGGTGCTGCGGAGATCACCGTTAACAATCTGGCAAAAGCAACGAAACTTTAACGGCCCAGTTTCACCAATCGGCTTCGGAAAGAACGGGGGGTGTGTGAAGCTGGCCTCTGGGCAAACAAAAACGGCCGATCTATTCAGATCGGCCGAGTTTCTTCTGGCCTTCCACCTTTCACTTGTGGTAGGTGAAAGGGTTCACGTTATTTCAACTCATTTACCGCAACAGGGCGAGCACTGCCTGCGGGTTCTGGTTGGCGATGGCCAGCACCGACGTACCCGACTGGACCAGAATTTGGGCACGGGTGAGTTTCGCGCTTTCTGCCGCGAAGTCAGCATCGCGGATATCGCTTTCAGCCGCTGTGAGGTTTTCCAGGGTGTCGTTCAGGGCGCTGATATTGGTCTCCAAAGTCGTCCTTTGGAACGCACCCAAACGACCGCGGAGAGTCGTAATTTGGGAAATCACTTCATCGACCACAGCGGCCGCTCCAATCGGGTCATTCGCCAGCGACTTGGCCCCACCAGACCGCAGTTCGTTGAGGCGACCGCGGGCACCGCCCAGCTTGGCTGTGTTCACACTTCGAATACCGATGCGTGCCTGCTGATTGGACACCACATCCAGGCCGAGCTGGAACAGCGCACCACCACCCACGATGGAGAACGAAGTCTTAGTGCCAGCGGCGGCATTTGGGTCGATTGTGAAAGTCAAATCCAGCGAGGCCGTATTGATTGAGGCAGTTAGACCCGAGGTCACAGCGAGGTAGCCATTGACCCGGACCTGGGCATCAGCGCCCACTGCTCGGTCGGCCACCCGACCATTGGCGTCCGTGGTCACAAAGTTACCGCTGAGTGCCTTCACCGACACAAAGGCCTGGCTCCCGTAGTCAGTGGCCTCAAAAGTCAGCCCCACATTTTCAGCGTCACTGTTCCCTACCAGGGCCACGCCGTACTTGGCCCCCACGTCAACGACGCCGCCGGAAAGTACGGCGAAGTCAGAGTCGGTGACGGCGGCGGTGCCCGTGCTGCCGGTGGCGAGGCTGGCGGTGAAGAGTTGGCTGGCCACGGCGTCGTTGTT
>NZ_JBAMME010000099.1:0-59337 GCF_039793925.1 Thermogutta sp. | reverse complement strand
CACCGCTTGCGGTCGCTGCCGAGAGTTCCACTCTGAGCAGGCCACCGGCGCTCCTCCGTTGGCGCTCACCGGACGGTGCGTATTACGCCGAGCTTTTGTACTTCTTTCCACCTCATGCCGGTCAGTCACTGCGCTTGCGGGTGTTCCGAACCGAGGACAACGAACCCGCCACAGAATTGGCCGGCGCTCAGGTGGAATGTGCAGGAGTGGTGGGGCATCTGACCAACCAAGCCGAGATCTTCCTGTCAGTGGATGATCTCCATGCGGCAGCCCAGAATAGCAATGAATTGCCCCTCAAAATCGACGATGTCCCCTGGACCGAACAGGAGCCTGATTTGGGTTCTTGATCTTGCTTCGGGCGCAGTGTCGCATTTTGCGTGACAGAACTGCCGAACATGAGTGATCGCGGAGAATCTTACAATCGGGCAGTGGAACTGGCCCAACGCACCCCGGAAGAGCTTTCTCCTCGCGACGCGATGGTCCTCGCTCGAGGGCTGGGCCGGTTAGCCGCATGGCTTCTCAAACCGGCGGTGATCGCCAAAGCAATTGAGGAACAAAAAGACTGGGGAGCCAAAGACGAACAGTGTAAGTGGCTGGAATGCACTTTACCCGAGGGACCGGGAGCTTGTTGGATCGTCGCAGTTCGAAAAACTTGCCAGTTTCACGCCCTTCGGGACGCCTTTGTCCTGCCTCTCAGGTGGAAAAAAGGACCTTCAGAAAAGCCGCCCACCCTTCCAGAAGGTCTCCAACAAGTCGCCAACGAGGTACTCAGCGAGCTGAACGTCTCTCAGGAAATTAAGGAATCCGACCAATGGGAAATCCATCCGGCCAGCGACGACCTCTTTAATGCCGCTGGCCTTTTTTTCCTCGAAGGCGACTATTCTTCCGCCTGGGCGCCGCTGGCAGGTTCCCTGATGGTGGCAGCGGGCGACGGTAAGCCCGACCACCGCGTGTGGGCCACCGGTGCCTGGAAACCCGGGGTGGGCCTGACCCGGGTAGAAGGAATCAGGGAGAAACTGGCTTTGGCCAGTGAATTCGAAGCAACCCAGTTCTTTGTGCCCGCTTCGTGCTTCGATGAAGCGCGTCAACTCGCTCGAGACAATAATTGGTCAATAGAAATTAAGAAATTCGAACAATCCACGGATCGTCCGCGCGAGGCACTCCGCCCCTACATCTCGCAGCTTCGTGTTCGGGCCAGTAAATCTGATTCCGAGAAGGAGCGTGCCAAGACATATTTGCAGATCCCCGATGACATCGAACGTCGACAATATTATCTCGATTGTATTGTGGAAGATCTGGCGGAAAGACTCCGCGATCAGTTCAGCAAAGAACCAGAGAAATTGGCATGTCGGTCTTTTATCACCGTGGTCAGTGATAGCCCGGAGCTGATCTATCTCATGCACTTTGTCTTTCGCCCCAAGGCATCCTGGATTTTTTACAGTGAGGGAAATAACAGGTATCGCGAACTGGCAACGGAAGTTGAAACGTGGCTGAAGTCACCTCCAGTGCAACAACGGATCGGATCATGCCAGGTGCATATCGAGGCTTTTCAGGATGGTGACCTGGGGGAACTGGTTCTTTGCTTCCGGGATTTGGTGGCCAGATTACTCCAGGAGGATGACCGTCGCTCACTGGTGGTTGATGTCACGCCCGGAAAGAAAACGATGAGCATCGCCTGGGCTCTGGCAGCGCCAAGGGGTGCCCGTCTTGTGTATGTGGACTCACAGTTCGATCATGAAGCGCGCAAACCGAAGCCCTTTACGGAAAAGCTTACCGTTTTTTCTCTCGATACCCTCCCGAATAATTCTGTTGGTGGATAGAATATCGCACCCACCTTTCCTGAAGCGAGCGTGTGCTCGTCTTTCTTCTGATTGACCCTCCATGTCTGCGGTGCTCGCAGGACAATGTCCGAGGCACCAGTGGCATTTGGGAGAAACCGCGACCATAAGGGGATTGGTCAGTCCTCCCGCCTCCCGGAGAGCGCTGTTTTCACCGCATCGGTGCTTGATCTAAGGCACACATCGGTTGCCGTTCTGGCGACACACAATATGATAAAGGTTGACTCAGCGTTTTCTGCCAAGTTTTCATGCGTGGTTTAACGAGAAAGATTACCTCACTGGGAAGGATACATAGAGATGGCCACACAAATCGAAGCGGCTCGGGCCGGGGAAATTACACCGGAAATGGAATATGTGGCTCGCTCGGAGCACCTCAGCCCGGAATTGGTTCGGGATGAGGTGGCACGCGGACGGATGATCATCCCGGCCAACAAAGTTCACCTCAAAAAAGGGCTGAAACCCATCGGCATCGGCATCGCATGCCGCACCAAGATTAACGCCAATCTGGGTAATTCCGCGCTGCAAAGCGACGTGGAATGCGAGCTTCAGAAGGTCCATTGTGCGATCAGTCTGGGGGCTGATACGATCATGGACCTCTCCACCGGTCCGGACATCTTGGGGATCCGCCAGCGAATCATCGATGCGTCGCCTGTACCTGTGGGGACTGTTCCCATCTATCAGGTGGCCGAGGAACTCGACGACATCGCCGATATGACGCCGCAACACTTCCTCGATGTGGTCGAGCAACAGGCCGCCCAAGGTGTGGATTATATGACCATCCACTGCGCCCTGTTGCGAGAACACCTGCCCTTGGTAGAAAAGCGAATCACTGGCATTGTCAGTCGGGGCGGGTCGCTCATTGCTAAGTGGATGGCGGTCCATAAAGAGCAAAATCCGCTCTACACGCACTTTGACGACCTCTGCGATATCATGCGGCAGTACGACGTGAGCTGGAGCCTGGGCGACGGACTTCGACCGGGATGTCTCGCCGATGCCAGCGACGAAGCCCAGTTCGCTGAACTGAAAGTGATGGGCGAACTCGCCCGGCGGGCACGAGCCAGAGGCTGTCAGGTCATGATCGAAGGTCCCGGCCACGTCCCCATGGACCAAATCGAGCGGAATATCCGCCTGCAGATGGAATGGTGCGACGAAGCGCCCTTCTACGTGCTTGGACCACTCGTCACGGACGTGGCGCCGGGTTACGACCACATCGCCAGTGCGATCGGAGCGGCCATGGCTGCCTGGTACGGAGCCGCCATGCTGTGCTACGTGACACCTCGTGAACACCTCGGCTTGCCCACCCTGGAAGACGTCCGACAGGGGGTGGTGGCCTATAAGATCGCAGCGCATGCAGCGGATGTGGCGCGCCATCGCCCTGGTGCCCGAGATTGGGACGATCAACTCAGCCGGGCGCGCTTCCGGTTCGACTGGGAAGAGCAGTTCCGCTTGGCGATTGACCCGGAGACAGCACGCCGGATGTGGGAGGAAACCGCCCGACCCGGCACGAGTCTCCATGCCAAGTACTGCAGCATGTGCGGGCCGAACTTCTGCTCGATGCGGCTATCGCAGGACGTTACCCGGCTGGAACAAACCTCAGAGCAAGCTGCTAAACCGGTTACCTCGCGGTGAACTAACCGGGTTGCTGATCATCAGCACGTGCCTCAAGGTCCCACCCGGGTGACCACCACAAAGTAAAAGCCCCGCCAGGAGCCGTCTTCCGCCATGTGTCGCGCTTCCAACTTGGTCTTGCCTGTCGGCAGATCGGCCTCGAAGACCACACTCTCGGCACCCGGTGGAATCGGCTTTTCCTCGTCAAACAAACCTTCTACAACCAGCCGAGCCTTCCCTTCCGGAAGCTTGAACGACACGTACGCCGGCCGATCCCGCAGCTCGAATCGATATCGTCCGGGCTGAGCAAATTCCACTGCCCAAAATCCTTGCCCCTTTAACCCCCTTTGCATCTGGCTTTGATCCCAGGGAACGATCTCCCCATGCCAGTCATGTGAGCAAAGTGTGACAGGATTCTGTTCCGGCGCTCCAAGGACCAGTTCGCAGTATTCCCCGAAACGCTGGGAGACATCGGCATACCACCGCTCATAGTCGCGGCGGAGTTCAACTACCTTTTCCGGATGTTCCGATGCGACGTGGTGTTGCTGACCGGGATCAGTCCGCAAATCGTAGAGTTCTTTCCCATCGATGAGCCGCCAAGGCCCCCGCAAAACAGCCGAGGCGGCCCACGGCTGAGGATGGTCCACCCTGTTCACCTGAACCACCAGAGTCCGTTCCGGAATCGGCTTCTCACCTTCGAGATAGGGACGCAAAGTTATTCCATCCAATTTGAGATTCGGGGGAAGCGGGAGGTCACAAAAATCCATCAGTGTGGGCAGCAAGTCAAGGTGAGCCGTCAAGCCAGGCACGTCTCTGGGGGTGAGTCTTCCCGGCCAGCGAATGAAACACGGCACTCGGTGTCCCCCTTCGTACATGGACCCTTTTTTCCCACGCATCCCCGCGTTAAATCCGTTCCCCGCGGTTCCGTTGTCGGTCATGAACACGAGGATGGTCTTTTCTTCCAACCGGAGCTCTTTCAATGCATCCAGAAGCCGGCCGACATTCTCGTCGATATTGGTGATCATGCCGTAGAATCTGGCCAGGTTATCGGGCAGGCCGGCCTCTCGATACGGCTGAGCGTAGCGCTCCTCCACTTGAAGGGGTGCATGCGGCGCATTGGTGGCAAGATAAACGAAGAACGGCTCGTCACGGTGTGCTGTGATGTATTTGAGAGCCTCGCGGAAGAAAATATCCGTGCAATATCCCTCGTGCTTTTCCCATGTACCGTTGTGACAGAGTGTCGGAGAAAAATACGTATTGCCCCAGTAGTCCGGACCCTGACCAATCCCACCTCCTAGATGGATCAGGCACTCTTCGAAGCCACGATCCCACGGCCGATAGGGAAAACTATCTCCCAGGTGCCATTTTCCAAAGATGGCCGTGCGATAGCCCGCTTGTCGGAAAAGCTGCGCCATCGTCACCTCATCCCGACGCAGTAACGACCGCCCCATGATAGTGTGCCAGACACCAGTCCGGCACGAATAGCGTCCTGTCATCAAAGCTGCGCGAGTGGGCGAACACGTGGGGTCCACATGGAAGTCTGTCAATCGCACACTTTCCTGAGCAAGCCGGTCCAAATTGGGCGTCTTGATAATGGGGTTGCCGTGAAAGTGCAGATCGCCATAGCCCTGATCATCGGTGAGAATCAAAATCACGTTGGGCCTCGACGGATGGTCCTCCGCGGCGCAGATCCCGCTAGAAGACCACGCTCCCACAAGAACTGCGCCCACTCCAAGGACAAGCACCAACTGCAGAAATCCACCCATGTAACGGCTCTTTTTCGCAACCATCCAGGCAACGCTCCACCTGCTCATCTCTCACCCCAATCCATCCACGTTGATGTGAAGATCAGACAGTTGATTTCTCCCATTCCATCGGGATTGACTCATCGGCAAAATCCGCGATTTTCATCAAGCGGCCATTGTAAGCCCGTCGCGCCCTTTCATCCACCTCTCGCCGTTCCAAGCCAATCGCGACGCCGGCATGAAGCTCTCTTTGTTGGAATTCCCCAGCGTGTTTGTGGCGCACGTCCCGGGCCAGTGCCCTCAGGTGTTCCCATCCCCAAGTTGCGCTCGGTGAAGTTCGCGTCGCGCTTGGCGGTGACGTCCTCACCTGGCACACGGCTACTTTTTCGCTGCGCCGTTGGATAAGTATTAAAGAGCGGGATGCAAATTTAGGGCAAGTAGGCAATACAGGAAATCCTTCCCCCTCAATCAGGTAATTGGCGCAGGGAGGCCTCGCGGCGACAATAAGCTCAAGGATTTGCCGTTGGACGCGCACCCTTGTCTTGGCAGCGGCTCCGGGGGCTCAGTCTTATCCGTGTCGCTTGGTGGGAGGGAGAAAGGAGTCGGTTATGAACGCTCAGACCACGCTAGGCTGGGATCTGGAAGTCATGCGGGGAGAAGGCTGGCTCATCGTGCGGCCCGTTCCTCGCCGGGAGAGCACCACGGAACTCGTCCCCTTGGCTGACGAACTGTTTCAGTTGCTCGAGCGGTGCATGGTGAATCGGGTGATCCTTTGTCTCGACGGAATCCAGTTCCTGAACTCCTTTTTGATTGGGCAACTCGTAAAATTGCACAGAAGCCTGGAAACACGGGGAGGACTTGTTCGCCTGTGCCATGTCTCCCCGAATAATCGCCGTGCCCTGGAAGCGACCGGGCTGATTCGACGGCTTCCCGTCTATGAGGATGTGGAAGCCGCTGTGATGGGCGGTTTTCCTCGTAAACCGCGCTGAGGCGCTGCCGCGAAAATAGACTCACACTTCAAACGCACTCCCAAACCGAATGGTTTTACGATCTCCGCATTTCGGCCGTCGAGCGCTGGGCGGAGAAAAGCAGGGCTTCTCAGTCGCAGCCGAACGCGGATTCCCAATGAGTGATTTCTGGGTTGCCGGGGTTGTCTTTCGGCCAAAGCACGGTGATCACATCGAACCGCAATGGTTTCCTTGGACCGCCGGACGACCTCAAGTATTCCAGGGCTGCTCGAATGACCCGGTGCTGTTTCGCCGGGGTCACGGTGGCGGCGATATCAGGATCAGACTCGGAACGGCGAGAACGCACTTCCACAAAGATCCATGACTTCCCATCGGTGGCCACGATGTCCAATTCACCAGAGCGGAACTGGACATTTCGGGCGACGATTTGATAACCACGCTGAACGAGAAATCGGCAGGCAGCCGCCTCGCTCGCCTCTCCCAGTATTCGGCGTGGGTTCCGAAAAAGCGATTCCTGCCTTGTGGGCTCAGGACGCTCGCGGCTTTCCCGCCGTGATCGAAAGAGACTTTCTTCCCTGAAAAAAATCCGCAAGATGGCCACCACCATCTCGCGGCCTATCGTTTTCAGTCGAGACCACAACGAAGAGTCTTTGGATGAATGTGGGTTCCAAGATTTTGGCTTTCGCGGGACCACCCGGACATCTCCCAGAGTGGCTTACCGAGCCCCATGGTCCACCACCCGCGACGGCTATCACGCAGAAGTCGTCTGCTCGACAGGTTCACCCCCTCGTTTGGCCCAGTAGGCGCGCTCGCGATTAAGCCGCTTTTGCATCTGGTCGGGACGCCGTTCGCGGAGACGCACCGCTTTGCCCACCCGCTCGCGGAGAAAGTACAGTTTTGCCCGCCGAACGATTGCCGTCCGTTTGACCTCGATCTTGGCGATTCGAGGCGAATGGAGTGGGAATTTTCGTTCCACACCTTCGCCCTGGACAATCCGTCGCACCGTGAACGTTTCCCGCGTACCGCTTCCGCTGCGGGCGATGACCACACCACTGAAGATCTGAATGCGCTCGTTATTACCTTCGATAATCCGGCAGTGGACGTCAACGGTATCCCCGACTTCAAAATAGGGGATGTCCGTTTTCAAGCAGGGTTGCTCAACCGCCTTTAGAAGTTCACCCTTGTTCATGGCAGGCCTCTGGTTTACGCTTCAAAAACTTATTCTTGTTTTGAATCCTCTTGTGTTTCTGTGGCAGGGCTTTCAGGCTGTAGCCCTGCGTCGCCGCGTTCGCCAAGCGAATTTTTGGAAGTTTTTTCGTCTCGTACACCCTCTCCCGACCTGGAGGCCGTTGAACTCTCCAGCAGGTCACGGCGGCGTTCTTCCGTGCGCCGTCGCCGATCCATCAACCGCCATCGTGCGATTGCCCGGTGGTTGCCACTGAGCAACACGGCCGGGACTTCGTAACCCCGGTAACACCTCGGACGGGTGTATTGGGCATGGTCCAGCAATCTTTCCGGACCGGAAAACGAGTCCTGGCGGCTGCTTTCTTCGTCTCCCAGCACTCCGGGGACGAGACGGATCACGGCGTCGATGACCACCATCGCCGCCACCTCGCCCCCATTGAGCACGTAATCCCCGATGGAAATTTCGTCGGGTTTCAAAATAAGTCGGATTCTTTCGTCAAACCCTTCGTACCGTCCGCACAGAAGCAACAACCGCGGATACTGCGCTAGCTCCTCAACAACCGCCTGATTGAGTTTTCGGCCCTGGGGCGTCAGCATGACCAAGTGGCCCGGCTGATCTGCCATGGCCTGGACCGCCTCAACGCATTCCACGACTGGCGGCGCCATGAGCACCATTCCCGGCCCGCCACCAAACGGCCGATCGTCCACCTTGTGGTGTTTCTTGTCGTGACTCCAATCGCGGATGTTGTGGAGATAAATCTCCACCAGCCCCCGCTCAATCGCTTTTTTCAGGACGCTTTGCCCGAGGTAGCTGTGAAATATCTCCGGGAACAGCGTCAGGACATCAATCCGCATGGATCACTCAGCGGACGCCTCTTCCGCAGCTTCGGCCTCCGCAGCCCGGGTAACCTCTTCAAGGGCCTTCTTGGCCGCCTTCTTCTGTTCCGCCAAAACCAACGCGTGCTCCGCTGCTGCCTTCCTGGCCGCCTGCATCTGCCGGAGTTTCTCAATGGCCTCCCGCTGCTTTTCCAAATGGGTGCCGTTTGGACCGTATTTCTTCAACAGAATTTTTACCTTTTCACTGGGTTGCGCACCGACGCTCAACCAATACTGAACCCGCTCGAAGTTGAGCGTGACCCGCGCGTCCGTCAACGGGATCATTGGATCGTACGTTCCTAGCACCTCAATCACGCGTCCGTCCCTCGGCGCCCGAGCATCTGTGGCGCAGATGCGGAAAAAGGGACGGTGCTTTCGGCCACATCTTTTCATGCGGATACGAACGGCCACGGACTCACTCTCCCTCTCTTGATTTGATCTTGTACGCAAGATTGACGTGTATCTTTCGGCCGACAGGCAATGCAAAAAGTCACGGTTGCCCCCAGTCCTTCCTCAGGTTGCCAGAATGGGGGCATGCCCGCCGCGATCATGACGACCACGCACCGGGTGGGCAAAAATTTAAGTGTGCCAGATGCGGTGGGTTCTTTCAATAGGGAGCCTGCCCAGCGTTTTCCAAAGATCGTCACCGCCACATGGCGGGGCTGCTCCACTCCATCAGGACTTTTGGGCTCCCCTCGGTCGTCTGGGAATAACCCACCTCATTGTGGACGACTGGCTTGGAATTCTGAAGTTCGGCGGCTGTCCCGCCGCAACCACATCCCGGGGATTCCTGCCCACCATCAGTCGGGGTAGCCTGCGCAGTGACCGGAGCGGGCACTGGAGAGGGACGCCAACCAGACACGTCTACAAGAGGGGGATTCGACGGATCATACTGGGGTGCACTCAACCGCGTACTGGCGACCGGCTCTCCCGCACCGGAGGGACGTTCCCCAGTCGAATCCCTCATTTCGAGGGGAGACGCGGCTAACTGCTGGTAGAGGGAGGGAACAACAGCCAACGATGATCCTTTGGCTCGCCAGTCAGAGTTAGAACCCGCGACGGTCGCCGCCACCAGTGTGGCCTCCAGGGCAGACGGACCAGACGCGGGGGCAAGCTGGGGAAAACCGCGGGCCACCCAATCCACCCAGCTGAGTTGTAGCCGCCCCAGGTCTTGGTAGGGATAATGCCTGGCCAGCGCGGCATCCCAGTTGTTGTCTTTCAGGCCATCTTCCAGAAATTGAACGAATTTGCGATGGCCCCCTTGCTGAATGAGGAACTCGGCGAGAGTGTACCCCTGGGCATAAAGCGGCATGATGTCCTGGGGGTATTCTTCCATGGCGAACATGTGACGAAAGGGGATCCCCCGTCGGGTGCGGAGGAATTCGAGGAGCATCCGCCGATGCTTTTCCCTTTCGCTGATATGCTCCACCGTGGTGGCGGCTCCCTCATCCGCCCACCGGGGCAGGGGCTGGCGAAAGTGGCTGGCCAGGATCATATGGGTGATTTCATGAGGAAGCACCGAATCGAGCAGGCGTGCCCGGGATCCCTGAATCGTCATTTTCCAGCCATAAACCTCTCCCCGGTCGAAGACGAACGTCGTGGCCCCGCCGGCTCCAAGGTTCGGCCCCTCGTGAACCGTCACCGGGCACGGGCGAGACCAGTCGGGGAGCGTGTGCCCCAGCCACAGTTGGGCCAGCTCTCTCCGATATCTCTCTGCCGCTTCACCAAGCTCACGCGCAAGCTGGGGATCCTGGCAATGGATGATGAAATTCGGGGTGGGATACGACGCCCCCGCTGCGGCCAAAACAACGAGAAGGGCGCACACAAGACGGGATAGTCGAGCATCCATGCTCCACGGCTCTCCTTGCAGTGGGAATCCATTTCCACGTGCGGCAGGAAACCGGGGAACGCGAAAGCGCTATCACTAGGACGTCAACCCTTTCTGCCATTTCCGCCAGTTCCTGCCGTGTGAAACCGAGGCGTCCCGCCCAATCTAGCATGCCTGGCAAAATCCGCAAAGATCAATTTCGGTTCCGTCCCCTGTTCTCAACGGCTCGTTCGGAAGAAACTGCAAATTCCGTGAAATTGATCAAAGCCGAAGAATCCGAACGCCGATAATGTTGACGCCCAGGGGGGACAGTAGGTTGTGCCAGCGAGACCGCTGGCAGGTGCCTTTTTTGGGAGTCGATCCGGAGAAAAGCCCCTATGCCACGCACACATCTCCGCGTTTACTACGGCCCTCAGGAAGACGAGGCTCCGGCCCAACAAAAGAACGTCTCTTCCCTAGTGAACGTGCGACTCGGCGAAATTCTGCCCCTTCTGGTGGATGCCGTTCGCTGCCAGCGGACCTGGTTGAAAGATTTTGAACAGGAGGAAATCACGATCTCCCTGGATCTTTACGAGGTCCTCCTGGCCTACCAGTATTACCGCCGCCCATCCGCCTGAACACGTTCCCGTCCGGTGGACAATCGGTGCCCCGGCTTGCAAGGCGGCAGCGGCCGGTGATCCGCCAATTGGCCACCGTCGTCAAACAGGCAAGGTAAAAACCAGTTTGTCCGTCTCTTGTCCGCTGGCTGGAAGGTCGCGATCTCGCGGCTCTTCCCCGCACGGGGAAGTTGGCCTTATCGCTGGAACACGCGTCGGATCTCCGGTCGTAGTCCGGGGAAGCGGTCCATGAATTCCGCCCGGTGTTTCTCGAGGGCAGCCTGTTTTTCATCAAACACGTCGTGTGGGAAGAGTTTCTCCGGGTGGAACAGGATGGAATCCACCAGCCTCACCGCGGTGGGCACATGGAGCTTGGTGCGGGGGGAATAGACCCATTCATCGAGACCGCCGCGGAGGATGGAGTCGAGAATCCCCATCGTGTCTTGGAGGCGGATGTCGCGCATTGATTCGCCTTCTCCCACGAACCCCGTGTTGAGCAGGTAGCATTGAATGTGCGGATTCTCTTTGAGGATATCGTAAAACAGGTTCGCGTGCTCTGCGCGGTTCCCGGCCACAAATGGATCGTAAAAGAACACGTTTTTGATTTTGCCTGCCTGAGTGGGGTCACCGGCAGAGGATTCCATGGACTGTCCCAGCACCATGAATGCGGCAGCCTCTTCTTGGGTCAATTTGGCAACCGCGGGAATGGTGCTTCCCCGGGTGATGAGGAATAGATTGTCGATGCGCTCGGCGTTGATGGTTTGGGCGGCATGCATGAAATCGCGGCGCTCCACAACCGCCCGGCCGTTGGATGTCCGTTCCATGTTGAAAAAGTCAATGGTTCCGTCCGGCTCAACCCAGACGTTTTCCAGGAACGTCTCACGTTTTAGACATGCATAGTAGGCCTCGAGCTGATCGCCGGGGTTAAGCCCATCCGTTTTGATAAAAATTCCGCCGGGCTCGAAGCCCCGGAATGAGCCATCGCGATAGAAGGCACCTCCGTCATCCTGAATGAGCCAGGAGCGTTCGCGACCTTTTCGTGCCAGCACTTTGCAAGTGGTGCTTGTCTTGCCATTGGCACTCAGCGCGGCAAACAGGGAGCACACGGTGCGATACCCACCATGGGGCGTTTCCAAGGTGTCTCGCCGGCATCCCACGTGCAAAAAGATCGCGTTGCCCTTTTGCTTCACCCGCCAGTCCTCACCGGCGAAAACGCCTTTTTTCCACTCGCCGAAGTAATTGCTGTTACGGACAATTTTCACCATCCGTCCGTCGGACGAGTGGGCGAGGCGAATGGTGATGTCTTTGTCGGGGAGCTTTTTGCGTTTATTGCTTTCGAAGGCCTCATCCGTGAACATGATAACCTGGTAAGTTGGATTATCCGTGCTGGTAGGCTTGAAAAGCTTCAGTCCTGCGTAAGCTACATGGGCAAATCGGCGCGGGACGATGAGCCGCGCGGTAATTCCTTCTGTGCCGTCGCCAACCTGCACATCGATGCTCACCAGCTCCTGCTGCGCCAGCCGGCGTTTGGCCTCCTCGAGAAGTTCGTACTCCTCTTTGCCGAATTTCGTATCGATGTTATTTTTGGTGAACATCGCTGCCCGCGATGTCGGCTCGGAGTCGACCTCCAGGCTGCCATAACGGGTTTCGCGCACCTCGGGTTCTTCGAGAGCCATCGCGCGGAGTCGCGCTGTATCGGGATTGCGGATGAGCCTTCCTTCGTGCTGGGCCTGTTCAAAAATGGTCCGCGCTGCCTGCAAGAATTCTTCAAACATAAGCGCCTCCCGGAAAATGAAACAAAGACTCCCTGTCGGCTCGTTGGAGCCTCATTTTTTAAGCTAATCTCTCGTCTCCCAAATTGCCAGCACCCGCCCAGGTCCACCTGCGACAAAATTGTTCGGTGGATCGTCGCGCCAAATGGCGATATTCGCCGGCCGGACGCAGTCTCTACAATATTGGTTTTTGGGTTTCTTTGAGGAGTGGAGCGATTTCGTGAAACGATGGCTGAAGATTTTTCTCATCGCGCTCGGAGGGAGCTTCCTTCTGGGCCTAATTGTTTTTCAGATCCTCCTGATGCTGGCCTCTCGGGCGCCCGATTTCTATCTGGAAAAAGTGCAAATCGATCCGGCTGAGGCCAGCCAGATGAGCGATCAACTCCTCCAAAAGACCACGGCTCTGGCCACGCAAGTGCAACGTCCTGGCCGCTGGTTTCAAGTTTTCACGGAAGATGAGATCAACGCCTGGTTGGCCGTCGATTTGCCAAAGAATCACCGAGACCTGCTGCCGCCCGAGCTCTCCGATCCGCGGGTCAAGCTCGAGCCCGATGCAGTACGGATCGCCGTCAAAGCCAGGCACGGCCTGCTTTCCGGGATTCTGACGATTGACATCCACGTCCAATCGCCCGAGGATAACACTGTTGTCCTTTCCTTCCGCCGCGTCTCATTGGGGGCATTGCCGCTTCCTTTTCGCCCGATGATCGAAAGGCTCAAGAATTTCGCGGCGCACGCCGGATGGGAAATGCGGGAAATGCAGAAAGATGGTGTCCCCACCTTCGTGATCAGAATTCCTCCCATTCCCGACGAAAAAGGACAGATCCGAGAATTAACGTGGCTCCGCATTGCTGATGGCCGCGTCGAACTGAGCGGGATGGTCCGCAAACGATGAACTCTGGCTAGCGTGATTTCGCAAGGATCTCGTTTGCCAGAGCGCGGACCTGGTGGTCAGGATCCTCGACGGCCAGCGTACGGATGATGCTCAGAGCTTCCGGGGTGGACATGGTCCCCAGGGCGGAAAGTGCCTCAAGGCGGACCGTGTGATCTGGATCACAAGCCAGCAACATCAATAGCGGAAGCGGGTCCAGGCTGGCCGTGTTCCAAATCGCCGCCACCGCTTTGCAACGCTCTTCGGGATTTGGATGAAACGCGAGTCGCCCGACCAAGAAAGCGTCCGGCATCCACCCCAGCTCGCGGAGTTTTTCCTGTGCCTTTGCCGACTCGGGACCTCCAGCCGCAAGTTGGCTCCAAAGAGCCCTGTCGCGCTGCCAGGGATTGGCCTGCAGGGAAGCCACCTCCAACGTTCCCTTTGTGCTTCCATCGCGAGTTTTCTGCAGCGACAAAGCTCCCGGGAATTCCAAACCGAGTGGCGAGACGGTGGTTCCACTCGGCGGTGATTCTTCCATATCCTGTATTGCCTGTTGACGAGGCAGCTCTTCGGGACCAGACAGCGGCTCGGCATGTTCCGGAATGCGCAGCGTGGGTGGCATCTGG
Source organism: Thermogutta sp. (assembly GCF_039793925.1). Taxonomy (GTDB): domain Bacteria; phylum Planctomycetota; class Planctomycetia; order Pirellulales; family Thermoguttaceae; genus Thermogutta. Next base: position 45,427 of record NZ_JBAMME010000099.1, on the reverse strand, counting down.
CCCGGTCCAAATGAAAGTGGGGTTACCTGCGGAAGAGCGGAAGCGTGGTCATTTTGGGAAGGCATCCCGCCTACCGCTGGGCTCACCCTCGGCGTGAGAGAATTCGGCCCAACTTCTGTTTCCGCTGCATAATGGGCGAGTTGGACTCGTTCCTGCGCGTGCTGTGCAGCGGCAGTGAGGGCAGGCTGATTTGATTGTGGTGCACGTAATGGATTGGCAAAGCTCCTCTGACCTTCTGCCGTCTTGAGTTGAGATCTTTGCGCCGACGGGGCCGGGGTTCCAGCCTCTGTCTTCTCAGCCAACTGCGGGTCAGCCGGCAATTCTCGCAGGATGGCTGCACATTGTGCTGCCAGTTGCGCAGAGGACGAAGCGTGGCCGGAAAACCCTTCCAAATAAAGTTGCAGAATTTTGCTCACCTGGTGCCGCCGGTCAACCGCAATTTTTGGCCAGACCTTAACGATGCCCGCCACGGCGGCGTTCGCCTCGGCGATTGCCTGAGTGGATGTCCGCGCGGCAAACACTTTTTCCCAAAGTACTTTCGCTACAAATTCGGCCACGTTCGATTGGGGATGAAGAAGTCCGCGGGCAACCGCCTCGGCACCCGCTGGTCCCAGCTCTTCCAATTCCGCAATTGCATGGAACGCCTGGGACTCCGGCATGCTGGGGAGCTCCCGGCCCACCTGCTGCACATGCAGGCGAACGACCAAATCCACAAGGTGCGGTGCTCCCAAAATAAACAAACCGGTTAGTCCAGCCAGGAAACACAATTTGCGGAACCAGGTCAAAATCGCAGGGAATCCCTTCCACCGCAACGCATGGTCGGTCACTTGGGACTCTAGCATTTTTGGATCCGGCGGAGTTGTGCACATATTGACCAGGACGCGTGGACCATAAAGTCCACAATGAACGGCGAGATTGTCGCACGAGACTGGGACAGAGACAAGAGAAAATAGGAAAAACGTAGAACCATCATCTGCTCCGCAAACTCTCGCAAGAGGAATTATTCACCCCGGAGAGGCTGCTCGCCGAATAATGGGTAGAGTGACTTTCGGTGAATGAGGCCTTCTGTCCGCAAGGGGGGCGTCCGCCTTGGAAATTGACCCTATGACACGGAAGACCTTCGCCCCTGATAAAGAACCGAGAGGAACCGGATCGGCAATAGGGCCGGGCCTCTCGCCCGCGGCACTCCGTTCAGGCCCCTTCAGCAGGCGCGATCTCTTGCGATGGCTTGCTTTGGGCCTGGGGATGATGCTCCTGGAGGATGTGCATCCCATTCTGGCGGAGGTGGGCTCGGCACGTGGTCCCGGCGAACCCCCCCGCGGCAAAGCAGCGAAGCAGGAAGCGATCAGCCGGATTCCCCTCGATCAGCTTTCCCCGGCCTGGCGGTCACAAGTGCTGGAGGTGGTCAACCATGCGGCCATGTTTCAGGTGATGCATTCCCCCATCATCGAGTGTGAGCCCGACTTTTATCGCTTCCTCGTCGAGCATCCCGAAGTGATCGTCGCGATGTGGCAGGCGCTGGGCATCACCAAACTGAAACTGGACGTGTTGGGTCCCCGGCAGTACCGGCTTGACGACAGTGCGGGGACCATCGCCCAGGTGGTGTACATCCACACCGGCACGACCCAGCACGTGGTGTATTCGGAGGGAAGTTACTCGGGCCCTCTCATGCTTCGTCCGGTTCGGGGGAAAGTCGTCGTTGTCCTCAACAGCAGTTTTTTGCGGGAGGCGGGTGGGACGCCATATGTTTCGGCCCAACTCGACCTCTATGTCCAGGTGGAACAGGCCGGCATGGAACTTCTCACGCGGGCGCTCCATCCCCTGCTCGGTTCGATGACGGAAAACAACTACCAGCAAACGATGAACTTCGTGGGCTCGGTGTATCGCACAGCCCGACTCCGGCCGATCACGTTGCAAAGGCTCACGGCCGATCTCAAGATCGACGCCCAAACCCGGCAAATGCTCGGCGACTGGATTACCCGCCTCAGCACCTGGGAAGAGTCCGATCAGACACGCGCTGCCATGGTTGACGGCCTGCCGAGCCTGGATGAGCAAAGCCTCCGGCCGGAAAGAATTCTTCGCCAGTAATCGGCTTGCCAATTCACGGGAGAGCGTTCGACAAGTGAGCGACTGTGACCCCGATCAGCCTTCCGCCGGTTTGGAAACAGGACCTGTGGCCAACAGCAAGGCGAGATCGTGGAGGGCTTTGATATCGAGTTTTCCGGTGCCCAGCACAGGGATTTTGTCCACCCGATAGAAATTGTCGGGCTCCGGGATCCAGAGAGGGGGAAGGCCATCTTCGAGGAGCCGCCGCACGAGTTCCTCCGGCGTATGCCGCAGTGCCGTGTAGAGAACGACGAGGCGTTCGCCTTTTCGCGGATCCGGCACGCCCGTCACTGCGAGGGTGATCGCTTCCTCGTCACCCCGGCCTTCAATCTTCCCCAGGGCCTCTTCGATGGCCAGGTGGGGCACCATCTCTCCGGCAATCTTTGAAAACCGGCTCAAACGCCCCGTGATGGTGAGGAAGTTGTCCTCATCGATGAGGGCCATGTCTCCGGTGATGTACCAACCGTCCTGAATGACTTTGGCCGTCTGCTCGGGCTGGTGGAGATAACCCTTCATCACGTTGGGACCTTTGACGCACAGCATGCCGGACACCCCAGTCCCGAGATCTTCCCCGGTTTCAAGGTCCACAATTTTTACTGCCACGCCGGGAATAGGTCGCCCCACCGTCCCCTGTTTCGCAGAAACAAACCATGGCTCCCGCACGCGGGAAGGGGGAATGTTGGAAGAAACCACCGGCGACAATTCTGTCGTCCCATAGCCTTCCCAGGGACGCACACCGAATTTTTTCTCGAAGGCATCAGCAACCTCCGGTGGGAGTTTCTCTGCTCCCGTGATAACGACTTCCAGATGGGCGAACTCTTCCGGCTCACAACGGCGGATGTAGTTGCGCAAGAAAGTGGGTGTCGCCACAAGGATGGTCGCCTTGTATTTTTTGCACAATTGGCCGATGGGCCGCGGTTCCAGAGGACTGAAGTGATACACAACGGTCGGCTCAAGCTGAAGCGCCGTCCAAAGCGTGGTGGTGTAGCCAAAAGAATGGAAAAACGGCAGAATTCCACACAACACATCCTTTCTCCGAAGATGGAGGATCTGGTTGAAGGCCGCCACGTTGGAGCCGATGTTGAGATGGGTGAGCATCACACCTTTGGGCTTGCCTGTCGAACCGGATGTGAAGATGACGGTGAGCACGTCATCCGGCCGGAGCTTGTGAAGACCCAGGATCCGCTCCAATAACCAGGCGGGCAGCAACAGAGCCTGGAGGGTCGCCACCAATTTATCTATTCTGGTGATCTGTGACCGCAGGTCCTCCAGGTAGACGATCTCGGCGTCCAGATGGAAGGGAAATCGCTCGAGCACCCGGCGACTCGTCAGCACGTGGCGGATGCCCGCTGTCTTGATGCAGTAATTGATCAACTCCTCGGAAAGCGTGTAGTTGAGATTCACGCTGATGCGGCGATCCACCGCCACAGCCGCGTTGGCGACCACCCCCGCCACCGAAGATGGCAGGAGTATTCCAACGTGTGTCTCATCATCGGCCAGAATTCGCCGTCGCAGGAATCGTCGCAGGGCCAGGACGCTGATGAGCAGCTTTCCGCCAGTCAGCTCGATACCCGTCGTGTCTGCCAGTTTTCGTCGCCAGAAAAGGCTCCGCGCGGTCCTTAAGAACTGCCGAGGCGGGATGTGAGCGATCTCCTTTCGCAATGACACGGCCTTCGCGGCCAGAAGGCTGACGGCAAGCTGGGCCTCCCACGGGCGCTGTACATGGCGCAGCGGTTCACCGATATAAAGTGTCACCTGGAGGCGTCGCAGTCTTGGCCATTTCCAGAAGTACCGGCCGCCCGAATAGCTGAAAATGCTTCCCCAAACACCGTCGATATAAACGGGAATGATCGGCACATCGAGGCCCCGGGCAATTTTCAGAAAACCGGGTTGAAAGCCCCGCATCTGGCTTGTCCGCGTCATCCCTCCTTCGGGAAAGATACCCACCAACTCCCCGTTTTCGAGGGCCTCTCGCGCCTGCCGTACTCCGTGCACGAGAGACTTCGAGCCAGGAACGATGGCGATCACCCCCGCCCGCTCTGCCAGCCTCCGAATCAAAGGTGCACTGATGTACTTGGCGTGAGCGATCATGCGAATCCGCCGGGGCATGGCCAGCATGATGAGCATCCCATCCAACCAGCTTATATGGTTGGAAACCACGATGGCGCCCCCTTCTGCGGGGATGTTCTCCAGTCCCACCACGCGAAAGCGATACACGTGGCGAGCAATCCAACCGAACAGAACACGAATAAAATCAACCGCCGTCAGCCAGAGAATCACTGCCGCGATGGGTAGGGTGATCAGCCCAGCACACGCGAACATCTGGCGGGCCGACAACCCCAGAAAACTCCCCAGAAACCAATACACCACGGAGCCTGTGATCATGCCGGAAAAGCTCAAGAAGTTATACGCCGCCAGGATCCTTCCCCGCTCGTGTGTGGGACTTTCAAATTGCAGAATGGAAATGAGTGGAATGTCGTAAAGTCCCGCCGCACAGCCCAATAAAAATAGGAGAATACACGCCAGATAGTAAGGCGCCGAGTTCCAGTGGCCGGTTCCCGCCGGAATTAAAGTAAAAGAAAGCGAAATGACGGCGATCCCGAACGCGCCGAGGGGCACCAGCCCGCGTTCGATCCGTCCGTGAGACCACACACCCGCCACCACGCTTCCCACTCCGATTCCCAGAGTGAGCGCCGCGAGCATGGGTCCGACGGCGGCCTGACCGGTCGGGCCGACCAGCTCCGGCACCGCGAGTTTGTCAATGGTGAGCTGGAGCAAAAGCCCCAGCGTCCAGAAATAAGTGCTTCCCAATCCGGCAAGGGCCAACGTTCGATGGCGGAAGAGTTCACCAAGATCGCGAAAGCACTGGGCAAATGGGTTGACGGGGATCCGCCGTGCAGGATCCGCAGGTGGTAACGGTCGAATGAAAAGAGCGGCAAGCAATCCTCCGATGCCGATCGCCAGAAGGCTGCTGGCATGGATCCACCAGTGATACTGCCCCGGTCCAACTCCGAGCTGCCGCGCAAGTTCGGGATCGGATACAGTCGTTAAACTGTAAAGCCAATTCCCTAGGGAACCGCCCACAATCACAGCGATCATCGTGGTCAGACCAATCAGGCCGTTAGCAGCCGAGATCGCCTGCGGACCCACGATTTCCGGGATGCTCCCATACTTGGCCGGGCTGAAAAACGTGCTGTGCACACCGGCCAGAAAAAGAACCACCGCCATCGCCCAGATGTTACCCATCAAAATCGAAGCGACCGCCATGAGGATGACGATCACCTCGGCGACCTTCGCTCCCACCAAAACGGTGCGTTTGCTGAAGCGGTCGGCGGTAGCCCCTGCCCAGCCCGCCAGCAAAATGAATGGAAGCAAATAGATAAACGACCCTGCCGCTCGGGCAATGTCAGCACTTTCCCCGAGCTGGCTTTGGGCAAGGTCCTTGCCAATCGGAATGAACAGCCAGCGGAGGATATTGTCGTTGAGCGTAACCGTGAATTGCGTGATCAGCAGAGCAATAAAGCTCCGCGTCAGGAGCGTCTGTTTCTGATTGTCCAAGGGATTCATCACTGAACGATTCATAGCCTGGCGACGGCTTCCACACCATTGCTTTCTGACTTCCGGTCAACCCCCGTTGCCCTTTCCCAAAACTCCTAGTTTACGAAGGATCGCCTCGAAAGGCATACTACACTTACCCCCCCATTGTGGCAATCGCAATTTGCCCAGCTCTATCCCGAAAAAAAGCCAACCAGAGAGCCCGCGCCAACTGGTGCAACCGGCGACTGACGCTTGCCAACACAACCTGAGCGAACTCCACCTCGCTGTGTTGCCACGTCGGGGTTTCAGCACGGCCCAGCACGGCTGTCAAGTCCACACCGTACACCTAGACACCTCCGCTGTTTATACTAGGGGAAACCACGTGTTACCTGGCAAGAAAGGACCGCGCCGATGGCAACTCCTCAGGGGCCGAGTGTTCCACCACCAGGCGTAACAGTCTCGTGTCCGCATTGCGGCGTGGCTCTGCAAATCCCCGCGTCACAGGCCGGCGCCATCTGCGCCTGCCCGGTCTGCCAGGGAAAATTTCAGGCGCCTGTGCCCTCGGCGCTTCCTGCAGGAGTAGGCATGGGATGGGGACCACCTCTTCCACCGCATGTGAAAGATTTTGTGTCGAAAAAGACCGCCGCCGGCGTGTGCGGCATCCTCCTGGGGGCGTTGGGCATTCACAAGTTCATTCTCGGCTTGACATCCGCTGGCGTCATCATGCTCCTTGTGTCCCTGGTGGGTGGCGTGTGCACGTTGGGAATTTCCACCCTGGTCATGAGCGTGATCGGGCTTGTGGAAGGCATCATTTATCTCTCAAAAAGTGATGAGGATTTCTATCAGACGTACGCTGTCCAAAAGAAGCAGTGGTTTTGAGCCGCCCGAGCCTTCCCTGGGACGGCACAATTACCACCGGCGTTCGTCGAAAAGTTGCCCGATCCGCCTGTCATGCGGATCTCACAGCGCCTGGTTCTGGAGGACAACCCGATCGATATAGATGTTTGTCGCCGTTTGCGCCATGCTGCACCAGCCGACCCAGGTGAGCTCCTTGAACCGCTCGCTGCCCACGGGAAGGTCGCGAAACACCTTGGTTTCGCCATCCGGCCCGGTGACCCGAAGCTCCCATTTTCCGGTCACCGAGCTGCCCACCGGACAGATGATTTCCAGTGTGATCCATTTCTCCAGCGGCAGTTTGATTAGCTCCTTTCCGCCGACGGTCAATCGACCGTCGCGGATCCACAGGGATGGCCCTACCTGATATGGGCCCGAGTCCCAGGTCCGCCATTCGTGGAATAGCACAGCTCCGGGGCCCAGCCAGACGTCGAACCGCAAAGTGGTGGTGCCTTTGGTATGATTCGGCCGAACGATCCAGTGCGGGTTGAAGGCGTTCGCCAATCCTTCGGCATCTCGCAAAAGGAGCGACTTCTTACCGTCGGAGGCGCGATCCGTGGAGACGACGACGGCATCTCCGCGGTTTTCCGAGATCGCCTGGCCTTCCTGAGGTGGGCGTCCGGATGCCATAAACTCGAACGATTCATCCAACGCAAGTGGCGGAGCCGGCGGAGGAGGCGGTGCAAATTCGACCGGTGGATATTGGAAATTTTCCGGGATTTTCCGCCACTCGGCATTGCCCTCCAATCCCGCCTGAGTGTAATCGAACGGCACAAAACCGATTTTAAAGGCCGGTGATTCTGGAGGTAGGGTAAAATCTCCATTCTTCGGATCTTTGAATCGCGGATCGGCGATGATCGAACCGACATCCCACCCTTTGGCCTGCCGTTCTTCTAGGGTCATTCCCTGAAAGTCGATCGGCTCCCGACCGCCGTTCCAGTAGAGATTGGATGCGAATTTAACGAGATCGTCATTGATCCGGCCGGCCGTGATGAGGGGACCACCGTCCCACAGGACGATATTTCTTTCGAAAAAGAAGGAAATATGATCCTCCACGCGGGATCGCTGAATTTGTCCATCCATGCTGTACGCAAAAATATTGTTCTCGACCCTGTTCTCCCGGCCGTAATGTTGATGGTAATTGCCCGTCTTTGTTCGATAGACAAGATTATTTTTCATCTCGATATAGGAACTGCCTTCGTCATTGTACAGCCCCCAACCGCCACGACCGTAGTGATCATACGAATATACATCGTGAATGACGTTATGACTGACTGTCGTCCCGGGTGAAACGCCCAGGGTGTAAACACCGCCCATGTCGCTCAGGACGCCCCATCCCAGATGGTGAATATGATTGAATTCAATGCGATTATGATGGGCCAAGGAATCTTTATAACCCCAAACCCAGCCCACAGAAATGCCTGTGTAGTAGAAATCACTGATATCGTTATGGAGCACTTCGTTGTAACCGCTGTGGCCGATCCACACGCCAATCGCCCCGTGATGGATGCGGCCGCCGCCGTGGATGATATTATTGCGACACACAATATGATGGGTTTGCACTTCGGGCTGGCTTAAATCAGCGCCCCAGCCTTCTCCGATTTTCACGCCCCCGCCACCCAAATCGTCGAGCCAGCACTTTTCAATGCGGCAATGCGTGCAGCCCCGGCGAAACCACACGCCGGAAATCCCCACATGTTTGATCTCGCACTCTTCGATATTCACATGGCGAGCACCGTCCAGCATCATAACAGCGGGAATTGTCACCTCTGCCTGACTATCGGCGTGACCTTCCGGCGGCAAGATGTACTGGCCATATTCAAAGACCAAACCGCGAAGCGTCACGTGTTCCACGCACTTTTCGCTTTCCGGCTTTCCTGCAATGACGACAAAAACGGATACCGCCGGGGCCATGACAACGGCGGTCGTCATGTCCTCATCTGCTCGCGGATAGTAAAAGAGGGTGCCATCCCGATCGAGAAACCATTCACCCGGCTCATCCAGGGCGGCCCGAAAATTTTCCAAATGGTATCGGCAATTGGGCCCCCAGTAGGCAAACCCCCAGGGGATCGGAGCCGTGATGGTCACAATGTTCTGCTGCGGATCGAGGCCCGCCAGACGAGATCGGGAGGTCTCCCAGGAATGATAGGTCACCAGCGTCACGTCAGAGAGTCTTTCCCGGGGAATACTGAAAAGGGGCGCTATATCTTCCCTGCGAGCCTGAAACGCCCGATTGGCCGTTTCCACCGGTTTGCCCGTGGAAGAATCTACAAAATGGTCGATTTTTCGCTGCACGTAAAAGTAAAACTTGTTCGGACTTCTTGCGCGAGTTGCCCGCCGCCCATTGACCCAAAGCTGTTCAAAATACCACTGGCCGGCGGTGACCTCCGGGACGTGTGCGGTCCACAGTCCGTCGGGCTGTTTCTTCCATCCGGTGATGCGGCGCCCGCCGGTAAAGCGTGGCTTTTCCGGCCCCTGCGCTTCGTAAATGATCGGGAATTCGGCAGTTCCGCTATCCTGGGGTTCCAGGACCAGTGGCTGGGAGAGCGTATATTCCCCCGGGGCAATGCGGATGCGAAAGGTTCCCGAGCGCCCCTCCGCCCTCAGTTTGCGAATGACATCTCGGGCGGCCGTGAGACTGGCTAATGGCCCGTCGCTCCGATCCTGGTTGGGCGATTCGATCCTTCCCGACCACGCGTCATTTCCCTGAGGACTCACATAGAGGACCGTTTCTTGCCCTCGGATATCCAGCGAATTGACCAGCAGGACAGCAAAGCACGTCGTGCAAAACCAGGCGGCACGCATGGGGCAAGACCTCTCATCGAAGTTGTTTAAGTGGGAGGAAATTCGGGCGGACGCCGAGCTGGTCGTGTTTGTGAATCACCAACTGCTCGGGGGAACGAGAGGCATTGTCCCTTACCGCAACGGTCTGGACAAGTCCCGGCTCAAGACGCGGCCAGCATACGAGCCAAGCGCTTGCTCTTCCGACATAGCAGCGATCAGGAAACGGGGGTCTCTTCCGGCGTGCCCCGCGGTCCGACCGCCGGCTGTTCTGCCGCGCCTTTTTCAGAGAGGCGCTTGACGAGCCGGATTTCATTGCCACGCTCGTTGAAGGAGACTTCATCCATGAATGCATAGATGAGGAGTAATCCCCGGCCACACGGACATTCCAGGGATTCGGGATCGTAAGGGTTGGGCAGAACCGAAGGGTCGAAGCCCGGGCCTTCATCGCGAATGACGAACTCTAGCTTCTGGCGGGACACTTCCCCGCGAAAATAGACCCGCCGATGGCAATAGGGTGGTTCTTTTCGGCGGCGCTCCGCCAGCGCGAAATACTGGGCCTCGTCCTCTTCTCGCAGGGCGGAAGAAAGCTCGAGATTGCCGTGAAAGACCGCGTTGGAAAGGGCTTCCTGGAGGGCGATGTTGATCCGGGTGATCTCCCCGCTGTCGAGCGAGAGGCACTCCAACACGCCGTGCACAAAGTTCAGAATCGGCTTCAGGAGCTGGCAGTCACTGGCCAGGCTGAAGCTGAATCCACAATGCTGGAGATACTGGTTGAGTCGCGAGATCTTGGCCCGCTGAACGGCTGCCTCTGCCACCTGATGCACGGTGGGAAGGAGCCGCCGCGCTGCCCAGCTTTTCGCCACATAGCTGCTGGCTCCGCGACGCAGCGCTTCGAGGGCCAACTCTTCACTCCCGTGGGCCGTCACGAGAATCACCGGCAGACCGGGAAAAGCCTGCCGCAACGCAGCCACCAGCTCCAGCCCGTTCATGCCCGGCATCAGCATGTCCGTGACGATCACATGGGGCGAATACTCGTTGACAAGACGGATGGCCTCCTCCCCGTTGGCCGCCGTGATGACCTCGTAATCAGGGGACCGGGCCAGCAAACCAGCCAGCCACTGACGATCACCCGGCGAGTCATCCACAACCAGGACGCGAATCATTCATCAGACCCTCTCTTCAGGAAAGGCTCCTCACAAGCTGTGCGGGCTGTCACGAAGTGTTAAGGTGCGACAATTCAAAAACGCTGTCAAGTCTCAGCGGCGGGGCCCCGCGGTGACTGGTCGTTTTCTGAGGAGGCCGACGTTACCATATTGTCTCCCTGTGCAAGTTCACCCAAAACCTGCTCGAGTAACTGTCGCAGCCGCTGCAATTGGGCAAACCAATGCGGGGAGTGGTCGCTTTTTTCGGAGGTTTCGGCCGACGGTGCGCCAGCGCTCTCGATTTCCTTGAAGATTTTCTCCAGCTCGAAGGCCACCTCTGCGCCCGTTTTAGCCCCAAAATGGCGGAAAGCGCCTCCGAGCGTATGGGCGGCCCGTCGGGCAGTGGCCCAATCCCGCTTGGTCAGGCTTTCTTCCAACATTTGCAATTGCCTGGGCATATCCTCGCGAAAGGTGACGATCAGCTCGCGGAGCAGGTCGGAATGGCCACCCGCGGAACGCAGCGCATGCTGCCAATCCACCAGCCGTCCGGACAAGGGACCGTTACTCGCGGAGGCAGGTGGCGCCTCCGTGGTTGGTTGCTGGGGTGTATGCACCGGTTCACGTGTCTCGGCCTTCTCACCGTGTTCAACAGCTCCGGCATCGATCGCCGGCATGGTGTGGGTTTCTCCCAGGTTGATCCCACGGACCTGGTGAACGACGTCGGCGATCGTTTGAAAGAATTCCGCTGCGATGAACGGTTTGGCGATGTAGCCATCCATTCCAGCGCTGAGCGCGAGTTCCCGATCTCCTTTCAGAGCATGGGCCGTCATGGCGATGATCGGAATTCGGGGAAGTCCCAACCGGGCTTCGCGAGCACGGATTTCCTTTGTGGCGGTCAGTCCGTCCATCTCCGGCATTTGGATGTCCATGAGGACTAAATCGAACTCGCCATCGGCGAGCGCTTGGAGGGCCTCCTTCCCGTTGGACACTGTGGTCACATGATGGCCGTGCTTCTCTAGAAGCCCGATCGCCACCTTTTGATTGAAGGGACTGTCCTCGACGAGGAGCACCCGCAGGGGAGAGAGTTCAGGAAAACTCGGGGGAATCGTCACAGGGGTGGCCGGCCGGAACTGCAGTCCCAAGACCTCTGCCAGCATGTTGTAGAGCTCGGATTGTTTGACGGGCTTGCGGAGCACCCCGGCCACGTCCATCTGCCGGAAGAGTTCTGTATCGCCCGCCCGATCTTCCGAACTGAGCACGATGATCGCCACTTTGTCGGCGGGATACCGTTTGCGGAGCTCCGCTACAAGCTGATAGCCGTCCATCTCCGGCATTCGCACGTCGGTGATGACGACGGGAGGAATCGCGTCCCCGGCCTGTTCCATGATCCGAAGCGCTTCCGGGCCCGAGGCAGCCAGGATGGCTTCCAGCCCCCAGCTCGCAAGCATCTCTGCCAAAATTCTTCGGTTGGTGGCGTGATCGTCCACCACCAGAACTTGCCGCGTGCCGAAAGCATCCAGTTCGGGGACGGGTGGGGCAGCGGGGACGGCGCTGGGAATTTGAAAGCGGGCGGCGAACCGAAATGTGCTTCCCCGACCGGGTTCACTCTCCACTTCGATCTGGCCGCCCATCAACGCGACCAGCCGCTGGCAGATGGCCAGTCCCAGGCCGGTGCCGCCGTACCGCCGTGTCATACTTTGGTCCGCTTGCTCGAACGCCTCGAAGATCCGCTTCTGCTTTTCCGGTGGGATCCCGATTCCCGTGTCGCGCACGGAAAATTCCAGTACCGCCTCGCGCTCGTGATGTTCTTTGGAGACAATCTCCACCACCACTTCGCCCTGCTCGGTGAATTTGATCGCATTATCTACCAAATTGATGAGCACCTGGCGAAGTCGCACGGGATCTCCCACGAGCCGATCGGGCACATCGGCGGCGATGCGACAAGCCAGCTCGAGCTGCTTTTTGTGAGCCCGTACCGCCAGGGTTTTCATGGTGTCGCCCACCACCTCGCGGAGAGAAAATTCAACGGCGTCCAACTCCAGCCGCCCGGCTTCGATCTTGGAGAAGTCCAAAATGCTGTTGATCAGCGCGAGAAGGGTATCGCCCGATTCCCGGATGATGCGGAGGTACTCACGCTGTTCGGGATCCAGACGAGTTTGTTCCAAAAGCTGCGCCATCCCCAGGATGGCATTCATGGGGGTGCGGATCTCGTGGCTCATATTGGCGAGGAACTCGCTTTTGGCGCGGCTGGCCTCTTCTGCCGCCTCCTTGGCCTTCTCCAGAGCTCGCTGCACCGCCACTTTTTCCGTCACATCCCAGAACACCACCTGGACGCCGATGACCTGGCCCAGGGCATCGTGAACAGGCGACTTGAGCACCTGAACATACCGGGTTTCGCCGTGCTTCTCGTATTCCTCAATGTCTTCGAACAGTTGGCCGGTTTCCATCACGCGGCGATCGTCACGCCGGTACTTCGAGACAAGATCCGGTGGATAAAAGTCGAAATCGGTCTTGCCGAGAATTTCTTCCCTGGATAACCCCAGAAGCCGGCAGAATGAGCTGTTGGCGAACGTGAAGCGTCCTTCCCGATCTTTGCGCAACACGTGCACAGGAAGGTTTTCCACAAGTGACGCATACAGGGCCTCCGAGTCCCGGAGATCCCGCTCGATCTTCTCCCGAAACCGGATCTCTTCTTCCAGTCGCCGATTCGCCTCTTCCAGACGGCGATTGACCTGCAGGAGCTCCCAGGTCCGCTGGGCCACAAGCTCTTCCGTGCGGATCGAACGTCCCCCCAGAAGGTTGATGTAAAACGCTAGAAGCAGCGAACACAATGCACCAGTAATCAGGACAGCCCAGGATCCTGGCCCCCGACGAGCCGCCAGATACTCCGGGGAGAGCTCCGCACGAATGTGCCAATCTCGATCATCAAGCTGGATTCGTCTCTCAAAATGGGGCAACCCCTGGAGGGCCTCCCAACGACTTTTCTCACGAGCATTCGCCTCCAGCAATTTTTCCCTTTGCTGAGAGGAAGAGATGTCCTCCAAAATAATGGACACGTTTTCCGCAAAAGCCCAGCTTGCCAAGGGCTCCAGCAGCTTGTCCACGTCCACTACCGCAACAAGCACTCCTTGGCACTGAACCATTCGGTCCGAGGGCTGCACAGGAGCCGGTGTGCCACGGAATACCGGCGTAGCAAACACCAGCCACCGGTGGGCAAGCCATTCCGGAAAGGAGTTCTCAGAGTCTGCCCCTTGTTGGGACGGTTTCATCGCCCCCGTGACTCTTTCTTCGCCTTTCCCCTGCCACTGGGAAGGATCAAGGACCGCGGTCTTCGACAATAAAAACGTGCGATAGGGCTGAGCCGTGCACGCCCCTTCGAGGACCGGCTGCCACTCCCGCAGGGACCATAGATCCAATCCCACAACCCGCTCCATCAAGGGACTTGGCTCGATGTATAGGACGGGATAATAGATGGGTCGGCTGCTGAGGGGACGGGCTTCACCGCTGGGCGTCATTTCCCACAGATTCAGTTGCAGGACGCCGTGGCTTTCTGCCAAATCCGTAAAGGCAAGCAGCTCATCGCTGTGCACCCGGGGAGCCCAAAGGACGAAATCCACCGCCGGAAACTGTTCAAATTGCGGCCGGCAGAATTCGCGAAATTCCTCTCTGTGCACGTCCTCCGAGGAGGCAAAGAAAGCAGCGAGGAACCGCACGAATTCCTCCGCCCGCCGTAGGTTAAACTCCAGGTCCCGCACTTGAGCGGAGAGCTGACCGGCAAATTGTCCCCCGATGCGGCCAGCTTCCCGCTGTACCGTGATCCGCCAGACGTAAAGTGTAACGGCAAGACCGAGCAAAAAAACGACGCCCGTAACCAGCCAGAGGGTGAACCTGAACCGCCGACCGCCTTGCCGCGGGAGGGTGCCGTCCACCGTCCTGTCGTTTCCAAAAGACATCTGAGAAAAGTCCGAAGCCCGGCTAATGAGTTTTCCCTCGTCCTCTGTCCCACCCCGCTCCGCGCCGCACCGACGCGGGCTCCTCGGCCAGACCTCCCAAGAATCCCTCCCCGTTGCTTTCCCAACATCCGGGAAAGTCATTTACCGACAACGGGAGAAAAATCGGGACCGACGGAAAAGTCTGCCACGAGAATCTCTCCCTTCAACATTCTAGCAGAAAAATAATCGGAAGAAATAATCTGCGTATTTTCAGGAAACGGTTTCGGCGATAGAGTTTGAAAAAAAGAGCCGTCACATCGCCCGGTTTTGGGAAACAGAAGCGTGGCCTCGAGAGGCGCGCTCATTCGCCCCAGCGGGAGACATTGCCCCGCACCAGGAGGATGTCTGCAGGGCCATTACCGTTGCCATCCGTATTTCGGGAAGTTGGACATCTTCGCAAACTTGTTGCTGGCACCATGCGTGCCGACCGCTTTCGGTTCGCGCAGCGGTTGCGGCTGATCAGCCAACGGGCAAACCGGGGGGAAAGAGTCACCCCTGAACTCGAACGGTTGAGAAGCGAAATCGCTGCCTCGGCCGAACTCTGCCGGCACCGAAGGGAAGCCAAACCGGAGGTCGAAATTCTCCCGCATTTACCGATTGCCGCTCAATGCGAGGCGATCGCGGCTGCCCTGCTGGAAAATCCCGTGGTCATTGTGTGCGGGGAAACGGGCTCGGGCAAATCGACGCAGCTTCCCAAATTGTGCCTGAAGATGGGCCGGGGCATCGAGGCGATGATCGGCCATACCCAGCCCCGACGCATCGCCGCCCGCTCCATCGCTGCCCGCATCGCCCAGGAGATGGGCGTGACTCTCGGTCGCGAGGTGGGTTACAAAGTGAGGTTTTCGGACGTGACTTCCCCGGAAACCTACATCAAGCTGATGACCGATGGAATCCTCCTCGCGGAAACTCAATCTGACCGATTTCTCGAACATTACGACACCATTATCATCGACGAGGCCCATGAGCGATCGCTGAATATCGATTTTCTTCTGGGCTACCTGCGGCGTCTGTTGCAAAAGCGGCGGGACCTGAAAGTCATCATCACGTCTGCTACCCTGGATGCCGCCCGATTTGCGGAGCATTTCGCCTGGCGTGGCCGCCCGGCCCCGGTGATCGAGGTCCCCGGCCGGTCCTATCCCGTGGAGGTCCGCTACCGTCCCCCTGTCCCGGATGAAGCCACCGGCGAGGCCGACTGGCAATCAGCGATTCTCGCTGCGATGGAGGAAATCCTTCAGGAAGGACCGGGAGACGTGCTCATCTTCATGCCCACAGAACGCCACATCCACGAAACCACCCAACTCCTTCGCCGTCAAGCGACGGCCGATCCACGTTTTCGAGAGTTGGAAATCCTGCCTCTTTATGCCCGGCTTTCTGCTGCCGAACAGCAGCGGATCTTCGAGCCTCACTCGCACCGCCGGGTCGTGGTGGCGACCAATGTCGCGGAATCGTCGCTCACCGTCCCCGGCATTCGCTACGTGATTGACCCGGGCGTCGCTCGACTGAGCCGCTATTCGCCCCGTACCAAGACCCAGCGTCTGCCCATCGAACCAATTTCCCAGGCCTCCGCGGAGCAGCGGAAAGGCCGTTGTGGCCGAGAAGGGCCCGGTATCTGCATTCGACTTTTCAGCGAAGAAGATCTCCTCCAACGCGATCGCTACACTCCACCCGAGATCGTCCGCACCAACCTGGCCTCGGTAATCCTTCAGCTTATGGCGCTCAATCTGGGCCGGGTGGAAACCTTTCCCTTCCTCGATCCTCCGCGAGCCGACGCCATCCGCGATGGATACAAAACCCTCTTCGAAATCGGCGCGGTAGATGAGAATGGAAAACTGACCCCTTTGGGACGTCAACTCGCTCGACTGCCTGTCGATCCGCGGATCGGGCGCATGATTCTCGCCGCCCACCAAGAAGGATGCCTCCACGAGGTCCTCATCATCGCAGCAGCTCTGGAGGTGGATGATCCCCGGCTCCGTCCCCCTGAGCGCGCTACGGAAGCCGATCTCTGCCATGCCCAGTTTCGCCATCCGGAGTCCGATTTCCTCGGTTACCTCAAACTCTGGGACTTCTACCAGTCGCTGAAAGCCAAACTTTCCCGCAGCCAGATGCAGAAAGCCTGCCAGCAGAATTTCCTCTCCTACAATCGACTCCGTGAGTGGTCAGATATTTTCCGCGAGTTGCAGGAAATCGTGGCCGAGTCCGGGATGAAACTCAACCGCCGGAAAGACGACCCCGCAGCAATCCACCGGGCCATTCTCACGGGGCTATTGTCCAATGTGGCCATGCGGCACAACCGCTATGAGTACACCGTGGCCGGAGGTGGGAAAGCCTTTCTCTGGCCCGGGTCCGGGGTCTTTGAAGCCAAACCTGCCTGGGTGATGGCCGCCGAACTGGTGGAAACCGCCCGACGCTACCTGCGGGTGTGCGCCAAGATCGACCCCGCCTGGGTGGAAGAGCTCGCCCCTCACCTCATCAAGAAGACATACGTGGACCCGTACTGGAGCCGCCGTTATGGAGCAGCCATGGTTTATGAGAAAGTGCTCCTTTTCGGCCTGCCTGTCGTTCCCCGGCGGCGCGTCCCATTGGGACCTATCGATCCTCAAACCGCCCGAGAAATGCTCATCCAGCACGGACTGGTGGAAGGGGAAATCGAGTGCAAGGCAGCCTTCTTCGAACACAACCAGCGACTGGTCAGAGAGTTAGAAACGGCTCAAATCAAACTCCGGCGTCTCGATCTGCTCCTCGGTCAGTGGGCCCAATTCGACTTCTACGACCAGCGGATCCCCTCTCACGTGTATGACCTCCAGGGACTCCTTGCTTGGTGGAAGGAAGCGTCCAAGGAAAATCCGAGAATTCTTCACATGCAACCGTCGGACGTCCTCAAAGAGGAGCTACCGGCCGATGTCTCCACGCGTTTTCCCGACCACTTCATCGTGGAAAAGGCCCCCATGCCGCTGACTTATCGCTTCCAGCCGGGGCATCCCGAAGATGGTGTCACCCTCACCATTCCCGTCGAGGTTTTCCACCACCTGGACCCGCGTCGTTTGGAATGGCTGGTCCCGGGAATGGTGGAACCGAAGGTGGCCGCCTTGATCAGGTGCCTCCCCAAGGAACTCCGTCGGCGGTTGGTGCCCATCCCCGAGAAAGCGCGGCAAGCCGTGGAGATGATGCGATTCGGAGAAGGGCGATTTCTGCCGGCTGTGGCGGAAGCCCTCTCGCGGCTTTCTGGTGAAAAAATCCGTCTGGAAGATTTTCAGCTCGATAAGCTTCCGCCAGAACTGCAGATGTCCATCAAAGTGGTGGACGATAAAGGGCAAGTTCTGGCGCAAGGCCGCGACTTCTGGGAACTGCGTGAAAAACTGGGAAGCCGGACCACGGTCGCTTACTCCGTCATCGACGATCCCGTCTGGACGAAAGATCACCTGCGAGACTGGCCCGATCAGGACCTCCCCGAGGAAGTTGAAATCCACCGCGGCGGGATTCCCGTGAAGGCCTTTCCGATGCTGGTGGACGCAAGGGACTCGGTGTCCCTGCGACTGGCCGACAGTGCCGCCCGGGCGGCCTATCAAAGCCGCTTCGGCATCCGCCGCTTGCTCGCCTTCGCCACACAGGAACGCCTCGACCCCCATTGGGATTGGTTTCCCGATCGCGACCGGCTCCGGCTCATCGCAACGCAACTGCCGGAATTCGACTTCCAGGACCAGCTTCTCCTGGCCCTTGTGGATCGGGCTTTCCTAGACGAGAGTCTGGTTGGGCCGTGGCTGATCGGGCAGTGGGGCCAGCTTCCCCGAACCCGCGACGAGTTCCACCGTCTCCGCCATACCGGTCTTCGCCGTCTCCCGCTGGCCATCCAGGAGGTGCTATCGCTCATCCGCCCCCTTCTGGATGGCTATCACCAGGCGCGGCTGGCTGTGGAAAAACTCACCGCGCCCCAGTGGGAAGAGGCCCGCCAGGATATTCAGGAACAAATCACTGAGCTCGTCCGTCCTGGATTTCTCACTCATACACCATGGAATTGGCTTCGCCAGTATCCCCGCTATTTCCAGGGAATTTGCCGTCGGGTGGAAGCTCTGCAACTGGGCAATGCCCTCCGCGATCGCCAGGCGCTGGCCACCTTTCGACCATACTGGGAAACGTACCGCAAGCGCCGCCAGCTCCATGAGGAAATGGACATCTTCGACCCCGAGCTCATTCAATTCCGCTGGATGCTGGAAGAATTCCGCATCTCCCTCTTTGCCCAGGCGCTGGGCACCGCCCTCCCCGTTTCTCCCCAACGGCTGGAAAAACAACTCGCCCGGGTCCGTGGATAGAAAATAGAAAGCCGGGCGAGCCGCCGGCTTTTTTACCAAAAGCCCAGGGAACGCGATCAAATCAACAGAGCTGACTCATGAATCGCACCGACATCACAATGGACGATGGCCGGTGTCGTCAGACCCCCGGTAGGGGCAATTCGCGAATTGCCCCTACCAGAGAATAGGAAGCCACTTCAATAGCCATGAAGACAGTCTGTCCCGCCGGCCGGCTTAAACAAGCTGCGGACCAATAATCAGCCAGGCGGACACATTCTTCGTCCGACCGCGTCCTTAGCTGCGCTGAGCCAGTTCCCGGTCGATCCAGAACAGACCCTGCGGTGCGTCACCCACCAGCTTCAATCGCTGGACAATGGCATCCACCGAGGCCTCTTCCTCCACCTGCTCATCCACGAACCACTGAAGGAAATTCACGGTGGCCACATCGCCTTCCTGTTGCGCCAGCTTCACCAGGTCAAGAATCCGTTTGGTGATGTGCTGCTCGTGGGCCATCACATCGTCGAACAACTGGGACAGTTTGGTCCAGTTGTCGGGCGGCTGCTGGATGGCCTGAAGCTTCGCCTCGCCCCGGCGGAGCACGATGTAGTTGTAGATTTTCTCAGCGTGTTCTCGCTCCTCTTTCGCCTGGACCTCCAACCAATGAGCTGCCCCAGGCAAGTTGAGCGCATGGCATCGGGCGGCCATCGCCAGGTAAAGGTAGGAGGAATATAACTCGGCATTGAGCTGATCATTCAGGGCCTGTAGCAATTTTGCACTCAGCATGGCGTCACTCCTTTCCGTTGTCACAAGTTACTCAGTTCTTTTGACTTGGCTACGGTCCGGGCACCCTTTCCACAAAAAAGTTCCCGCTCCCGTGGCCTCTTTACGTACTCGTGGGAAATTCATCTATTATTACCCTCGCGGTAAGAAAGGCAACCGCTCGAAAACCCACGCCGGCGAATCAAAATGTGTTCGCCGTTTAAGACGCGACCTGTAAAATTGAGAGTGTTATTTCAACAATGACTCTCGTTTCCGGCCATTTCAGCGCAGACATCACTCTGACAACATCTCGGACCCGGTTTTCCCTGGCCTCACGAACGCGCTCGGTCAAGTAAGAAGGGATTTCCGATGAGCAACCCACAGCCCACCCAGGACCTCTTTGCCCGTCCTCTCGACCTCTCTCAATTGCTGAGCGTCCAGAATCAGGCGATCGTGAGCCGGATCCTCGTGAAACACCCCAGTGGATCAATCACGCTCTTTGCCTTTGACGCGGGCCAGAGCGTGGAGGAGCACACGGCCCCGTTCGACGCGATGATTCACGTGTTGGAAGGTGAAGCCGAAGTGAGCATCGCCGGAGAATGGCATCTGGTGAGTTCGGGCCAGGCCATCCTTTTGCCCGCCAATGTCCCCCACGCGGTACGAGCCCCCAAAGCCTTCAAGATGGTGCTCGTGATGCTCCGTCGGCCTTCTCAATAATCGGGTTTTCTCGGAGGAGCTTTCCCTGCTTTTCATGAGGCGCTCACTCCATCGCGCGGCTAGCGCCGTCGATACTACCTCGCTAACCTCATGTTGCGCCATTAAACTTTCCATACTCTGCGAAATACGCATACTACGAATCTTATCGAATTTATCCAATACTTTTCGTCGATGCCGCCGATAGCGATACCGGCGAAAGATTCTTCCGCAGGAGTCCGACAGATTTGCCACCCCACCCAGCCAAGTGTGCTTTCCCACCTGAATGCCAAGGAGGTTTTGAACATGAGAAAAACCGCGTTCTCGACCGCCGTTTTCGGCTTATGTAGCTCGGCACTGCTACTGATAGGACTGTCTTCCCTTCGCGAACCGCTTCCCGTCCTGGCCCAGAACCGTTCTTCCGAAACCTCTGTCCCGGCTACCGAAACGCTTTCTTATGAATCCGAGTGGGAGGAGTCCGTGCTGGCCTCCCACCAAGACGTGGCAGCCAATGATCCTTTCAACGGAGCCTGGGACACAGGACCCGTACCAGATGATGCCCTTGCCGCCCAAGAGTCTGCTTCCTCGGCTCCATCGATCGATCCCACCAGTGGTTATCGCTATTATTACCGGTTCACGCCGGACCATAAGGATTTTGTGCGGATTGAGGATTCTGATGGCTGGCGCGAAAAACACAATGATCCCGACAAGGCAGAGTTTGCTAGCTCGGACGATTCTCTCTCCGGAAATCCTGACAAGCCCGCCGAACCCACCCTCCCGTCGGACGCGAAACAGGGTTCCGAAACCCTGCAGTACAGCTTTGTCGACGAGTACTCCTCCGAGGAGGCCGCCCGCTACGAAATGGCCCAGGAGAACCGTAGCCAGGCAAGCTATTCTGGCACCCTGGAACTCGCTGAGGACGGCTATTTTCCGTGGTATGAAAAGTACTACTACCTGATGAGCAGTCAGGAGCACGTGGGCACCCGTCCAAATCAGTGTCGTGTTAACGAGGAAAAAACGGCCGAACCCACCCCGGCACCTGCGACTGCCGACTCGGGCGACGCAACCTCCGGCCCCGGTTACAGCTTTGACGGCCGGACCTGGGAACCGGACTACGAGGCCGATGTCGCTGCCGCCTGGCTGTTTGCCGCCTCGCGTAATCTGACGGCTGGGGGCGAAGCCGCCGAGCGTCAGCTCGCCGAAATGTCGAACAGCCGTTCCTTGGAAGAAATGGACTCGCTTCCCGACGAAGCTTATGAAGAATGGGACGTGTATTCCGAGACGACCGATCCTGACTGGGAGGTGATGTCGGATGACGAGGGCCTGATGCCTTCCGAGAACAATCCTCAACGGCACGCCGAGGTGGAATCGAGCGAGAATGGGATGCCCGGTGAAGAAGGGGGCTTCTCCCCCGACGCCATGGACGACGCCGGGGAATACGACTCGTATGACGAGGCGATGGAGGACGACGCCCCCAACGTGCCCGAGGAACCTGCCGCACCTGAGGACGAAACAACCTGGACGATCGTCAATCCCGAGCCGATTGTCTCCTCCTCGGCCGAGAGCGACCGTGGCTACTCATCCACCTCGCTCATTTTTGATACACCTTGGCACGGAGAACCGGGCGAGAACTTCTTATGGGTGGAAAGTGAATCCGCCCCCGACAGCCCAGCCGCGGTCGATCAATCGGCGGAATCGGATGACATGGATTCCTCCTACGGCTGGAACTCGGATGACTGGGACTCGGGCAGTCTGTGGGACATGGATGTTCCCGGGTACCGGACGAGCGATGAGGCCCGTGCTGTGGGCGAAAATCGGGACGTCCAAATAGAAGACCAAAACAATCTGGAGGGCACCTCCGATCCGGCTGGCGAAAGCTCCGAAGGCGGAGATTTCCGGGGCGAAGAACAAGAGGAGACTCCCGCCGAAGCCGGATCAATTCCCTGGGATGAGGCGATTGATGAGCCACTCCCGGATGCCACATATACCGGCGACTACCTGGAGGGATCTTACGAGTGGGAAGAGCCTACTGTCCAGGAGAACGGTAGGGAAATGGACGTGGCTGCACCAGTGGGCGCAAGCGCGGTCCCCGCGGAGAACGAGGGGGTGTCCTTGGGGCGGGTTCTCCGCGGACTGGCGGCAGCCACCCTGGGCGTACTTCCCCGATTGACCTTGCGCGATTTCAGCCTGGGAATCCCCACCAACATGCAATGAGTTGTTGAGCTCGAAGTTCCCTGCCTGAACCGCCCTCCTGCTTGGCCCGAGTGGGAATCTCCCACGTCGGGCCATTTCTTTGCGCTGCCAGCCGGAAAAGTCCGGTTGTGGAATCAAGAATGGCAGTTATGCGATGCAGCGAGTGGGGGAACTTTCCTGGAAAAAAATGTCTCTAATCGTTTGGTAAGTGAAACCGCGGGCTTTGCTGCCAGGAAAAGACTAGAATTTGTATGGGATGCGAAGCCCGTCGGAGATTGCGAGCAAATGGCGGCGAGCGGGGTTTGCCCGCTTCATCCTGACCACATTTTTAGTTTTCGCCATTTTACCCCATCATCCCGGTCGAAAGTTTTTGCTTGGCAAATGCACGATTCCCAAGTTAAAATGGCCATAGTCCTCCAGAGTGTGGAGTGAACGCTCGTCGCATTGGGTGACCCGATACAGTGGTGGGGGACACGACATCGGTCCTCAGCCGTTTGTTTGTAGGGCGTCGGAGAAACGGAACCATGGTGTGCACGCGATTGATCGTGAGAATGACGGTCGGCCTGATGGTAGCATTGGGCGTGATTGGGTCGCTTTTGTCGGTGGCCACGGCCGATGAAGCGGCCGCACCTCAGGCCCAGTTGGAGCTTTTCCAGGCGGCGGACGGCAACCAGTACTTTGCGGCTGTTCTTCCGCCAGTTCCGTCGGTGCAGTCGGGCGGACGTCACATCGTCGTGCTGGTGAACACATCGGCGGCCCAGACGGGAGCCGTGAGGGAGAAGTCCCTGGCTGCCCTTCAGAAGTTTGTGGGAGAGCTATCGCCAGAAGATCGCGTGCAGATCGTGGCGGTGGACCTTAAAGCGGTACCGATGCACCCGGACTTTGTGGCCCCGGGAAGCCCCGAATTTCGGGCCGGTTGGGAAAAGCTCCAGAAGCGAGCGCCGCTCGGCTCGTGTGATTTGGGGGCTGGGTTGCAAGCCGCCATTGACGCCCTAAACAAGGCCCCGGCAGAGGGGCGCACCCTCGTCTATTTCGGCGATGGTCTCAGCCGTGCCCACCTGCTCTCTTCGGAGGAAATTGCAAATCTGGCCACCCAACTGTACGACGCCCGCATCCCGGTGAACGCCTATCTGATCGGCGCGCAGCGCGATGTGGGATTAATGGCCTCTTACGCTACGCACACCGGTGGCAGCCTGGTCATCGACTCTCCTGAAGTTGACGCAGCAGCGGCCGCCCAGCAGTTGGCCAGCGCGGTCCATGCAACGGTCGTCTACCCGGCAGAAGCGCGTTGGTCAGACAACGTCGCAGAAGTCTATCCCCAGCGGTTGCCCCCGCTTCGGTCTGATCGTGAGACAGTCGTCGTAGGCGCGCTCAAGGCCGCAGGACCGGTCGAACTCACTGCAAAATTACCGGGCGGCGAGCACAAATGGGTGCTGCAGGGAGCAGCTCATCCACAGAACGGTTATCTTGTGAAGCTCGTTGAAAGCGCCCGAAACACCGGTGGAAGTGCGGTGCCCGTCCCTGGTAAAGACGCCCTTCTTCAGTTGGCTGAAAATGCCGAAATCAGCGTTTACAACCTGACAGAACTGGCGCGTCAGGCGTTGGAGCTGAACGACGTGGCGTCGGCTCAAAAGATGGCGGAAGCGGCGCTCGCTCAGGATCCTCAGAACCAGGCAGCGAGGAAGATTCTGACGCAGGTGAGACAGGTTTCTCAGGAGGTGGCAGCTCCCGCAGCCCCGGCCCAAGCGGCTCCTGGCGCGGCGCCGGCGCAACGCGCAGCGCCACAGGCCCCGGCGGCGGACTTGAACCTCGTCGGTCCGCCCGCCCCACCGGCCGCGCCGGCGGAAATGCCTGGGGCGCTGGCCGCCCAGGTGACGATTGATCGCCAGATCTTGGCCGAGGCGATCAGCAAAGATGTCCAAGCAGCGATCAACCAGGCCCGGCAAATGATGGGCACAAACCCCGAGACAGCCCGGGATCAGCTCAAGCTCAAACTGGACGAGGTGAGCCGTGTTCCGGACCTCGATCCCGAGGTGCGGGACCAACTCCTCGATCAGATTCGGACGGCAATTCGACAGGCAGATGTGCGTGTGGTGGAACTGAATGAGCAGCGTCGCCGAGCAGCCCAGCTCGAAGCCCAGGCCACCGAACGCCGTCTCATCGCCGAAGGATTGCTTCTCAAGGAACAGAAGATCACCCAGCTCATGGACCGGTTCAACTCGCTCATGAAAGAGGGTCGGTACGAGCTGGCGGAAGTCGAAGCCGCTGGCGAAGCGGAAAAACTGACGCCGGACCTGCCCACGCCGCTTCTCGCCCGACACATGGCCAGCCAGGTGGGAAACTTCGAGAAAGCCATGCTCCTGCGCGAAGCGCGGCAAAAAGGCGTTCTGGACACGCTTTATCAGACAGAGCGGGCCCATGTCCCCACACCCGATGAACCGCCAGTTGTGTATCCCGATGCCCAAACCTGGCAGGAGTTGACCGCCCGCCGCAAGGAGCGCTACCAGAGCATGGACCTGGGAGCTTCGAGTCCCGCGGAGCGGAAAATCCTCTCCGAGTTGAAAAAACCGACCGAACTGGACTTCGTGGATACACCTCTCTCCGAAGTGATCAACTATCTCCGCGATCGACACCAAATCGAAATTCAACTGGATAAGAAAGCGCTCACGAATGTAGGCGTGGACACCAATACGCCCGTCACCAAGAGCCTTCGGGGAATCTCGCTGCGATCGGCCCTCCGCCTGCTGTTACGCGATCTGGACCTCACCTACGTCATTAAGGATGAGGTGCTGCTCATCACCACTCCGGAACAGGCCCGGAACGATCTCGTGCTCAAGGTGTATCCCGTGGCCGACCTCGTCGTTCCACCGAACTCCATCGGTGGTGCCGGTCTCGGGGGCTGGGGCGGCGCCGGCCTCGGTATGGGTGGATTTGGCGGAGGATTTGGGGGCTACGGAGGAGGATACGGCGGAGGATTTGGGGGTCTTGGTGGGTTCGGCGGAGGATTTGGAGGCTATGGCGGATTTGGCGGCGGGTTCGGTGGTCTGGGTGGAGGATTCTTCAACGTACCGAATGCCGCGGGTAACGGCGGTTTCCGGGCGTTCAGTGTCCAGGATGACCTGAGCAAAACGCCCGACGGCCAGCCCCGTCAAAACGCTTTGCCCCCCATCCTGAAAGTGACCGACGATGTCCTCAACGGCCAGATTTCCCGAAGTCAATCACCGGCCGATCTCTGGGACTCCGTCTTTGCCCAGGGAACAATCCCAGCTAAAGATGTCCGTGAGGCGGTCCGCCGTCTGGTCGCCGGTCAGAAGTTTGAACACGTGACCGCCCTAATACACTCCGCCCTGCGGCACAACCAACCGCAGCCCTGGATGTATGAGGGTTTGGCCTTAGCCCTGGAAGCGCAGGGTGGTTCACGGGAGGAGATCGAGCGAGCCCTGATGTCGGCTGCCGATTTTGCTTCTGACCCCATGGACTTCCTCGTCCTGGGAATTCAGCTCGAGCGACATGGTCTTGAGCAGAGAGCGCTCGCCATGTACCGTCAGGTGGCGAACCTGATGCCAGAATGGCCGGAACCCTATGTGGCGGCGTTGCGGTTGGCCCAAAAGCTCAACGATCGCGAAGCCCTGAAGTGGTCCACCGTGGGAATCCTCTCCCAGGTCTTCCCGCAAAAGCATCAGGACGTGTGGCTGAATGCTTTGCGAACGGCCAAGGCCCTTCTCGATGAGCTCAAAGTTCAGAGTCCTGAAGAAGCCCAGAAGTACGAACAGGCCCTCAACGAGGCCGTCGCGCGGGATTGCATTATCGAGGTCTCATGGGTGGGTGAGGCGGACCTGGACCTTCTTGTCGAGGAACCCGGGGGAACGCTTTGCTCGCTCCGCAATCCCCGAACCACATCCGGTGGTGTCCTGGTGGGGGATGTGAGCAGCCAGGCAGGCCGGGAAGCCAGCGACGGTTACAAAGAGTATTACGTCTGCCCGCGGGGATTCAGTGGAACGTATCGCGCAGTGGTTCGCCGTGTGTGGGGCAACGTTGTCGGCGGTAAGGTCAAAGTGACGGTGTACCTCCACTTCCTGACAGACAAGGCCCAGTCCCTCACCAAGACCATCCCGCTCAAGGGCGATGAGGCCTACATCCAGTTCGAGCTTGCCGACGGCCGGCGCAAAGTCCCGCTGGCTGAACAGCAACTCGCCAGTGCCGTCATGAACCAGATTGATCTCCGCAACCGCATTCTGGCGCAGCAACTGGGTGACGGGGGAAATGCCCCACAGGTGGATCCCAGCTCGATGGCCTCGTTCGTCCAATCGCGAACGGACGGCGGGGCGGGTGTTAACCCCGTCTGGCCATTCATCCCCGTGCGGGGTGGTGCTGTTGGTTATGCCCCGCAAATTACGGTTATCCCAGAGGGAACCATGCTTACCGCGGCTGCCACAATCTCTGCCGACCGCCGTTATGTGCGTGTGAATCCTTATCCGGTGTTCCAGGGTATCAGCCAGGTCAATATCTTCAACTTCGTGACAGGGGAAAGCGGGCAAGGCCTAGGTGGCACCGGTGGCCTCGGTTTCGGCGGTCTATTTGGTGGTGGTTTCGGCGGTGGCTTCGGTGGCTTTGGCGGGGGTTTCGGTGGTGGTTTCTTCTGAAGTCTGACCTCCGATACCTTCCCGACCTGAACCGCCCGACCTTCTTGACCTGAAGCATTTGAGAAATGGAGACGCTCACTCAGGCGTCTCCATTCTGTTTTTTACTTCCTCAGACGAATCCATTCTGCCTTTAAGTCGGGAGGAATCGCGATGATCACGCCGTCGCGATTGGTCTGCGGTGTCACATCAGCCCAACCCTGCCACTTCCCGCCCACCCATCGGCCAACCTCAGCTTGAGACTTCCCTGCAAGTTCGCCTGGCAGCCGCACTTCGCTCGCACCAGTGGGAATCAGCCACCATTCTTTTGCCTCGTGCAGTCGCTCACCCTCTGTAACCGGCATGAGAATAATGTGGCCGTCCGCTTCGACGAGCATCCGATCGTCCCACAGTATGCGTCCCGCCCCTTCAACGGTGATCGGTGTCGCCGATTGATCCACAGCCACCATTCCTGGATGCCAGCCCGGCAAACGCATGCTCACCGTGTGTCCATAGGGAAGCGTGGCGGTAAACGCGACGTCCCGATCCTGTGCATTAACAAAAACGTAGGCCTCGCCATCGACCAGAGGAACGCGAAATGCCTGAATAGCACGAATGTCCGGCGTGATCGTGATCCGGGCAATCTGTACCCTCTCGATAACCTGCCGCCACCTGTTGCGAAGTTGCTTCACAAGCTCGTCTCCTTGTGTTCCTGCTCGTCCCGCGGTTTCCAGTTCCCTTTCCCAGAGAATCGCCAAAGATCGGGAGTGCTTTTTCAGTATCTGTTGACTTGTCGGACTTACTTCCCCGGGGATGATAACCAACCGCACGCCATTCAGGGTTTGCTCGTCGAGCGCATTGTCTCCCGCAATCGCAAAGTCCACCCCCAGAGTGAAAAGAACGCGACTGGCGAGAAGAACCACCTCCCGAGCTGCGGCAGCACGTTCCGGCGGCACGCTATCGGGAGAAATGACAAGCACAGCGGGCTTCTCCCATTTGGGGGTAAGGCGAGAAAGTAAACCCGACGACGCCCGATAAAATCTCAGCGACGATCGCTCCGTACCATCACAACTGCGCAGGAGTCCCCAGGGAAAGACGCGATCATCGTCATCCCGCCAGCACCAGTTCCTGGCAGCGCACCCACCCAGAGCAAACACGTATTGCGGAAGTAACAGAAAGAGCCGCTCTTGCTCCGCCACCGATCGCCGAATATGGTACCCGTGGGCACCGCGATCTTGGTCCCAGGCGGGATGTGTTTTCACGCCGAATTCTCCGATTGCCAGAGATTTACCCCTAAGCCGCGAATCAATCCATTTGACGGTCGGAGCAAATTCTTCCAGATCCACTTGGGGTGGGCCAAAATACCCGACTTCCGCCACATCCAGCCCGTCGAGCGTCCTGCGGAGATCAAGCCCGCCGACCGGCCTCTGGTAATACTCGCTGATGATCGGATGCCGCTGGTCCACTTCACGAATGGCAGCCACGAGACGCGCGTTCCAGCGCTCTGTCTGGGAATATTGCCAGGCCACCGAGCGTTGCTGATCATTCTTGGGGTGTAACTGATAGTCCCCATTGAGATAGTAGATAAGCCCATCCAGATGTTTGTACCGTTCCGCGAAGGTCCTGGCGAACCTGGCCTGTCTCTCCAGGGTAGCCTCGTCCACAGCTACATCCTGGCCGACAAACAGCCCCGCTCGATAAATCATCCCCACCTTGCTTGCCAAATAAAGCATGGCGTCCAGTTGCCGCCATTCGGATTCGCTCAACTCGTACGGATCATGCCACCAGGTTTGCAGATTGGCGACGAAATCGATGGCAGCGTCACGCATCCTCTGAAGGTTTTCCGCCCAAAACAGGCAGTCGCTTTGACTGGGCGACAGAAACCAGTTAGACCAGGTCGTGGTCCCGCAGAGAAATCGCGGCCGACCACGCAGACGGAAATAATTTTCCTTGTAATCAAAGTCGATCTTTCCTGGTACTGAACGGCCATCCCAGATGACAAACCCGGTCCGCCCATAATCCAGCACATGACCGTCCGCCGTTTGCACCGTCACATCGAGCTGGTACAAGCCCTCACTCAAAGGTTCCGACTGGAAATGGGCCTCGAAGTTCTCGCCCGGCGCTAAGCGCGGTATGTCACCGGTAATATCCAAAACGATTCCATCGTCCTTCTCCCGGTTCGCCTCCGTAGAGAATGGAAGGCCGACCTGCCGCACCACGATGCGGAAGCCGCCAGAGAACGTCTCCTTGCCAGAATTCTCCACGATAAAGGGCACCCGGGGCTTTTCGTTTGGTCGGAAACAAGCCAACTCTGCAGCAAGCTGACTCAAGTAAACCCCCGTTCGCATCCGCTTGAGAAGCGGTACAAGCACGCCCTGGCGAAATTCCGGAATCGCCGGAAGATCAACATCTTCCACGCCGAAGAAAGCCCATTGGGACCCACGGAACGGGCCCGCCACATGGGTCATGAGCGCCCCAGCCGTTCCGCAACGGCGGCCCCAGCGATCGTAAGCGTGCACGATGGGTTGCCACCGCGCCTGCCTCCGCAGCACCCCGACAGCAGAATATCCTGTCAAAGGCTTTTCCGTTTTCCACGTCCAATCGCCAGCTCGCAGCTCCACCACATCCTGCAAAGGCGCGTCGGCATCAAACAGCCCCAATTGCCAGGGGCTCACCTCCAGGCCGTCTTCTGTCCTGCCGAAATGGGTATTGACCACCGGCGAATATTCCACCGCTTCCAGTTGCACGTCGTCAAACCAGGCGATCCCTGCCGCCTGATAGAGTCCCAAACGCACTTCGACGCGATCAGCACTCGGCGGTACTGTCAACAAGGCCACCACCCTCCGCCAGTCCTGAGTTCCCCGCAGATTGGCATAATCGCGCGGCTCGATCCACTTTTCCCCGGCGAACGGATACACCGCCAGAAAAGCGTAGCCCGACCCAGTCACGTTTTGGGTCTTGATCCATCCAGAAAGACGCAGCGTTTGCCCCGGCGTCACATCGTTGACAATCTGCGAGACAACAGCACTCCCCTGTTTCGTGAGACTGATTTGCGCGGCTCCCTGACCCGAATGCGTTTCCCCCGCAACCCATCGACAATTTTCCGGCGAAGACCTGCGCCAGGGGGACTTGTCTGGCGATTCGAGGGATTCCTCGAAAGACGAATCCGCCAGAAGGGGTGTGACGCTTGCCGGCTGTCCCGGTGTTTGGGCCACCCATCCCGATTTCGAGCGCCTCACGGGTATATCGAAGGCATAACCACCGAATGTGAGTAAGTCCGCTCCCTCTGCTAAAAACCGCAACAA
This sequence comes from Thermogutta sp., assembly GCF_039793925.1. Lineage (GTDB taxonomy): Bacteria > Planctomycetota > Planctomycetia > Pirellulales > Thermoguttaceae > Thermogutta. The sequence continues at coordinate 15,117 of NZ_JBAMME010000099.1, read as the reverse complement.
AGTAGCACGGGCTTCGGGCAAATAGTATCGAGAATCAGGGAAGACAAGCAGTGAGACACCTTTGTAAGTTCCCGGGCACCAGCCGGGCGCCAACTCCTCCCAGGTCATGAACTCCGTCCGATAACCCGCCTGCTCCAACGCGTTTGCAACCGCTCGAACGTCGACGTGAGAGGTGAATCGCGGAGTCGCCGGTTCCACAATCACCGCTACACTCTCTCCGGGAAGTGCCTCCCCGCGGGGTGTTCCCCAGAAGGCCGCAGGTTCCACAACCACGTCACGAAACCAGCATCGTCCTTGTGCCTGATGCAGTCCGAGCCTTATTTCCATCCGGAAAGCGCGCCGATCAGTTTGCCCTTCCCATGTGAAAATTTTCCAGTCCTGCGTCCCGCTGACCTGAGCGAAGTCCGTAAAACCGAGAAGCTGGCCCCATTCGTCATACTGGTACACGGCTGCGTAGGCATACCCAGCTTGCCGGAGTGGACGCACATCTTCGCATCGCACGCTTGCCCGGATCCTTACCAACTCCCGCGGGGGTACAAAACATCCGGCAACAGCCACTGTATCCGGCCGATCGCAAAACAGCGTTACCCGGCCATCGGGCTCGGCCATCACTTCGGCTCCCGCGAGCTCCCAATCGTCGCGCTCGATTCTCCAAGCAATCGCTGGCTCTTCTGCCCACGCTGACTCATTGAGCACTTCACCTGCGATAACAAAGATCAGTCCCAAAAAGAACCACAACGGGCGGATGCCAGTGGCTCTCTTAATCTTTATCCGATGAGACTCTTCGCGAACCGTCGCTTTCATAGCGTCCACCCTTTCGGATCCACTCGCGGACTAGTGTGAAGTCTTTATTTGGGTCTCCAGCGCGCTCTGAATTGTGCTAAGAACGCCTCAATCACTCTCGGGACGGCACTGTTTTGCTCGGCTTAATTGTGAGCGAATCAGTTATCTTTCCCAATGCCACGCTGTCTGGGAATAGCGACTGGCGAGAAGCTCTCGCATTTGTGCGTGCGGCCAGGAGTGGAGAATCGAGTCAGCCGACCATGCCTGCCGAATGCGCATGATCATCTCTTCGCGCTCGAGGGGCAAATTAGCCACGAACATCTCGTGGGGACGACCAGCGCGATAATCCGGCTCTCGCGGTGGCTGCCGGAGGAGTCTTCCGATCCACGTCAAATCGAACTGATAGAGAATCGTTCCGTGATAGAGGACGCACCACCGGCCGTAACGAACACTGTTTCCCGAGACTTTGCGCCATCGTGCTGCATCATTCTCGGGACCCTGTGTTACGTCGTGGACAATGGCCAAATCGCTGATTCCCGCCCGAACGATACTCAGGCCGTTAATCGATAGCGCTTCGCCAAGCTTTGTGAGAACTTGGGCATGGAGCACATCGACTCGCCGCCAGCCCGGCCGATCCTCCAGATGAAGCACCAGCGAATATAAAAGACACCCTCGCCCGATGACCACCGCACAGCCTCCGCTGCATCGTCGCAAAATGGGCACCCCGAGAGATTGGCATTGCGCGACGTCCACTTCTTCCTCCAGCCGTGATGCCCGGCCCACAACTACGGCCAGGCGGGACGATTCCCACACCCGCAGCACGTCATCCAATCGGTCAGCGTCAGCCGCGCGAAGCAACGCCTCGTCGAGTGCCAGGTTCTCCTCAGGCGTGGGCAAAGTTAGCTCAAGGTACTGCATCGGCTTCTTAAGCAGGAAAGGCGAAACCTCATGTCACCCGGGCAACGCACTAAACAAAAGAATATTGAAAACGCTTGACACCTCCGCAAGTTTTCTGCATAAAATATGTCCAGTCAACTGACGACCGAGAACGATCGCCTGGTGTGGCGCGATTGGGTCTCGGTGATTTTCTTGTCCTAGGCGGCCGATTCTCATAGCCGCTTCGGAGGCGGAGGATTTACTATGGTATGCGACAATCCACCGGTCGCAACGGGAGCGGGCATGGAAACGGGGCTGCGTGTGCAAAAGACTGAGGAGGCTTATTCCTCCACAGAAACAGGGGAGCACCTTGGTCAGGCCACCTCTTCCGCAACCATTCGGGCACACAAGCAACCATCTCTGGTATGGCTTCTGATTTCCCGGGTGATTCTCCCTCTCGTTGTGGTGATTGGAGCAGCGGTGGGTTTCGTGCGGCTTCGGGCGATGCTCGCTCCAAGGGTTGAAGTGGCCAACGCGGTGGCCCAATTGCGGGCGGGCGGCCAAACACGCTGGCAGGCCGTGGCATATCTGACTCCCTTCATTTATGACCAGCGCTACGATGATCTGCGACGCGATCCCGCCCTGGCTGAGGCTCTTGCCGACTGCCTCACAGAAGAACTCCAGCAGCCATTGGCGGGTTATTCGGATATGTCGATCGCTGCGCGGGCCCATCTCTGCCGATTGATCCGCCGTATGGATGTTCCGACGGTTATACCCTGTCTTGCGAAAGCCGTTCGGTGGCGCGGCGGTGGATCGCCGGAAATGGATTCACCGGTGCGAAAAGCAGCGGCGGAAGGGCTGTACGAGTTGGGCGAACGTCTTGGGCCGGAGGTTCTTCACGCCTCTCCGGATGTCCTTCCCGCCCTGCTCATCGCAGTGGACGACCCCGTAGATCCCGTCCGGTCGGTGGCTGCGCTGGCCCTGGGATTGCACGGCGGACCTGAAGCGTGTGCCAAGCTCCAGATGCTCCTCGGCGATCCCAATCCTGCTGTGCGTTATAACGCAGCCATCGGCCTGGCAATGGCGGGCGATGCGGCGGGGATCGCCACTCTGGCAGAGCTGTTCCACTCCAAGGAAACGGAGAAGCTTGCCACCACAGGCAATCTAGAATCAATCAATGGCATGCGAACGCGGCAGCTTCTCGTACTGGGACTCCGCTCTGTCAATCGCCTCATGGACATGGATCCTACCGCCCCGGTCGACAATTTGCGTCCCGTCCTCAGTCAGTTACAGTACAGTTTGGTTCCGGAGGACGTTAAACAACTGGCCTTCCAGGTGGAAGTCAAAATCAACCAACGTGCCGTGCGGTGAACGTTAACGGGTAAGCTGCTGAACCTGCGCCCATGTGACAGATCGCCCCGTTTTTACCCCGGGTTCTTTCACCACCGATTGCGGTGGATGCGGTTAGGATCGAAACGGTCCACGGGGGCCGGGTTTTCCGCAGGATAGCCCACCAGAATGAGGCTGTGGGGAATGACGTGGTCCGGAATGTTGAAAATGTCCCGCATTCCCTCCACGCGGTTTTCGCGGGGATAGACTCCCGTCCACACAGCCCCCAGACCGAGTCCATGGGCAGCCAGCAAAATATTTTGGGCGGCGGCTGCACAGTCAATAACCCAATACCCCTTGGAAAGCTCCAAGGTCAGATCGCCGCACACGAGGATGCCCAAGGGAGCCGTGCGAGCAGGCTCGGCATTGGGAAAACGCGCGGCGATCTCCATCAATGTGGCGCGGTGGTCGATCACCACGAATTGCCAGGGCTGAGCATTGCGGGCACTTGGGGCAGCCATCGCCGCTCGCAGCAGTTTTTCCTGAATGTCCTCCGGTACGGGTCGCTCCTCAAAACAGCGGATGCTCCGCCGCGTGAAGATGGCTGTCAAAACGTCCATGCATCAACCTCCCAAACATTTTCACCAATTCCCCCAGGTCACGATTCCGCCACAGACTCTCCGGCGCGGCCGTCCTCTGTGACACGCCGTCCTCACCTTCAAATCCGGACCATTCCACTATGAGAAACTCGGCTGCCTTGCTCGTTGATCCTTTGCGGGGGTGCCAACGTAGAAAGATAGTCTAGCACATGGGGAGCGGCCACTGAATCGCGAGCTCGGAATACGGGGACTCGGTGGCGTCGTCCGACCGAGTTGCTCTGCGGCTCTGCGCTGATATAGCGGTAAAGGTGTTGAAAACTGGCTCTGCTTGTTACAATGACTCTACCTTCACTTCGGCAGTCAACGGACTTGCGATTTTCGGCAATCCCATTGCCGGGATAAGTTTGCCCGGGTTTTGCCGACGAACACGTTCAGCATCATAAAAGAAGGACCCAAGATATTCATGATTCGCATCGGGGACAACGGTTTGCCACAATGGGACTATCCCCGTTACGAAGCCGGGGAAAAAGTCGGCCTGTTCATCCCCTGTTACATTGACCAGTTCTATCCCCAGATTGCGCAAGCCGTGGTGGATATCCTCCATCGCCTGGGTATCCCGTTTGCCTATCCAGAAGAGCAGACATGCTGCGGGCAACCGGCGTTTAACTCCGGCTACTGGGAAGAAGCCCGCCGCGTCATCCGACATTTTTGCCGGGTGTTTGCGCCGTATCGGTATATTGTGTGTCCGTCAGGCTCGTGCACGGCCATGTGCCGGGTGTTTTTTCAACAGGCAGATCCCGAGAATTCGCAGGCTCGAGAGGTTGGCGAGCGGGTGTTCGAGTTGACAGAGTTTCTGGTCAATGTCCTGGGGGTGACGGACCTGGGAGCCCGATTCCCCTACAAGGTGACGCTGCATAGCGGCTGTCACGGACGGCGCGAACTCGGAATCCTCGAGCAACCCATCATCCTTCTCAAGAATGTGAAAGACCTCACCTACTGTGAGCTTCCCAACATTGAAGAATGCTGTGGATTTGGAGGGACTTTCAGTGTGAAAATGCCGGGCACCTCCATCGCCATGGGCGAGACAAAAGCCGCCAGTATTTTGCGCTCCGGAGCAGAGGTGGTCACTTCCGGAGACATCAGTTGTCTTATGCATGTCGGCGGCATCATGCGACGCAAACCAGAGATGCGGCATATCCGCGTCCTCCACATTGCCGAGATTTTAAACAGCCGGGAGTAATCCAGCGCTACAATAACTGGGGGGATCTTTGGGAAATTCGTAGCTTTTAAAGGTTTCCTCCATCCCGGAGTCATGCACAGATGACGGTCGTCGATCAGCACCATGGGGTGTCACTTCGCGGGGCCGCCTTCTGGAAGGCGGAGAATAAAGGACTCGCTGAGCCGCGAGGATCGAAAGCCCTCGGAGAATCGGCGGAACGATCCAGCAAACACAACCGGCAGGTCGCGCTGGCCATTCCGTACTGGGAGTCCTGGCGGGAGGCCGCGCACCAGGTCAAACGTTACGCCATTCATCATCTTCCAGAACTTTTGGAGGAATTTGAGCGCAATATCACAGCCAGAGGTGTCACGGTCCTCTGGGCCCGCGACGCTGAAGAAGCCAACCGTCACCTCCTGCAAATTGTTCGCGAACACAACGTGAAGACCGTGGTCAAATCGAAGTCCATGGTCAGCGAGGAAATGGAAGTCAACCACGTGCTGGCCTCGGTTGGCGTCAAGGCCCTGGAAACGGACCTCGGCGAGTTCCTTGTGCAACTAGCCGGTCAGAGACCCACACACATCGTCACGCCTGCCCTTCACCTTTCGGCCGCCGATGTGGGCCGGCTCTTCGCCGAAAAGCTTGGCGAACCGTTCACCACCGAACACGAAAAACTCACCGATATTGCTCGGCGCCACCTTCGGCAGGAATACCTCCGCGCGGATATGGGGATTTCCGGATGCAATTTTGCTCTGGCCGATGTCGGGGCCATCTGTGTCATCGAGAATGAGGGGAACGCGGGTCTGTCGATGGCGGCCCCACCGGTGCATGTCGTCCTGATGGGGATTGAAAAGGTCATCCCCAGCATCGAGTATCTGCCGCTGTTTCTCAATTTGCTTGCGCGGAGTGGCACCGGCCAGAAATTGACGACTTACACGCACGTGCTGTTCGGACCGTCACCTGGGCGGAAGATGTATGTCATCATCATCGACAACGGTCGTTCCAACGTGCTGGCGGATCCTGCTGCCCGCAGCAGCCTCTTTTGCATCCGATGCGGCGCCTGCCTGAATACCTGTCCGGTGTACCGTCGAGTCGGCGGTTGGGCCTATGGGTGGGTGTATCCTGGTCCGATCGGTTCCATCCTCACCCCGCACCTCGTTGGATTTGAGGAGGCCGGCAAACTGCCCTTTGCTTCGTCCCTGTGTGGCGCGTGCGGGGAAGTCTGCCCCGTAAAAATCGACATTCCCCATCAACTGGTTCACCTCCGCCATCGGGCGGTGAACACGCGATCTCCCGTCCGTTCACCGTTTGAACGGCTGATCTGGCGGGCTTGGGCCTGGGCGATGTCCCACCCCTTCCTGTACCGGCTGGTCATGGGATGCGTTCGCCTGGGGGTGCGTGTCGCACGATTTCTGCCGTTCCGGCCGGGGCCTCTGGGTGCGTGGACCCGCGCCCGCGACTTGCCCCCCGTTCCGCCCCGCAGTTTTCGCGCGTGGTGGCGGCATCACAAAACCCGTTATCTTCAGGCAGCGAGTATGACTCCGTCGCCAGTACGGCATTCAAGCAACGCAACCAGCTCGTGATGCAATGGAGCGATTTCTCAGGCGATGGCTTAAAGAACGTGGTTTACGCCGCGAAAAGACTTGAGAAGCCGGATCTAAAAATAAAAAACTTGCTGTAAGGACACAGGCACCATGGGCGCACGTGAAGTCATTCTGGATCGTATCCGAAAAAACCTCGGAAGAGTCGCCGAAGAAAATCAGCCACCCGTTCCCGAGGTCTGGCCCCGCACACACCCCAGTTCGGCGGACCTCGCTCGCCGTTTTTCCGAAGAATTGCGCGCCGTTCACGGTGAAGCGCTGGTCCACCACAACTGGCTGAGTGCGCAAGAAGATTTTTGGAACCTCGCGGAAAAGGCAGGCTGGCGACAGGCCCTGGTGATGGATCGGCCGCTGGCATGGCAGCTCGCCAACAGCGCACCTGGACTGCAAACCATTCCAGTTCCCGACAGTCCCGTCCCACGCGATCTGGAACCTACTCCGGTCAGCATCCTGGAGGCAGAATGTCTTCTCGCGGACACCGGGTCGGCCGTGGTCGTCTGCCGCAATCCCGGTGAGCGACTCGCCTGCTACCTTCCCCCTGCGTGTGTCATCGTGGCCACCGCCGACCGATTGTGTGAGCATTTGCCGGCCGCCTGGGAGCGCATCACGAGTGTGGCGCGGCAGCCGGAAATGCGCGGAGAATGCGTGATCATCACAGGCCCCAGCCGAACTGCGGATATTGAAAAGATTCTCATCCTCGGTGTGCACGGTCCGAAGAGGCTGATTGTCTATCTCATCGGTGCAGAATAACCGGGGGCCGTTTCCTCAGAAAGTCGCAACAACGGGAACCGGCGCGGTGGTTCCGGAGGCGGAGCCGGTGGCTCCACCGGCGGTAAGCGAATTGGGGCTGGCATCGGCACCAGGTCTTCTCGTGCTTCACGCGTCTGCATGAGACGTTCTTCCTGACGCACTTCCTCCAGATGCTCCAGAAGAATTCGCTCCACTTCCAGAATGGCAAGCGGATGGGTGTGAATCGTCGTGTGTTCGGCGGGGACGGCCAGCTCAGAATTCGCGCGGTCAGAATGGGCACTTTCCCAGGAGAGAACACCGTCTGTGGTGCCCGTCACCCGTCCCCACAACCCCCCATCCAGAGAAACTCCCACGATATTGTGATGGAGAACCCATGACGCCCGCGGCGCATTGTTGAGCACCGGGAAAATGGGACATTCAGGAGAGAGGGCGTCAACGCTGTCGGTGATCTTAAGAAGATTGTCCGGGATGAGCAGTTCAGCATTCTCTCGGAAAAACCGCTCCTGCGTTTGCAGCAACTGCCGGGGAGCCCGGATGAGCTGCGCCGCCAGGCGCTGCGTCATCCCGTTCGAAAAGTGCGATCCCCAATGAGGAGTGGCGAGCGTCACGACGCGGCGCACGGAGGGATTGGGATGGAAGAAGAATATCTCGCGCAGTTGCGCCAGGGTCTCCGGATCAGCGCGAACTTCCGAAAATGGGTGATCACTGACCAGCCGCCAGAATTCATCGCCACTTTCCATCACCTGCATTTCGGCGATCAGCCCACCCATACTGTGACCAACGAGGATCATCTGGTCGAGCGCCGGCTGCACGTGCTGGGGATCGATCGTCTGCCGCAATTCGCGGAGTTCACGGCGGAACTGGGCGGCTGAAATCCAGAACGGCTGTCCCGTGGGATACAGGTAGAACCAAAACTGGTAATTGTGCCGGATTTCCGGGACACTGCGGAGATCGTTGAACATCTGCATCCAGGTCATGGGACTGGACCACCAGCCATGAATGAAAACCACCGGAATCTTCTGCGGTTCATAGGGCTGGACCATGTACAGCCCAGTGAAAGGCTTGTCCCGTCCCGGTTGCAGCGTGAGAAGGGTTTCCGGTCGCAGCAGCCCCACGGTCGCCAGCGAGGGTCCAAACGCAGGATTGGAGAGAAACGCCGCCAAAGGAGTTGTCAGGTCGGCCTGCAACGGGACCTGTTTCCCATCCACGTTGACGTCGCTAATGGCCACCGGATCATACAACTCAAGCTGGGCCTCATAGTGTTGCTCCTCCCCGGATGATTTGGAGGACGCGGCAAACTTGGGAAACTCCGGCCGCAGAAAGACGGTCACCGGAAAGCTCAGGTCCGGTGGATAATACCGAGCCGCAGGCGGCTCCCCGGGGTAACTTTTTCGCACCGCGATGAGAGGCACGCCCAGCCCGTAGCTCACGTGATGATTCCGCAGGCCGATAATCCGATAATCCGATACGAACTCAAAATGGCCAAAATCCTCCGGCCGCCAGCGATCGTCACAGATGATGCATTTGAGCCTCCACACTGCATCGGCGGTGCGGACGCGGAACTCGGTTCCCGGCCGAAGCTGTTCTCCCTTGCAGACGATCCGCAGCGCGGACTCCAGAGCAGCGTTGTACAGATCACAGGCGCCGCGAAAATGGGGATCGTACGGATTGCGCGTGGAATCAAACTGCGGATCAAAAAGGTACTGGTACGCCCGCAGCACGGTACCCCCGTACAAATCGAGGGCCAGCCGAGGCTCGGTCCGCTCCAGCCGACGCGCCAGAGCGAAACTGACCTCCGCGTAAGCGTACAATCCTTCCAGGGAAGGCTCGCGGTCCACCACCGCCTGAACTTTTTCCATCAATGTCCGCGGAGGGTCGCCAAGAGAATTCTCCAGATCGTGCTGCCTGAGAAACTGGCGAGTTCGCTCTCCCAAAGAGATGGGCTGCGGCCGAAACCAGCCCGGCCGAGCAATCAAGCCGTGTCGCGGAAGAAGTCCCCGTCGCTCAAATCGGCGCAGCGCGCAGCCGACAGAGGTCGCACACACAGCGACCAGCATCACCGCCAGCAGCACTCGCAGATCACGCCGTTGCATCACCACGGGGCCATCCATAGGCGACGGGAGATTCCCTCTCGGCAGGGGTACCGACCCAAACCGCGCCCGATATACTGCCGGTGCTCCCGCCCGTCAATGCCGATTCGCCATGCCCCGTCCCCCGTTTTGCAAATACCTACGCGATACCACGGGGCAATGTGATGGTAGGGGCCATTTATGAATGACCCCTACCGTTTTATTTATCCGGCAATCGAACCGAGCAGTCGGAGCCCAGCCAGCGAAATGGATTGTCCAAGCTTGCAAAGCAAACCCGATAGGGACGTCCCTCCGGCAGGAACTTTCACCTTGTGAAATCCCGCCTCCGACGCTATGATTTGACCACCGTCGGTGGGTTTTTGGCCGCCGTGCCAAACTTTCCCGCCGCGTTTTCGGCAGGGTCGGCTGAACCACGGCAGCAGCCCGCCACCAAAAAAGCAGAAAACAGGCACTCCAACGCAAGCATGCAACCGCCTCCGTTGTTTTTCACACTCCCCCAATTAGGCCACGCAGGTTAAAATTAGGTCAGCGAAGTTGTATTGTTGATGATTGAACGGGCGGGCGGACGTAGACGCCTCGCCTATTGGTGAAGTTTCACTCTCTTTGTGGATTCCAGCGATGAAACTGTTTGAACGCTCTTACCCCAGGGTACCCCTCATCCTTCTCTGGACAGGACTGCTTGTCCTTGTCAGCAGCATTTCCGCGTGTGGAGACCCCGCTGGGCCGCGAGCCCAAGACCGGTACATCGCCCGCACCATTGCCATTCGGCTTCCCCAGGGACACCTCACCAAACATCCCCTGGACGAGGAGATTTCGCGTCGGGCGTTCAAATTGTTCCTGAAATCTCTGGACCCGATGAAACTCTATTTCTATCAATCCGACGTGGATCGCTTCGCCGAGAAACAGGACCAGTGGGCCGCGTTGCTCAAGAGTGGAGATATCAGCCCGGCGTATGAAATCTTTTCTGTTTTTCTGAAACGGGTGGACGAGCGGGTGGCCACCGCTCTTGACATCCTCAAACAGCCCCTTGATTTCACAAAGGACGAAGAGATCATTCGGGATCCCGACCTGCTCACCTATCCCAAAACGCCGGAGGAAGCTCGCGACCGCTGGGAGAAACGGATCAAGCTGGATCTGCTCATCCTCAAGGCGGACAAACAGACCAGCGGAGCGGAAGCTATTGAAAAACTCCAGCGCCGATACACGAGCTTCGCCAAACGAATTCACCAAACCGACGAGGACGAACTCCTCGAGACTTATCTCTCCGCCATCTGCGAGTCTTATGATCCCCACACCAGCTACATGTCCCCCGAGACGCTGGAAAACTTCGACATCACTATGAAACTCGAGCTGGAAGGTATCGGGGCAGCCCTCCAGTCGGAAGACGGCTACGTGGTCGTCAAGCGAATCATCCCCGGCGGGGCCGCAGCGAAAGACGGCCGTCTAAAAGTGGATGACAAAATCATCGGTGTAGGACAAGGTGAAGACGGCGAAATCGTGGACGTCGTCGACATGAAGCTCTCCGATGTGGTTCAGCTTATCCGCGGAAAACGGGGCACGGTCGTGCGACTGGAAGTGCTTCCTGCCGATGGCAGTCCCAAACGGATCATCACCATTACCCGTGAGAAAATCGAACTCAAAGACAGCGAAGCCAAGGGTCAGGTCTTCGAAGTGGGGCAAAAGCCGGATGGCAAGCCGTATCGCATCGGCGTGATCGATCTGCCCAGCTTCTACATGGACATGAGCGGTGCTCGGCTGGGGATTCCTGAATTCCGCAGCACCACGCGGGACGTCCGGCGAATCCTGGAGTCTTTCACCCAGCAAGGAGTGGATGGCGTCATCCTGGACCTGCGGCGCAACGGCGGGGGCTCACTCCAGGAGGCCATCAACCTCACCGGCCTGTTTATCGAAAGTGGCCCTGTCGTCCAGGTGAAAGATTCGGGCGGTCGGGTGATGGTCTACGACGACGAGGACACCAGTGTCGCGTGGCGTGGCCCACTCATCGTGCTCATCAGTAAATTCAGTGCGAGCGCCAGCGAAATCCTCGCCGGAGCCATTCAAGACTACCGTCGCGGGCTCATCGTCGGTGACCACAGCACCCATGGAAAAGGCACCGTGCAGAGCCTCATTGATCTTGGGCAGGAACTCTTCCGACTGCCCAATGCCCCCAAGCTCGGCGCCCTCAAGCTGACGATCCAGCAGTTTTATCGACCGGATGGGGACAGCACCCAAAACCGGGGTGTGCTGGCCGACATCGAGCTGCCCTCACTCACCAACCACCTGGAAGGAATTTCCGAGTCCGACCTCGATTACGCCCTCCCATTTGACCGCATCCAGCCGGCCAAATATCAGGTCTACTCGGACGTCAACAGCGCCGTGGTGGACTTCCTGAAAAAGCGGTCCGAAGAGCGGGTCAACAACTCTCCTGACTTCCAAAAAGTAAAGCAAGATATCGAACGCTACCTGGCTCAACGTGAAAAGAAAACGGTGCCGCTCCAGGAAGAGAAATTCATGGCCCAGGTGAAGGAACTCAACGCCGACAAGGAAGAGGAAAAACGCCTCCGCGCCCTCGACGAGGGAAGCGAGGAAGGCATCAAACGTGATTATTATCTGGAAGAAGTGTTCCAGATCATGACCGACTACCTCCAACAGCGGGTGGTGGCACAGGCCCGCTGAAACTCTCCGAAACCAAGACTTCGGCACTCCGCTGACCGCGGGCCAGGCTGGCGTCCGAGAAACAATGGGCTGAGGAATCGGCCCAAAGCCGATCGAATAACCGCCGCGAGCACGAGAGGCCGCCCCGTCCTAACAGGCCGATGTGTGATGGCGCGGTGAAAAGGATGAATCCGGCAAAGCATGCTTGACACGTGACAAACGGACCAATGAATCGCATAGCAAGCTTCGGCTGCTTTGTTTTGCTCAGCATCGCAATTTTGCCGCGTCCACTGTGGGCGCAGTTCAAGGAGGACCAGGGCAAAGGTTGGCGGTTGGGTGAGGCTGTCGTCTCCAAATGGCAGGCCGGGATCGTGGTCAAAGCGGTGGCGGGTGCTTGCCGGAATATGGTTGGGACAGCCCCCCTTCCCCGCGACTGGCCGGAACAACAGGTGGAAATCGTCGAGGAAGATTTCTCTCCAGGGGTCACCGTCCAGTACCGCACCGTGGACAATCTCGTCGACCAAATGGTAGTCAAAATCCCCAGCCTGCCCAACGGCAGCGAAGCCCACGCCCTCGTGACGGTGGAAGTCCGCCGACATGTCCAGCTCCCTCCACCCGACACAACGATCTTTCGGATCACTGACAAGCTGCCCGCTGATGTTCGCGTATTCCTCGGTCCCAGCCCCAAGATCGAATCAAGGGACCCCAAAATCATGGAACAGGCCAAGGCCCTCATTGCCCAGGGCAGCAACGACTGGGAAAAGGTCCGCTCCATCTACAATTTCGTCCGCGAACACGTCAAGTACCAGAGCGGGGCACAGCTAAGAGGGGCCGTCTATGCATTGAAGGAGGGCGTCGGCGACTGTGAGGACATGACCTCCCTGTTCGTGGCCCTCTGTCGGGCGGCAGGCGTCCCGGCGCGCACAGTGTGGGTTCCTGGGCACTGCTACGGAGAGTTCTACCTCGTCGATGACGAAGGTCGAGGCTACTGGTTCCCCTGCCAGCTCGCCGGAAGCGAAGCCTTCGGTGAAATGCCAGACCCCCGCCCAATCCTCCAAAAAGGCGACAACTTCCGTTCCCCGGTCAATGCCCGAGAACGCGTTCGCTACCTCGCGGAAAGCCTTACCGGTGGCGGCCTCGGTGGTCAACCCCAAGTCCAGTTCATCCGCAAACAGCTCGCCAATTGATTGGCCCGGAGTTTCGCCCGTCTATCAAATCATTCCACCCGGGCAAAAAGCAGGCAGGCTTCTCGCCGTGAGTTAACTACTCGCCCTTTCCGGCAACTTTTCTGCCTGAACCATCAACTCGCCCCGAAGTCGTGAAGAAAAAACATCCCTTGACAACTTCCCTGATGAGAGGCTACTTTCCGCACCCCGAGTTTTGGCGACGGGATGACTCGTCCCCGCGTGGAACCAGAAATTCGAAAACGCTCGAAGATCAGTCCGCTTCGGAGAGACTTTCACCCCTGTCGTCTTCACTCTTTCTGATTCGCGAAAATCTTGCGGAGGATTGGCAATGGCGTGGGGAAGTTGGCTTCGCACCTTTTTGAATCGTGGTCTTCTCGCGGTGGGAATCACGCTCTGCCTGGCAGTCACGCAAGCTTGCTCGGGCGAGCCCCAATCGCAGAACCCCATTGGCAACCGACCTCGTATCCCCGACATCCGGTTGGATACGAAGAACGCTCTCCAAGGGGTGCTCGTTTCCCCCCAGGGAACCCCGCTTCCCAATAGATCTGTGACCCTCTTTCGGCCTGATTCCCCAAAAGCCCTAGTTCACGCAAAGAGTGACCGCCAGGGCCGGTTCCAAATCGTGGGCATCACTCCGGGGAGCTATCAGCTTCGTGTCGAACCGGACAGCCTGGCGACCGTCCGACTCTGGGATGGGAGAACGGCCCCGCCTTCCGCACGCGACCAACTTCTCGTCGTTGTGGGAAATCAAACGGTGCGCGGCCAGCAGCGGATTGATGATCTGCTGACGATCGACGACAAACTCGTGGTTGGGGGAATGGTGGCCGCGGCCATCGCCATCCCCATCGCTATCGCTAACACTGACAAAGATGTGACTCCTATCAGCCCATGATGGATCCCCAGGAAAATACGGGAATTCCCGAAGCCTGACGGCTGAACATTTGACGGCCCCCGGAGTCAGCTCCCTACACGCGGAGATAGCGGGTCTTTATTGACGCACATTGCTGCGACCCCGACTCCGGACACACCCTGAGCTACTTTTGGGGAGTCCCCACAACAATGGGGCCTGTCTGAGATCGAACTGAGGGTCTTCGCTACCCGACCGCTCCGTCGTCGGCGGAGGTTGTTTGCTCTGTCGTAGACCAGCGAGCCTCCTCCTAAGTCACGGTGACCGCCTTCACGCCCAACATTGGGGGCCTGGCTAATCAGAACGAGTTCGCTAAAATTACAAAGAGCAGCCATCTTATAGTACGTAAACCAGCGACACCTAAGCTGGCTGCCTGGAACGATCGCGGCTGACCCGTCCCTTCGCCAATGGCAGGGATGAGCGTGATTGTCTTTCTTCCATCACACCCGACGAAAGCGGGTTGTGTGAGGGCTTTCACCTGGGGTGAAATGCCCGACGCTTCAGAGCCGCGATGGTGTTGCAAAAATGACGCGGGGCTGTAGCTCAGGTGGTAGAGCAACGGACTTTTAATCCGTAGGTCTCGGGTTCGAGTCCCGACAGCCTCAATCCATAGTAAGCCACAAAACCCCGTGATTTCCCACGTAAGTGATCGATTTCACGGGGTTTTTGCTTGCGCCACAAGGTTCTGGAATAAAAAACTTGCATCTCAGTTAGAGGCAGAAAAGTCCTGTAGAGCCTGCAACGGACCTGACAAGCACGTCCCTCCGGGGGATGTGCAAACTCCGTTTATTATGCTTTCGGCCGTTCGGGTGCACGGTAGAGAATCCCTCCCACTGATCGGGCTTCTAGAGCCGTCCATGGCCGGTGCCGAGGCCGCCGGGACCGGATGATGAAGTCCTCCAGTTGCCGGGGCAGGGAGGCGGCCAGCAGGAGGCGCTGCCGTTCCAATACGAGAGTGAAGACGGCATCCCAGTGGAATACGCTCTTCCCCCAGGGTTACCCGAGAACCCCCATCCCATGCAAGTTGTCCATAAATTGGAATTACATCAAGAGGCTGTTCACAAATATCACCAAATTCTGGGCATGGCGGGCTTAGAACCAAAGACAGTCCATAATGTTGGGGG
>NZ_JBAMME010000098.1:0-1368 GCF_039793925.1 Thermogutta sp. | reverse complement strand
AGAATTGTCCGCTCCCGCACCCTTTTGGGCAACCTGCGCCTCTGGGAAATCCCCCACTCCGAAGAGGCTCTGGAAGCGGCGATAGACGAAATCGGTCGCGCGCCGATTCCGGGTTCATACGTCCCGCTGGATGAACGGGCCGAGAAGAAGGTGTCCATCGGCCAGACGGAGGACCTCGGGGCCCGCCCGGTCACCCATATCCGAACCCCTGAGGATAAAATCCGCCGGTGGCAGCGGGCCCTCCTCTTTAACGACAGGCGAAGTGCCTCGCAGTCCGGCCCGAACAACAAACATATCCGGCTGACGTTGGAAAACTCCCCAAAATCAACTGCTATCGGGTAGTAACTTCTGCCACTCGTCTTCCCAGCCTCTCTTCCAACCAGCAGATCCTGTGCGATGCTTTCAGGGAAGAGAAAAACAGGAGGCGATCACCCGCTTCTGACCGGGACGGCTGGATGACGAAGTTTATCTGGACGAGGCCCGCAACATCCTGCTTCGCAAAGGGTACGAGGTTCAGAAATGGGGTAAGAAGACATCCAGTCATGATCCGTCCAGGGAGCCGGAAACCAAAGGGGTGGCCAGTGAAATCTCTGGCACAACTGAAGACAGGAGAAGGTTGTCTGCTGATGGACAGGGGCGGGTTGGTCTTGCTTCCCCCGCGATGCTCTCTGTGGATATGGCAGCGCGACAACGGGATACGGTTGATGTTTCCCAGCGGTTTGAAGAGGATACAAGGGTAGCAAGAAAGACGTTACCCGGCATTCGGTAGAGGCGTATCTGCCCCGAACTCGCTATGCGAGCGGTTGTCCGGTGACCCCTGGGGCGCTATCCCGACACCGATGACCCCTTAGCCGGAAGACCACTGGATCATGGTCTCCCTCAATAACTGCTCAGAGGCCTCCCAGGCCCGCCGGACGATCGGTCGCATATCAACGTCCGGGACCTGGGCAAGGACTCTAAAGACCAGTCGTTAGAGCGGGATCTCATATTCCGCAACCGCCTGGATAAAGAGCTGATTCATTTTCTGATTCATTTCCTCATTCATTTTATTTTACCCCCTAACACTGGCAAGGAGAGCCGCCACGATCATCGATGGGCGGCTCTCCTGTTGCGCTTTCAATAATAAAAGTATACCCCTTCTGCCTGGTAACCGCACCACCTGCGGTGCGGGGGATGCTTTTTGCCAGGGAGGTAGGGATGCGCGTATCCTGTTACCAGCCTGGCCACCCCCTCCCGCAGGAGGGTAGACACCAACTCGGGCGGGAACTCCTCGACTGGCCTCAGCCAGGCGTTCCCGTCGGGGTCTCCTCCATTATCCCCGAACAGTCCTGGTAGTTCGGGGTGCACTTGGGCCATGATTTCCCAGGC
>NZ_JBAMME010000097.1:0-1379 GCF_039793925.1 Thermogutta sp. | reverse complement strand
TCCGGCGGCGCATGTTCGACGTGGCTGGTTTGTGACAGGGCGACCTGGGGACAGGGCGACCTCGGGACGGGGTGACATGGGGACTTGGAGACAACGCGACTTGGGGACAAGGAGACCTGGAGACAAAGCGAGATGGCGAAGATCAGCACGCACAAGGAGCTAACGGTCTGGCAGAACGCGATGGATGCCGCGATGAGAATCTTCGAGGTCAGCAGGTCGTTTCCAGTGGAGGAGAAGTACAGCATGGTTGACCAGATGCGACGCAGCTCGCGCTCAGTGGCGGCCAATCTTGCCGAAGCATGGCGCAAGCGGCGATACGAAGCTGCTTTTGTTGCAAAGCTAAACGATGCAGAGACCGAAGCGACGGAAGTCCAAACATGGATTGAGCTTTCGCTTCGGTGTGGCTACATCGATCAGAAGACGGCAACAGAGTTGGATGGAACATACGAACACATCATCGGTCAGCTCGTCACCATGATTCGCCAGCCTGCAAAGTGGACATTGGATCAAGGACCAGGAGGCGAACGCTAATGGACCGAAAGGCAACATCGCCCGGTCGAAAAGTCTCCCAGTCTCCTGCTCTCCCTGTCTCCCGCTCTCCCGCTCTCAAATTCGAGCAGCGATTGGTGCTTCATCAGTGGCTGCTCTCGCTTTTCGGTGTGTCGAGCTTCGAGCGCCTGGCCGCCAGCTTGAAGGCCCCAGAGCTGGAGGGCTTCGACGAAAACAACATCAGCCGCTTCTATCACGTTTTGAGACTGCGAGACTGGGGGACAGAGAGATGGAGAGACGGTGAAACAGGGCAAGGTGGAGACTGGGAGGGCCAGATCACCGGGTCGCCAAGTCGCCAGGTCTCCCTGTCCGACTTGCAGGCCTACGATCAGAACATCGTGCGCCATTGGAAGCGGATCACCGAGCGGCGGAACCACGGAGGACCGTTCCTCTACCCGAAGTACTTTCAGTACCTGGCGCTGCTCTTCACCGAGATTTACCTCGACCGGTACTTCCGCGACGCGGAGGGGTTGCTCGTCGAGCTCAACCGCCACGTAGCCGCGTTTAATGCACGATTGGGAGAGGAGAGAGAGGCGAGGGGACATGGGGACAGGGAGACAAGGGGACAAGGGGAGAGGGGGATAGGGAGGCGTGGGGACGTCGCCTCTTCGCCCCGTCGCCAAGTCTCCCCGTCACAGATCGAGCCGTACACCAGGCAGGACCTCAACAAGCTGGCCTTCTGGATGGCCACTGGCAGTGGCAAAACGCTGCTCATGCACATCAACATCTTGCAGTACCAGCACTACCTGAAAAAACATAACCGTGAAGGTGAGCTAAACCGGATCATCCTGCTCACGCCCAACGAGGGGCTCTCGCACCAGCATCTGGAG
>NZ_JBAMME010000096.1:0-1383 GCF_039793925.1 Thermogutta sp. | reverse complement strand
CCTTCAGCACGCCGCCGAAGGCCCCGATGGGCGTCCGCACGGCGGAGAGGATGACGATTTCCCGAATGTCCATAAAGTCCTCCAAATCTACCGTCGGATGTCGGCGCAAACGACTTCCAATGGACTGGAGAAATAGGAAGGGCGCCCCAGCAGGCAGACCATCGGTGGACTCTCACTGACCGAGACGGCTTTCAGTTCCTTCCAGCCGCTTGCTCCGGGCACCGTCTTCAGGTACATCCTTGAACATCCGTTCCAAACGCCAACCCGGACTCGCTGGACGCCTCCCTCGCTTTCCCGCCAGGCCAGAGCCACCCAGCCGGTGTAACCCGCTCCTTTCACGACCTCGTAAACCGAACTGTAGCCCGAGAGCGTCTCTGGGAGGGAAGATGTCAGATTCTGAGAGAGGCATTGATAATATAGGCCGGTGACCTGCCCCCCTGGAATCGGAACCCAGTCCTTCCAGAAAATATGCAGGTTGTTCTGCCCGTCCAGCTGGGTGTCTCTGCCGAAGAGTTTCAAATAGCCAGCAAAGCGGTCCCGGGTCAGAAATTGGCCCTCGCGCCAGTAGGAGTAATAGAGTTTTGGAGGAGTGGAGTAGTCGTTCCCATAGAAGTGTACTCCACCCCATCGGTCGGGCCATACCCAATCGGTATACTGAGGCTGCGGTATCTGAATTGCTGGCTGCCAGTTGCCACTGCGTACAGTGTGATATGTGTTGCAGGAGAGAATTGAGCAATCTACCATAGTAGCATGGACTGTCCCAGAAGCGTCCAGATGAACCATTCCTTGCAGGGAGGAAGAAGAAGATCGGGCCTGAAACACCTCTTCTTCGGGCGTCCAGCCGGTGTTGGTGAAAGCCGCATAGAGCATCCGTCGGGGATCATTGGATGTTTTCTGATTCCGCCAGAGGAGATGGAGTACACCGTTCGGGGCAACGACGGGCGGGAACAGAACCTCCGAAGAGCCCAGGCTGGAAGCGACAATGGTTGGGGAGGTCCAGCCGGACGGAGAAAGAAAAGTGTGGTAGATAAATTTTGGGGAAAAATAAGATGGATGCCACAAGAGGTGGACCTGGCCCTGGCGGTCTATCGCCATCAGGATGTCGTCCGGACTCGGCGTCACGGTGACGGTTATCCCCTCCCTCCAGACCCAGGTCGGATCGTACTCCTTTGCCACCAGCGGTAGATAAACGAAATGCTCATCATCGTTTTGATCGGGGGACTGAGCGGCGATGGTTCCGGCGGCAAGGAGAAACAGCACGACAAACACTCCCATACCCGCTGTAACAATCCACTTTCGTCCCATCGCGACCTCCTAATACTACAACCGTACAAACCACGGATTACACGGATTTCACTGATTTTTTAGCCATCAATCCGTGTC
>NZ_JBAMME010000095.1:0-1395 GCF_039793925.1 Thermogutta sp. | reverse complement strand
CAAGAACGTCGATTGGGGTCTGGGAGGAGCCATCTTCGGCGGCAGTGCCGGTGGTGGGCTCGGAGGCTACACCAACACGCCCCAAGGGAAGGTGATCGCCGGAGCTTTTCTCGATGCCTACAACCAGCTGGTGCGTGTGGCCAGAAACTATACCCCGCAAACCATGGGGGATCGCCAGTTGGGAACGGGCGGCCGTCTCGGGGTTGAAGGCAGCAGCCAAAGCGGAGGATACCAGGGAGCCACCCTTACTTTGAAGGAAGCCCAAAGAAAGCTGAACGCCCTGGGCTACGAGGCGGGAACGCCGGACGGCAAGATGGGCGAGGCGACGCGGCAGGCTCTGATGAACTTCCAATCGGACCGAGGCCTACCCGTCACCGGACGCCTTGATGCCGCAACGGCGGCCGAACTGGCCAAGTAGAACATTCGGCCGCGGGCTTCGCCGCAGGAAAGAACGCAGCGTCTGACAATAAAAGAGGAAATGCACCACCCACCTCGGGAGAAAGGCGGATCATGGGGTTGAAAGAGCACGAGTATGTGCGCCAGACCTTGGAACGTTACACGAGTTTCCCTTTGGACCGGATGTGCGAGCATTTCCTCATCACCAATTTTAAGAAGTATGCGGACTGGTTTCAGGAAAAGACAGGCGGTGAAGAAAGCGAAGGCAATTTCCGGCTGGTCAACGCCCCGGATCTCAACTGCACCCTCATCGATTTCGGCATCGGATCCCCTCAGGCGGCTTTACTCATTCATTGCCTGGCCTACCTGGATCGACTCAAGTCGGTCATCATGCTGGGCATGTGCGGCGGCATCGACGACACCCTGGAAATCGGGCATTTTGTTGTGCCTTCGGCGGCCATCCGCGGGGAAGGCACAAGCCGCCATTACCTGCCGCCGGAATTTCCCGCCATCCCCGCCTCGTCCGTAAACCTTTTCTGCATCGGCGCTGTAAAAAAGGTAGGGCTCCTGCCCAAGTGCGGCATCGTTTACACGACGGACCGGCGGTTGTGGGAATTCGACGACGATTTCGTCGAATACTTGCGAAAGCAACGCATTCTGGCCATCGACATGGAATTGGCCACCCTGTTTTCCGTCTCCTATCACTATGAAGTGCCCATCGGGTCCATCATGCTGGTTTCCGACATGCCCTTGCAGCGCAAAGGCATCAAGAGCAAGGAACTCCACGAGAAAATCTACGCCGATTACATGCCCACCCATCTGGAACTGGGGCTGGAAGCCATCCGATCGCTGGAAGCCAATTGGGCCGATGTGTCGCGGCGTCTGGCCAGTGAATGGTAACCCCCCCAAATTGCATCAGGAGGAGCACAGCTTATGGACGTTCTTGTGCTTTATTACTCCCGAAGCGGCAACACGAAAAAGCTCGCAGAACATGAGGCC
>NZ_JBAMME010000094.1:0-1396 GCF_039793925.1 Thermogutta sp. | reverse complement strand
GTCCGATGAAGTATTTGGGCAGAGCCACCCGAGCCGCAAAAACTCCGGTTTTGATGGGATCCGTCCCCATGACGGCGCTCGCCGCATAGGCCGAAAGCGCCACGGGCGGGGTGACTTCGGCCAAGACAGCGAAATAGAAAAGAAACATGTGCGTGGCCAAAAGGGCCGGCCCCTCGGGAATGCCGCTCATCATGGCCAGTTTTTGAATGGTCGGGGCCGTCAGCGCCGACGTCAATACATAAGTGGCGATGGGCGGCACGCCCATGCCCAAAATGAGGCTGAAGGCGCCCGTGAACAGCGTGGCGAAAAGCATGCTGGATCCGCTGATCTTGAGCATGACGATGGAAAACTTGGACGCCAGCCCGCTCAAGACCATCATGGACATGATCATGTTGGCGGCGATGACCGCACTGGCGATGGGCAGCAGGGAGACGATCCCTTCTTCCAAGGCTTCCCACACCTTGGCCACTGGAGGCCGCACGGAACGATCCGCATAGGCAAAGAGCAGAAACAACCCGATGGCCACGGAAACCGTCAGGTTGATGGAAATGCCTCGGTAGATCAAGGCGATGATGAACAGAATGGGCACGAAGACATAAGAATATCTTCGAAAATACGCCCACGTGGTGGTCGTGGCCACTTCCAGGTGAGGAAGGCCCTCCCGAAGGACGTAGAGCTCGTTGTAGAGCAGAATGCTAGCCAGGTACAGGAGCATGGGGCCTGTGGCCATGACGATGATCATGGAATAGGGAATGGACAAAAGCTCCACCATGATGAACGAAATGGATCCCATGACCGGCGGGGTGATGTAGGCGATGGATCCCACGGTGGCGATGACGCCGGCGGCCACCAGGCGGTTGTATCGCACCTGATCATAAAGCGGTTTGGTTAGGGTGGCCACAAACTGCGTGTCGGCGGCCCCAGATCCCGAGAACATGCCCATGAGCACCGCCATGACCGAACTGCTCCGACCGGGAGAGGCGGGGCTTCGGCCGACCAGAAGCAGCGCGATATTGGCGATGATCTTGCCGAAGCCCATCTGGGTGACCACCGCGCCCAAGGTTGTGAAATAGATCAGGTATTTCAAGGAAACGCCGGTGATGGATCCGAAAATTCCCGCCTCGGTCTCGCAGTAGAGCTTGCCCAAGAGCATGTCCACGCTGAAACCGGGGTTGGCGAAGACCCCCGGAATATGATGCCCGTATATGTTGTAGAGCACGAAAATCATGACCAGCGTGGGCATAATGGGGCCGCTCAGGCGGAAGATGACCCCTAGGACCAGCAGTATTTCAGAAAGGGACATCATGAGGTCCCACGGCTCGGGCATGATGGCGCGATAGATGAGTTTTTCGTAAGTGACCACCAAATACAGGAAAGGAAAGAGGCTGAGGAGGCC
>NZ_JBAMME010000093.1:0-1406 GCF_039793925.1 Thermogutta sp. | reverse complement strand
ATCGTACCCGTACATCGCCCAGTACCCCCCAAAACTCACCTGCCTCATGCTCCCCAAAGGATACCAGGAAAAGCGGTCTCTCCGTAAGGCGCAACAGTTCAGTCCCAGGCCTTTTCAATAGCCGGATCAGCTTTCAAAGCGAAGGAAAGGCCATTGAGAAAACGCGGTGCTACCATCGAAGCACTCTTTCGGGCCTTTCCGACCAGACGTATTGCCGAAGGTCAATCGCTTCACTCGGTTCAAGGACCAGATCCTCCTCAACGTAAAATGGCGCCGTGGTAACAACACAGCGGCCCTTCACACCATTCACCGGCGCGTACTCAAACTGGATCTGATACCAGCCAGGCTCGACATACCCGTACCCGTAGGCATCGAACCACGCCACGTAGTCCCAATTAACCCACCTACGAAGGAGCCAATCAGCTGAAACCTCACGTTCTCGTAGCTCCACACGGATCGGTAGGCCGTAAGTACTTATGGTGTCTGAATCCCTGGAGTGCCACCTCGCTAAGCGAGACGGATGTACCTTGAATGCAATGGGACCCGGTGGGTAAATTCGGACAGTCTTTAGCTCCGGTGGGTAAAATTCTGCGTTCAGCTCCACGATCGGATTCTTGACGAACTCCGTACGCAGCCTAATGACTAAAGGACACTCCGGTTCCCTTTCTTCCCCCAGAAAGGTGGTACAACTTATCAAGAGACCCACCAGGGTGAGCACCAGACAATTGCCTAACCATCTGTACCCTATCATCGTTTTACTTCCGCCTCTCGCAAAAGCACGCTCTTTTGAAACACAACTCATTTCTGTTTCGATAGGTCATCCGACGACCTTACTTTCACTAGCCTTTTCGCACGCTCTTGGTATTTCTTCCAGTCCTTTCCGGTCAGAACCTTGGTTGTTCGATCCGTCTTTGGGTCGTACTTGATAAGCCTTTTGTTGCTGTCAATGATGTAGCTGGGAACACCGCGAGCTTTGGCGTTATTTTCGTCCGCTCGGCTTGGTTTTGAGGGGTCCGTCCAACCTAGGCGACGCCCACCTTCAACTACCCGACCAGAACCAGGGTGCGAGTGAACGGTTCCAAACACAGAGGTGCCGTCGGCAACCCGAACGCCATTTTCAATCTCGCCGGGTTCAGTTAGCCTGACACTTCTGAGCCTACCGTCTGTGGCGACACACGGGCAGGTGTAGTCATCCTCTCCAACCTTGAGAATAACCACTCCGGCCTCCCAGCGATCGGCAAAAGGTCTTTCATAGCCCGTTAATTCGATGATCAGTCCCATAGCCAAAAGGACGTCGGGGTCCTCGAAGACCGCCTTTTCCTCCGTCGTTCGGTTATCCTTTCGCCCGTCCGGATCCACCGCACTCACCGGGTTGTTGCGGACGTAGGCGTAGAGGTTGAAGCTTT
>NZ_JBAMME010000092.1:0-11345 GCF_039793925.1 Thermogutta sp. | reverse complement strand
CGGAAACACCAATCCACCATTCGCCATTCGCAATTCGCTATTCGCCACGTTTTAATCGCAGCAGACGGGCATTCAGGACTAAACCCCAGAATAACTCCGGCGCGCAATGCGACTAAAAAAGTGTAAAATACACTGGACCGGCTGCCGGGGATTTCACAAGCACTGTGTTGAGTACGCGATTAAATCTAAAATACTTCTCTATCCCAGCAGACGTCTGAGAAGAAATCCAAGCAGCACGAGAATCCCGATGCCGATCAGGCCGACGATAATCCAGCGGCCCCAGAACCGCGGTAATTCTCCGGTAATTGCTCCCGTTTGGCCGTTCATCCACAAACGATAAATTTTTCCGCGATGCTCGAACCGCATCACATAAATGGGCAGCAGGATAAGGTCGGAGGCTTCTTCAGAAAAGTCAGTATGAACGACTAAGCCGCGGTAAGTATCGCCGGGCAGAAAAGCGGCCACGCACTGCTCCTGGTATTGGCGGAAGTATTCTTTGCAACGGGACTCAGCTTCGGGGCGATCGATGATGTACTCTTCGCAGGCCCAGCCTGCCAGATAGGAGGGATCGTATCGCCGCAGTCCGGCCAAATGAAAAGGGATGAGTCGGTCGGCCACCTGCTGCGGCACATTCTTGCTGGCCGACACCAGATACCCGCTGACAAATTGGTGGTACTTTCCTGCCAGGGGCCACCATTCTGTCTCGCGGACCCTTCGGGTTTTGGTGACCAGTTTTCCATTTTCGTAGGTGGTGTACGTTTCGGTGCGGTACCAGTACTCGCCGATGGTGGCCTGCCACTGGCTTTCTGCTAGCATGGAAAACGACCAGAAGGGGATGTAAATGCCACGAATATCGGCACGCCGAATGGCCTGGCGAAAAGCCGCCGGAGCACCACCGGCACGGCGTTCCGCCCATTTCAAAAAAAGTTGCCGCGCTTTATCCGGCGGAATGGCAAAGCCCAGGACGAACTCCGGGGCCTGGCGACCGGTCAACTCGGGAGCAAAGTCCAGCACATAAGTACTGCCGCAGTACTCGCAGGTGTAACTTCGCTGATCGGGCCGGATGTGAATGGGAGCCCCACAGTTGTCGCAGGTGGTCGTCTCCTGAAATGTCCGCTTGGCCTCTGTGGGGAAAGGTGCGGGCTGATGGGCAGCGCCGCAGGCGGGACAGAATCGATCGGCCGGCTCCAGGGGAGTTCCGCAACGGGGGCAGGCCTCCGTTTCCGCGAAGGGCCACTGGGTTTCGGTCTGCCGTTCAGGAGGTGGTGTGGTGGGAACCCCTGCTTTTTTCACGGCGTCTTGTTTCCCTGTTGAGATTGACGCTCGTAAATAGCGTGGAGCATTTCGTCCACGCTGGAGAACTTCTTTTTACGACTGAGGACGGAATCGATCAATCGCCGGGCTTCGCTCTCACTGTGTCCCAAGACGAGGAGCGTTTCGTAGGTCTGGGAGATGACATCAGGTTCGACGAGGGATTCCTCGGTCACTTTCTGCTGGGTTACCCACAGGGCGAATTTGGGCATTTTGCGTCGCAGTTTGGCGACGATGCGTTCGGCGGTGGCCGCCCCCACTCCCGGTAGACTGGCCAGAAACCGGTGGTCCTGCTGTTCAATGGCGGTGGCGATTTCGTTGACCGGGTGCGACATAGCGCGAAGGGCTTTCTTTGCGCCCATGCCATCTACGGAGCATAACAGATCGAAAAATTCCCGTTCAATTTCCGAGAGGAAACCGATCAGCCGGGGGCTGAGCTTTCCCGCGTTGACGCCACCTTCGAGATAGAAGATCGTGTGCAGAACCACACGCTGGTTGAGAAGCGTCTGGAGCTGCCGTCGCGTGTACTCAGGAATGAGGACCTCGCAGTGGAGAGGTCCGATCCGCACGGTGGCCGCTTCCTCCGTGAGTCGCACCAGCTCGCCTTCAATTTGTGTGATCAACTCCGCAGCACTCCTTTCTGGAATGAAGACACCGAACATGAGCGGGGCGGTGACGAGGCCGCCGGCATTCCCGCGGAAACTCCTTTTGCCGAGCTCCCGGTTGCTTCAGGATGCGGAACTGAAAATTTTCTGCTTGATTTCCTGAATGACCCGGATGGCTTGGCCGATTTCCGCCTTTTGGCGTTCTGGCTCCTGAGGGATTTCGCGTTCGATGGTCAACGGTCCATCATAACCAATTTCAGCGAGGGTGCGGAGGAACAATTCGGCGTTGACATCGCCCGTCCCGAAGGGCACTTCGGTTCCCCATTCTTTTCCCGGGTGGGCCGCCCATTTGGCGTCTTTGCAGTGGACGCTCCGCACATATCGGCCGACTTTTTTCAGAGCGGGAATCGGATCCCCGGTACCATAGAGGATCATGTTGGCGGGATCGAAATTGATGAACAGGTTATCCCGCCCGACGTCTTCCAGAAACTGGAGGAGGGCTTCGGCGGTTTCCTGACCGGTTTCCAAGTGAATTCGCTGGCCCTGCTTTGCGCAGTGATCACAGGCTTCCTGCAGCGCCTTTTTGACCGCCTGATAATTGGGGTCATCACGGTCATGGGGAATAAATCCCACATGCAGGCCCACGACATCCACACCCAACAGTTTTGCGAAATCGGCAATTTCCAGCAGCTCGCGCTTGCGCTCTTCCCGTGTATCGGGCGGAACAAGACCAACAGTGCGGGCGGTGGTGGGAATATCGGCGTAGCTTTCCCCTTCAAATCCCGCGAACACCACCGTGATCGTCAAGCCAAAATCCTTCAATTGTTGGAGAAACTCCTGGGCTCGTTGCGGCGTGCGTGACTCCTTTTTGGGAGTATGGAGATGGATGGTGGGAACGCCGAGTTCCCGGGCTACTGGAAGTTGCACGCCTAAGCCTGCGTCGATACTGGCGAAGACACCGATCGGCCACTTTTCCACGATTGGGTCCTCCTCATTTTCTCTGGAATCGATATCCGCACGTCGGTTGTGACCGCACCTTCACGGGCCCCCCGGAACATTTTTCTCCAAGCCGCGCTGCCACCAGCGAGTCTCGATGGTCGGGTCCTTGCGCGGGCGGTAAGCGGACGCAGGGTCCGTTTATAGGGCGCACTGCGCTTCGGGCACAGTTTGCCGTCAAGATACTCGACAGTTTTTTCGTTCGCAAGTGTCCTCCGGACCGGCACGCCTCTCGTGCGCGGGGAGACCAACATGGATCATCCAAGGTCAACAACCGGACGTGACAGACACGGCTTCCGAAGGCGGAGGAGCACGCTTGTCGTGCCGGTTGGGTCCGCGATTTTTAGTTGTGATACGTTACCGGTTCGGAAAACTGGGTTGAACGCTAGTGAGCGAGTCGCGTATAATCCCCCGCACTCCCCCCTGAGAATGGGGGGACCTCACTGGGACTGTGCGGCGAATGGCACGGATGCATCTTTCAGATAGCAGGGAAGCGTCGCTCTGAGGTCCACGTTCTTCTGCCTAGTTGAAGTTTTCGCGAAGCCGCGGAGGGCAGGCTCTCCCCGGTGGCCGGTTGGTTTGCCGGAACTGGGAGCCAGGCCTGACGGTTCCCTTTTGCGGAGCGTGCGCTTCTGTCTCGTGCTCGTAGCGGTTGCCGCTACGCTGCTTCGTGCCGGAGAAATCACTCTTCCGGCGGATCCACGATTCCCCATTGAGATTCGAGCGGAAGCCGCCAACCGCTGGCAACTGGGCAGCTATGAGGTGTGGATCCTCCGCGGAAATTGCGAGATCCGGCAAGGGCCGGTGCTCCTCCAATCCCGAGAAGCTGTGCTGTGGGTGGACCGGTTTCCGGACAGCGGGCCGCTGGCACCTTCTCCACAGCGAGAGGCACCGGTGGGGCCGGAACTTGTGACTCCCGGTGAGGGAGCTGGCGCAGAGCCGCCGGAGAGTTTCCCCCTTTTGCCCTTGGAAAACCCGTCCCGCGATCCACAATCTGTCAGCCTTGCACCGCGAGCGCTGAAAATCATCGTCTACCTGGAGGGCGGGGTGAAGATCTCGACAGGTTCCGACGGTCGCGGGGCTCAACTCACGGATAAGACCTGGTTTGGGCGGCTGTACACCCTCGCCGATGTGGAGACGCACATCGGCCAGGTGGCGGGGGAACCCGAACCGTATCCTCCCGTGTTCCGCCGCGCGATGACTCGTCGCAATGCGGAAGCAGAGGGCATCACGCAGCGGGCATTGCGTCCGGAGGACCTCGGCAGCGGAACGACGGCGGAAGTCAGCACGACCAGCCGCCGCATCCGCGTTTTTCCCCGTGGAGATGTGCCTGTGCAGGCGCAGTGGTTTCCGGCCCCTCAGGGAGGACAATGGATCGGCGTCATCGATGCGGGCGTCAACGTAATCGTGGAAGAAGGCGGTCCCCTGGGAACGGTGGATATTTCGGCGGATCGGGTGGTCATCTGGTACACTGGGGAGGATCAGCCCGACCTGACCGGCGAACGGACACAGCCCAGCCGGTTTCCTTTGGAGCTGTATCTTGAGGGGCACATTGTCTTCCGGCAGGGGGATCGCGTCATCTATGCCGACCGGATGTACTACGATGTGGCGCGGCGGGCGGGGATTATTCTCAACGCGGAACTGCTTACCCGACTTCCCGATTACGAAGGCTATTTACGTCTTCGCGCGGAGATTCTTCAGCAGCTCAATGAAACCCAGTTCTTCGCTCAGAATCTTTTTGTGACCACCAGCCGAATGGGTGTGCCGGGCTATCGCTTGCAAACGCAGTTCGCGTATGTGGAGGACCGCATGCAGCCGGCGCTTGACCCCGTGACGGGCCAGCCGATCATTGATCCACAAACCGGCCAACCGGTCATGACGCATCATCCCTGGGCGATGAGCCGGGACAATTTCATTTACCTGCGAAACATTCCCGTGTTTTACTGGCCCGTGCTGGCCGGGGATCTCTCCCGTCCGACGTATTATCTCACGCGATTTCGGCTCCGACACGACAGCATCTTTGGCACGCAGGTGTTGACGAGCTGGGACGCGTTCCAACTTCTCGGTATCCGTAATCGGCCGGAGGGTGTGGAATGGAGTCTGAGCCTGGACTATCTCAGTGAACGCGGGTTGGGGCACGGGACCTCGGTAAGCTACTCGCGATTTGGATTTTTCGGGTTACCGGGTTATGCCACGGGTTTAGCGGATTTCTGGGGAATTTACGACGATGGCCTGGATAACCTGGGGAAGGGTCGCCGCGCCCTGGTGCCGGAAAAGAACTATCGGTATCGCTTTTTGTGGCAGCACCGGCAGTATCTTTCCGAGGAATATCAGCTCACAGCAGAAGCCGGTCTGATCTCCGACCGTAATTTTCTGGAACAGTACTATGAGCGTGAATGGGACGAGTTGAAGGACCAGTCCACGGCTGTCTCGCTCAAGCGGATTTACGGGAATGCGTCCTGGGACTTGTCGGCAGCGGTGCGAGTCAATCCGTTCTTCACCCAAACGGACTGGCTTCCGCGGTTCGACCATTACAAACTGGGGGAATCATTTCTTAACGATGCATTCACATGGTTTGAACACACGAGTGTGGGTTTGGCTCGATTTCGCGCCGCATCGCGCCCGGAAGATCCCGCTGATCTAGCGGCTTTTTCCTATTTACCATGGGAGACATCCTCGATCACGGGTCAGCCCCTCCGCACGGTCAGCGAGCGATTCATCTCCCGCCAGGAAATTGACTGGCCTTTTCAAATTGGCCCTGTAAAGGTTGTCCCCTATGCGCTCGGCGAACTGGGGCACTGGGGTGAAGACCGGGCAGGCGACAGTCTCCAGCGGGCGTACGTTCAACTGGGAGCGCGGGCAAGTCTCCCGGTGTGGGCCGTCAATCCTTACATCCAAAGCGACCTCTTCAACGTGCATGGGATCGCTCACAAAATTACTTTCGAGGCGGAAGCGTTTTGGGCCAATTCCAGCCGCGACATGGACTTGCTTCCTCTCTACGAGCCCCTCGACGACGATGCCATCGAGGCGTTCCGACGCCGACTCGCTGTGCTGACGTTTGGGCCAGGAAGTGGCTTCGGCGGCCCACCGGCACCTGACCGCTTTGATGAACGTTTTTACGCGCTGCGGACAGGCCTGGCATCCTGGGTCACATCGCCCAGCATGGAAATCGCCGAAGATCTCACGCTCATCCGCCTGGGCGTAGAGCAGCGCTGGCAAACGAAACGCGGAATGCCGGGAAACCAGCGAATTGTTGACTGGATCACCTTCGATACGCATTTTTCGCTGTTTCCCGACTCGTCTCGAGACAACTTCGGCCGATTCGTGGGCCTCCTTGACTACGACGCACGATGGTTTGTAGGAGACCGTCTCACGCTCGCTTCCTCTGGTCTCTTCGACTTCTTTGATTCCGGCCAGAAAATGGTGACCTTCGGAGGATATCTCAACCGGCCCCCCCGCGGAGACCTCTATTTGGGTCTGCGCATTCTTCAGGGCCCAATCGACAGCACTGTGCTGTTTCTCTCATACTCCTACTGGATGTCGCCGAAATGGATGACCACGCTGGGGGTTTCGGTGGACCTCGGGGAATCGAGCAACATCGGTCAGAGTTTCTCCCTCACCCGAATTGGGGAATCTTTCCTCGTCAGCGCGGGAGTCAACGTGGATGCCAGCCGGGATAGCGTGGGCGTCCATTTTGCCGTGGAACCGCGATTCTGGCCAAAACGGCGGGCAGAGGAAGCCACCGGAGCGCGAATCCCTGTGGCGGGCGCCCGGGGGTTGGAGTGACCGACACCTATCCGATCCGAATTCTTACCACGACCTGGCAGAAGATGTCTCGGGGTGATGCGACAAAACCCGACTCCAGCGGACGGTAGGACTGAGGGCGTCACTTATGTCCGGTACTCGGCGTTGAGGCGGACGTATTCAGGTGTTAAATCGGTCGTCCAGAACCGGCCGGAGGCATTCCCTTCCTGGAGCACGAGTTCAATCCGCGTCTCGCGTTCCGCCCGGATGGAATTCGAGACCTCGATTTCGTCGAACTTCATAGGCGTGCCATCACGATAGAGGCAGAAGCCGTTGAGATAGAGCGTCAACTTGTTGGGATCGAAGGGAACTCCGGCGTAACCCGCCGCGGAAACGATGCGTCCCCAATTGGGATCGGCGCCATGGATGGCCGCTTTGACGAGGGGACTGTTGGCGATGGCCCGGGCAATTTGCAGGGCGTCCTGACGCGTGCGGCAGCCGGTTACTTCGATGGTGATGAGGTGCGTGGCACCTTCTCCGTCCGCCGGGATCATGCGCGCTAGTTCCACACACAGACTGTGAAATTCCCGCTGGAAGTCTTCCAGCAGATCCCCAGCGAGTGGCGGCCCACCTGCCGCGCCGTTGGCGAGAAAGAGCACCGTGTCGTTGGTGCTGGTGTGACCATCCACATTGATGCAGTTGAACGTGTCGTCCACAGTTTCGCGCAACAGACGTTGCGCTGTGTCTACATCCAGTGTGGCATCAGTGAAAAGCACACCGAGCATGGTGGCAAGGTTCGGCCCCATCATCGCTGCGCCTTTGACCATCCCCGTAATCTGGATTTCGCGCCGGGCCAGAGAAAGTGTGCGACCCGAAAGCTTGTACACCGTGTCGGTGGTCATCATTCCTCGGGCGGCCATGATGAGGGCTTCTTCATCGTTGCCCAGCCGAGCGGCGGCCAACTCGATGCCGTGGGCGATTTTATCCATCGGGAGGTACACCCCGATCACTCCCGTGGACATCACAAGAACCTGATCTTCTTCCACCCCCACGGCCTTGGCGGCCAGGCGAGCCATCTCTTCCGCATCCCGGAGCCCGCGTTCTCCCGTGCACGCATTGGCATTGCCAGAGTTGATCACCACCGCCCGAATCCGCGTGCTTGGGGTCCGTTTGCGGTCAAGCTGGACGGGCGCTGCGCAGACGATGTTCTGGGTATAGACACCGACCGCCGTGGCCGGCGTCTCGGAAACGATGAGGGTCAAATCGGGCTTCCGCAGATCACGCTTGAGTCCGCAGTGAACACCCGCCACCAGATAGCCTTTGGGAACACGCACTGCCATTGTCAGGGATCTCTCACCGAAACAGAATGACTCCGGATCTGTGACTTTCCATCCAGCGTTTTCCTCCCCCGATGTGGAAGCCACCCACCAGCCAGGACTTCACAAGAGGGCGGTCGTTTCTGGAAAACCGTACATGAGATTGAAATTCTGAACCGCGGCTCCGGAAGCCCCTTTTACGAGGTTATCGAGGCAGCTCACCGTCACGATGCGATCCCGCACAATGCGGGCGGTGATGTGGCAAAAATTCGTGCCTGCCGTGTCTTTGGTGGCAGGGAGGTGATCTACCACCTGAACAAATGGCTCATTCTGGTAGAAACTCTCCAGGCAATCGAGCACCTCATCCTCTGACACCTGTCGAGTGGGGCGCGAATAGGTGGTCGTCAAAATCCCCCGATCCATCGGCACAAGATGGGGTGTGAAGACCACCTCCACCGTGCCCCCTGCCACCTGGCCGAGAATTTGCTCAATCTCCGGCTGATGGCGATGCCGCCCCACATTGTATGCCGAGAGGCTCTCATTGCATTCCGGGAAGTGCGTCGTCAACTTGGGTGTGCGTCCGGCTCCGGAAACACCGCTCTTAGAATCTACGATGATATCGCGCGGTTCGATCAGTCCAGCCTTCAAAAGTGGTGCCAGTGCAAGGATGACGGAAGTGGGATAACAGCCCGGATTGGCCACCAGCGAAGCGCTGCGGATTTCTTCGCGGAACAGCTCGGGCAAACCATAGGGAACCTTCCCCAGACGTTCGGGGTCAGGGTGCCGATGCCCGTACCACTCCTCGTAAACCTGCGGGGAATTCAGCCGGTAGTCGGCACTAAAATCCACCACTCGACAACCGGACTTCAGCAGCTCCGGAATCACCTCCGCACTGGCGCAGTGGGGGAGGCAGCTGAAGACGCACTCCGCCCGGGCAGCCACCTCCGCCGGAGTGAGATTCTCCAAATTGGCAGAAATCCGCCCGACAAGAGACGGATGCACACTGGCGACGGGGGCGTTACCCTCCTGGCGACTGGTTAAGGCTGTGATCGTAACCTCAGGATGGCGGAGCAGAATCTTGATCAACTCGACCGCCGTATATCCTGTCGCTCCTAAAATCGCAACGCGGATGGCCATAAACCCTACCTGTCAACGCTTTCGGAACAAAACGTATTCGTGGGATCAGGTGGTTTTGGGAAGACCAATGCCCACACTCTATGCGCCGAGACCGGCTCCAAGCCGCTATTACCTGCAATATACCCCCCTTTGCCGCGGTTTAACAGGAGCGGACACGGGGGAATACCGAGAGGATTACGGGGAGCGGCACGTGGACCGGGGCACACCCGCGGTCGAGCTGTCCTCCGCATTCGGCGTCAAGGTCGCGGTCTCCTGAGAGTCGATTGCGTTCCACTCCGTTACACACTGCTATAGACCGCTTCCACCCGCGCTGACCTTGTGGTCGGCATCAGAGGCATTTTCGGTAGGCGCAACTCATGAATTGTCCCCACCATCAGGGATTGACGGTGGGCTTCGCGACCCAGTTTTTTCCGGAGGGACCTGCTCGCTAGGTCCGTTTTCGGATCCACGTCCCACGGGGACAACGCCAAAGGCTTGTTTTCTCCAAAAAACGGGCGGGGGCGACCAGATGGCCGCCCCTTATCGCGGTTAATCAAGGCGATCCGAGCAATCCCTGCGCCCTACCCCTTGGAGCAACCTGACCAAGCGCCGGGTGTCGTGTTTCCCCATCCGGGGGATCAGTGATTGGGGGATTCGGACTTTGAGTTTTCCGCCTTTTCCGAGTTTTCCGGCTTGCGCTGCTCGCACTTGAGCTCGTGGAGCTCCCGCACCCAAATGTTCCGGAACTTCACCGGATTACCGTGGAACTGAATATGGATCGGCTCTTTCTCACCATGGGGAGTATACTTGGGCGGGGCGTCCCATGCCGTGGCCCCTTCGATTTCAAAGTGGTTTTGCACCACCACACCGTTGTGAATGACTGTCACATAAGCAGGCTTCAAGAGCTTGCCCTCGTTGTCAAACCGGGGCGCGGTGAAGATGATGTCGTAGGTTTGCCATTCGCCCGGCTTGCGGGAAGCGTTGACGAGCGGAGGATGCTGTTTGTAGATGGCCCCGCACTGCCCGTCGTAGTAGGTGGGGTTCTGATACGAATCAAGGATTTGGACCTCGTAGCGGCCCATCAGATAAACGCCGCTGTTGCCCCGGCCCTGACCAGAACCTTCGATTTTCTCTGGTGTTGCAAACTCGAGGTGAAGCTGGATATCGCCGAACTTCTTTTTGGAAGTAATGCCGTTCTTCTGGGCGATGGCGTAACCGTTCTCCACAATCCAGTTTTCACCCCCTTCCCATTCAGAAAGGTCTTTTCCATCAAACAGGATGATAGCGTCGGATGGAGGCGAACCATTTTGACCCGGCGTGACAACAGGGGGCTCCTGCCAAACCTTTCCGCTGATCCATTCCTCAGCAAACAAACCGCGTGCCATCGCAAGCAAGATGACCGCCGAGCTCCATACGGTGACAGCACGCATGAGAGAACCTCCTCTTAACAAGCGACCTGCAGAAGACCAACGAACGCTGCACACCCTGTGCACAAAATCACCATCATCATTCGTCGCGAAATAAAGGTCAAGGATACGAAGGTTCACCGTCATTTCCGCACAGCCAGGGATCTGTTGTGGGTTGGAAGCCGAAAACCTCGATTTGTGCGCTACACCGAGCCAGGCTCGAACGGATGCGCTGCTTATCCAGCAGAACGCCAATGTTCTTCTGCCGGTTTTCGCGAGGTTCTTCCGTTTCAGTTACGGCTCAAAAGGGGAAGGTCATTGTTCCAGCCATTTGACGGCCTGTTTCGCCCAGTAGGTGATGATGATGTCGGCGCCGGCGCGGTGGATGGCGGTGAGCATCTCGAGGGCCACGCGTTGGAGATCCAGCCAGCCTTTTTCAGCCGCCGCCCATACCATGCTGTATTCCCCAGACACGTTGTAAGCGGCAACCGGGACACCAGGAAACTGTTCCTTCACCAAGCGGATGATGTCAAGATAGGACGTGGCCGGCTTGACCATGATGATATCGGCTCCCTCGGCAAGATCCAACTCCACTTCGCGGAGGGCCTGCTCGGCAGCCGCAGCGGGATCCATCTGATAGCTTCGGCGATCGCCGAACTGGGGGGCGCTCTCGGCCGCTTCTCGGAACGGCCCGTAAAACGCGCTCGCGTACTTCGCGCTGTAGCTCATAATCGGGACGTGCGTATAGCCGGCCTGATCCAGGGCCTGCCGGATCGCCCCCACCATGCCGTCCATCATGCCTCTAGGCGCCACCATATCGGCACCTGCCCTGGCATGGGCCACGGCCTGCC
>NZ_JBAMME010000091.1:288-1410 GCF_039793925.1 Thermogutta sp. | reverse complement strand
CTCATACGGGATGCCGTATACGTAAGCCGCACCATCCGCAACTGTCACTTTGCCAGTGCCGGGCGTTACTGCCAATTCGCCGCGATACCCCTTCAGAGGGCCTCGGTCGGCGTACATGTCGCTGTTGAATGTGCGTCGCAGCCATGCAAACAGCTGAGCGTCGGTATATGGATTTGCCCCGTCGCCCGTGGTCCCGGTAGTCCAGAAAAGAGAGAATTCTGCCATCGTTACACCCCCACGTACCGTGAATTGAATTGAATATAGATACAACTGCCTGAGGTCAAGCCACTAGCTTTTACCCGGATGCTGTTGATGCCGCCAGGTGGATTAGGATGGGCGCCAATGCGGAATGTCGCGAGATTGCTATCCGCTGACAAGTCTTGCACTCTGTTGGCGCCGTCACTCTGCCGGGTGACCATTTTGCGACCATATCGGCAATCAATGATGTATTGGTCTCCCGCAGCAATCGTGGTGCCGGTAAAATCCAGTTTATCTCCCAAGGAGTTGTTCTGAACAAGCAGGTCAGTTATCGGGCCCCTGGCGGTGATGATGGGGAACGCGTCCCAGGTTCCAGTGTAATAAATCGGAATGGACTGATCGATCACACTGGAGCCGACCTGCATCGGCACGGATAACGGCACAGAAAGCGTGCCACCACCGCCAAGGGCAAAGGTTACCGTAACCCCAACCGGGTCGTAAAACGTCGGGTCGGGCGCAATGAGCTCAATCCCAACTTTCTGCCACCCTGGCACAAGACCAACCGCCGGAGGCATCTCCATCATGCCGATAAGATAGCAATCAACCTGCCTCACCTGATTATCCCACGCGATTCTGAGCTGTATCGGTTCATTCGTACTACGAAAGATTCGCATGATCTCTTCGCGCCGGGCAAACCAGGCTGCAGTATCACCACCCCAGTCCAACAGCGCGAGGGAGATCCTCCGGGGCTGCAACCTGAACCCGAAATCACTCTCACCATGTTGCATCGGACCTCGCTCAGTGATGCGAGCCACCGGAGCAGCGGCGATGCCATCAATGCCGGCCAGCAGGTAATTGACATTGTCTGAAAGGTCGTATTCACTACCGGCGCTGACGACTGATAGCGTCCAGCTCATATCGTTG
>NZ_JBAMME010000091.1:0-278 GCF_039793925.1 Thermogutta sp. | reverse complement strand
CTATATTGAGCGTAAATCGTATAGGTCGGTCTCTTGGCCACGGCATCGGTGATGCGCTCAGCAAGAACATCCAATGCACTACCACGCAACGGCAATACTGCCTCAGGAGCTCTCTCTCCCAATACTGCCAGTGTGGGACGGGTAATGATCCCTCCCTCGGCCAGTGTAGGGAGTGCCGGGATATCACCTTTCAGTATCCTCGGTCGGATCGTGGGCGATGCAACCGTCCTAAAATTGTTAATGTGCTCCACTCACGTCCTGAATTACAGGTAAAATAC
>NZ_JBAMME010000090.1:47194-61210 GCF_039793925.1 Thermogutta sp. | reverse complement strand
GGGACGGAAAGCGGCGGTACACCGTCAAACTGAGCGGTGCACGAGTCACCCGGTTTACCGAGGACGTCGAACCGAATGGGGATCGGTCAAATTATGCTGAGCTGCAAATCCCTCGTGACCTGCTCCCAGGTTGATGGCTTCCATTTGCCTTCGTAAGGAAGGGCAGCCCTCAATGAGCCCCGCAATGTGATGTCCATCGCAATCCGGGCCGAGGGTGTCCACAATAATCTGGTGCACTTCCCAGTCGTCCTCGTTCACCAACACTAGGCGAATGTCGCGACGATCGAGTTTCTCCGGAACCGGGATCCAGTGAACACGAAATCGATCGGGATGAGTGTAAATGTACCGCGTTGGATGCTGTCGGTCCTCGGCACTCCGAAGCTTCTCGTTGAGTCGATGGAGAGTCTTGGTGAGAACGAGTTCGCCGTAAAGAACCGCCGAGCTTAGCATGGCCGGCGTGCCGTCCTGAGTTCTGTAACCGACATAGTCGGCTGGTTCGGGAAGGCGACGCGCTTCTTTCACCAACCGATCCACCAGGAACCTATCCACAAACGGGCAGACCGTCTCGAAGCGCACGAATTTTTCACAGGGATAGGCTTCGAGAGCTTTTACCCAGAGGAACAAAATGTCATCAGCTTCGGCGGCGAAGACGGGAACGTCTAATGGAACGAGGTCTTTCACAAAGTCGTTGGCTGGATCAGCCGTCGTCACGACAATTACGCCGTCAAGCTGCTGACAATCTGTCGCTCGGCGAGAGACCCATTCCAGAACCGACTTGCCATGCAATCGCCCTGCTGCCCGACGACGTTCCTTGTCGGTGTGAAAACAGGCATCAACGATTCCCAAAGTTTGAATCATTCGGCCCAACCTCCTTTCTTGGGCGGCGATCAATGCGGAATCCTGCATCACGGGCCAATATACCGCGCCACGATCACAGACGTCAACTATCGGCTGACGATTAAGGGAAGTCCGCGGGGACCTTTCCAGGCCGTGGGGAAAGTGTTTCGGCATCACCCCCGAAGCCGGTCCGCAGAGACGCAGATCCAAAAGGACGGCTTCTTGGTCAATGGCAAAGCAAGAGGGAGGCGGCCTCAGTGCGCGGACCCCGGTGAGAATTTTTCCCTATTTCTGCCGGTCTTGACCGGTCTTATCTTTCGGGGAACGTACGCCGGATTCAGTTTGCTTCACCGCCTGGGTTCTCATCCACTCTTCAATCCGTCGCCGGAACTCTTCGGGGTCATCTTCAGGGCGGCCCTTGGGTGGGACGCTATGCTCTGACTGTGTTGGCGCACTGACGGCTTGTGGAGGCTCCTGAAAACCTTCCGATGTGCGAGCTCCACCGATGTGAGAACTTATCCAAACGAGCAAACCACCGGCGGCTAGAGTCACAACCAGGAGGCCCGCGATCGGCAAAAGGTTGCTGTTTGAAAACACGGAAAAAATAGGTAAAGTTTTAGAGGTTGTCGCTGAGGTGGAGGACGTGTGGTCGACGGTGGTCGCGGTGCTGACCTGAGTCGCAACACGATCTTCACCCTGGTTGATGTGTACGGTGGGAACGGATGCTACTTGAGATTCGATGGGTGTTGCGACTGGCAACGCCTTTGCCCGGACTAGTCCCGGAGACGCTATGTCCAGGCAGACCTTCAAAGAGCGGGCAAGTTCTTCTGCCGTCGAAAATCGGTCGCCGGGCAGCTTGGCCAGGCATTTCCGATAGAGGAGATTCAATTCCTCGGGCACGTCGGGTCGGAGTTTTTTCAGGTCGGGCGGGGGCGCTGTCTGGTGCTTCACAATTCGTTCAGAAAGGCTACCCTCGGGGAAGGGCGGCTTTCCAGCAAGCAGGAAAAAAAGGACGCAGCCTAACGAGTATATGTCCACGCGTCCATCGACGCACTCCGGTTGCAGGGCCAACTCCGGTGCCATGTAGTCGATCGTTCCCACGACTGCCGTTTCAGATGAGTGCCCTGCAGGGCTGTTGCGGAGCCTGGCCAGCCCAAGATCGAGGATCTTGACCACGTGTTGTG
Organism: Thermogutta sp.; assembly: GCF_039793925.1. GTDB lineage: Bacteria > Planctomycetota > Planctomycetia > Pirellulales > Thermoguttaceae > Thermogutta. The sequence continues at coordinate 59,189 of NZ_JBAMME010000090.1, read as the reverse complement.
GCGTCACCATCAGGTTGGCAGGCTTGATGTCACAATGAACGATCCCTTTATCATGAGCATAGCCAAGTGCAGTGGCCGCCTGCTGAACCAGGCCCACCGCCCTGCGCCATGGCAAAGGCCCCTCCGTAGCAACAAGCTGCTCCAGATCAACACCTTCCACGTACTCCATGACGAGGTAATATCGGCCATTCTCCAAATCCACGTTGTACGCATGGACGATGTTCGGGTGATCCAATGCCGCGATTATTCTGACTTCATTGAAGAATCGTTCAAGAGCCGGAGGGGGAAGTCGTGGATCGATCAGTTTGATTGCCACGCGACGTTCCATGGTCACATGCTCGGCGAGGAATACCTCCCCCATTCCTCCACGACCGAGGGCCCGGAGAAGCCGATATTTGCCGATCAGGAACCGCTTGCGTCCAGCCAGCAACTCCTCAGCCTGCCAGTGTGTTAACTCCCCGATTTGCTTGAGGCGGCCGACAAAATCCGGGAAACTCTGGGGAGAGGACTCTTTACAAATCTGTTCGACTGCCTCTCGCGACACAACTAATCCGGCTGCGTGCAACCGCTCACACCATTCCTTAATTTGGGGGGAGATGGCCATCATCGTGCTGTGTTGCCTTGCCAGCGTGTGACACGTCTATGAGAATCCTCTTCAAGGGTTCGCTCCAGGAAGTGGTAAAGCTGGTCGGGGGAGGTGGTTACGTCAATTTCAGTCCTCAAAACAGGAACATGGCGGTTTGCATAATAATCAACGAGAGGTTTTGTTTCCGCCAGGTACTGCTCAAATTTGAACCGAACGAGCTCTGGAGTGTCGTCCTGCCGACCGGTTCTGTCTCCACCTGTGTTTTTCTGAATACGCTCCCAGACGATCTGGAAGTCACATTCCAAAAGAACGACTCTCTCCACACGAACGATCGCCTCTAGGAGGGTAGCCTGCTCTACGGTGCGCGGAAGCCCATTGAGAATAAGCTTCGGAGTCTTCGGAGCGGTTCGGTAACGTACATTGTCAAGGAACCATCGCAATATTTGTGTCGCAATGTGGCCCTCTTCCGGTTTGAGGAGTCGCCCGGTTGACAAAACCTCAGCGACGGTCTGCCGATCGGGTCGGGTGAGAGCGCGTGCCGCACCGTCCCCGCTTTTGATCAACCGGAGTTGATGGCCGAAATCAAAATGGATGTACGGCCCATCCGGCAATCCCCGAGCAGCGATCAACTCCCCAAGCGGTGTCTTCCCCGACCCCGTGGGACCGATAAGAAGCGTCGCAAGGCAGTTGTGATTTGCGAACATCGAACAGCGATCCAGACCATCATCCTATCCAACACCCTTTCCCATTGTAGCGGGACAGAGCCGGCTAAATAATACGGAGGTACAAAGGAACAAAGTCCTGTCCCGAAATCAGCAGATCCTATAGCTCGGATGACCCTTGAAGCTTAAGTGAGCAATGTCTCCTCCCTTGCGAATAACATTTCTCATCACCGATTTGGAGGTTGGCGGAGCAGAAAAATTCATGGTCGAACTTCTATGTCGGCTTAATCGCCAAGTCTTTGATCCGCATGTCGTGGTCCTCTCCGGGGTTCCGCACCGTCGGCACCTCCTCGACCGTCTTGATCGATGCCAGATTCCCGTCTCATTCCTGAGGGTAAGAAATCTCTTCAGTCTGCCTGGGGGGGTTGCGAAACTTGTGAGACACCTTCGGACGTTTCGGCCAAAGATTCTGCAGAGTTTCCTCTTTCATGCGAACTTCCTGGGGCGATTGGCTGCCAAAGTAGCGGGAGTTCCCACGGTGATCTGCGGCATTCGGGTTGCAGAGCGGGAACACCCCTGGCATTTATGGCTCGATCGTTTGACGGCTACCTGGGTCGACAGATACGTGTGCGTGAGTGAGGCTGTGGCCAAGTTCTCGGCGGAAGTGGGAATGCTCCCCGAGTCCAAGCTGACGGTTATTCCCAACGCTGTGGATGTTGCCGCGATTCGTTGTCAGAATCCCGCGGATTTAGGAAAACTATTCCAGCCGCACTGGGGCGGCAGTCGCCAAGTGTCGCACGAGACACGCTTCGGAGAACGGGTTTGTGCGATCGAACACGTTGGGGCCGACGTTCAACCTGTTGCTTCCGAGACTGGCCAATTCTACATGGTCGCTGTGGGGCGGCTGGAGCGGCAAAAGGGCTTCGATTGGCTGCTCATGACATTAGCTCCCCTTTTGCGCAAGATACGAGACCTTCGCCTAGTTATTGTAGGATCAGGTCCACAAGAAGAACGTTTGCTGTCGATCATTGCCAGGGAAAGGATAGAAGAGAATGTTCGCCTGGTGGGCTTTCGGGACGATGCTCAGGCGATCATTCGAGCTTGCGATCTATTCCTCCTCAGTTCTTTATGGGAAGGAATGCCCAATGCCCTTCTAGAAGCCATGGCCGCTGGCAAGCCAGTCGTGTGTGTGGAAGTAGAAGGTGTGCGTGAAGTTCTCGGACCGCTTTGCGAGGATCAACTCATCCGTGACAGGAATCAGGACGAGTTTCGGCGCGCAATTTTGAAACATTATCGTGATCGCAAATACGGGGCGCTTTTGGGACGTCGCAACCAGAGGCAGGTGGAGGAACGCTTCAATTGGTCGCGCGTCGTTGAGCAGTACGAGAGCTTGTGGCTGAGCTATTTAGACTAGGTACCAGCGCAAGTTGCGCCACGTTGAAAAGACTTCAAGGGGGCCGATAACGCGGACCCGTTCCTCTGGCCTTAGGCATCCCTCGTAGGATGGGAGCAGGACTACCACTACACAAAAAGTGCATAATTTTTTCCTGTTTTTCCCTTTCTCCCTCGCCCGTGGAAAGTAGCCCCATCGCCACACTAACTGGTGGGCTTGTTCCCATTATAAAGGCGGCCTTCGGGGTCCGGTCTGGTTCTGGGGAGGTTCGCTATTTCGGAATCGTTGCTCGGGCCAGGTCCCTCCCGAGGGTGCCATCACGGCAGGTGCCCCGCTCGCGTCTAAATAACGAAGAAGGCTTCTCGGCTGGCGAAGGCGGCGTCCGCCTATCGCAACTTATGGGCTGTTTAATCCCACTTTTCAGAAGGGTACGACATAATCCGTGGTCCGCTTTCAGATCTACTACCTATTGGCTGCCAAGATGTACGCACGAACACTAACACTTACGCTGGCACTTTAAATACCACCAAGAAGGGGTCAGCTGAACCTCGGGAGACTGGCGGAGCGGTCAGAACTGCCAATTTCGTTCGATCGCGGCTCGGAGGCTAGCTCACAGCAAAACCCGCGAGGAATGGTTCCCCCTTCCGGGAGTGAAAGCATTCTTTCGGTTCCGATGGGTTGGCGCCCATTCGATTGGCTTCAAGCACAAATAGTCCATTTGACTCTCGGAAAGCCCTTGCGCATGATGGAAACGCAGGATGACGGAGGGCACCTCGGCTATGTGTAAATGCGTACACCATCAGCCGTTGCAAGTGATGAGAAAAAGACGTTTGTCCGTCCGAGCTGTCGCCGAGGGGTGGGGCCTTCAGTGTTGGTTCCTGGCCACCGACCAGCACTGAGTTCGGTTCGCCACGTGCCGGTTGTGCCCCTTCCCGTTGATGACAGGGAAGTCATCACGTGCGACATGCGAGCCCCAGCCACGTTGTGGATACCGAGGGCTCAGAGGCCTGTCCCATGAGATGCGGGAAAGCATCTTCGGGACAGGCCTTTTTGTTTCGCGGCGGCAGAGCAATGATCAGCGCGGCCCACACCGGTGGAAGGTTGAAAGCTGCCGTTTTTTGCTGCCTCGGAACTCCAGCGGACCACAGGGACAGCTTAGCTCACTGGTGTCCAGTTCCGCTTTTTGAAGATACGCTGGGCCCTTTCGAGGCCCTCCGCCAATTGATCAATCTCCTCAAACGTGTTGTAGAAATAAAAGCTCACACGTGCCGTGGCCACGACCCCCAACCGTTTGTGAAGCGGCATCGCGCAGTGATGGCCAGCCCGAACGGCAACACCTACGGAATCCAGGAGCTGTGCAACATCGTGCGCATGAATACCATCGACAACGAAACTGGCGATGCCCGCTTTTTTATCGGGTGTCGGTCCGAACACGCGAACCCGCGGCATTTCGGCGAGCATGGCATGCAGCTTGAGGGTGAGTTGGTGTTCGTGGGCCGCAATCCGTTCAAGGCCGATCTTTTGTAGATAATCAATCGCGGCTCCTAACCCAACCGCGCCGACGATGGGGGGTGTTCCCGCTTCGAATCGGTAGGGGAGATCACCGGGCTCAAAGCCATCCAGCCGCACCTCCCGAATCATGCTGCCTCCGCCCATGAACGGGGGCATTGCTTCGAGGATTTCACGCTTTCCATAAAGGACTCCAATTCCCGAAGGACCGAGCATCTTGTGCCCGCTAAACGCCAGAAAGTCCGCGTCCAGTTTTTGAACATCTGTCGGAAGGTGCGGGACGCTTTGGGCCCCGTCCACGAGAACCTTCGCTCCCACCGAGTGTGCGGCGGAAATGATAGATTCCACCGGATTGATGGTGCCCAAAACGTTCGACACCAGAGTGACCGCGACGATCTTCGTTCGCTCGGTCAGGAGGGTATGGAGGTTATCCAGAACTAGTTCCCCCTGGTCGTTGATGGGGATGTAGCGGACTGTGGCTCCCCGACGCTCGGCAAGCTGAAACCACGGCACGAGGTTGGAATGATGTTCCATCTCGGTCACCAGAATCTCATCACCCGATGCGATATTGGCATCTCCCCATGCCCGCGCGACCAGGTTGATGGAGGCCGTGGTCCCGGAGGTGAAAATGATTTCTTCTTCCGACCGCCCGTTAATGAACCGACAGACCCGTCGCCGCGCCTCTTCGTACAGTTCGGTCGTCTCGTCGGCCAACCTGTGGATACCGCGATGGACATTCGCATAATGCTTTTCATACATCTCCACAATGGTCTGAATGACCTGCCGCGGTCGTTGCGTGGTCGCCGCGTTATCAAAATAGACCAATGGACGTCCGGGATGGACTTCTCGTTGAAGAATGGGAAAATCCGGCCGGTAAATCAAGGGATCGAAGGAAATAGCCGATTCAGAAATTGTCATCTTTTACCTCGCTTATCTGGAATGTTATGAAAAAGCTAGCCAAGAGTGGTTAGTTTAACAGTTGTCGTCAGTCAGTGCGGTTACCGTGAGATTCAGCGTTCGCAAAGCCCACGGTGCGCAGGATGCCGCTCTTCTGGGCAAAGGTTTTTCAGACCGTTGGAAAGCTACATCGTTTAATTTTAGCGGCCTGCTGACCGAAGACTAACCTGCCAAGAGATTTCCGGCGCGGGCAGAAACAATCCCAGGCGACGTCCGTCTAAGTCTCCAAGAGAGAAGCTGGGATGGGAATTAGAAGTACCATCCCGGAAGTGCACGTCCTGGAAGACGATTAGGTGTTAGATTCCGAACCGGGATTGATAGGTACCCAGAGCTGACGATTGCTAGTTGGTGCGCAGCGTTTGCGTGTTTCCGTTCGAGGGCGCCTCGGCACAGGGAGAATAAATGGCGGCCTGGAGAACCCGCCATGGCAGCAGCGCGCATTTTTGCCGATTGGGGGTCAACCGCGGACCAAAATAGCGCAGCATGTCTTCTGCGCTGAAGTTTTTAACATCCTCTATAGTTTTTCCATCGAACAGCTCTGTGAGCATCGAGGCGGCGGCCTGGCTGATACAGCAACCTTCCCCATCGAAATAGATGTCCTCGATCTTTCCCCCGTTCACAATTCGCAATTCCATCCGGACCACATCGCCACACAGGGGATTGCGGTCTTCATGGCAATGCGTACACCCCGGGCATTTCCCTCTGTGGTAGGGGGATTCGTAATGTTCGAGTATGCGTTCCTGATAAATGTCGTCGTCCATAGCGCTTCAGGAAAATTCGAATATGGAATCTGCTTCCATCTACCCCATTTTAGGTGGTGCCCTGCAATGGGGCAATCGAACGCCTCCGTCCCTATCGCCCCGCGGTACAATGAGAGAAAGGAGTCAGCTGTCTGGGTTGCTTGTTGTCGGGGGTCACTGTCAGTCTCGCGATCAGGACGAAAACCAGCACGCTATCGCCCATTGACCGCTCGATGCGTGAGTCCCTACTTGATCTACGGGTTGGGTGCGAACGATGTTTCGACTGGTAAGCCCTTTTAAGCCGGCGGGGGATCAGCCCAAGGCCATCGCTGCCCTTTGCGAAGGTTTGCAAAAGGGAAAGCGGGCCCAGGTGCTCATGGGTGTCACCGGTTCGGGCAAAACATTCACAATGGCGAACGTGATCCAGTTTGCGCAGCGGCCAACCCTTGTCATGTCCCACAATAAGACTCTCGCTGCGCAGCTTTATGCCGAGTTCAAGGAGTTTTTCCCCTACAATGCGGTCCATTATTTCGTGAGCTACTACGACTACTACCAGCCTGAAGCCTACATCCCTCAGCGGGACATTTACATCGAGAAGGATGCCTCCATCAACGAGGAGATTGATCGCCTCCGATTGGCGGCGACGAGTGCGCTGATGACGCGCCGGGATGTCATCATCGTGGCCAGTGTGTCGTGTATCTACGGATTGGGATCCCCTGAGGACTACCGCAACATGATGGTCAGCGTGCAGTGCGGCCAGTTTATTGATCGAGACCAACTCCTCATGAAGTTGATCAATATTCAATATGAACGGAACGATTTCGAGTTTCAGCCAGGGCGGTTCCGAGTCCGCGGGGATTGCGTGGAAGTCTTCCCAAGCTATGAGCAGTTTGCTTATCGAATTGAATTATGGGGAGATGAAGTGGAACAGATTGCTTCGATCCATCCCCTGACGGGGCAGGTGCTGCAAAAGCACGATCAGGTGTTCATCTATCCGGCCAAGCATTTTGTTCTTCCAGAGTCTCGCATCCAGGCCGCGATCCAGAGCATTCGGGAGGAATTGGAACAGCGGGTTGCCGAATTGAAAAGTCAAGGAAAGCTTCTCGAGGCGCAGCGGCTCAGCGCCAGGACCCGGTATGATCTGGAGTTGTTGCAGGAGGTGGGCTACTGTCCTGGAATCGAGAACTACAGTCGCCACCTGGCAGGACGGCCTCCGGGAAGTCCACCAGAAACGCTCTTTAGCTTTTTCCCAGACGATTTTCTTCTGTTTGTGGACGAATCCCACGTAACAGTTCCGCAAATCCGTGGGATGTACGGTGGGGACTACAGCCGGAAATTAACCCTGGTTGAGCACGGTTTCCGGCTGCCCAGTGCGCTCGACAACAGACCCCTCAAATTCGAGGAGTGGGAGCAGAAAATCAACCAGGTAATTTTCGTCTCCGCGACGCCCGGGCCGTACGAAATCGAGCAAGCGGGTGGTGAGGTCGTGGAACAGATTATTCGGCCCACCGGCCTGCTTGACCCGGAGGTGGAGATAGTCCCTGCTAAGAATCAGATTCCGCACCTGATTGCCCAGGTGCGTGAGCGGGCGGCGAAAGGAGAACGCACCCTGGTGACAACCCTCACGAAACGACTTGCGGAAGATCTGGCAGACTATCTGACCAAGCAGAACATCAGATGCAAATGGCTCCATAGTGAGCTCGACGCCTTTGAGCGAGTGGAACTCTTACGAGATCTCCGAAAAGGAGAATTTGACGTCCTTGTGGGGGTTAATCTTTTGCGGGAGGGGCTTGACCTGCCGGAGGTTTCCCTGGTTGCGATTCTGGATGCCGACAAGGAGGGATTCCTCCGCAGCGAAACCTCACTCATTCAGACGATCGGGCGGTGCGCCCGAAATGTCAACGCCAAGGTCATACTCTATGCGGACCGCATTACCGAGTCGATGCAGCGGGCGGTGGAGGAAACACGGCGGCGTCGGCAACTTCAGGAAGAGTATAACAAAACCCACGGAATTACGCCGGAAACAGTTCGCAAGAATCTCCGGGCGGGCATTGAAGCCGAGGCCGCTGCTCATGCTCGAGCGAATGCAATGGTAGGCCGCACAAATGAAGTAGAATACATAACCGAGGAATATATTGCCGAACTTGAAGCCGAGATGATGGCTGCGGCGGAAGCCCTGGAGTTCGAGCGGGCGGCAGCCATTCGTGACCGGATTCAACTCTTGCGGAAGCAGATCGGCAAACCGCTGGACGAGGTGCGATTGATTGCCGTCAGACGCGGCCGGCGGGGGCCTCGGCGGAACACGATTCATCCCTCTCCAGGAATCAACATCACGGGATCTCGTCGTCGAAAGCGGTGAAGGGAGGGCCCCCACCGTGCTCTGTCTTTGGCAAAAAGAAAACCCCTGCAGAACTGTGGCTGCAGGGGTATGCCAATTGATCCACCGCTGCGAGGAAACTTCACAACTCCCCGCTTACCGGCACCCGTAGCTCTTTGGCAGCCCGGAATTGCGTGTCACTGCTGCGAGCCAGTTGCCGCGCCGCTGGATTCACCACTGCCCTGGGCCTGCTTGCCCGCTGGAGCCTGCTGCTCTGTGGACTGCTGTTGCGCACCGCCCGTCTGTTCCGTTGAAGTGGCGGCAGGCTTTTCTGCCGGTTTGGGTGCCGCCTCTTTCTTTTGGCTTTGGCAACCCACGAACAGGCCGCTGAGACCCAAGAGCACAAGTAACACAGCCAGACGCTTCATGAGGTTAACCCTTTCGTTAAAAAACACCTAACCCTCCTGACCTGCCCAGCACCATTCGGCAGGCGTATATTGGAATGGATGCATGGCGAACCAGATTTATTCCCCGGGTCTTTGGATTATTCCATAGTTCCGATCGTCGTGGCGACAGAGAACAACACAGCGCTTCGCCCTGGCTGTTTTCCTCCGGTGCTCCCAACGGGATAATGGAGCAAGGAATATTAACGCGATTGGGCGCATCTTGTGTAAGGACGATGGTCATGGCCGAGGATTCGGTGCCGCCTTTGATCGAGCAACTGGTGAAGCGGTACGCGCAGGACGTGTATCGGTATGCATACCGACTCACGGGCTCGGCGGCGGACGCCGAGGACCTCACGCAGGAAACGTTCCTGGCCGCGGTCAAGAACATCCACCAGCTCGCAAATCGGGAATTTGCCAGATCGTGGTTATTCACCATCGTGCGAAATCAGTTCCTGGTCAGGCATCGCCGGGGTGGAGGGACCATCGTCCGCCCGCTGGGTGACCAAGCGGAAGAAATCATGGCTCTGGAGTCCAGTGATGATGACGGTGTCGATGGCGAATTGATTCAGAACGCACTCCAGTCGCTTTCCGCTGAACAACGAGTCGTTTTGCTGATGTTCTATTTTGAGCAAGCATCGTATCGGGAAATCGCCGACCACCTCGGGATCCCGATTGGGACCGTCATGAGTCGATTGTCCCGGGCGAAAGAAGCCCTCCGAAAGAAGGTATTGGCGGCCACTCGGCAGGATAATGGCTCGTGAGGGAAGAGAAGAGTAGCTAACAAATACTGCAAACGCATTGCCAAACTCGATGGATTGGGACCCGAAACAAATCTCCGATCGGGAACTACTCGAATGTGTGCGACCGCGCCTGGGGTCTCCGGAAGACCCTCTGGTGAAGGAATTACAGAGGCGGCTCGAGTCACGCCCGGAGTTGGCCTCCCTTTGGCGGGAACTGCAACAGTTTGACATCGATCTCGCACGCCTTTTGCACGCCGTTCCACTGCGATCGGGACTAGAAGAACGTATTTTGTCACGCCTGGCAGCCCAGATCGCTAACCTGTCCGCCAGCGCGAGCGATGATTCTAGAACCTCGGATACTTCAGAGTCAGACGTGGCGTGCGATGGGCAGACGCTCTATACTGTGGAGTGTGTGCACCCGAAGCGTCGGATTTCACGCCGTGCGTGGGTCGCCGCCGGCGTTTCGGCTGTTTGCGCCAGCTTGCTGGGAGGAGTCAGCTTATGGCTGTGGCAGAACCGAAGACGGGCAAGACCACCATCGCCCATCGAAATTGCAAATGAAGTAGCCCGAATCTTCGAACAAACACTCGACCAGTTCGGCACCGGCCAGCCCTTTAACTCAAATCCGCCTCCGGCGGGAGCCCGTTTTAGTCGGGAAGTTCGTTTATATCTGGGCAGCACGATTACGTGGCGGCAAGTGACCGTGATGGCGAAAACGGCGGTGGCGTTTGACATCACACAGCCCAGCGGCGAGCGTGGTTCGCTGTTTGTGCTGAACCTGAATCTACCCGATTTTCCCAGCTTTCCACCTTACTTCCCACAACTGCAGACGAGCCGGACAAGTCTCGGCTGGTGGCGCGAGTCAGATCTCGCCTACCTGCTGGCGGTTCTCGGCGGGCCCCGGGTTTACCAGCGGTTCCTGAAACCACCTAGTCCCATCACCTGACACCGAGTTCCCCCCATTACAATAACCGCGGAAAAGAATGTCAACAGGTGGTCCCGGATTCCAGCATAGCTTGAACCACGGCAGTGCTCCGCCGTGGTGATCTCTGTGAAGTGACGGGCATGGTGCGTTGACTACGGGGTTTGGGAACACACCCCCTTCCTTCTCGCAATGACCTGCCAAGGGCCTCTGAGGCTCAGTACGGTCACAAAACGCTAACTGACTGCGTGAGTCATGTTTGAACGGCTTGCCACCCGTAGGTCACGTATTGATACTTCACGGTGCCATCGGGGCTGAGGTCAAAAACTCCATACCCTTCAGGAAACCCCTTGTTCGCGCCTTTCCACCATCGACCAGAAACGGCACCATCACACACGTACTTGACCCCGCGGTACTCGACCTCGTCGACCATGTGAATATGTCCGGAAAGCGCCAAACGTACATTGTGCTGGGAAATCAGTAACGAAACCTTTTGCGCGCCTTTGCACAGGCTGGCCGCCCCAATACGGAACTGGTAGTCCTGTACGGCATCCGGCAGGACGGTTACCGTCACGAACGGAATATGGCTCACGATAACGCCGGGCATGTTGGCTGGTTTTTTCTGAAGCTGCTCCTCCAGCCACTCCCATTGTTCGGGGTCAAGACCTCCTTCGTAGAGCAGTTTATCTGACGGTTGGACGCTATCCAGTACGAAGAATCGCCAGCCTTTGTGGTCGAATGTGTAATAGGTTTTCTCGTAGCCGAAAACCTCGCAGAACATCTTTTTTCCGTACCGGGGCGTTTCTGCTGTCACCCCATGCTTTTTACCCCACCCAAACACGTCGTGATTGCCGAGACAGTGGTGGACCGGCAGGCTTGTGTTGTCTCGCAGAACCTGCGTGAACAGCTCGAAAAGGAGGGTGGTCCGCTGCACGTCTTGTTCCAGGGCATCCATTACCAGATCGCCTCCGGTGAGGATAAAGTCAGGGGCCGGATCCAGTTGCGCCACATGCCGTAAACACGCCGCCATGCCCTCGGCAGCTTTCAATTCGGGCTGGACGTGAATGTCGGTCAGATGGACAAAACGAAACGTCCCCGGGCTTGAGGCCTCTTGCGCAGATGCCGTTGTGCTGCCAGCCCTGCCGGCGAACAGAGCTCCGAAAGCGGCACCCAGTCCTCGCAACAGATCACGACGTGAGATGGAAACCATGGCGTGAAACCTCCCAAGCATAAAGTGGCAGCGTGGTCAAAATGCGTTTTCTCCATTTGCCAGATGGTTCCGGCATCAAACCGGTTCAATTTTAGGCGAATCGCGGGAATCGTAAAGACCGAAGAGCGAAACTAAAGAAAACTTAACAAAAGTGGATCATGGCACTCGCTAAATATGATCCCACCGGGAAAATCGACACAGGATGCAAAGACGACTAGCCACCGCGGCGCTGCCACAAGTCTTTCCGGTTATGCTAAAAGTTTCACGCGGGCCAGCACTTCTTGATGGGTCCACGGTTCCTGGTGGTCGAGTGGCAGAATGACGTATCCGGCTTTCTCAGCCGAACAGTCGAGTATGATCTGGACGTTGTTGGGAGCGGCGTATCCCTCCGGACAGGGTTCGTGACCGTGAATCAGCACGTTGGCCTGAAGGAGTCGCGCAAAGGCGGCTGCATTCTCCTCGCGATAGTCGCGTCCCCACACCAGACGGAAGACGCTGCGATGCTCGAGAAAC
>NZ_JBAMME010000090.1:0-47184 GCF_039793925.1 Thermogutta sp. | reverse complement strand
CTCCAGAATGTCCAGGGGGCGATGGAAAACGCTCACGTCGAATCCTTGCTTGTCCACGTTTTCAGGGAGGCTGTGAGTCACGACAACACCTCCCGGAATAACGACCCCCAGGGGACACGTCTGGATAAATTCAATGTAAGCTTGACGGACCCGATCGGCAGCGGGACCATACACGTGCTGAATACCCAACCTGAACAAAAAATTGAGCATCTGTTTGTTCTTCTGGATGGGGTAATCGGTCATTTCGGCAAGCTCGTGATTGCCGAGGATGAAATGAACCCGATCCGGATACTGGGTTTTCAATTTCGCCACGTCTTCCAGAACAGTGTGAGACATGCAGCCGCCATCGGGATACGTCAGGCCCCCGTGGCACACTTCCTGGATGACGAGGTGTCGGCTCGGATTCTTGTCCAGAGCGGCGATTCGCCTGATGAGATTGAAATTACGTCGATGCCCGTGCAAATCGCCGGTAATCATCACGTCGGTACCATCTTGCGAGGAGAGCACGATGAGGTTGCCTTGACGGCTAGGCGTCTCCAGATTGGCCTGCGCCGCCTTCTTACACGTGTTGATGATTTGCTCGATATATTCGAAGGTAGCAATCATCCGCGGCGTTCTCCGTGGTCTTAACTGTTCAAGACATGGCCCGTCACACCTGCGGCCTTTGCAGATCATTATCCCCTGGCACAGGTTATGCGAAAAGGCCGACGCTTTTCGGCTTTCCCAGTCCGATGAACGTCCGCGTCAACATTTGAGCAGGCCCGCTGTGACGAGGAAAAGCAGGTGTCCTTCCCCCGGCTTGGGTTGCTCTTTGAACTCAATCGCTGCCACGGAACCCTTGGCGCAGTCGAACGTTCCGCCGCCCACAAGACGACTGATCAGGTCGCCTACATCGGGAGCATGGCCGACCAGGGCGATATTCTGCTTCGCATCGGAAGAGTGCTTTCCCAACCACTCCATCAATTCGTCGAAACTACCCTGCGGAGCCAGGGCCGGGACCGCCTCAACGCACACGGTTTCCCTGGTGGCGGACATGAGAATTTCCGCCGTTTCCACACAGCGCAGGTAGGGGCTGGTACCGATCAAGCCCATTTTGAGGCCCCGTTTCACGAGTCGTCTGGCAAAGCGTCGAAAACGACGCCTTCCTTCTTCGGTGAGGGGCCGCTGACTGTCATCGGGCCATCGCGAGCTGTCAGGTTTTTCCGCCCAGGCATGTCGAACGACGTAAATGATCATGGATGTTTCCCCCTCTCGATGATTATGGCTATCGACACAAGCTCCGGGTGGATTATTCTCGAAAACAGGTGTCAGCCCAGCTGCCGGATACGGTACAAACAGGATACTTTCGTGCCATTATAACGATTATTGGCGCCTACCCGAGGGTTCAGCCGTAGGCTGCCAGGCCGAAGAAGAGGTTTTTTTTGAGCCAGCGATACAGCCAGGTATCTTCAGGGAGCTCGGCCTCGGGCAGATGATGACTGGGGCGCGGTTGAAGCTGGCTGAGTTCATGGTATGCATCCCGGCCGCTTGTATCCCGGGCCTCGTGTTCTCTTAGGAATTGGATCAGGTCTTGAGGGTGCTCAAGAATGACGCAGCCACGAGTGCGGGCGTGGACAAACGCGCGGAAATCTCTGAGGAGACTGTTCTCTCGAATCGTTTGCAAAAGATCGCCACTGTTGTCGCCGATAGTTGCCGTAGCGAAGGAAAGGGGCGGGCACAACTCGATATCCCCGGCCGGGCCAATATGGTAGCCCAGCCCTGCCGCGGCGGGACAAAAAGCACGTCCTGCGGCATCCCAATAGGTGTCGATCAGGATGATCGGACTCTCTCTTCGCAATGCGAGGAGACGCTGGCGGACTGCAGCGATTTGCTCGCGGCTTAGGGCCAGCTCTGGAGTAGGCGACGGTCCGACGGGGCGGTAGATGTAGTACCACAAATAGATGGCCCCCTGCGAATCCGCCCAACGAATGAAGTCGCGGCTTAACACCTCTTCCCAATTAGTCGAGGTCAACGTTGTGGCAATCCCAAACAGAATCCGATGCTTTCTGAGCAGCTTCATCGCGTGGACAACTTGACCGAACACCCCCTCTCCCCGACGAAAATCGTTGGCCGACTGAAAACCGTCAACACTGATCAGCAACGTTGCGTTTCCCACACGAGCGATCTTTCGGACGCTCTCATTCGAAATGAGCATGCCGTTGGTGATAATCTGAAAATAGCAATCCAGGTTGGTTTCCAAGATTGTGACAAGATCCTTATAAAGAAACGGTTCTCCCCCCAGCAAAATGAAGAACCGGTTTCCCTGAGTTTTGGCTGAGTTGATAAACGAGGTGACGTCATTCAATGTCAACTGCCGAGGTTTACCCTGGCTGGTGATCCAGCATCCCCGACATTGGAGATTACACGCATCGGTCAGCGCGATAAAGAAAAAAGGCGGGAAGAATTCCCCTTCGGCCTGCCTTTCGCGAAACTTCCGCAGCGCCGCAAAACCGGGCACGAACCACAATCGCCACGCGTTGTAAAGATTGCGGGGAGAAACTCTCGTCACTGCCCGAAATAACAAACGCGGAACTATCATAGACCCGCTTCCTTTTATTCAGCGGAATGGGATGGCATCACGACACGCCTGTCCACCGGCAGATGTCTCATCTCTGCCGATTATAATACGCTCAATCGGCGTGTACGGAATGGTGCGAGGTAAAAACCCGGTTTGTTTCCTTGGGGCCCAGCGGATGTTTCGTGGCGGTCCTCGAATCGGCCGCAGAGACAAGACCTGCATGCCCGCAAGTAACTGTGGGAATTTGGGATGGCGATGAGTGAAGCGTTGACAGTGGCTCGGATCGAACGAGCGATTCAGACTGTCTGGGATCTTTTGCACGCCAGGCGGTTACCTGAGGGTTTCTGGCGCGGGCATCTGTGTTCTTCCCCGCTGGCTACCGCGACGGCTATCTCCGCTTTGGCAATTTACAGGCAAAACGCGACGGAAGTTAGCGTTCCACCTGTGGACGCGGCCAGTTTAAACAGGGGGATTTCATTGGGCGTTGAATATCTTAAGAAAACCCACCAAAACGACGGGGGTTGGGGGGATACGGAGCGTTCCCGATCCAATGTTGCGACAACCTATCTCGCCGTAGCCGCCATCCACCTGGCTGGTCGATTAGACGACTGTAGGTACATTCTGGCGGAGGCCGAAGCGTATCTCAAATCCCAGGGAGAACTCCGGGGACTGAGAAACCGCTATGGGGCCGACCAGACGTTTGTGGCTCCGATCCTAACCAACTGTGCGATTGCCGGGATTTTTCCCTGGAAAAGCGTCCCTCAACTTCCCTTTGAACTGGCAGTGTTTCCCCAGGCGTTCTACCGATTTCTCAGGATGCCGGTTGTCAGTTACGCAATTCCCGCCTTGGTTGCCGTAGGCCTGGCGCGCCACAAAAAGAATCCAAGTTCGTTCCCGCCGGTTCGGTTGATTCGTGATGCGGTTCAGTCGCGTTGTCTCCGGGTCGCCTCAAAAATGCAGCCAAGCAGCGGGGGCTATCTCGAGGCGATCCCTCTCACGTCATTTGTGCTGATGTGTCTAGCCACAGCAGGCCTCACGAGTCATCCGATTGTAGCCAGGGCGCTGGATTTTTTACTTCGGAATCAGCGGGAAGACGGGAGTTGGCCCGTCGATGTTGACCTTGCAACGTGGTTGACCACACTCACGATGAACGCGGCACATGCCGCTGGGCTGGGAGGAACGTCGTCGGATGTTCCCTTTCTCTCCTTGGTGTCTCTGGACTGGCTTGCGCAGTGCCAATGGCTGGATACACATCCATTCACTGGGGCGGCACCGGGAGGTTGGGGCTGGACGGATCAGACAGGCGCGGTGCCGGACGCCGACGATACCGCCGGAGCCCTGCTGGCGCTGCGTAATTTTTGGCCGGAAATCACGGTTGACCAGAAGGCCCGCCTGTGGCCGCACGTTCTCATCGGGCTGCAGTGGCTGATGGACTTGCAGAATCGGGACGGGGGCTGGCCGACCTTCTGTCGCGGTTGGGGGCGTTTTCCTTTTGATCGGAGCGCCGTTGATCTGACAGCCCATGCTATTCGGGCACTACACGGTTGGAGTAGGGTGTTGGAACACCTGGACGTTCAGGAGCAGGAGCCGCCGCACCTGGATTTTTCGGATCGCTTTTCACCGGCACTCTGCCGTTTGATTGAACGTATTTGGAAGAGGCGAGCTGTCTTCAGGAAACGGATGGTCCAGGCGCTGAACAAGGGAATGCGATTCCTTGTGAATTGTCAAACCGAGGAAGGCTTTTGGTTACCGCTCTGGTTCGGAAACGAGTGGCTGCCTGGTGAGGCCGGTCCAGTTTATGGCACCGCGAAGTGCTTACTTGCTTTTGCAGAACTGGGCGTCCACAATACGGATTGTTGGAGGCGGGCCATTGGATGGTTGGCTGGCAACCAGAATCCTGATGGAAGTTGGGGCCGCGGATTCTGGACCGAAAGTCTGCCCCCACCAGGCCAGGCGAGTTACCGGGATCATTCTGGGTCGGTCGAGGAGACGGCCCTTGCGGTTGCTGCGATGTCTGCCTCCCCAGATAGCGGCGGACTGGAGGCACGGACGCGGGGAGCGACCTGGTTGGTGCAAGCCACGGAAGAAGGAAAGGTGACCCAAGCCACCCCGATCGGTCTGTACTTTGCAAGACTTTGGTACTTTGAAGAGCTTTATCCCCTGATTTTTACGCTGGAAGCACTGGGGCGGTACCGCCAGTCAGCAACCGGTAACTAGGCAGTTCAGCGGGCAGAAACCTCAAAGAACGACGTGATTATCCTTGCTCCGCTCCCAGGCATTTGTGACGAACTGAGGCACGAATGGCAGATCGCGACGATGTGGCAAATGCGCGGATCGAATCGGCAACTCACCAAAATTCCTCAACAATCAAGCTTGTCCCGGTCGACAGAGGGGTACGGGAACTGATCCGCCGAGAAGCGATCAAAGATGCCGGCACCTTCGATCATTCAGTGCCACTGACGCGTTCCCGACTTGAAAGAGCGGCCGAGGCCCTTCTGCATCGACTCGGATTGCCACGAGCCTATCTGGGATGGACCATGGTGGTCCTCGGCTCGGCTTTTTGGCAACCGCAGGTGATGAACGTCCCCTATGAAAGACGTCTTTTGCTGCTACCACATTGCATGCGCAACGCCAGCCTGTGCGCGGCTTCTTATTCCAGAGGAGGTCTGGCGTGTCTCGGTTGCGGGGGATGCAGTTTGGGCTGGCTTGGGGAAATGGCTCGGGCAAAAGGTTACCGAGTCCTCATTGCTGAGGGCTCACCTGTTGTGATGCGGCTGATCCTCAGTGGTGAAGCGGATGCCCTCTTGGGAGTGGCGTGCTTGAATTCCCTGGAGCGTTCTCTGGAACGCATTCTGATGGCGGGAATCCCGTGCATGGCCGTCCCGTTGCTGGTCGATCGTTGTCAGAATACGGCCACCGACGAGGATTGGATTGTCGAAATGATTGAAACGCCCTACGTTCCGCAGACACTGGTTGGCCGGTCGTATCTACCCCTGATGCGACTCGCCGTGCGGATCGTTCGGGACAATGCGGAGGACATTTTGCCGCGGCAGGTGGCAGCGGCTATCCAGGGAAACGGGGCTGAAGATCCTCTGGCGATTACTGAGGACATTGGCTACAGCTATCTCAAAGAGGGGGGCAAGTACTATCGTCCGTTTATCACCCTGGGAGTATACGATGCTGTCGGGGGCGGGAAACTCGCAAAGCTATTGGGCGATACCCCAATCGAGGTCCCGGACTACGTGCGGCGTGTGGCCCTGGCGGTAGAGGTTTTTCACAAGGCTTCTTTAATCCACGATGACATTGAGGACGGCGACCGCTACCGCTACGGGCGGACGACGCTTCACGAGCGCTGGGGAATACCCATTGCGTTGAATGTGGGCGATTACCTGATTGGCCTGGGCTACTCGGCCATTGCATCGATTGACACGCCGGCAGGTGAGACGCCAGGAGGGCTCGTCGCTGACCTGGTGCGAGTGTTTTCTCAGGCCCACGTCGAGCTCTGTTCTGGACAGGGCGCAGAGCTCTGGCTGGCTCGCAACCCATCGGAGCCGGTTCGCGTCCCTCAGATTCTCCGCATTTACGCAATGAAGACAGGGCCGGCGTTCGAAGTCTCTATTCTGGCTGGTCTCCGACTGGCCGGTCCGTTGCCGGAGTGGGTTTGGCAAGTTCGCAAATTTGCGCATGCATTTGGTATCGCGTTTCAAATCCAGAACGACCTCAGCGATTGGGAAGTGCAGGAAGACAACAAAAGATTGCTGGGCACGGATTTGCTTTCCCGGCGGCCGACATTATTTTGGGCACTTGGCTGGCACTTTTGGGGAGCACAATTCGCCGACATGATAGCGTTCCCCCCTGACGCAAGTCAGGATGCGATGCTGGAAAGAATTTACGGAGTTCGCGCGGAATTTGAGCGTCGCGGGGTTTTCGCAGCAGCCGAAAAAATATTTCGGAAAGAAAGAGAGAGGGCTGTGGCCTTGGCGAGTGCGATCCCCCATGACGAGGTTCGCCAATTTCTGGTGTACCTCACGGAGGCCGTCCTCAGAACGGGCCGGGTGTGAATGTCTCATAAACACTTAGTTGCGGATGCCATCGGCTTTTTGGAGAGAGTGAACCTTCGCGCTACGAGTGAGCAATGTTCTTCCACTTGCCAGGGATTCCATTGGGGATTCTGACCGCCATCCAAAGGCTGCCGTCTCCTTTTCTCGTTGTTCATCGGGATTGGCTCGGCCAACAGCAGCAAGACGACGGTGGGTTTCCAGGCCGTAATGGCGGTTCAAGTCTATATTATTCTGCATTTGCCGCTCGACTTCTTGCGTTGATTGGGTGTTCCCACGCCTCACAGTGGCAGCGACTGGCCACTTACTTGAAAAGCCAACTTGGTGACGACGCATCGATAAAGACTCTCGTCGACCTCGATTCTGCCGTGACACTCTGTGCGCTGGCCACGATCTTCGCAGATCAGGATCTGTCCGACCTCGGGACCAGACTCGCAGAGGTCGGTCGATCGCTTCTGAAGTCGTTACAGCGCGAAGATGGAGGTTTTGCCAAGGCGCCTCACAGTGCGGCAGGAAGCACGTATCACACATTTCTCGCCATCATGGCAGCGCATCTGCTGGAGCTTCCTCTCCCCGATCAGGACACATTGTCCCGGTTCTTTGCGAAACGTCAGCGGTCGGATGGGGGGTTCGTAGAGTTGCCGATGTTACGCCACTCGGGCACCAATCCCACGGCCGCGGCGGTGACCGCTCTGGCACAATTAGGACGATTGCAGGCTATCGATCTGGACGGTGTTCATCAATTTTTCGCCTCTGTCCAAAAGCCGGATGGCGGATTTGCCGCGTCAGCACATGTGGGCGAAAGCGATCTTCTTAGCACTTGTTCCGCCCTTATCAGCATGAGTTATTTAAAGGAGAAGGATCTTTCCTTTAACTTGAATCAGACGGAAAACTATTGCCTTTCTTTGGCGAACGCGTCGGGGGGATTCTTCGGGCACCACAGGGATGATCAATGTGATGTGGAATACACTTTCTACGGAATCCTCAGTTTGGCAGCCCTTCAGATGTTGAAACAGCGTGTGATACGTGGATAGAACGTGGGCCAAATCAAGCCTGCCACCATTATCACCACGCTCAGTTGGCGTTTGCCCGGCGAATTGCGTTTGCAGATTCCGGTAAGAGGTGGATTTTGCCATGGAAGATTTCCTGCAGATCAACTGGGGACCAGATTTAGAGACGAGCTGTCGTCAGCTTGTGCGGATGGCGATTGATGAAGATCTGGGAAGTGAAGGCGACATCACCACACTGGGAATCGTTGCTGCCGATGCTCGAGGAGAAGCCCAAATTGTCAGCCGAAGCGACGGCGTTTTGGCTGGCCTTCCAGTGGTTCCCATCGTGTTTGAGGAGTTAGGGTGGCCGTTGAGTTGGCAGCCGCTCCTCCAGGAGGGCGCTGCCATAACGAAAGGCAACGTCGTCGGCAGAATATCCGGTCCCGTGCGTGCGATCCTCGCTGTGGAAAGAATCGTCCTGAATTTTCTGGGAAAATTGTCGGGAATCGCCACTCTCACACGGCAGTATGTGCAAGCAGTGAGTCACACCCAAGCCAAGATTTACGACACGAGGAAGACCACGCCCGGATGGCGATTACTTGAGAAATATGCAGTCCGGTGCGGTGGGGGGCATAATCATCGTTCAGGACTCAATGCCGCAATGCTGATAAAGGATAATCATCTGGCGTGGCTGACAGAATCAGTTCGGGGAAATCGCCTGCTGGCGGCGAAACGCGCCGTGGCGCTGGCCCGGGAGTTCGGCTCTCGATTGGCTCACCGTGTCATTCTCGAGATTGAGGTGGATGACCTGGAGCAGCTTGAGGCGGTGCTCCCCGAACGGCCAGACATCGTGCTCCTCGATAATATGAGTCTGGCCATGCTTTGTGAGGCTGTTGCCATTCGCAACAATTTGGCGCCGGAAGTGGAGCTGGAAGCCTCGGGGGGTATCGATCTGTCCAATGTCCGAATGGTGGCCGAGACAGGCGTAGAAAGGATCAGTGTCGGCGCGCTGACACACAAAGCCGTTTGGCTGGACTTGGGGCTGGATTGGGGCTCTCGGTAACTGGCATGCGTCGAAGTTGGCCCGAAGATGGGCTCCCCACGGGGCGAAAAAATTTCGTGCGGGACTGTTGACAGGGCAAATGGGGCGTCTTACATTGAGTTGCGCGATTCCGGAAAGCTATCCTCACGCACCGAAGCTTTCTGGTCCTGGGGCGTGAAATTGCCAGTTCGTAATGCCGAAGGAGTGAGGAATGTCTCACCACCGCGCCAAATACCGCTTGAACCGCCGTGATTTTGTTCGCCAGGGTTCCTCGGCGGTCGCCTTGGGCATGTTTTTGACTAGCAGGGTTCTTCGCTCGGCAAATGCTGAAGAGAACGTCACACTGGCCATCCAGGGTGGTCCCCGTTCTGTGACCGTCGGGGCTGGAAGCGGCAAGCGCTGGGGGGAACCCGAACTCCGCCAGCTGCAGGAAATGATCGATCAAACCACGTTGTTTTACTGGGGCGGGCCCCAGACCGCACTCCTCAAAAAGCGGTTCCAGGAAGTATGCCCGGTGAAGTATGTGCAGACGTGCTCCTCGGGGACAGCAGCTTTGCACATCGCAGTTGCGTCGGCGGGCATCGGCTTGGGTGATGAGGTCATCACGTCGCCGGTTACCGATATTGGGACGGTCATCGGCGTCATCTATCAGCAAGCTGTGCCCGTATTTGCGGACCTCGGCCCGGCAACCTTCAACCTGGATCCGGCGGACGTGGAAAAGCGAATCACGCCGCGGACCCGGGCAATAATCGCTGTGCATCTGATGGGAAATCCCTGCGATATGGAGGCGCTTCGCCAAATTGCCGACCGCCACAATTTGGTGCTCATTGAGGATTGCTGCCAGGCTTGGGGAGCCAAATATCGGGGCAAGCCCATCGGAACGATTGGGGATTTTGCCTGCTTTTCTCTGCAAAACAGCAAGCACGTCACGTGCGGGGATGGTGGTGTGGTAGGGACAAACAGCGAGCAGTTCGGACCGGATATTCAGCGTTTTGGCGATAAGGGATACGATCGAACTCGCGGCTTGGGGCTGGAGGTGTTCGCCACGAATTACCGGATGAGTGAACCACAGGCGGCTGTCGCTGCTGCACAGCTTACCCGTCTGGAAGGAATCGCAGAGAAAAGATCACGCCTGGGCAACCTCCTCACAGACATTATCAGCGATTGTCCGGGCATTTTGCCGCATCAGGTCCACCCGGAAGATAGGGCCGTCTATTGGTATTACATGTTCCGACTAAAACCGAATGAGTTACGGTGTAATCGATCGCAGTTTGTTCGCGCCCTGCAAGCGGAAGGTGTCCCTGCAATTGGTGGTTATATCGGGAAACCGTTGTATGGAGAGCCGGTTTTCCAGAAACATGCGTTTTTTGCCGGACGATGGCCTGTTAAAGAAATGGGGCTAACAAAGATGGACTACACTCAGCACCACTGCCCCGAGGCGGAGGCCATTTTGGCGACCTGCATTCGTTTGCCTGTGACAGAGTTCATGGAAGAGGAGTACATTCGCCAGATAGGCGCAGCGATCCGCAAGGTGGCAAAGTATTATGCTATTTAAAACTAATGTGTGGTCAAATCGATAGGACTGGCAATTGCCGGGGGGACAAGAGCTCCACATTTTCTCACCAACTGGCTGTTGGTACTCGTTGATGGACGGAGGAGTTGCCATGTTTTTTCAGGAGACGAATCGGCGGAACTTTTTGGTGACCCTCGGCATTCTCGGCGGCGCAGCCATGAGTTCTCGGCTGACGCGGGGGAAGGCCATCGAATCTTCTGCCGAGCGGCTGGCGATTGAAGGCGGAGAACCTGTCAGAAAATCGCTGCTGTCCGCCAGGCCTTATGGCCCTCAGTTCTACGATGATCGCGAAAAGCAAGAACTGATTGAGGTTTTGGAGTCCCGGCAACCGTTCCGCTGGTGGCATGAAAACTCGAAAGTCCTCCAGTTCGAGAAAGCGTATGCAGCGCACCTGGGAGTGAAGTACGCCCTCGGCGTGACCTCGGGTACCACGGCGTTGGTAACGGCCATGGCAGCCCTGGAAGTAGGACCCGGCGATGAAGTGATCCTCCCGGCCTGGACTTGGTATGCCGATTATGACGCGATCGTTCTTGCCGGGGGACTACCGGTGTTCGCTGAAGTGGACGAGTCCTTCAATATTGATCCCACAGATATTGAATCCAAGATCACGCCCCAGACGAAAGCGATCATTGTCTGTCACTTGCAGGGAACCCCAGCAGATCTTGAACCGATTTTGGATATCGCGAAAAAGTATGGCCTGCGCGTGTTGGAGGATTTTGCACAATGTGTTGGCGGTAAGTACAAAGGCCGCTATGTCGGGTCTCTGGGTGACATCGGGATCAATAGCTTCCAATTGAGCAAAACGATCACTTCCGGCGAAGGGGGAGCCGTGGTCACCAACGACGTTGTGCTCTTCGAGCGATCACTCCGCTTTCACGATGTGGGATCCCTTCGATCGCCCTACCAAGAAATGCTCAAGGGGGGAATCGTGGCCCCGTACGCATCGTGTAACTTTCGAATGAGTGAGTTCACAGGGGCGGTGCTCAAAGCGCAACTGGAAAAACTGGAAACCATCTGTTCTCGGTTGAGAGAGAATGCCCGCTTTGTCCGGGAAGGAATTGCCGACCTGCCCGGTATCAAGCTCCGCAAATCCCCAGACATTGACGGAGATATTGGCTACGCTGTCTATCTCGACCTGGGCAATCGCCAGAATCGTGACCGATTCCTCCGGGCATTGCGGGCGGAAGGAATCGCGGCGGTGGGGCCCGCGGGTTCTGTCATCCTCCCGATCGACCGTCGTATCGAAGCGAAGTCCACCGTACATCGGGAATGGCCGTCTTTCAGGACCAAGCGGGCGGGCGAGCTCCGTTACGGTGCTGAGTGCTGCCCCAAAACGATTGACATTATCAATCGCTTCGGTGGCGTGATCATGGACCCGAATTTTACGGAAGACGACTTGAAAGACATTGTGAAGGCCATCCGTAAAGTGTATCTGGCGATGAGTTAGGCATAACCGGGTGGAGATGATAACTCACGCAGCGCTTATTCTCAAAGATTTACTCTAGAAGGTAAGAGGTTGACAAAAGGAGTTATTATGTCGAAACTTTCCCGTCGCCAACTGCTTAAAAAGTCCACCCTGGTCGTTGGATCGGGCTTTGTCCTGGGGATTGTGGGAGGATGTCCCAAGAAGAGTGAAGTTTCCGTTCCAGAAGTTATCCCAAGCTCGGCACAGGGGGCAAATGAACGGATTGGTGTGGGCATCATCGGATGCGGCCGACGCAATGGCCAGCTTGTGATCGGAAAGGGTGGTCAGGGCAAGCCGCCCAAGGAGGCGAAAATCGTCGCGGTAGCGGACGTCAATTTGAAAAGGGCTCATCAGTGGGCCGAAAAATATAAATGTCCTGCATTTCAGGACTATCGCAAATTGCTGGAATTAAAGGAAGTGGAAGTGGTATTTTATGCCACACCCGAACACTCCCATTTCCTTCCCTGCATTCACGCGTGCCAGGCTGGAAAAGATATTTATGGCGAGCAACAGCTGAGCCATACGATCCGTGAAGGTCAGGCCATGGTTCAGGCGGTGCGGAAGTACAAGCGGGTCTTCCAGGTGGGGGAACAACAGCGGTCTCATCCCAAAACACGTCATGCAGTGGAGCTTATTCTCAACGGGCGAATCGGCAAGGTTCACACGGTGATCGGTTATAACTATCCAAGTCCGTGGGACGCCCAGTTTTCGGCGGAAGATGTGCCCCCCGACCTGGATTGGGACCACTGGTGCGGCCAAAACGAGGTTATCCCATTCAATATCAATATCTATCTCTCACGAATTCCCTATAATCGGGAAAATTATCCCGCCGAGCCGGCGGAAAAAGCAGCGGTGGGGCCGGGCTGGATGTCTCTCCGGCCGTATTCCGGCGGCGAATTGGTGAACTGGGGATGCCACGGCTTGAGTATGGTCTTGTGGGGACTGGGAATGGATCACTCTGGGCCCGTGGAAATTTGGGTTGAACCGCCCCAAAAACTGGAAAAACTTGTTTACACAAAGCCTGAAGATCGCAAGCGGGGCGACACTTTGATGAGTCAGAGCATTATTCACTATCGGTTCCCAAATGATGTCATTTTGAAGCTGGAAAGTACAGACGAGCGCCTGGGCGGAGGGGGAACGTTCATCGGTGATAAGGGAAAAATCACTATCTTCCGGGGCGGATACGAGTGTGACCCACCAGACCTAGATAAAGATCCTCTTCCGTCAAATGCCGTTCGCGTCTATGAAAGCGACAATCATATGGAGAATTTCTTCGAATGCGTTAAAACGCGTAAGGACCCAATCGCCAATGTGGAAGTGGCACATCGAATTGCCACTCTCTGCCATCTGGGGAATATTGCAAGATGGCTTGGTCGTCGTCTGAAGTGGGATCCGGAAAAAGAAATCTTTCCGGGAGACGACGAAGCAAACCAGTATCTCGACTGTCCCAAACGAAAGGGCTATGAAATTCCGGAACAGATTTGAAAAGTGGTGTCGGCTGACTTCAGAACAAATTTTTGAACTCTAAACAGAACAGCAGTATATTCTGAATATTCCGGGTGATACTCCATGAGGCAGTTAACCAAAGCGATACAACCGCTCGCGTGCGTGGCCTTTCTGGGGGGAATTGCAGTCCTGGCAGGCTGTCCGCGTTCTGCACCCCCTGGAAAAGAAGGCGGGGAAACAAAGACGACGAGGTCGGAAACGCTCGCACCCGAAGCAAGCGCGGCGCAGGGTGGTCTGGTCTCGGAAAACCGTATCCTCGAACATGTCCGCATCTCGGAAACAGGACCCGCATGGTCGGTGACCCGCATTCAGGGGTGTCCCCTGGTACTGACGCGGCAAGTTTTTGGCCCGGTCGATGGAGATGACCGATCTCAAATTGCGGGCGCCTGGCAGCAATTAACGGGTATTTTAACCAAAGCCCACTGTAACGCCGATCGGATCGTTCGGCTCAACGTCGCAGCCTCGAATGAGGAAACGCTGGCAGCTACTTTTCAATTTCTTGAGAAAGTATTCCGCCCGGGATTGGAGCCGGCAGTGACGTATGTCGTGACTCCGTTACCTGCGAAAGGCGTCAAAATTGGTCTGGATGCGGTCGCTGTGCCCGGGGGAGACGTCAATGCGGTCAATCGCTGGCAATCCGAAAATCCCGATGGCTTGAACCGCGTCGATGCGATTGTCGCTCCGGCGGGAGGACTCGTGTTTTTTAGCGGGCAACCAGATAAAAGTCCCCTGCCCCAGGCGGCGGCTAATGCACTGCGCGGTTTATTGGAGACGGCCCAAGCACTGCAAATTTCGGAAGGGGACATTCTTCAGCTACGGGTGTTCGTTCAGCCGGCAAGTAAAGCGGCCCAAGTATTTCAAGAGATCGAAAAGGCCTTTTCGGGAAAGTCGATTCCGCCTGTGGTTTACACGGAGTGGGTGGCATCCGCTCCGGTAGAGATCGAAATGGTGGCAAGGCTTCC
The DNA here is from genome assembly GCF_039793925.1 of Thermogutta sp. Classification (GTDB taxonomy): domain Bacteria; phylum Planctomycetota; class Planctomycetia; order Pirellulales; family Thermoguttaceae; genus Thermogutta. Next base: position 33,032 of record NZ_JBAMME010000090.1, on the reverse strand, counting down.
CGAAAAAGCGGTGGAGGGGACGGCCCCGCTGCGGTTTTACAATCCTCCTGGCGTGAAGCCCTCCCCCACGTTCACTCGCGTCGTTTTTGTGCAGACAGATCGTCTCATTTTCCTTCCTGGTCTTGTTTCCCAGGAAACAGGGGCCGCAGACGTCCAGGCAGCCGACGTCTTTAAACAGCTAGGCGACATTCTCACTGCGCAGGGAAGCGACTGGCAGCATCTTGTCAAAGCGACCTACTTTGTTACAGACAAGGATGCGAGTGCCGCAATCGATGCAATTCGGCCGAAGTTTTTTGCGTCCGATCGGCCACCGGCGGCCTCGAAGGTGACTGTGCATAGTGTGGGGTGGAAGGATCGGTCGCTGAGCGTGGATGTGATCGCCGTGCCGGTACACCCGTAGAGGCAGGTTCTATGTCAACGGAAGTCGCGAGGTCAGGAAGTTTTCGAGGCATCCACGGCCTCGCTTTTCACCCTGGCGTGTCCAGGTAAGGGTCCTGGCCCATTTGACGCTGCATCTTTTTCCGTTCCCTTTCAAAATGCATCAGGGCACGCCGCTCGCGGAAGTGTCGTCGCTCGATTATTTTCTGGGCTTTGCGAAAAATCGGGGCGTATTCGTTGAACAGCCCTGGACGACTTTTTCCGATTTCCGCGTACTTTTTTGCCTTCTTGGCGCCGAAGGCTTTGAGCAACAGTTCGTCATCGAGTGCCAGGAACTGGCGAAACGTACCGGGATCTCCCTGCCGGCCGCAGCGACCGCGGAGTTGCCAATCAATGCGGGCTGCATCGTGCATCTCCGTGCAGATGACATGGAGACCACCGAGTTCCGCAACGCCGGGGCCAAGACGGATGTCGGTGCCGCGTCCGGCCATGTTCGTGGAGACCGTCACTCGCCCTTTCTGCCCCGCCTGAGCCACGATTTTGGCCTCCTCTTCAATGTGATGGGCGTTGAGAACCTGATGCTCGATACCCCTCTCTGTGAGCAAACGGGACAGGTATTCCGACTTGTCGATGGAACGAGTTCCCACCAGCACCGGACGTCCCTGGGCGTGCATTTCGCAAATTTCTTCGACCACGGCCTGCCACTTCGCTTCCTGAGTCCCAAAGACAAGATCCGGCAACCGTTTGCGGATCACGGGGCGATTGGTGGGAATCACGATCACCGGGCATTTGTAGATTTTTCGAAGCTCCCACGCCGAGTCTCGGGCGGTTCCCGTCATCCCTGCAAGATGACGGTAACGCAGGAAAAAGTCCTGAATAGTGATTCGCGCGGCCTGCCCGGTAGCGATTGTCACCTCCACACCCTCTTTCGCCTCCACTGCCTGGTGAATACCGTCCCGCCATTTCCGACCCTCGGCAAGACGGCCGGTGAATTCATCGACGATCACGATTTCCCCATCTTTCACCACATATTCACGGTCGCGCACGAAATCCCGTGCCACCTTGATAGCCCGTTCCACGTACTCGTAGATGTGAAACATTCCCACCGACGCCATGATTTCAGGCTTCGGGAGTGCCCGCGCTTTCCGCCGCCCTTCCCGGGTCAGCTCCACCGTTTTCTTTTCGTGATCGTACTCGTAGTCCACGTCTTCAATGAACTGGTCGGCCACCTTGGCAGCCCACTTGTAGCACTCGACGGCCAGTTTCTCTTCTTCTGTGGGTAAAGCGCTGATGATGAGCGGCGTGCGGGCTTCGTCAATAAGGATGCTGTCGGCTTCGTCCACAAGGGCGAAGAATGGTTCGCGCTGGACTGGTTTTTCGCCAAGCTCCGCTCCGTTGTCACCAAGCATGGCCCCGATGACATCTGTTTGCCCTTCACGGATGCGACGTAAAAGAAGACGGTCCCGCAGAAAATCGAAGCCGAACTCTTTGGCGGTCCCGTAGGTCACGTCGGCAGCGTAGGCCTTACGCCGTTCATTCTGGGACATCTGCGTTTGGATCACGCCGACGGTAAGCCCGAGCAGTTCGTAAATGGGGCCCATCCATTCGGCGTCGCGTTTTGCCAAATAATCATTAACCGTGGCCAGGTGACAGCCGCGCCCAGCAAGGGCGTAAAGGTACATCGGGAGCGTCGCCGTGAGGGTTTTCCCTTCCCCGGTTTGCATCTCCACGATGGCGTGGTGAAACATTGCGATCCCACCGAGGATCTGGACGTCGAAATGCCGCATGTTGAGTTTCCGCCGCCCAGCCTCTCTCACCAGGGCGTACGCTTCCACCAGCAACCGGGAAAGCGGCTCCCCACTCCTTGCCCGATACCGCAAGGCCAGACTCTTCTTGCGGATCTCAGAATCCGAGAGTTGCTGAAGTTCCGGTTCCAGGGCAGAAATTTTCTGGAGGAGCGGTTTCCAGCGGGCAATCCATACGCTGGAGGGAATCGGAAGTTTTGCTGCCAGCGAACCTGCCATGGGGTAAGTCTTCTCTCCCGGAAGAAGATGTTTTAGTCAGCAAAAAGTGAGGGAGCTGCCGTCTGGAGACGGGGCATTCTCATTTTCAAAATTATAAGCCGCAGGAACTTTGCGACATGACGCGGGGACTCCAAGAGACCTCAAAATGGACGGCGCTCGGTGTTTTAACGACTGGAACGATGATAACTGCTCAATCGGGGAGGATCATGATCCCTAAAGTCGGGGTGTTCCGAAGCGACTCTCTCTTCCCAGCACCACCGCACGCGGATTTACACACTACAGTTTTAATAGAAAGTAGACAGGCTGCGCGTTAGACGAAGAGTTGCCGTCCAGGGTAAATAGCGCGTCCAGGAGAAACTGATCGAACTGATAACGAGTCGAGGCCGTCCATCATGCCCGCCACCATGAAAAACGTCCGCAAAAAGCTTTTCGTTGATCCGCAGGTTCAGGGACAGCTCGTGGGGCGCGTCTGTCTATACTGGGTGATGTGCCTTCTGACTGTCACTTTTATGGTCATCTGTTATCGGATTCTCACCGGCCCGGCCCGGCCTTTTGTCTGGCACTTCGAGGAGCTCCGTGTTTACCTGGGACCGGCGCTGGTGGCTTCTTTGCTGATTCTGCCTTTGGTGGTTGTCGATGTGATTCGGGTCAGCAACCGGTTCGCCGGTCCCCTCGTACGTCTTCGGCGTTCCCTTCGCGCAGCGGCAAAAGGCGAGCCCGTCGAGCCGATCCGTTTCCGCCAGGGCGACTTCTGGCAGGAGTTTGCCGACGAGTTTAATGCACTGTTGCAAAGAGTGAAAACCCTGGAGGAGAAAGCGACTTCGGGCGAGGCACGAATTCAGCCATCGCACTCAGAAAGCGTGGAGCCGCCAGTGCCACCCGTAAACCTGCTGTCTGTTCCAGAGACGACCGTAGCCTCTGCTCCTCTTCCGCAGCCTGCCGATTTTGGTTGATTTTCGTCCCCTCAGAAGTCCGACCTCCGAAACCACTGACTTGGTGGGCGTTTTGGGGACCTTTATAATAAAGCGGGCAATGACAAGGCGGCATAGCACCGCAGGATGACGCCGCGCAGACGCCGCCCGCCGCAATGAGGAGGGGTAACATCATGTCTGCGCGTTCTGAAATCATCCGGCTAAGTCTATTCCTGGCGGGTCTCATTTGCGGGGTGGTCCCTCTTCAGGCTGCCGACAATTGGCATGCAACTCGTTCGGGCGTGGACCATCGTTTCCCGGGAACCTCTCTGGAAGTCGATCGCATCCATCGCGGGTGCCAGAGCAGGCATGCATTCGTGGGGATCGGCGTGCAGCGTTGCGAGAGGTGTGGAGTAGCTCGGTCGGAGCTTGTTTTATCGTACCGAGTCAATCAGTACGGCTGCGAGAGTGACGTTTTCTACTGGGTTGGTCCGCCTGTGTGTGGCCAATGGATTGCACCGGTTCCTTGGTATTATTCTGTATGCCTTCCATGTAGTGTTTATCCGCCCGTCTTCGTGGTCCCGCCGGTGCTTTATTATGATCCGGCGGCTCCTATCCTACGGGACCTAGGAGTCCTGCGTTCCACGATGCCCGGGGCAGTGCTGAATGGACCGGGGGACATGCGATGGGCCGAGACAGGTTTTGATGAACGTCGACCTGGCAAACCGGCGACCTCCGATTCTTCTCCTCAGGAAGCCGCGCGGAGGGACCAACTGGAGCGGCCCCCTACCCTGCTGCCCGTTCGTGTTACCAACAGTCGGCAACGTCAGTTAGCGCAACGATTCATTGAGTTGGGGGATAAGTTGTTCCGCGAGGGGCAATTTCGGGCAGCATACTTCCAGTACCGGGAGGCGGAAAAAGCGGCCCCGGACGTGGCAGACACGTACTTTCGCCAGGCTTTTGCCCTCATTGCAACGCGGCAGTATCCGATGGCTTTCGATGCCCTGAAAAAGGGGCTGTCACTGGATGAACAATGGCCGACGCGCGGATTTCGCCTAGCAATGCTCTACGGAGGCCGCGACCTCGATGCGAGGCATCATCGCGCGGACTTGGCATTGGTCATTGAACAGAGCCCTACAAACGCCGAGTTCCTCTTCCTCTTGGCCGTCCATCTGTACTGTGACGATCGAGTGATTGAGGCCAAGGAATTCTTCCGGCAGGCACGAACGTCATCCTCCGTGGCTCCGCTGGTGAGCTTGTTTCCGGGAGTGGACTGAATTGTAAGGCCCGCAACATCAGTCCCCTCGGACGAGGCTGTGGGGCAAGTTTGCGGCGGCTAGGGCGTTCCGGAAAACCAGGGTACCACGACGCACATCGCTGGTGATTAGCACGCAGTCTGGAACCTTTTTGCTTGGTCACCTGAGAGATAGGGGTTGCAGTGGGCAATGACATCAGTCCCCGCTGCTTTCCGCCGCAAACCTGGCAGCCACAATTTCCCGAGGAGAGTCATGTAGGCCAGGCGCCGACTCCTCGGCTGGTCTTCTGGCCGCAACGAAAAACAGCCCTGCCGTAATGAGTCCCATGCCCAGAACGAAGATCGGAATGCCCCAGTAAACGAGATTCAGTTCGGATAGAGTCATTCCCCAGCCGACAACTGTTCCACCGCAGACGGCACTGCCCAGTCCAAGAAGAAATACCGTCCAACGGTAATCTGTCCCCTCCGTGTTCTTTTTGAGATAGGCTGAAGAAGGGTTTTCCTTTTGCAGGACTGGCCCATCGGGTTGGGCGTGGGGACCGTCAATCCGCAGAAGCTGGGAGGCTGGCGCAGAATCAATCAGATGGCCCTGTATAGAAAGCTCGAATTCCGCCAGCGCTAGCTCCTCTTCAATTCGCGAGATGTTCCCTGGAAATTTGGTTTCCCCGAGAGTTTTGCGATTTGTAGGTTCAGGATTCCCACAGGGGCCGGCCTGTTGAAACGGCGGTCTCCCAAGGGGCGAAATCGCTTTCGGGACTGTGAGTTTGTCGCTGGTTTCTGGCATTTCAATGCGGGGACGGATATCAATAGTTTATTCAAATGGAGAACGAGTCCATAATACGCCCCCAATGAATCCTTTCTTGGCATCGTTGTAAGACTGTAAAAACTTTAGCGAATATGAGGGTTTTTCTGAATGTAAGGACCGCACCGGTGGCGTATCCTTGATCTTCGCAAAAACGGCCGAAAGGATCTGGACTTCCAGGAAGGGCAAGAAAATGATCCGGCTGGCCATACAGCCGTGCGTACAAACTTTCCCTCCGTTAGCGTATGCCCATTGCAGCCACCGCGGAGGTTGTGGCAAGCGGCGGGCAACAGGACGGCTAAGGGCCAGACTGTCAAACTAGTTCAGCCTGCTTTTCCCGCAGAAAAGCCACTTCCTGAGAAACTGTTTTCGCCGCCTCTTCCGCCGAAAGTCGTCCCAGCATTTCATTCTCGATACACAGGTCGTTGCTGTAGTTGGCTTTCTTAAGGATGGCCAGAACCCTGCCGAAGTCGATGTCTCCCTGATAGATCGGGCAGTGGTACTTCGAATATTCCCAGCCCATGGGACGCTGTTTTTCCCGCTCTTCGGCCGGGTAATTGATACTTTTGCAGTGAGTATGAAAAACCCGGGGTGCGAAGTGTTCATAGATTTCGTAAAGGTGGCTGAGCGGGTGGCCAAACCAGTAGAAATTCCCTGTGTCAAGCGTCAAACCCAGCCGCGGCGAGCCAACCCGGCTGAAAAGAGCGTCCAGAAACTCTGGATTGTTGGTGGTATTCCCGTGGTTCTCAATGGCGAAGCGAATTCCCGTCTTCTCGGTGGCTGCGATGACTTTGCGAAGTATTTCCGCGGCGAAAGGCAAAAACTCTTCGCGCGGGATCTTCCGGGGCACGACATCGATACGGATCGCCGGAACACCCAGGTCGGAGGCCGCCTCGGCAACCCGAGAACACCACTCCACTTCGAACTCAGGACGTTCGTCCAAGCGATTGTGCATGCAGAAGGCGGTGATTTTCTTGCCAGCCTTCTCCAGGGCAGCACGAAGCCGGTCCCGGTCCTCTCGTGAACTCACACTGAAGGGAGAAACGTCACCATAAAGATTTGGCAAAGTGAGATCATCAGTGATGTCCGACTCGACGCCATCCACGCCATACAGCGTCATGGCTTCCCAGCAGTGGGCTGCTCCGGAGCGCCGTAACATGGCGTCCCGGCAGGTAACAGGCCAGAGGGTTGCTTTTCCCTGAGCTGCCCTTAGGGCCGAGATTATAGCAAATACCGGCCGAGGACCGGAGGCGGCAGTTCCGGCCGCGAGGGCGATCCCGAATCCCAAAAAGTTCCGCCGATTGACCGGCAGGTTGTGGCGAACGTCTGAGGTGTCCATGAAGTTACTCCCTGTTCTGTGGAATTGCATGCTGACTCGCTGTATGTCGAAACGAATCGGCACGAAAAATGATAACTTTCTGAGGCAATACTTTCAAACACTGGTGAGCCCATAAAAACGCGGTACATCCGCGACCGTTGCAAGTTTCCCGGGTTGTGAACCGGGGATGCCCTTTTGAAGATGGACCAGGTTGCTCGGATTCCGTTTGACGAGTAATCGGCGGCAAGATGAGTGCAAACCGGAGCCCGACGGAGTGGTTCTTGCTCTTGGCCAATCCCCCGGCCTATAATCGGGAGTTCGTTCGGGAAGATTGCTTTCACGCCCGACGCATGGGATACGGCCAGTGTTCGGTGGTCTCATGGCTATTGCTGGATTTTGCTTGAGAGGAGGTCAGTCCTGTGGTTAAAGGCCGGTATTTGTTCACCAGTGAGTCTGTGAGCATGGGGCACCCCGACAAATTGGCGGACCAGATTTCCGATGGTATTCTCGACGCGCTGATAGCGGAGGATCCAAAAAGTCGCGTTGCCTGTGAAACGCTCGTGGCCACGGGACTTGCCATGGTGGCAGGCGAGATCACCACGCAGGCGGCCGTGAATTATTCCGATGTTGTGCGAAATGTTATTCGAGAGGTGGGCTACACCAGCGATAGCATGGGGTTTAATTACGAAACCTGTGCTGTCTTGGTGTCGCTGCGGCGGCAGAGCCCGGATATCGCCATGGGGGTCGATCCAGACGCTTCTCGCGGGAAACCGATTGGAGCTGGTGATCAGGGCATGATGTTCGGCTATGCGATCAACCATACCCCGGAACTCATGCCACTGCCCATTTCCCTAGCGCATCGGATTCTGGAGCGTTTGACGGCCTTACGGCAACAGAAGGTGGTGGACTGGTTGCGACCGGACAGCAAGAGCCAGGTGACCATCGAGTTCGATGGGTCCACGCCCATCCGGGTGGATACCGTCGTCGTTTCCACCCAGCATGCGCCCGATGTGACTCAGAAAGAAATTCGCGATTTTGTAATCGAAAAGGTGGTGGAGCCCATTTTGCCCCGCGAATTGGTGAACGGGGAGATTAGGTACTACGTGAACCCCACCGGCAAGTTCGTTACAGGGGGGCCTCACGGCGACACGGGGGTGACCGGGAGGAAGATCATCGTTGATACGTACGGTGGTTGGGCCCGGCACGGAGGTGGAGCTTTCAGTGGCAAAGATCCTACCAAGGTTGACCGCAGTGCGGCGTACATGGCTCGTCACATTGCCAAGAACATAGTGGCCGCGGGTTTGGCCGAGCGCTGCGAGGTTCAGCTTGCTTACGCCATCGGGGTGGCGGATCCGGTCAGCATCTACGTGGATACGGATGGGACGGGGAAGGTTGATGAGACCCTCTTGTGTCAGGCCGTTCGCGAGGTGTTCCCGTTGACACCAGGAGGCATCATTGAGTACCTGGATTTGCTTCGGCCCATTTATCGCAAGACAGCCGCTGGCGGCCATTTTGGGCGCGAGCTTCCCGAATTCACCTGGGAGAAGACTCACCGCACGGCCGACCTCCTCGATGCTGTGGGACATGTCTCTGTTAAATGACCGCTTCATGGTTTCAGACGGTGCCATCGGCCGAGGTCTCTTTGGCCCGCGGAGGTAGGCTTCGGAAGCCTCTGGAGGACCAAAGTGGTGCGGTTGCGAAAGGCAGATCGCCATCAGGATGCGACCCATCCATAAATAAAAGGGAGCTAGTAGCTTTCGAGTGGGCGAGCGGTGCCCTGGCCGGCTCCTTGGCCATTCTGGCACTTACGGTGTTCTCCGTTATCCTTTACGCAGGGAACGGGCGATGGGCGTCCGGTATCGCCGAGATTTTGCTGCTCGTCGTCGTTCTCCTGGCCGCTGCTCATTATGTTGTGTGGATGGCTGCGGGAAGGATGATGCCCTGCCGCCCCGGGGGCCTGCTCGCAGCAAGGGGCGCGATGGTGCTGTGTTCGGGGACGGCGTTGGCTGGTGGCCTCGTCATAGCCTTTCAGGAATTGGTAGCAGAGCGAAATCCAGGATGGGGACTGCTGTCTGTCCTCCTCGTTCTCGTGGCAGTCACGTCGGTCTACATGGGTTGGATTTTGGGGTTGAGACTGAGGACTCGGTCTTCGATCGCCACGGTGCTCGGAAAGTGGCAGTGTGTGCGACAACTGTGGCCGGGTTCGTCCTCTGACTTGCAGCAAAAACGGAAGATTGGAACGTCGACGTGCTCGATCCATCGGGAATTTGCTGCTCTTAGAAAACTTTTGGGCGACGTTCGCCCCGCGTTGCGCCAGGGAGCTGGTGGCGGACGCCAGCTATGGGGGAGTGCCGGCCGCCGGGGTGGCAAGTTCCGGGTAACGGCGAAGGGCACAGGGAGGATCATTTTCAAAGCCTGGAGAGCCGTTGGACAGCGAAAAGAAAGCTGGGAGTCCCATCACTTTGTCAAGCTAAAGGATCGCGAGCGCGTCCGGTTTGTCCACTGCGTCTTCGACCCACCGTTTGAACAGCTTCCCCAGGTTGTTGCTGAGGTCGTCTGGCCCAACGATGTTCGAGCGCGGGTTCTGCGAAGCTATCCCTACGGAGCACGCGTCGAACTGCGACGCAGTGTTGCTGGGCCAGCCACAACGGTGCATCTTCGGGTTCGGGCGGTGACTCAGCACCGCACCCAGGCAACAGTGTGATTTTTTGGGGCAAACTGCGTCGTCGATTTTGTCACTGTCGCGCTGTGAAATTGGGGGACCGTGCGCGCAAAAATCTCCAGCGCATTCTATAATGGGCGCGGCTCGAGTGGGGTGTAAGTTCGGATCAGCTCATCGGCAAGGCGATCGGGAGACGTGAAATGCTGCGACCTGGGTGTCCATCACAAGGGTTCCTGACGGTGGCTGTCCTCATCACCGTAGGAGTGGCTGCACAGCACGTCGTAGCTCAGGGCGGAGCAGCAGCACGGCCAAACATCATCGTGATCCTGGCTGACGACCTCGGGTATGAAACAATTGGCGCGAATGGTGGAACGTCCTACCGCACTCCACGGCTGGATGCGTTAGCCGCCACCGGCGTCCGATTCGAGCGTTGCTACGTCCAGCCATTGTGCACGCCTACCCGTGTGCAGCTTATGACGGGCCGGTCCAATGCCCGCAATTATCTCCGGTTCGGGGTTATTGATCCGGACGTGACCACGTTTGCCCACCTTTTCGAACGGGTCGGATACGCGACGGCAATCGTTGGCAAATGGCAATTAGGCCAAGAGCCGCACTTACCACGACGGCTCGGCTTTCAGGAGTATTATCTCTGGCAGCACATGCGACGGCCTCCGAGGTACGCCAACCCAGGTCTGGAGATCATGGGGGTGGAACGGGATTATACCAACGGCGAGTACGGGCCGGACCTGCTCCATCAGTTTGCGTGTGATTTCATTAGCCGTCATAAAAACCAGCCATTTCTCCTCTATTATCCCATGACCCTCACTCATGCCCCGTATCAACCGACCCCTGACAGCCCGGATTGGGATCCGCATGCCGTAGGGGAAAACGTGAATCGTCATCCACGCCACTTTGGAGAGATGGTCGAGTATATGGACAAGTTAATTGGAAAGCTGGTGGATCATTTGGAGTCGCTGGGTCTGCGCAACCGCACCCTCATCGTCTTCCTGGGTGACAACGGGACCGGTGGGGGAATCCGCTCGAAAATGGGGGATCGGGAGATTGTGGGGGGCAAAGGGCGGACTACCGATGCTGGCATGCATGTGCCTCTGATTGTCAACGGGCCGGGGCTAATTCAATCGGGTAGGGTATGCGGTGATCTTATCGACAGCACGGATATTCTCCCCACTATTTGCGAGGCGGCTGGCATCCCTATTCCCCCTGATCTGGTTCTGGACGGGCAAAGCTTCTGGCCTCAGTTGTGCGGCAGGCCCGGTAAACCGCGGGAATGGATCTACTGCTGGTATTCACCTCGACAAAGCAACGATCTGAGGGCGACTGAGTTTGCCTTCAACAAACAGTTCAAACTATATAAAGACGGGCGTTTCTTTGACATTATCAGTGATCCGGACGAGAAATCGCCGTTGAACATCAATGATCTCCCTGCGGAGGCTGCACGGTCCTACCAGGTACTGCTCTCCGTTTTAAAAAGCCACGAAGGAATCCGCCCGCCTGAGCTTGACGAAAAAGTGAAAGCGGAGTTTTCGGGGCCGGACAATGTGCGGCCAAGGCGGGGCCAGGGACAGCAGAAACCCCGTCCAAGTCGGGCGGTGGAATGAATAGTCAGGCGTCTAAGTGAGCAGAAAGATAGATTGGACGTGAATAGTAAACAAAATAATCGGCACTTTTAAATACATAGCAGATTTGCCGTGGCGGAGCCTTTTTTATGGCCGTCCAATCTGTTCGGCTGTTTAACAATCAGGGTTATTCAAGTTTCCGAAGCGGCGTTTTAAATCTGGTCTGGGGAGGGTAAGAAAATGACTACTCGACTTGAACAGCTTGCTCGTCAGGAAGCAAATGCAAAAAGGCGACATTGTCTGAACTGGCGGAGCGGATGGAACGCTCTGATGGGGATTCTTGCTTGGTCCGCAGCGGCAGCGGGATGGACTGGTGCGGAACCTCCACGACGGCCGAACATTCTTGTTATTACAACGGATCAGCAGCGGGTCGATGCGGCGAGTGTGGTGGGCAACCGGTGGCTGAAAACGCCCAACCTCGATCGGCTGGCCTCCCGTGGTGTGTACTTCACCAAGTCGTATTGCTCTTACCCGTTGTGCAGTCCTTCTCGAGCGAGTCTTCACACCGGGCGATTTCCTCATGAGATTGGTGTGGATCACAACAACATGGCCATCCGTGGGGGAATTCCTGTTTCGGGCGAGTTGTTCCAGGATGCCGGGTATGACGCAGCATACGCGGGAAAATGGCATTGTCCGACGGTCTATCCAACAGAAGGGATCCCCGGTTTCCGGGTATTAAATCGGACGACACGGCAGGGAAAACTTGCCCGGGATGTGGACGCAGCGACAATCGAGGCCGCCATTGACTTTTTGAAACAGCCCCGTAAGAAGCCGTTCTATTTGGTGGTTTCCCTAATCAACCCGCATGACATCTGTTTGCCGGCGGGCGAATCGAGTCCCCTCGTTGAGCAAATTTGGCAGAGATATGGACCACCGGCGGGGGTGGAGTTGCCACCGCTTCCCCCAAATTTTCAGCTCCCCGGTGACGAACCGGAGTGGCTGGGACAGCGGCGCCCCAAGCATCCTGACTGGGACGAATCGCAATGGCGGCGGTACATTTACGCTTATTATCGGATGGTAGAAGACGTGGATGCTCAAATCGGTCAGCTTCTTGATGTCGTTGGGGAAATTGGTGCCCAGAAAGACACTCTTATTGTGTTCACCAGCGACCATGGGGAGGGCCTCGGTTGCCACCAATGGACCGGGAAAATGATGTTCTTTGACGCTGAAGCGGCCGTCCCGCTCATCGTCAGTTGGGAGGGAGTGACTCCAACACGGATCGACCGAGAACATCTCGTCTCCACGGTGGATGTACTCCCCACAATCTGCGATTACGCGGGCATCTCACCCCCAGCCGATGTGCGGGGCCAGAGCCTTCGTCCTATAGTTGAGAATCCGAAAGCTCCATGGCGGGATTATGTGGTCTCTGAGATTGCCCATGCACCTGCGATTGGGCGGAGTTTTATGGTGCGAACGGCGCAGTACAAATACATCCGCCTTGCCCAGGCTAATCGCAATCCGGTGGAACTCCTCTTTGACATGAAAAGCGATCCGGCGGAATTGAAAAACCTGGCAGGCAATACAGATATGCAAGGCGTCTTGCAAGAACACCGCAGAATCCTCGAACAGTGGCGGGAATCCACGGGCGAGAAGACGAGTCCTGTGCAGCCTGCACCTAAATCGGCTCGTCCGCAAAAACAGCGGGCAAAAACAGCCAACTGAATAAAAGAAAAAATACAGCAGGACTTGGCAATGGCATGCCATTCAAATGGCTTGGGTGATTATCTCGAGTTCCCTCCGCCTGTGCGAACCATCCCCAGCCACGTGTACAGCGTTGGTCCGTGAAGGGATTTCAACTGGACGATCATTGAAAGGGGTTCTCGATTGATCGTCATAAGAAGGTAATTGTGCTCGCTCGCGAGGAATTCCGACCTCGGGTCGGGGTATCGATCGCCTTTGCCCTGTAGAGAGGTGTTAAAGTACGCCACATTATCTTTCACAGCGCATTCGCCAAAGTGGCCAAACCCCGAGATTATGGCAGTGTTTTTCTGGAAGAGTTGCTCCCAAAGACCACCATACTGACTCCGCATGGTGATGTTCTGCTCATTATGAAGGGTGATCAGGAAGGGCATCGTGTTTTCTGTGACAATCCTCTTGTACCACTTAAATTGTTCAGAATCCGGCCCAAAATCGTGGCAGGACTGCCAGGTTGTGCCTCGGTCACCGATGTGATTGAGATCCAGCCCCACGATACAGAGTCCACTTTGCGGGAGTGCGAAATGCCAGTACCAGCCAGCATCCGGTAAAGCGAAAACCCGACGAAACGCCCGTGCTTCGATGTCATACACAGGCTCCTCCGGCGGTCGTGTCGTGCGAGGACGGATTTCCCGGTCATGGTTGCCCAGTACAGGCAGGACCGGCACCCGACGGAAAAGCTCCGGGTACTGCCGAATGAGTTGAAGAAACGGTTCCACGCACTCTGCGTGCCCCGGTCCGCAAGCCGAGTGAAGATTATTTACATGGTCTCCTGCGCTAAGGAGAAGATGGGGCTTGTTTGCCAGAATGGCGCTCAGATCGGGGCGGCTCTGCCAGTTGGCTACCACCGCGATTCGCAAGCCGTCCGCGGGATACCCTGGAAAAAGCACCTCTGTTGTTGTCACGCCACTGAATACGCGAATCGGACAGGGGCGGGTTGGGTCGGAAAGGGGAATTTGGAGCCGATGCCACATGGTGGGCTGAGGATCGTGAATCTCCCGCCAAACGTTGCCCTCCTGGTACGTGACCCGGCTCGGTTCCGGATGATCTGTGGTCCACGAGATGGTGAGTTCGTCCGGCTGCGGTTGCCTGTGGCCCATCCACACGGCCGTGACTTCGCACCGACTGTGCACCGCCTGAATGCTGGCCGCCACCACAGCGATCGCACCTACCAGGATCGGCCCGGTAACGCAGGATCTGGGGCGGTATGATGCCACCATGCGCACCTCCGTTATCTGTCGTCTATCCGATTTGCTGAAGTGGGTTGGGAATTTCCTTCTGATAACCGAAACTCCGTTCTGATTCCAAATGTCTGACAGGCTCACGCACAGGGGAAAGGACGGGTCTGGAGAACCTGCCTGCCGAGCTCGGCGGCGATTTTATGCCAATAGGGGTCGCGCTACAATGTTTCGGAAATTGTGTGAAAATTTTAGACGCCCAGAGGCATTGTCGGGAGCTTCTTTTGGGTTAGGATGAAGTGCAGGTGAGGGAATCATGTCCAGGTACGGAGGTGCGGCAAGCATGGACAGGGTAACGATTCACTGGCTGGTCCGGCGGTGGCGGGGTACCGGAGTTCGATTACTGTTCGCGGTGTCTGTGTTCGCGGGCGTGACAACTGGTGCCAGTCTTGTCGCGCAACCGCCTGCGTGGGTGGTGCCGCAGTTCGGAGGACCGCGTGCAGGCGGATTTGTCCAGGCGCCGGGCGGACTTAATACTGGGATCCGGGGACCACTTCAGCCCGGCACGGGAAACCCGTGGATGGGAAATCCAGCCACTCCGGGGAATGAGGGGCAGGCTCTGGTGGACCTCATTTATCGGCACGTCACACCATCTCACTGGGCCCCTGCCGGCGGACCGGGAGCCGTTTATTATTGGCGGCCAAGACGTGCCCTTATTGTTCGTGCCAACGACGAAGCCCATCAGGGGATCAGTGATCTTCTCAGGCAACTTCGGCAAGCCGGACAGTGAAGTAACGGCAGACAGGAATTTATCGTCACGCATTTCCGCAGCAATGGGAACCGGCCTTTCAGATAACACACAGACCAGCGGCCGAATTAATGGGACCTCACGGAAAGACTTTTCGGCCACCGACCCAGGTCTCCAGGACTTGAGTATCCGCGAGGTCATCCACCGGACAGGCCAGGATATCGCGATCGATGATAATAAAATCTGCATACTTACCGGGTTCCAAACTCCCTTTCACCTTTTCTTCGAACGTCAGATAGGCGTTGTTGATTGTGTACAACTTGATCGCTTCCTCCCGCGTGATGATCTCTTCCGGATGCAATGGATCGTCACTTCCCCGTGGCCGGCGCGTGAGGACCGTCCACATGCCGAGCCACGGATCGTATATGTTGATCGAGCGCCGTCGGCCGATCTTTTGCATATGATCCGACCCACCACCAACGATCACACCCTGATGCGCAAGCGTGCGGTACGGCTGGAAGTATCTTAGCCGTTCGGCGCCAAAATGCGCAAGGAGAGTGGCCCCATCGTGGTATATCCACGCAGGTTGGAGGTCTGCAACAATCCCGCACTGGGCCATAAGGGCAATGGCTTCAGGACTCATAAAATTGGCGTGAGAGATACAAGGTCGCAGTTCGCGCACGGGAAACTCGCGATTGACCCGCTGATAGGCTTCGGCGAGAGCCAGCACGGCCCCATCTCCTACAGCATGGGCGGTTGGCTGAAGTCCCTTCGCGAGCGCTAACTTCACGATCTGGTAAAGCTTTTCTGGTTCCACGAACAGGATGCCGCGATAATTGGGGTCGGTGATCCCATAGATCGAACTGACTCCCCACGGCTCGCGCATGTAGGCAGTGCCGGTGAGCATACCGCCATCGAGAAAGAATTTCAGGCCGCGAACCCAGATCCACGGGTTATATTGATGGAGCGGATGGGCCACTGCCTGATCGATCGCCGCTTCAATTTTTTCCAGCGGATCCTGGGCATTAACGTAGTAGGTAATGAATACTCGGCATGTCAATTGGTTTCGGTCCAAAAGGGCTTTGTAACGGGCAATGGTGCGCTCATTCCCGCTCCGGTCCACGATGCTGGTGAGCCCCACCTCGTTGTAAGCGCGAAGGAGTTTACGAAGAGCTTCGCGTGATTGTTCCTCATCAGGTGACTTGCCGAACGATTTCACTTTGACGAGACGAGTGCAGCTTCGCAGAATGCCGGTGGGTTCGCCAGTGACCGGATCCTTTTCAATGAATCCCGGCTGGCCGTCGGTGATTCGGAAATCTCGATCAATACCGCTGAGTTTCAGGGCTAAAGAATTCAGCGCGGCATCTGGCCCGGTTCGGAACATAACAGGATGCTCTGGTGCCGCTTCATCCAGTTCCTTTCGTGTAGGAAACCGCCGCTCTTTCAACCGCGTTATAAAAACTTGTTGGACGACAATCCATTCTCCTTTAGGCAACACTGCGGCTCGATTGCGAATGTAATTGAGCACGTCGGCAATGCTCTCCATCGGGGGCACTTCGTGATCAAACTCGTACACGGCGGCGGTCGGTGGATGGACGTGGGAGTCGATCAGGCCGGGCAGGACCATTCGGCCATGGAGATCGACGAGCTGAGTGTTGGGACCCGCGAGCGGGAGGATTTCCTCGTTCCGGCCGACCGCCACGACCCGGTCGCCGCTCACAGCCATCGCCTCCATGATCCGAAATTGGTCGTCCACAGTCACAATCTTCCCGTGGTGGAAGATCCAGTCCGGTTGTCCTTCGCCGAGCACGATCGGACATGCAATGCCCCATGCGAAGCACAACCCTGTGATAAGTGGTCCGGTAACGGAAAAGCGAGACCTGTTCATGGGCAAACTCCAGCTTTTAACACCTCGGGGCCATGTCTTGCAGACTTATAGATGCCGTCAGTATCCGAAAGTGTTAT
The DNA here is from genome assembly GCF_039793925.1 of Thermogutta sp. Lineage (GTDB taxonomy): Bacteria > Planctomycetota > Planctomycetia > Pirellulales > Thermoguttaceae > Thermogutta. Next base: position 16,459 of record NZ_JBAMME010000090.1, on the reverse strand, counting down.
ATAGCCACAGGATGCCGTTATCAACAGCTTGCCGGAATACGTTTGTTCGCCAGCCGTGCGATCATTGAACATCGTCAGACACCGGTCGGCAGCTGGCTCCGTTTCATTCAGAGCCCGTAAAGAAGACCAGGCTTTCCATTGGGAAACCAGCTCAGCACGAGAGACCCTGGAATCCCTAACGCGCTATCTGAGTGGATTTGGCAACAGCGGAGCGTCACGTTCAGGTCACCTGCCAGCCACTGCCGATGTCCAGACTGATTTCAACGGGCTCGGTCAGTTGCACCCGGTCGTTGCTGGAGGTAGTGGGCTGGAGCTTGGCAAATTCGAAGCCTACAGCACGGAAGAGCCAGCGAAGTTGCGAGCCGCTTACCCAAAAGTGGTCCACCACGTCCCCATTGATAGCCACCAGGTCGTCACCCACCGTTGGCCAGAGTTTGACCGTATCCCGGTTGTTCCCTGCAGTGCTCGCTTCAGCAAACACGTAGTCAAAGGCCCGCACGGTTACCCGGTAGCGCGCCTTTCCTGTGACCTGGTCGAAGATCTCATGCTTAGCGGCCTTGGCGTGGCATTCGTCCTTGAAGACCGAGTCCACCAAGGCTGCCCTGTCGAGACCCTGCGACGCAAAGGCAGTCACAGTTCGAAAGTTGTGGACCAGGACATCGTAACCCGGGCCTGACATCCGGCTGAGCCCGTAGCCGCCGGAGAACGTATCATCACCCGAGGAGTCGAAGAATATTGCGCGATCGTCATCACCCGTGGCAAAGCCGTGAACCACTTCAAACCGTTTGACCCGATAATACATGTCGGGACCGATCATTTTGACATGACTGTACTGCGGCTCGGATTTGAGTCGAACGGACAGACCGACCGGGGCGTCTTCCGCCGAGTCGTACAGCCGCGCTGTGTTCTGGCCACCGCTGGTCGCATAAATGTGGGCTTCCTCGAACGCCACAATGGCATCAATGGTAATGGCAGTCGGTGCCGGGATAACTGCCTTCAATGAGCCGGGACGTAAGTCGAAAAGATCATCACCCTCACCATCGTAGGCTACCAGAATATCCCGACCAGGTCCCAGGTCGCCCTGCACAGTGAGAGGCCCCGGTATATCCGGGACTCCGTAGGCAACAGCGTTGATGACCACTCCTGGTACGGCCCCCGCCTGGAGGACCAGAAAATCATCGCGGTCGGTACCGAAAATGGAGACCAGAGTTCCCGTTTCTCCCTGGGGCTGCACGGCCAGAAGATTTATAAACCGAAGCGAAAACTCTGTGTCGATCTCCGAGACTATTACGTAATAGGATTGTCCACCCTCGGCGAATTCGTAATCCAGGCGAGTCTGGCTGCCTGTGGCTTCCGACTCGGCCACAAGTGTTGCCCCAGGATTCTCAAAGGGGTTATCGTCAAAGGGCTGCACCGTCACAGACCCGGGAATCTCGACACTTTCCGCCAGAATTGTGAGAACGCCATTCCGTGCGGCAGTCACTTCGAAAACGACATTAGCTGGGTTTGATGCGCTTAAATTGGGGATCGTCACGTCGCTTACTGTGCCAAGATCGTTAATCAGATAACGATCGGGCAACAGATTCTTGAGGACCGTGAGCGAATCCGTCAACTGGTTGAGGACCACCAGGTCAACGCGACCGTTACGATCCACGTCTATGGCGGTGAGTGCTTCGGGACTATCTCCCGCGGTGAAACGTATCGCGGAAAGGAAAGTCTCGTCCCCCTTGCCGTAAAGAATTGCGACGTCGTTTGAGCCGCTATTCGTTGTGGCGATGTCCAGATGGCCATCGCCGTTAAAGTCGGCCACCGTCACATCAGACACGAAATTTCCCACAGGATAACGGGCTTCGGCGTCAAATGTCCCGTCGTCGTTTCCCAGACGCACGGTAACCGAATGATCCTGTCGGTTGCCAGTAGCGACATCGACAAAGCCGTCCCCGTTAAAATCTCCACCTGTGACGGCTCCCACGGACGAACCAACTGGATAACGCCCGTTTTCCAGAAAGTGGCCGCGGCGATCATTGAGAAAGATGGAGATATCTCCACCCAGCCAGTTGGCCACGAGTAAATCGGTCCAGCCGTCATTGTTGAGATCGGCCTGGCTAACTCGTGATGGGGTGGATCCTGCTGTGTAGGACTGTCGCGAAGGGAACGCTCCGGTTCCATCACCGAGGACAATGAGACGTTATCGGCGTTCGCTGTTACCAGGTCGAGGTGTCCATCGTGGTTGACATCGCCGACGCTGCCCGCAGCGCTGCCCCAGGACGCCGACGGTCCAGATGGGATGTGCGCTCGAATGACCCGTCGCCACGCCCTGTCAGTGAGAGGATGGTCCCATCGCCAACAACGAGCACCAGGTCCATGCTCATGTCCTCATTGAAGTCTCCGGTCAGCACGCACTCAATCGGTCGATCAAGGGTTTCAGTGGACAAAAGATCAAAACCACCATCCCCCCGACCCAGCCCAACAATGAGGTAGGGCGATCCCCTCTCACAGGCCGCGACATCGACGAGACCATCGCCATCAAAGTCCGCCACAGCGAGGGAATCCCTGCGGATAGGCGTCGGAGTACTGACTAATTCGAATGTGCCGTCTTCCTTGGAGAGGTAGACATCAATGCTGCGAAAATTCCCAACCATCAAATCAAGACGCCCATCGCAGTTGACATCAGCCACTGTGAGAGCATCAGGCGAGATACCCGCAGGTGATTCGAACAAGAGATCGAAACTACCATCACCCTGCGAGGTGAAAACGGCCACAAAGTTCCCATCGTCGCCAACAAGGATGGCCGCCATATCAGGATTGCCATCGCCATCAAAATCCCCCACAGCCAGATCACGCGGAGATGATGCTAGAGACCACAGGACTTCCTCTCCAAAACTTCCCTCACCGGTCCCGAAAAAAAAGAGAGAGAGAATTGTCACCGGCGCTGGAAACGACGAGATCTAGGTGACCGTCGCCGTCGAAGTCTCCCAATTTCACATCTTGAGGGAGTCCCCGACCACGTATTGAGCTTCCGTGAAACGCCCATCACCTTGTCCCAAAAACACGCTAACAGTGTCGGCCAGGCGGTTGGCAGTCACCAGATCGGGATTCCCATCTTCGTTGAGGTCGCCGATAACCACCGAAGCAGGCCCGACATTTCCGAGATGGAGCGCTAAACCTGGAAAGATGTTCGCCAGAGCCGCGTCCAAAACCCAGCGATCTTCCAGTGTCTCGAAACTCAGCCTTCGTCGCCCGATGGAGGATGTCCTGCGGATCAGCTTCACCCCCTTTCGGGCCCACCTCCGAACTGACAAGCCGATCTTCGGCATCTCTGTCTTTCAGCCAGCCACGGTCCACCTCCCGAAAAGCAAGTCTTGCCACCTTCTTCAGCTCTGCCCGATTGAAATGGCCTCTCTCGTCAAACGTCGGAATCCCGTCAAGAATTGTCGATCGTGTCGATCGATTGCACGTCCTGGATTCTTCCCCCAACCTGAGGAGCCCTGGGGCCATGTCGGTAATTGGGGCTTGCCAGCATCCCGGGCTCTCCCAGGCTGGTAGTTTATTCTCGAACACGGACGCACGCAATTTTGAACCCGGACGCAATCCGTGTTCAGCTTCGTCGAGGACAGTTCACCGAGGAGTGCACCCTTTCAGCGTGGAGAGCAGCTTCCCGAAGTGAACGAGTCCTCCTGCCCATTGACCGCAGCTTATATTGTAATAGTTCCAAATACGGCTGTAACACGTTGTCCATTATGCAGTTCTGCACCGCAGAGCAGTCCAGCGAGAGACCGGTCCTCCTGTCAAGGCCGGAGTGGAAAACGCCCAGCATGGAGGACCACCAGGACGCCAGTGCCGTTCGCCCCCGGCGGTGGTTGCGATTCTCTCCGCCGGAGTCCCGATGATTTAAGAAAGGATGAAAATCGAGTAGGCGCACAGGCTCCTGCTCACCGGATCACCGGCGATCAGCGAATTGAAAAAATGTTCGTGAGAAGTTGAGGCTTTTAAATCTCCTTAGAAGTCCCCTTCTCTAACGTAGGGCAAACTCCATAAAGCCACTTGCAAGACGACTGACTTAAACCACGCCTGGTGCATTTTTTCGACTTCCTCGGGACTGTGGCCCTTCTTAGCAAGAAACGGTTTAATCGTCACTGTGATCGGATAGATGAAGGTCACTAGGTAGCGGAAGTCCACATGGGGGACCGCGTTCACGCCATCGGTTGCGTTTTTCTTGGTGCGATGGTGTCGCAGTCCAATTTCGTAGGCATAATCCAGCCAGGCTTGGTCGTAAGGGCGGTTGCACGTGTCGAGAATCCACTGGCCAAACCGCTTCCGTACGGCCGCAAGATACTCACTATTGGGATTCCCCTTGCCATCAGTAAAGTAATGCAATAGATGAGGATGAGAACCAACAAAGCCGTACCATAGATCAAGGATCTGCTCGATTTGGTCTTTCAAAACTTCGCCCGCGAGATGGAGATATTTCTCATCTTCAGGCCCAAAAAGCAGCGCCTTCTTGAGGTTTTCCAAATCCTCCAGAGAAAGCGGGGAACGGGGCACTTGCGTCGTCCCATACGTGTAACCGGGGATCTGCGTTGCGGACATGTCCATACCTCCTTTGGTTAATTGAGAGAACAGACCTAGAGAAACTGAACAAACCTCGTAACCCGATCACCTCCTCCACCCCCGGTCCGTAAACAAAAACCGTTCCTTAAGCGGTCGAAGTAGTTGCCGCTCTCCCAGAGCCGCATTCCTCGGTTGCAAACTGCCCTAAAAGTCGAAAAGGTTGTCCAGTAGTTAGGATCCTCGAAATACGTAAGCTCGCATGCCTCGTTCTCTGAGAATTTGATCCTCGGTCCATGGACCTCACCCCCTTTCCTCTTGATCGAGTTCCTCTGTGGGAACAAAATCGGGGCACTCCCAGTAGGTGTCGGGTTCGGCAAGGGGTGAGTCCATAAAGGCACAATGGTGCGGGCCGCGCGGATCATCAGGATGGGCATTCTTCTGAAAAAACTGGCAGCCCCAGCAGATATCATAAATGTGGATGAAGCCGCGTCTTTGGAGGTGGCGGACAACGGATTGGAGGGCGTGGACCAGGGAACGTTGCTCCTCTTCCGGCAAGGCGTTGACCGCTGATTCAATTTCGTCGAGGATATTTTCCACCATCTCCGTTTCCACCCGGCCTTTGGGAGTTAACCTCAACGTGACGACCCGATGGTCCTCAGGCAGCGGGCTCCGTTCGACGAGCCCCTTTCGTTCCAAGGCGTCCACCACTTCGCTTGAGGTGGCGTAACTAGCTCCCAGCCGGTCAGCCAGACCCCCGATCGTGCGCGCCACAGGTCGCACGTACTTGAGAAACAAGAGTGATTGGATCTGCGTGGGAGAAAGCCGTCTCATCTTTCCTCGCTCTTTAAAGAGGTAATGGATGGCTTCGCTGATTCGGTAGAGCGCGATCGCAATTTGCCCACCCAGGCTGTGACGTTGCTTCGGACTGAAAACGGACATTACTTCGGACTCCTAAATAATTGCTATACCGTGTGCCAGATCAGGTCAAGCCTTTGTCTACTGGAAACGTAGAATTCCCAGGCTCCTTTGTTTACTGCTGAAGTCAACAAAATCCTGGGGCGTCGGCTGTTATTCATTTGTACTCTCCAACGTATTGGCTATAAAGGAGAAAACAAACGGGCAGAAAAGGCCATTTGTTTTTCGGAGAGTACCTTTATGCGCACGCAAGATTTCGGGCAAAGCACAGCGGGCCGTGAAGGTTGCAAGCGGCTCCGTTCACCAGAAGAGATTGCCCAGTCATTGCGGCTCACCCGTACCCCAACTTATCGGTGGATTCTACTCCAAGAGGAACAGCGCGTTCTCCAAGAGGTAGCGGAGTCTATAGCGTCACTGGCTAAGGCCGAAGCAGAGCAGCGCAGCGCGGTGGAAAAGTTCCTCAAAATTCAGCGCGAACTCGAAGAGATATGGGATAAAAAACTCGCGGATGAGAAAGAGCGGCGTGACACTGCCGAGCGCGAGCTTCGCGAGACCGAGCTAGCCCTCGAGCAACGCCAGCGGGCCCTCCAAACTGCCCGTAACCGCGTGGCCCAGATCCGGGCCCGCGAGTTGGCACCCCAAGACAGGGCGAAAGTGGAGCAGACCGTACGGGATAAATGTGCGTTCTTCGAAGAAACACTGAAGCGCCTAAAGAGGGAAGGCGAGGCCCTCAAAAGCAAGGTTCGCATACTGGAAGCCCAACAGGCAGACCTGAAAGCGCAGTGGGAGAAAGTCCAGCGCGAAGCCGAGTACTGGGACAGCGGAAAGTGGCCGCCAGAGGTAGGGCGAGCGATGGAAAAAGTCGCCGAGCAGACGCGTGCTGCCCACCAAAAGGAAGTCGGCCAATTGGATGAGGAAATCGCTGCGTGGGAGAGGAAGCTGTCTGAGGTTCGCGCGAAGAGGGACAATCTCACGCGAGAAATAAAGGAACTGCGAAGGGAAGTGGAACAAGACAAGGGAAAGAGCGGCCTATGGCACAAGCTTGCCCGGTTCTTGTACAACCCCGAGGCCGAGTTAGCAAGTGCTCAATCTCGTTATAACGAGATTATCAAAGAAGAATCGATGGTTGTGCGTTCCCTCGCGCAAGCCAGGTCAAAACGTAATGATTTGATGTCGGAGGAAGGGAAACGGATCGACAGAGCATGCCGCGACGAGCGGGAGCGACAATACAGGGCCTTTGTCGAAAAGCGGAACCGAATTTCTGAGGACCTTGAGAAGTGTGAAAACGCACTGGCTAAGGCAAGGCAGGCACTGCAGAATGTGCTCATGAGACTCGGTCAATGCGAGGACGATCGCGAGCGGGCCTTGGGGCAGGCCATGGAAGAAGCTTGGCAGAACCTACTGGCAGAAGCGGAGAAAGCGCTGGACGCTGCCCAAAAGGCTTGCGACACCGTGCAGCAGAAGAAAGTTCTCGCCGAGCAAAATCTTACGCAGGCCGAATCTTCTTTGCAGGTTCTCCGGGCGCAGCGAGAGGAGGCTCTGAAATCTGGCCTGGCTGAACCGAATCGCCGCGTGACAGAGTGCCGTGCCGAATGCGAGCGATGGCGGCACGAAATCACACTTCGACTGCAGGGTTGCGGAGTGACGCTACCCGAGTCTGCGCAGGCTGCGGAGATCGCTCAAATCTGCACGGATCGTCTCAAGGAAGTGTCCTGTCTTTTGGAGCAGTCGGTTAGTAACCTGGCCACCAAATGGGAGTTGGTGGGAGGGCGAATTGCGTCGAGTTCCGCTGCTCCAAGCCAACAGAGTGCGGTGGCTGAAGGCGCTCTCTATCTCGACTTCGACAGAAATGCGGAGGACAACTCAGACCCCCAAGGCAATCCATGGCCCGGCCTGAATACGCAGTTGAAGGCGGTGCTGGAGCGCTATGGAAAAACGGACACTCCGCTAACAGAACAACCGCTGGCGTGGTTCCGGACGGCATTTTTCCCAGATGGACTGGTCCGTGCTTACTTCGTGTGCAACATCAGCTACCGGGAGGATCAGCCGTATTTGTTGATCCGGCCTGCGGACATAACACCCCGCATGGAGGAGGGACTTCCGCCCGGGGTCACCTTGGCAATTTGCGGTCGGCTTCATGATAACCGTGTCGATCCCGACAATCCCGTTCTCCTTGTCCAGAGAATCGTGGATCTGTCGCACTGTCCCAGGCGGGCGTTCGAACGCGAGGTCCGTGTGACAGCCCGTACTAACGGAGTGTATCCTGGACGGCTGCGACGGCAAAATGTGCTCACGCGGTCTTTCGTAGAAGCCCTCCCGCCTATTTCAGTGGAGACCCAAAAGCGCCTCGCCGATTGGTGGGACTATCTCGATTGGAAAGAAACCCTGGCGAAAAAGAGTCTGGACGGAGTCCGTTACATTCAGGTCACGTTGGATCGGGAATCCCCGGAGGGGTGTCTCCGCTTTCTGGTGGTGGCTCCCGGTCTTGAGCATTGGGAACGCGTGCGTCGGATATTGCGGCAGGACGAAGTACGGGCCTATTCCCTCCATTATTCGAAGGACCCCTGGACGTTTGACTGCAAAGATGATAGCCGGGCTCAGGAAGTCCAGTTGGGTGATTTTGTGACAGTCGAGCGGATATCTGCGCCGCCTGGGGACGTCGACATACCGGGTATGCCCTGGGAAAACCCTGTGTGGGCGTATGCTGTGTACCGGCTGACCGAATCGGCGCAGGAGGACTTCGACCAGATGCGTCAGGAAGGCGCCAGTTGGGAGCGAATTGAAGAAGCGGTTCTGCGCGGAGTTCCTCGTCAAGGTTTCCTCTCCCTCTCCATTGTGGGGGACCTCGCCCTGGTGAATCGGCAGCGGATGGCGCTCAAACGCTTGCAAGAACAAGGGGGTTATGCCCCGCTATTGTCGAGTTATTTGTTCGATATTCAGGCCGCCAACCAGCCGGCCGACCTCGTCCCCATACCTGATGATCGCTGGTTCCGGAAGGACCTCAATGACGATCAAAAACTCGCTGTCCGCAAAATGATCAGCGCCCCGGACCTGGCCCTTGTACAAGGTCCACCCGGGACGGGCAAGACCACCATGATCGCAGAAGCCATCTGCCACCTGGTGGACCAAAAAAAGACGGTCCTGGTGGCCTCTCAGGCAAACCTGGCCGTGGATAACGCTCTGGAACGCCTGGTGGGATTTCCCTGCATCAGAGCGATCCGACTGGGGCAGCGGGCAGACGAAAACTGCCCCTTCAGTGAAAGTAAGGCCATTGCTACCTACTACGAGGCCATCGCTAAGACCTGTCGGGAAGGAATTCTTCAGCCGTGGGAGGAAGCCGAGCGGACAGTTCGGGAGCTTCGGGAATGGCTCAACCAGTTGGACATCGTCGCCGCCGACCTGGCTGCCATGGAGCAAAAGCGGCATTCGCTCGCAGGTCGCCGTGACAAGATCCTGGCGGCGATTGATGAGTCCTATCAAGCGGAGGCACGGAACCGCCAGCTTGCTGAAAAGCGGGTACGGGCCAAAAAGTTTTTAGCGTTCCTGGAGGAGGCGACAGATTCCCCGGGCGAACTCCCCGCGGAGATTGCGGGCGAGCTCGTGGGACTGTTGTCGCCGCTGGTCCAAAAACTGCGGAGTGTGGGAATTGATCTCGATCCCGAGCAGGTGACCACTGTTCCGCTTCCCGCCCGGCAGCAATCTCTGGGACTTATACAGATCTTTCGCCGCTGGCAGGAAGTGGAAAGAAATATCCCTCAGTTGGAGGTGGATGCCAAGCGTTTGGCAGCTTCAGATAGTGAAAGCATTCTCTCGCAAGGCGATGCACTCCTCATGGAGGAGCTGCAGCGAAAGGCACGGCAACTGCTGGAAGAGCTGGCCGAGGATGACACTAAGCTCACCGATTGGCAGGAAGTGCAGAAACAGATCCGCGAACTTCGAAAGCGTGGCAGTGGTCTAAAGGCCGAAGTTTACGAGGCAGTGTTTACCGCCAAGGTGGACGGCGTTCCGGTTGTCCGTCAGTTCACCAGCCCTGATGCCCGGCCACAAGAGGTTCTGCCGCGTCTCCAGGAGGCTCTTCGCGCGATCGGCGAAGTGCGTCAGGAAATGGCTCTGGTTTTCGAAATGTGCCGAAGGAAAGTGACAGAATTTGTTAACGCACCGGCACCACAGGAGCCCTTGGCTGAGGAGCGACGCAAACACGAAATTGAGCTTGCTGATGTGACAGATCAACTGGCATCTCTGGAAAAGGAACTGGCCGAAAAAGAGGCACGTTTGGTGGAGTTGCTGCGCAAAAACCGGGGGATTTCTGAGGGTGCCCCAACCCGGGAGGATCTGCCACGTATTCGCCAAGGTATCTGTGAACAGATTGACCGGCTCACCCATTTCCTGCAGCAGCAGGAGCCGATCCGCAAGGCCTGGAGCGAGATCCTAGAGGTTTGGACCAGATCCCTGATGGACCCTACCGTGGCAGCACATGACCACCACCAGTTTTTCCCCCTTTATCTGAAGGCCTGCAATGTGGTGGGTGTGACCTGCACCGAGAATCCCAAGACCCTGGAAAACTACGGGTTTGTCCGTTTCGATGTGGCCATTGTTGACGAAGTCAGTAAGGCCACCCCTCCTGAGATCGTCATGCCTCTCTCGTTGGCCCGGACGGCCATCCTGGTGGGTGACCACCGGCAATTGCCGCCCCTCTTTCGTGAACGGGAATTGCCCTGGGAAGAACTGGTTTCAGAAGTCGAAGAGGATCAACAGGAGAACGGTCAGGAGTCAGTGCCCCTCACACGCGAGATGTTTGAACGTTTCCGAAAGTTGGTGACTGCCTCCCTCTTCAAAGAACACTTTGAAAGCGCGCCGGAGACATTGAAGTCTTTTCTCTTCACGCAGTACCGGATGCATCCTCAAATCATGAAGGTCATCAACCACTTCTATGAGAATCGGCTCGTATGTGGCCTCAGCGATCCCGATGGGGCCCACGCCAATTCTGATCCTCGTGAGCATCGCCTTCACAATCTGACGCTGTTTGGCCCTGGAAAACGCCCCTACCTTTTCCCGAACCAGCATGTCCTTTGGATCGATTCTTCCATTGATCCTTTAGGAAAACCGCACTTTGAACAGCGAACTGGGTCAGGAGGCAAAACAAACGCCTTGGAAGCACTGCTCATCGCGCAGTGCCTGTATGACATGGAGATGGCCTATCGAGAGCTGGGATTTGGGCCAGGCAAAAAGCCTCCGCGCCGCGTGGGAGTCATCACTTTTTATGCCCGACAGGTGCGGACGATCCGAGAAACTCTTCGGCGATTCCAGAAAAAATACAATTTTCACTTTCAGGCTATCCGGGTGGACGTCAACACGGTGGATCGTTATCAGGGCCAGGAACGCCCGATCGTGCTTGTCAGCCTCGTCCGCAATCCCGACCACAGGTTGTCACGACGGGCCAATACAGCCCAGTTTGAACGCATTAACGTGGCATTTTCCAGGGCCCAGGAACTGCTGGTGATCGTCGGTGCTGAGCAGACCTTCCGCCACTATCCCGTAAAGCTGCCTCATCTCGACCGCCCGGGTTACCGGGATGTCGAGGTCTACCGGCATATCATCGAGGAGATCGAGCGCTGGGGATGTTTTCGTTCCTCTGCCGATATCGTGTCCGTGGAGACATACCGAGAGTTCCAGCCACAAATGGGACGCAGCCCGCAGTTCATCGCGAGAGGGGGTAAGCCATGGCCATCCGTTTGACCGAGTTTCGCGTGGGATTGCCCGCCCTGCGATTCGCAGTAGAGATTGCGCATAGTGTACCGCGGATCCTTACGGCCTTTGAGCGGATCACCCTCCTCATGTGCGACCGGTTGTCTGCCGACCCGCTGTTTCGGCGTCTGCCCGTGGTCAGAGCCTTCGAGGATTTTCTGTGCGTTCCGGACGCGGCCCCGATTGTCGGCCCCGTAATCAACGAACTCATCACTTTAGGAGCCGTTGTTACGCAGAGAAAAGACGCTGATCCACAGTGGCTGCGTCTGGAAGAACTAGAAATAACCGGAGCGGGACAGCAGATGCTTGCCGAGAATGAGATAGCAGCCCAGACTCAAGTTCATGAAGAATCGTTTCTCTTTGATCCCATCACTGGGAAAATCCTTCCCGAAGAAGATCTAATCCGATACTCTCCTCAACCCCCATCCATCAGGGTCGATGCTGAAGCCTTCCGCAATCTTTTTCCTGAAAACCTCATTCGCAAAGCCATTCCCGAGGCGCGTTTCTCGTGGTGGCGACCGCAGGCTCGGGTCCAGGGGCTGCGACAACTTGCAGAACCAGAAATTCTGTGGCGGGAGGTCATGGCCGGCGTGCACTTGGATGATGGGCGGATCATGTTGCAATTACCGAATGAAAATGAGACCGAATACGTCAATCGACTTTCCAGCCAAGAGATTGTGGAGCGATTTCTCAGACCTGTTTTCGGTTTAGACCGGTTCGGTGGGGAACAGTCAGAGACTTGGCCGACGGTGCTTCCATCGTCGGTTGACTCAGATACGAGGCATTGGATCGTCCTTCCCCGTTTTGCCGAGACGATTCCCGAATCAGCACGGTGGTGCATCGTGCATCCCAGTCTCCAGTCACTGGCTTTTTCGGTGCAAGCTCCCGGGCGGCTCATCATCGGCTTTGATCCACGTCTCTCGCGCGATCTGACTGTGCAATGGAACTCTGCAGGGGACTCCTGCCAGGTGACAAGGCGGACCTCCTGGCCATTTCCCCCAAATGTACTGTGTGTCTGCGAAAGAGAGATGCTGATCGGCCGTCGCATCCAAGTGCGGGTCCAGGATGAGGAGGTTTTTCTGCCGGCTGGTGTGTGGACACCACAACCAACTTCAGAATCTGATCAATTTGACGTCCTCCGCGATCTTGCATCTAAGTTACGGCAAACGGTGAATGAAGACCACCTCTTAATCCCCCGTTGGTGGCAGTCAAAAGACCCCTTTGAGACTGAAACGCGAGAGACGCTAGTAGCGGCGGGCTACTCCGTGTCTAAGGCGGAGGCTTTCATCGCTCGTCTGCAAACTCGCTATACCACCATCCAGGAACGGAGAGGCATATGTGGGACACGGGACGGGAACCCGTAATAAACTGGGACTCACTTCTGTCTTCTGAGTTCAGGCTCAGGTTCCCTGGGAGCGGGAATTAACGCTGCGTGTTCCGAAGTGGCTCCCGAAGGTCACCCATGGAGGGAAGAGTACTGCGACTCGGCCAATGCTGTTGTTTTTTTGTTATGCCGTGGCAGCGCCTTTCGTACAAAAACAGCAGAGACCGAACGAGTAGGAGATGATACTATGAGCGAACTGGCACTTCTTAAGTGGACAATCGTTGGGGCGGTGAGTGCCCGTGGGACAGCCGCAGTAAAGCGGCAAAAGAAACGACAGGAGGAAGCCCGACGTGCACAGCACCTGGAACGGGTCCGCGAGACAACCAGACGGTACCGCGACCGCTACAGGGAAACCTATCAGGACCTGCTTGCACAAGGTCTGGACCGGTTTCTGCCCCAGGAATTCGCCCAGGTCGAACAACAGCTCGATGAGCTTGATCGGCTTCTGGTGCACGATCCCCTGGCGGCCCGTGATTTGAGTCTACAACTGGCTCCCACCATCAGCCGGCTACCTGCTCGTGCCCGACAGGCCCGACGAGAGAACGAGGAGGAACGCCGTCGTCAGGAGGAACGTCTGGCGCAACTGCGGGCGGAAGCGACATCCGAGCTCGGTCGCTTTCTCGAACAGGCCATCGCCCAAATCACTGATCCCGTGGAACAGGATCTTGTCCTGGAACAATTGCAGGCCCTGCGGCATGAGTTTGCCGGGCGGTCGGTACTCCCCGAGGAACTCCCTGCTATTCAGCGTGAGATCACAGAAAAGATTCGGCACCTTCGGGCGCAAGGAGCTAGTCGGGCTCAAGAATGGCGGGAAGCGAAAGCCCGGCAAATGGAGGACGAAGCTCGCCGCAAACTTCTTGATCTTTATACTGCGGAACTCGCAAAACAGCCTAACCAACTTCAGGCGCAGCAGAAGCGAGAACGGCTCGAGAATCTCTATAAGCTGGCCCAGTCGCAGGGATTGTCGCTCGAAGAGTTTCAGGCATGTGTGCTAGCCGAGACGGAATCAACGGAATCGGCTCCCTACGGAGAAGAGGCCCGTCGCCAGGCGGTTCGCGCTATCGTGGAGAGCCTGAACCGTTCGGGTTTCATTGTCGATCAGCCGCGACGTATTCCAGAAACGGACGAAGTGCTGATCCGCGCCAAGAAGCCGGCTGGTGCAGAGGCCAGTTTCTCGATCCGCCTCAACGGGACGATGATATACAAGTTCGATCACTATGAAGGCATGAAGTGCAGAGACGATATCGACAAAGTCCTCGCGTTACTGGAACAGGTCTACGGCATTCAGTTGTCTGACGCCCGCCTGCTCTGGCAGAATCCCGACCGTTTGTCCAAGTCGGCACGCCCCTTGGATTGGAATCAGCGGAGAGAAAGCCATGGTTAATAACCGGGAAAACCGCTGGCTGGAGCACTTCACCCGACAGGCCGCCATCCGCCGCGCTCTCATCGTCCACGGGGAGATCCACGATCTTCGTTATTGTCCCCATACGCAGCAGTATCGGTGCGTCAGTGAAGTGCTCGTCAATACTCTCAAAACCATGGGCTTTGATCACGTGGTGGTTTGGGACCGGTTTTCCGGTGTGCAGGGAGTCTCGGAAAGCGTGTGGCAGCGGTTGATGCGCAACACCGTGACGGCCTTACAATCGCGAAATCACAGCGCGCTGCAAGGAGAAGCGTATGACGTGGGGGATACCCCCACCATGCCACCTCGTACGACAGTGCCCCAGGCCGACGATTTTCTTGCCGTGGTGTATCACCATCTCGTGCACCCACCGCCAGAGCGTTACGCCTTTGTGATCGACTGGTCGCAATATCTTTTCGGTAACGCCAATGCTCTCTCGGAACAGGAGCGGCAGTGGCTGCTCATCATTTCGAAAGCGATTCGCAACGCTCCGATTTCGGTCGCCGACATGGATCTGCTTACTCGGCCAGCGAATCTCATCGTCCTGCTGTGCTCGCAAATCGGTGCTCTGCCACCGGCCCTTTATATGGGCAACCCAGCCGTGGCCGACGTCCTCGTCCCACCGCCCGGACGCCCGGAACGGGAGGGATTTCTCCAACGGACTCTCGATGCCTGGCGACTAAAGTCTTTGCCCCGGCCCGGTGAAGTGAAGTTCTCCCAGTTTGTCGATTCCCTCGAGGGAATGACAATCCGCGATCTCCATCAGCTCCTGAAACTTTCCCGGGTGGACTCATCGGAGCCACTGTCATTCGAGCATCTCATCAATCTCTATAAATATGGGCAGAAAGAGAGCCCCTGGGAGGATCTGAGTCGAGGGCGATTGGCAACTATTCGCGAGGAACTCAAAAAACGGGTCAAAGGTCAGGACGAGGCCGTTGAAAAAGTGGCCAGCGTCATTATCCGGGCCTACACCGGGCTGTCCGGACTCCAGCACTCGATCAAGCAGAAAACTCCTAAAGGTGTCCTCTTTTTTGTGGGGCCGACGGGGGTGGGCAAGACCGAACTGGCGAAAGCGCTGGCGCAATTCCTTTTTGGAGACGAAGACGCCTGCATCCGTTTTGACATGTCCGAGTTCAACCACGAGCACAGCGATCAGAGGCTTGTTGGTGCTCCGCCGGGATATGTGGGCTACGAAGAAGGGGGCCAGCTCACCAATGCCGTGAAAAAGCGGCCCTTTTCCGTACTCCTTTTCGATGAGATAGAAAAAGCCCATGTGCGGATTTTGGACAAATTCCTGCAAATTCTGGAAGACGGACGACTTACGGACGGGAAGGGGGAAACGGTTTCCTTTGCCGAAACGGTGATCATTTTCACATCCAATATTGGTGCCTCGGAAATCGTTTGTCAGAGCGATCCCGAAGCTATCCGCCAGCAATTCTTGGACAAAGTTCGTCACCATTTCATTCATGTGGCGCAGAGGCCGGAACTCCTCAATCGCATCGGGGACAACGTCGTCCCCTTCCAATTCATCACCAATGAGGAATTCTTGGTGGCCATTGCGCAGGCCAAGCTGCAACCGATTCGCGAACGTCTCCGCGAAAAATACCGTTTTAAAGACCTGGTGTTCGACAACGAAACAAAGGCCCTCCGCACCATTGTGGCGCAAGTAGACCGTCAGATGGGAGGACGCGGCGTCCTCAATCAACTGGTGAAATACCTCCTCGACCCCCTTGCCCTGTTTTTATTTGAAGAAGATGAGCCGGCGGCCTACGTGGGACGCACACTTGTGGTCCATCAGGCGGGTAACGAGCCCAAATTCTTTTTTGAAGTCCTATGAACACACCCTGGTTGAATCTTGCCCACTGGCTGGATTGTACAGAAGTAGAAGGTCCCGGACGCAGATTTGTCCTTTGGGTCCAGGGGTGCCACATTCGCTGTCCTGGATGTTGCAATCCGCACATGCTGGCGTTTGTCCCTCGCCATCTTGTGCCCGCTCCGCAAGTGGTGGAGTGGATCCTGGAGGCCCATCGGCGTTGGCATTTGGAGGGTGTGACTTTCCTAGGTGGGGAGCCGATGCTCCAGGCCAGAGGGCTTGCCCTGGTGGCGACGGAATCCCGGCGTGCCGGTCTTTCGGTGATGGTCTTCACCGGCTTCACAATCGAGTTCCTTCGCAACAGTTCCCTTCCCGGCGTGGAAGAACTCCTGGCGGCCACCGATCTGTTGGTGGACGGGCCGTACCTCGCCCATCATCCGGAGACGAAGCGACACTGGGTCGGTTCTACCAACCAGCGGTTCCATTTTTTAACGGATCGCTATCAGCCAGGGATCGAATATGATCCGCGTTACACAAGGGGGCTGGAACTCCGCATCCGCTCCGACGGCACAGCAATCTACAACGGCTGGCCCGGGGAGTTACTTACCGGGGATGAAACCGAAGCATCGCGTAATCCAATCCGGCGAGC
>NZ_JBAMME010000089.1:0-1424 GCF_039793925.1 Thermogutta sp. | reverse complement strand
ATGGGTGCGATCAACCATACGACCCATCTTGCGGGCATCTATGAAAAGCACCTCGCCCCGGCGATCCCGCAACTGTTTAGTCTGCCCTGCAGGAGGTCGCCCGCTTTTGTCTCTGGCAATAAACCACAGGCAAGCGGGAATCTGGGTAGAGTAGAACAGTTGACCGGGTAAAGCCACCATGCAGTCAACAAGGTCCGCTTCTATTATGTTCTTTCGGATTTCACCTTCGCCAGCTTGATGGGAAGACATGGAGCCATTGGCAAGAACAAATCCGGCATAACCTGTGGGTGCCAGGTGGTGGATTATGTGCTGCACCCAGGCAAAGTTGGCATTGCGTACGGGCGGCACGCCGTATTTCCAGCGTTTGTCTTCGCGCAGGAGTTCGCCGCCCCAATCCTTCATGTTGAATGGAGGATTAGCCAGTATGTAATCGGCCTTGAGATCGGGGAAACGGTCGTTGTGGAAGGTGTCACCCTGTTCAATCCTGCCGTCAATCCCACGAATTGCCAGGTTCAATTTCGCCAGTCGCCAGG
Source organism: Thermogutta sp. (assembly GCF_039793925.1). Classification (GTDB taxonomy): domain Bacteria; phylum Planctomycetota; class Planctomycetia; order Pirellulales; family Thermoguttaceae; genus Thermogutta. The sequence continues at coordinate 891 of NZ_JBAMME010000089.1, read as the reverse complement.
TGGTATAGTTAAGTTCCTGACCGTAAATGCTAATTTGAGCCCGAGCTTTACCACCGTTTCCGTTTCCCGTAGCGTGCGCCTCTATAAACTCCACCGACGGAACGGCTCTAACATCTCTACCAGCAAACGGACGATGCAACGCGGGGTATAGAACTCGCCGCCCTTCTTGCCCTCGGCGCTGGCAAACTGACCGAGAAAGTACTCGTAAACACGTCCGAGCACATCTTTGGAACGGGCATCAGCATCGCCAACGCGGATGTTAGATATAAGGTCAATGAGCTGTCCGAGCCGCTGTTTATCAAGCACAGGCCGTGCATACTCCTTTGGCAGAACACCTTTAAGAGAAGGGTTATCACGCTCAATGGCTTCCATTGCCTCATCCACAATTTGACCGATACCTGGCTGGCGGGCGTTTTGTTTGAGGCGTTCCCAGCGGGCTTCTGGCGGTACCCAGAAGATGTTGAAGGCGCGGTATTCGTCAGGGTCTTCCGGGTCAGCACCATCTGCGAGTTCAGCTTCAAGTTTCCGGCGATGTTCGTCAAAGGCATCGGAAATGTACTTGAGAAAGATCAGTCCCAGAACGACATGCTTGTATTCGGCAGCATCCATGGAACCACGCAGCGCATCGGCCATTCGCCATAGCTCAGCCTCATAGCCAATTGTAGCTCCGGTAGATGTTTCACTATTTAATCTATTCCTCTGTTCAGGCATACCCCACCCCCCACGAATTTACGAACTCCTGCGTGAAAGCCCACCCCTTTAGAGGTGGGATGAAAGGCGGACGTTTTGATCCAGAATATCAAACACGTTTGTGTTGTCATGGGAGGATGAAAGTGTCAATATTATCAATGCGAACCTGTTCGAAAAATGTGTAACTGGAGAATGTGTTTG
>NZ_JBAMME010000088.1:0-1424 GCF_039793925.1 Thermogutta sp. | reverse complement strand
CCCACCTTCGGCGAGTGGCTGGTGGCGCTGCCGCTGCAGACCGCCGACCGCCGACCACAGACCGCCGAACTGTCCGCCGTCAGCGGTCCGCCGTCCGAATTGACGTCCGCCGTCAGCGGTCCGCCGTCCGAATTGACGTCCGCCGTCAGCGGTCAGCCGTCCATCGTGGCCGAAATCCGCGCCTTCCTGCAGGCCGCCCGCCGCTTGGAAGAGAGAGGTAACCTGGTTGGCGCCGAAGAACTCTACCTGCAGGCCCTGGAACTCGCCCGCTCCGACCCGGCCGCGGCGGGATTGGCGAAGGAAATCGAACTCTTAGTTAAAGAAGTTCACCCAAAAGTGCCCTCTGCCCTTTCTGCAAGAGAGCATTTGGACGCAAGAACTATCCTTCACTCCCCTGGTCAAACACTTGCCCAAACTTTGCCTTTACAGCCAGAAAAAGAGCGACAGCGCCGTCCGGCAGTTTCACTGGACTGGTCATTATGGTTGAAATGGGTAACAGCAAATTTGGCGGGCTTTGTAGCGGGATGGGTTATCCTCATTACCCTCATATTGATTCTCAGCGTAATATTGCACTGGGATATAGAGTTTTTGAACCAAGAAGAAGCAAGCACTCTCACACCCCTTAAAATTGACAACAGTCAACTCATTTCAGTGGGGGTAGGAAGTTTTTTAGGAGGAGGAGTACTTGGCGCAACCGTAGGGATACTTCAATGGCTTGTTCTCAGAAGCAAGATGAGTATTAAGGCTAAATCCTGGATCACTGTGACCGCGATTTTCATGGCCATCGGTTCGGCACCTTATTTACCCATCCTTCTTCAGTTGAATAAGACTGATGGGTTAGGGTTGTTATCGGTGGCGGCAATGATATTGCCCGGCATCATTACAGGCTTTGGACAATGGTTGATCTTACGACGTTATATGCAGAATGCTTTTGTGTGGATATTGGCATATGCTACAGATATTTTTTCCTTTGGTCTATGCGGGTTTTTCAGCACGATTTCAACCGCCTTTATATTATCAATGACATTCCCGAGAAACCAAACAGTTAACCCAAAAGAGGCCACTTGATGACCACTTTTGCTCTCTCCTACGAGTTGTACATCCCATCGCCAGTCAAAGCTGTGGCTTGCTCACCTTGCTGGCACGAGCGTTACTCAACCCCGCACGAAGCCCGAGGAGGCCGCCGATGACCCTCCCCCTCTTCCACCGTTCCCCCCGCACGCCGCCGAGGTTTCCTGCGGAGGAAGTGGAGATTCAGGCGCCGCCGGCCCGGCCCAGCCTGCCCACCCTCTCCGCCGCCACGGTGATCCTCCCCATCGTCGTCACCGCTGTGACCCTGGGGCTTTCGGTCGCCTTCGTCGCCACCCAGCCCACCTACCTCCTCATCTCCCTGCCGATGATGCTGATCTCCGGCCTGATGGGTC
>NZ_JBAMME010000087.1:0-1435 GCF_039793925.1 Thermogutta sp. | reverse complement strand
AGATGGTCGACCAGCCGGACCAGTTTTCGAGCCGTCAACGCAAGGGCACGTTTATGAGCATGGATCTTGACTTCGGAGCGCTTGCGCTGGTAGTAAAGCTGGAATTCGGCGTCGTGCACCGCGACGCTGGCAGCGGCTTCTACCAGGTAGTAGCGCAAGTAGCGGTTCCCAGACTGAGCCAGACGGGTATGCTCCGATTCATAGGTCCCGGACTGGTGGCGGGACCAGACCAGACCGGCATACTTGGCCAGGGCGTTATGATTGGGGAAACGCCAGATGTCGCCGATTTCGGCGATGATCCCGGCAGCAAAGACCGGTCCAATCCCCTTAACCGATTGGAGGGTGTTGGGGATGGTGGCCAAAAGTTCCCCGATGGGCTTGTCCAAGGCTTTAATCTGGGTTTCCAGGGTCCGGATAAGACGGAAGTTGGTGGCCAGTTCCAGGTTAACAGGATCGGCCATGGCCTTGGGCAGGCGATAGGAGCTCCGAGCTGCCTTCTGGACGGCGGCCGCCACCTTCTCCGGATTTTGAAAACGCCCGTGGCTCAAGCGGATCAAGCGGGTAGTCAGCTCTTCCAGGGGGGTACTGACCAAAGCTTCTGGGCCTTCCTCGCCGAGGATGATATCCAGGGCGGCTGTACCGAAGGGTTGGTCAAAGGGTTTATCCTGGATGAAGCTACTAAACTTGAGGAACAAGGCGTTCAAAAACCGCTGCTTGGCCCGGACAAGGTCAGAAACCAAATGGAAGCGGTGTCGGGTAAGGCGGCGTAAGGCCTCGTAGCGATCCTCAAGGGCCGTAGAGGCCGGGAGTCGGCCGAAGCGGAGGCGATCGGCGATGATCCAGGCATCGACTTTGTCGGTCTTGGGGAGCTCTGGGTAGGCCTTCTTGAATCCCTGGATTACCTTAGGATTGAAGGTCTGGACCAGGGGTTTAAGGGGCGCTAGGTTCTGAGCCTGGCGCAGGTAGTGGGTAAGGTGCCAGCTGTAAATGCCGGTGGCCTCGATACCAACCACGAGGCGGTCCAGTCGGTGGGAGTTGGCCAGTTCAACCAGATGGCGGCACAGGTGTTCAGCCCCGGGCCAGTTATTTACGACCTGAAAGCTGGCTACCTCCTGGCCGTCCTGGTGCATGGCCAGCACCTGATGGGTGTGCTTACTGGCGTCGATACCGACAAACATGGTAGTCAATGGGTCTCACCTCCTCTCCAAGGGAGTCGAGGACCAAGGAAGGGATCGGGTCACCCTCGGTAGGCAGACGTGAAGGCAGCCTTGCGGATAATAAGCATTGACCCGGGGTGGGGGTGCACCGCTGGATCTGCTGAGTCCAGCGCCCATCTTGGATCCGGGTGTGCAACCAGCGTGTTGGCAAATAACGTCTGGCCGAGGAAAGCGGTCTCAGCAAAGCAGTGACTCCGGATAAAAGACCGTCATCGTCC
>NZ_JBAMME010000086.1:0-11579 GCF_039793925.1 Thermogutta sp. | reverse complement strand
TTTGTGCGCTCCACAAATTGCAGCATCAGCCCCCAAATGTGGACTTTGGGCCGCCAGAATGGCCGAGTCATTATATGAGCCAAGTCCACGTTCGTCACCGTCGGCGAGATCCGGAACGGGCTGTTAACTCGACCGGGCTGTTGACCAGAGAGTCCGAGAGTTCGAGGCCGGAGCTTCGGGCTGCGAGTGCAAACCAATGGGGCTGCCATCGACCTTGGACGGAACTCTCTTGAAATCAAGAGCGCCCGGCGGCCCAATCGACGCAAATCCTTTCAAACGAGCGCGTTAAAACGAAACGCCCGCGAACCCTCGATAGGGAGCGCGGGCGTCAACTCGCGCGTCGGGCAGTTTCGTGAAAGTTCAGAAGGCTCCCCGGCCAGGGCTCGAACCTGGGACCTGGCGGTTAACAGCCGCCCGCTCTACCTGCTGAGCTACCGGGGAATCGCTCGCCTTTCCTGAAGCGATTCAGATCGTCGAAACCGTTGGCAAAGCGGACGTAGCCGAGGCGGATCACAAAGGCCATCTTCTCGCGAAAGCCAAACCACCGACCTGCCGATCGCTTTCGCCACGGCTCCCCCGTTTGCCATCCATCGGATATTTTATCGTAATGTGGCTTCCAGCCTCGATCAAGGCCGGGACTGTGAGGAATGTGATGGGAACAGTGCTTGGCCGGAACCCTCAACCAGCCAAAATTTTCCACGCCGAGTCGTGATTCTCGGTCTGGTCCTCACCAAATGAGGATGGCAGTCGGAAGGTACGCCCGGACAGCAGTGTTCCGCCACCAGGCCATGCACAACCGGGGCAGGTGGGTTCACCACTCTGAAGTGTTATTTGGCCTGGCACGCTGAAGAGCTGGGGAGACACGGTTACCCCAGCGGCAAGCCGTTAATAGCCATTTTCCCCAGTGGCATGAAAATTCAGAACGCTCGTCAACCACACACGATCAACCCATACTGGTACGAGTTTAGCCGGGTCTTCGTCCGGTTATGGGCGGCGCTCATGTTTCGGATCCGGTACTTCGGCGTGGCGAATGTCCCTCGCGAAGGGGCCCTCCTGGTTGTTTCGAATCATCAAAGTCACCTCGATCCTCCCCTCATCGGGGCAGGTATTCCTCGGACAATGCACTACCTGGCCAGGAAGTCGCTCTTCCGGTTCCCCGGCTTTGCGCAGCTTATACGCTCTTACGGGGCCATCCCCCTCGATTTGAACAATCCCCTGAGCGGTCTGAAAGAAGCGCTAGCCTGTCTTCAGACTGGGGAAGCGGTTCTCATTTTCCCGGAGGGAACCCGATCACCGGACGGCGAGCTCCATCCCTTCCACAAAGGATTTCGGATGCTGGCCATACGGTCCCGGGCGAGGATTCTTCCCACCGCTATTGAGGGCGCTTTTGCCGCCTGGCCCAAATGGAGAAGTTTTCCTCGACCTGGGCGAGTCGCCGTCCGTTTCGGTTTCCCCCTAACACCGGACGAGTATCTGCCTTTGGACGAAGACGCGTTTCTCACCCTCGTCGAAGATCGCGTTCGCGAATGCCTCTGGGAACTGCGAAGCACAGCGTTCCCTGTCGGCGTACCCCGGCCTAAATAGGCCCCGCGTCCGTTTATCCGGCAATCGCCGCTGTGAAACGTCACGGCCGATAGTCACGGTCCGCCGGGCGTAACCGACCAAGCGATGACCTGTTGCGACGTGGCGATCACAAGCACTGGGGCTCCATTATGCTCGGCCACAGCCACCCCTGTGATCAGCTCACCCACGTTGAAGCGATCCACGAGCTGGCCGTCCTTGTCCACAATGTGGACTGATCCGTCCGCACCGACGAGAATCCACTGCTCCGTCTTACCGGGAAGCACGCGCCCGTGCACGATTTGTTCCACTGGATACTGCACCATTCCTTTGGGGAGCGTGTACTTCCAGAGCTCGTCGCCGGCGAGGTTGAAGCCGAAGGCTTCCGTCTGGGCAAAATCTTTGGGATCCAGCCCGCAGAGTTCAGCGGTTCCGTCGCCGTCAAGGTCAGCGGCGGCCAGCCAGGCGATTGTTCGTCCGGGCACGATGACTTCCCCCAACCGTTGGCCATCGTGACTGATCTGCACCGCGCTGCCTCGCGACGTGTTGGTCACGAGAAAACTCGGGGACTGTCCCTGAGGGCCCGGCAAAACCCCGATGCGAAAAGCGACCGCCGCTGTTCGGTTGGCCCATAAACGCTTTCCATCTAGGGAGATCGCCTGGACACCGACAACCCCTAGGAATCCGATCACGGCTTCGAGATTTCCATCAGCATTGAGGTCCACCAGGCGGACGTCCGCCATCCCTTCATGAGGGGGCGTTCCCTCGCCCGGGTATCGGCCCACGAGTTCGAATTGGTCGTTGTAGATCGATAACTGTTGAGACCCGAATGACCAACCCACGAAATACCGTTTTCCGGTCTTCTCCACGGCGCTCCGGAGAAAGTCGATTTTGTCTGGCGGAAGCGGTTTGAGGGGCCAGCGAGATTTGACAGTGCCGTCCCAACCGATCTCCGCAGCCGTATTCCCTTCTTCCACACAGATCACGCGATCGTTGCCCGCAGATTCCGGGACAATGACGATGTTCCCAGGCGATTTAATGAGGTTGCACTTGAACAGATCCACCAGTTTTAAGTGCTGGGGAGTGCTGGCAGGTGCCGGCTCGACAGTACTGGCGGCAGTGATTTCATCCAGGGCGAAGGTGAACAATCCATGCCGCGATGCCTCGTCAACAAGTCTGGCCAACTCAGTTTTCATTTTTTCGAAACCGGCCCGCTCCTCCTCTACGAGGTTGACACCGCTGAGGAGCTTCTCCAAGGTTCCGCTCAAGCGATCCACCAGGTCCATCGTCATGCCCAAGTGATACGTTTGGATGAGACCTTGGGCATTGAGCATCACAAGACACGGCACAGTGACTTTATTTTGTCGAAAAGTCGCCCCGAAGATTTTTTCCGAGTCATTACGCGGATCGCGGAGAAGAGGCAAGGTAACCTGCCAGGATTGCAGGATCTTGAGCAGTTCCTCATTCTTGACTGCTGGGCTGTCGAGGGCATCCACCACATGGTCCACGCTTACCGCGTAGAACGCCACTCGGTCGGCAAACTGTCGGGCCACCGCCTCAATCGCCTGAAGAACCGCCTGCGATCCGGGATGGTTCCTGGACCAGAACTCCAGCACCACCGGTTTGCCAGCCAAACTTGCTAACGTGACTTTCTGACCATTGGTATCTTCAAATTCAAACTCAGCCGGCCGAGTTCCCAGGTAGTCATAGCCGTACGGATGGAGCTCACCGGTAATCCGAGCGTCCGACGGAACGGAAAACACAAAGGCCTCAGAATTAATCGGTCTATTGACCACTGGGTCGATGAATTCTTCGTAGATCGCGAGATTCTGGAAGCGCCCACCATCAAAGCTCTGCCGCAATCCCTCCGCAGGCAGGTCAACTCGGACGAGCAAGCGTGTCTTCCTGTCAATCCACAGAATGACATCTCCATCCTTGCGACGAACGCGCACCCGGTCGCAGGTGAACGTGCCGGTTGTCCCGGGCGGAATAACATCCTGTTGCTCGCTGCGATAAAGCAACGTTTTCAGCGGATCCTCCGCCACCAGCAAGACCAGCGGCGGTGGGAGTAAGCTGTAAAGTTGCCCGGGACCTTGCATAAGGGCGTTTGCCAGAATGGTATCGGCGAACAGGGTCTTCAGGTTGAACTTGTCGGGGGCCGAGATTTTGAGCACCTGACCGGGCAGAAACGCTACATAGCCCCAGAAATCCTTGCCGTCACAAATAATCACGCCATCGCCAGCGATTAGCCGGAGTTTGTTGGGTCTTTCGAAGGCCGTCACATAATTGACGCGGCTTTCCACCGGTTGACCGTTGTATGTTCCGCGAATGACAATCCGGCCCTGGTCGCCGTAACTGCTCGCCGACTGATAGACCTTCACCATCTCTTCGAGTATTTCTCGCGCTGATTGGGTGGACGGGGGTATCGTCTCGGGTTTCCGCGTGGGTTGCCCTGGCTGCGGAGCATCGCCGGAATCTGTCGCAGGGCCCGACCCGGCTGGTCCCGCTGGACGCGGTGGCTCTCTGGAAACACTTTCGCCGAGCTGCGAAGAAGAGTCTGCAGATCGGGTGGCTTTCTGTTCCGCGTCAGGCTTGCCCTTTTGGGCAGTGCACCCTGTCAGAAGTGCCACGCCCAGAATTAAAAAGAAGAACCCCTTTCCTGCGATCTGGCGCCGACGCAGCCATGTCATTTCTAACCTATCCGTTCTCCCCAACAACGCCAACTTAGACGCAACCGGAACAGACATCTCACGCACTGCATTGGTGATGGTGTCCCGGCGACGACACTGACAGAACTTGCCTGGGTTGAGCATCACACCATCCTTCGATTTCCGTGAGGACCTTTTTGCACCGACTCACTTCACCCCGCCGCCGCGCGAGGTGGGTGGAGTCCACTTCTCCGAGCGGCTCGCACACAGCGATGATCCCACTGGTTTTTATCGCCAGGAGAACGGCTCAAGCGAGCCGGACACCTGGATTTCGGAATAATACCGGCCCGACGCGATGACGGAGCCCAATTACGGCTTGGCGGGCCGATGGATCGCAACCAGGGCCCTGAAAACTCTCTCATCTTAACACATCCTGTGAAGTTGCGGCACGGGATTGCGCGAGAACTGGAAAGAAGTGAAAATAGATAAATACGGTCCCGTTGGATAACAGGAGGAATTTATGGCCCATCGGGTGCATTTCGGTGCGGATCAATACGTCGAACTCCCCGAACTGCCGAGTGTGTGGCAGGCAGAGCCCCCCGGGGCAACCGCCCGAGAGGTGTCGAACCTCCAGGCAGCCATCCGCGAGGCGTTAGAAGGTCCCCTGGGTCTTCCCGCGCTTTCAGAATGCCTTACAGGCGACGACACGGTTGTCCTAGCCATTCGGCGGGGTACTCCCTGCAGTGATCAGATCATTAGCACGGTGGTCCAAGTGGTTCTTGATTGTCTGACTCCATCCCAGCCGGTGACCATTCTGCGAACGGAGGCCGACGCGGCAGCGGATCGGGGGGACCCACGACGTTTGCTGCGCCCTGAACATGCCCGCCGCGTGATCATCAAAACACACCAGGCTCGGAACTCTGACGATCTTGCCTATTTGGCGCGTTTCGAGGATGGGCGAGTGCTCCGGCTCAATCGTGCCCTGGTAGAAGCTGACGTCGTCATACCGATCGGCTGGACACAATCTCGCGGAACCTGGAATCGTTACAGCGCGTTTGGCGCGATCTTCCCCGCCTTTGCCGACTATACCGCCCAACAACGACACTGGCGGGAAGTTGTCGAGCGAGTGCGCTACCGAAAGCTCAAACGGATGGGAAAGGTTCGCAGCTCACCTCTTCGAGCGGCAAGCAGCCTCAGTCGCGAAGCCGACTGGCTCCTGGGGACACAGTTCGCCCTGGAAGCGGTCCCGGGACCGTTCGGCAGAGTACTGCGAGTTATGGCGGGCGACGTCCACCGAGTGGCAAAAGAATCGCGAGAGGAGTTTCTTCGCCAGTGGGGGCTTCCCGTAGAACGTCGGAGCGATGTGGTCATCGCGGGGGTGGACCACAACCCAGCTCACTCCCCTTGGGAAAACCTGGCCCAGGCAGCCTGGACAGCAGCTCGGCTTGCGAACCCGCGCGGCCAAATTATTTTGCTAGCAGATTGGGAAATGCCAGCCAGAAGTTCACCGGAAATAGCACTTTCTCCCAGTGAGGTGGCAGCCCGGGGAAGTTGGACCGACGTTCTTCAGGAACTGGGTGACGCTGTTGTTCCATTCTGGCTGCTGTCGCGGGTGCGTCGGCGGGCCAGCCTGTGCGTCTGGTCCCCGCGACCGGTTTCTCAACCACTCTGGCGAGAATGGATCGACTGGTTGGGCATCGAAACGTCTAACCGAGTAGAAGTCCTTCAGCAATGGGTGCAGTCCGCCGGATCAGTGACGCTGTTATCTCATGCCACCCTAGTTTGCCCCCAGCGAATGTCTTTGCCACCGCATGTTCCGGACCGGCCAGCTTGAAATGACCGCGAATACCCGCAGCAGGAAGTTTTTTGGGAGGTAGGCAAGGCGGGCGTCCAGAAAACGTCCGGAAAGTCTCCTCTCCCCGACACCAGTCAAGAAACTTCATAAGTATCCGAAAAGGACAAGCGGATGGATATAACCAGCCTACTACGGAAGAACCTGGAAAGCATCCAGGAAAAAATTCGGGCCTCTGCGGAACGGGCGGGACGCTCCCCCCACGAGATCCGCCTCATCGCAGTCACCAAATATGTGGATGTGCCCGTGGTCCGTCAGCTCGTGGAACTGGGACAGCGCGCGCTGGGAGAAAGTCGGCCCCAACAACTATGGCAGCGGCACGCGCTCTTGGGTGAGTCACCTATTGAATGGCATCTGGTCGGTCCGTTGCAACGCAACAAAGTTCGCAAAACGCTCCCGTGTGCCACGTGGATCCACTCCGTGGACTCGCTCGCCCTACTGGCGGATATCAACCGAATCGCCGGAGAGTTAGGATTACGGCCAAACCTTCTCCTGGAGGTCAACGTTTCCCGGCATCCATCCAAACATGGATTTCCTCCTCAGATGATGGAAGAAGTCATATCGCAACTTGAAAACTTCCCCGACGTGGCGATTTGCGGGCTGATGGCCATGGCAGGCGTGGAAGGGGATTTGGAGGGAGCCCGACGCGATTTTCGCGCTCTTCGGCAGTTGCGTGACCAGCTTGCCCCGCTAGCACCACCCCGGGTCTCCCTCCGCGAACTTTCGATGGGAATGAGCGGAGACTTTGAAATCGCCATCGAAGAAGGGGCGACCATGGTGCGGATCGGCTCGGCCCTTTTTGAAGGTATTCTGAAGGAACATTCATGAGCAACCACCGTGGCAACCGAGCTTCCGCTCTGACCAGCATCTCAAACGACGGACGTAAGTGTGCTTGAGAAACTGTCGCCAATGGGTGCATTCAAGAATCGCACGACCAGGTAACCGGGAATCTCTCGTATGAATCCACTTGCAGATCACCCTGAAGGCTGTGTGCTGGAAATCAAAGTCCATGCGGGGGCTCGCCGCAACGAGTTGCGATGGGAATCGGACCAGCGGGCAAAAGTGTGGGTCACACAGGCACCGGAAAAAGGAAAGGCCAACCAGGCGGTACTGGAAATTCTGGCGAAAAGCCTCGGTGTTCGTGCATCTCAATTGGAGATCGTATCGGGCCAAACTTCGCCGAACAAGCGCGTTCTTGTACGGGGATTAAACGCACAGGAAGTGGATCAACGGCTCAAGGCCCACGCGCACACGAATCCGAAAACGGGGTGAATTTCGTCGGATGGCGTTTTTCCATTCCAAATTCTCGGACACGAAACTGTTTCGGAACGATCGAGGGCGCAGCAAAATAAGCATTTGACCAGCTTCGCCCAAAAAGAGACGAAGGGTTAATGGCCATGGCGGAACAAACCGGGATACGCGAGATGATGGACCTGCAACCTATCCCCGGGGCGGTGGTGTTCGACATGGACGGGCTAATGTTCAATACCGAGGACATCTATTTTGCGGTGGGCACAGAACTCCTTCGCCGCCGGGGCCACGTTTTTACCCGCGAACTCAGTGACGCCATGATGGGCCGTCCACCTCGGGCGAGCTTCGAGATCATGATCCGCTGGCATAATCTTCCCGACAATTGGCAGACGCTGGCCCGAGAGTCCGAGGACCTGTTTATCGAAATGATCAAAGGACGCATCCAGCCGATGCCGGGCCTGATGGAGCTGCTGGACGCCCTTGAGAGAGCAGGAATTCCTAAAGCGATCGCCACCAGCAGCAGCCGTCGAACCCTTCAGGCCGTTCTCGGGACTTTCCAGCTCGAACCGCGGTTCCATTTCACCCTGACGGCAGAAGATGTTCAACGAGGAAAACCCGACCCGGAGATTTATCTCAAGGCAACCGCACGATTCGGACTGGAACCGGACAAAGTGGTGGTGCTCGAAGACAGCGAAGCTGGTTGTCGAGCGGCGGCGGCAGCCGGTACAATAGCCGTTGCTGTTCCCGGGCCTCACAGCGCTCGGCACGATTTTTCGTCGGCCCGCCTGATTGTTTCCAGCCTGGCCGATCCAAAACTGTACGAATTGCTTCGGCTTCCAAGCCCTGGGTCGTGCTGAGAAACTATGGTGGCGCGAATGAGCGCCCGTGCAGCGACGCCATCTTGGAGCCTTCCTTATAGGTTGTCCCCAGATTTGAGGAGAACACAGCTCATGAGCCGCACATCGACACTTTTTCTCGCAATGGTATGGATCGCCGCAGCCGCCACAATACTGCCTTCAAGATTGAAAGCCGCGGAGGAAAATGACGAGTTGTGGCAGACGGCAGAAGAACGGATCGAAAAGTACCGAAAAGGCGATATTGAAATGTTGGTGACTCTCGAGGGGAAACCCGTTGCGAATGCAGAAGTCACCGTCGAACAGACGCGGCACGCGTTTCTTTTTGGCTGCAATATTTTCAAATGGGGCAGGATCGAAGATCCCAAGCTAGAAGAAGCCTACCGTCAGCGTTTCGCCGAAATTTTCAACTATGCCACAGTAGGTTTCTATTGGCCGACATATGAGCGGCGTCAGGCTGAGCCGTCACACGAGTATGCTCGGCAAGTGGCCGAATGGTGCCGCGAGCACGGTATCGCGGTGAAAGGCCATCCACTGGCATGGAACTTCGTTGATCCCGCATGGCTGCCCGATGATCCAAAGGAAATCCTGCGCCTTCAGCTCGCACGCATCGAGGACTGTGTGTCCCGATTTGCGGGCCTCATCGATCGCTGGGACGTGGTGAATGAAGCCACGGAGTTTGACCGACCGTCGTGCCAACAGCGGGGCCCCAAAATGACAAGAATGTGGCAGGAAGTCGGACAGACCGAATTCACGAAACTCTGCTTCGAGCGAGCTCGAAAGGCCAATCCCAACGCCACGCTGATCATCAATGATTATGTCATCAGCCCAAAATACGAACGCTTGCTCGAACAACTTGTGGACGATCAGAACCGCCCGATCTTCGATGTCATCGGGATTCAAAGCCATATGCACGGAGGTACGTGGTCCAACGGGCAGATTTGGGACGTGTGCGAGCGCTTTTCCCGATTCAAAGTGCCTCTCCATTTCACCGAAACCACCATTGTCTCCGGTGAACTCGGGCGAGGACGCCCCCGGCCCTGGGTGACAACTCCGGAGGGCGAAGAATACCAAGCCCGCGAGGTTGTCCGGTTTTACACCATGCTCTTCTCACATCCGGCTGTTCAGGCAATCACATGGTGGGATTTTTCCGATTATCGAGCCTGGCAAGGCGCCCCCGCCGGTCTGCTGCGACAAGATATGTCTCCCAAACCCGCCTACACGGAGCTCTACAAACTCATCAAGCAAAAATGGTGGACCAGGGAAACGGTAATAACAGATGCGGCAGGACGCGTCAAGTTCCGCGGATTTGCAGGGGATTACACGCTCCGCGTGAATAAAGAAGGAATCGAGCCCGTAGATATGAGTTTCCGGGTCGAGGCGTGCATTACCAACTCGATGCAAATCGAGTTACGTGAGAGACGAATAGCAGAGACCGCCGTTCAAGGGGCCCGCTCAGAGCCTGCGGATAGCGGATTGTGAAGGCCCCTGCTCAGACCCGACTCACTGGTCAGGGCACACCCGCGCAGCATGGCACAACTGAATAAGCTGATCGAGGTTCTGGCGAACAACTTCGTAAGGGGCTTCGTTTCGAATGGCCAGCTCGACTGTCGCGGCCGCCTCAGTAATCACTGGAAAGCCATAACTTCCAGCAGCGCCCTTGAGCTGGTGAACCGCCCGGCGTAACTCTTCCAAATTCCCCGCTGCCAAAAGCTCTTCGTAGGCGGCCGTGCGGTAGGGCATCTCCTGCACAAACATCTCAATGAGGTCCCGGAAGTCCGGGTCGCTACCTAATTCGGAGTAGATCGCTTTGTATCCTGTCGCTGTCAGTGGTCGCCCATCCATCATCAGAGCTTCCCCCCTGGGAACGAGTCGTTTTTATCGATCCGCCATGGTCAATCGACTTACCTTTTCTTTTCCCTTCCTACTCACTTACCTGCCTTTTACAGATAGTCTAGCTTACCGCAGACACTAGCGCAGTACGGTTGCAAAAAATTTACAAAGTCGACATGTCGGTCCTCCCGCTATTCCATGCTTCCAAAAGCCTAGAACGTTCCTGGAGAGGCCTAATGTTCGCCAGCGGCTCCGCCAAACAGGCCGTCCACTATTCTCGGATAAATCCCCACCCTCGATACAGATCGCACAGCTATCAACGTAGGTCTTCGATGCGGCTAGAAAGAACGCACAATGTACATCAAATGAATAAAATGCTATGTTTGGCGAGACGATATAAGATGATAGCCACACGTGAAATGGATAACGTGAGCGGTATTGGGTGTTTCTGTAACTCGTACAAGAGGAGATTGTTTCCCATGAAGCGTGTCACACTCTACAGTGCCGCGGTCCTTGGTGCCCTCACCATTGGGCTGGCCTTGAGCTCGGCTCAAGCTTCAGTTCTCTTCGGCGGCGGCGCATGCGCCCCGGCTTGTGAAAAACCGGCCTGCGAACCCGCCTGCGAGCCGGCCTGTGCCCCCGTTTGTCGGCCTGGTCTGCTTGCCCGTATTCGGGCCCATCACCTGGCCAAGCACGCCTGCTGCGAACCGTGCGCGCCCGCCTGCGAAAAACCGGCCTGCGAGCCAAGCAAGCCAGCTTGTGAGCCTGCGTGTGAGCCGGCCTGCGCACCGTGCTCCCGTCCTGGACTGCTTGCCCGCATTCGGGCCCATCACGAGGCCAAGCGTGCCTGCCGCGAGGCCTGCGCACCTGCCTGCGAGAAACCAGCTTGCGAACCCTGCCAACCGGCTTGTGAACCGGCTTGCCAGCCCGCCTGCAAGCCCGTCCGGGTTCACCATCACCGCGTTCGTCGGGTGATCTGCAATCCGTGCGCTCCGGCGTGTGAAAAACCCGCCTGCGAAAAACCCTGCGGCTGCTGATCAGATGAAACCGGACGATCGGGACCAGATAAACTGACGTGCTACCCGAGACGCCAGTAACCCATCCGGGCGACCTTTCTGAGAGGTCGCCCGGCCTTTTTTTGGTCTTGGACAGCCGCGTCCGCTGTAAACTTGACCCCAGTCGCGACCGAAAGATTGCGGAGCCCTGAGCCGTTGATCACTCGGGAAACAATCGCGTGGAGAGATAACGCTCGCCCAGATCGGGAAGGACTACGACGATCAGTTTTCCAGCGTTTTCGGGTCGCTTGGCCACCTGAAGAGCTGCCCACGCCGCGGCCCCGGAACTGATGCCACACATGAAGCCTTCCATCCGCGCGAGGGCCCGAGAAGTTTCCATCGCCGCCTCATCGTCCACGCAAATAACTTCGTCAATCACCGAGAGGTTGAGCACATCAGGAATAAACCCAGCCCCAATTCCCTGAATGCCGTGCTTGCCCGGCTTGATCGGTTGCCCGGAGAGTTTTTGCGTGATGACGGGGCTGTTGGCGGGTTCTACCGCAATGACCTTAACGCCTGGTTTACG
>NZ_JBAMME010000085.1:0-61286 GCF_039793925.1 Thermogutta sp. | reverse complement strand
TCACTTCCCACCAACTGGACGCTTTTAATGGTGCGGCCATCCGCCAGACGGACCACGATATCCCGTGCCTGCTCCACCACATGGAGGCTTGTCACGATGTACCCTTCTTCATCCACGATGACCCCCGAGCCCACGCTCTCTTCGCGAATCTTGGGGGGCGGACTCGACCAAGAGCGTGCCGGTCCGCGGAGCGTGACCTCTCCTCGCGAGGCCTCCACTCCCACCACGCCCGGAAACACACTTTTAACCACCCAACGAAACCGTTCTTCCCATTGGGGAAGTCGGGTGAGTTCCTGCCGGGCCACCAGGGCCTCGGCTCGCAACCGACCGCGGGTTACCGCAAACGACAGTTCTTCCACCAAATAGGGAGTTGAAAACAGAAGTCCGAAAAGCACGATCAGCCAAAAGATTCCCCGCACTACTGCGCCCCAGGGAATTCCGTCATCCGGACGCAGGTGCGCCATCTCGGGCGGGGGCGACATCCGCACCTCAGCTTCCATTTCCGAAGCGACGTCAATCTGCGATGGGCTCAGGTTCTGATCAGGATTCATCCCACGTGCATCCCGGTCGCAATAAGCTTCACGCAGCCGCCGTTAAGGAGGCCTACCACATCGATGTGTTCTCAGCACAACAGCGATGCGTTTGCGGCACAGCTTCTCGGCGACGGTGCATTCACTGTGTAACCGTGATCCTCACGACCACCTGTTATTTTACCAACCGGTGCAGGCCGAAAAGATTGCGTCGCGCTTGACAACAGGGATTACCCTTGGCATATTGCCAGCGGGACGGGATCTTTACTGTGGGAAGCTGCTTGTGCCTTCGGGAACCGAAAGAACGGGAGGGACTGCCATGATCCGCGGATTAGACCGACGAGGCTTTCTGGAATTGACCGTTTTAGGGGCCACATCACTCGGGTTAGGACGCTGGGGCTGGGCCTGGCAGGCGTCCCCGTCCAAGCTCATCAGTCCAGGCTGTCGGCGTTCCAAGGTCAAGGTTGCCCGGTTGTATCTGGCGGGAAGCGGCCTCTGGCCTCATCCAAAGCTGGACGTTCAGGCCGAGCGGCAAAGCTACGAGCAGGCCTTCCAAGAGTTGGCCGACCAGCTCGCTGACGTCGATTTCTTCATCAACGAACTCATCACCGACCCGCGACAAATCACGGCGCTTGCTGATCAGCTTGCCCAGGCTGACGGCATCCTGGCGATCCATCTCAAAATGGGCGTGGGTGGGATGCTGGCGGAGATCCTCAAGACCGGCCGGCCCACAATGTTCTTCGCCGTGCCCTACTCGGGGCATGAATGGGCGGGATTCGGGACGATGCTCCGGCAGGAGCCACCGCCACTCTTCGACGCCATCCTCAGCGAGGACAAGCGGGATCTGGCTGCCGCTGTGCGGCCTATTCGGGCATTGCACCATCTTCGGGAAGCGAAGATTATCAATGTAACGCTGCGCCAGCCCGGTGAATTCAATGAGGCCGTCAAAGAGAAGTTCGGCACCGAAATCAAGCACATTGGCCTGGAACCTGTGGTGGCAGCTTATGAGAAAGTGAGCGACCAGGAGGCCGAAGCGGAAGCACAGCGTTGGATCGAGGGCGCCAAACAGATTGTTGAACCGACCCGCGAAGAAATCATTCGCGCCTGCAAGCTCGCGCTGGCTTTTGAACGACTGCTTGATGAAGAGGATGCCACGGTCCTGACGGTGGATTGCTACGGGACAATGTGGGATCGCACCATCAAGCTGCCAGCGTATCCCTGTTTGGGCTTTTCGCGGCTTAACAGCATCGGCCTGGGAGGCATTTGCGAAAGCGACCTCCGCTGTGCTATGACGCACATCATTTTCCAGGGGCTGGCCGGCAAACCCGGCTTCATCAGCGACCCCACCGTCGATC
Organism: Thermogutta sp.; assembly: GCF_039793925.1. GTDB lineage: Bacteria > Planctomycetota > Planctomycetia > Pirellulales > Thermoguttaceae > Thermogutta. The sequence goes on along the minus strand of NZ_JBAMME010000085.1, from coordinate 59,401 downwards.
AGTCGACCAACACCATCATCCTGGCCCACTGCATGGGAACGGTAAAAATGGAGGGTCCCAACACGCCCACTATGCCTTACAAGATTCGCTGTGTGATGGAACGTCAGGAAGGCGTCGTACCGCAGGTCTTCATGCCGGTGGGTCAGCGGGCGACTCAGGCCCTATTTGTCGATCCCAACACGCTTCTTTATTTCACTGGCGAGATTGTGGCGGCACCAGACATTGAACGTGGCTGCCGCACAAAGATCACTGTCAAGGTCGATGGGGATGTAGAAAAACTCTGGCGGAACTGGACGGCGGGGCTCCACCGCTCCACATGCCTGGGGGATATCACCAAAGACCTCGAGCGCTTTGCTCGCCTGGCCCGCATGAAGCTCATCAACGAGTTGGCATAAAAGGCGGAGAATCCAGGGAAATCAGACGAACTCGGGCTGAAAGAGACGAGAAAAATCCCCGCTTTGATAAAGAGGGCCGGTATCGTCCTGGACGAGCACGAACCCCGGCGGCTGAGCGCGGTGCAAATAGTTCCAGCCAAACACTTCCCCGCCGTGCTTGACGGCGAGCTCACGGAAGTGATAGCGAAGTTCCCAGCAGAACGGCGAGGCCCCTTCGTCGAAGCTTCCCCGGAAAAGCTTGTCGGCATCCGCACCCAAAAAGAGGAGCGTTCCCGCAGGCGCTCCGAGAAAGGTGTCATTGTTCACCATCCCCTGGAGATCGCGGATCGCCTGCCATGGCGGTCCCACCACCTGACGCCAAATGAGCCAGTGATCAGTGTAGGGAACCACGTGAGAAAGCGGCAGCTCGGCGGGGAGCGGTGTTTGAGGATCGTCTTCCGCGACAAACCCGCTGGCCAACAGCGGGCGCTCCAGGAATCCATGCTCCATTCGATAGCTGAGCTGGGTTTCATTCGGGGCCAGCGGCCCATCGGAACGGTCCTGCGGCGGCACACTGCGGTATTCGACCACAGCCCGGGCAAACGATCCGTCGTAACTGGCCAGGTCCTTCAACAAGTCCGTGCCCGCCATTTCGTTGCAGAGGAGGCTTTCTGGGTCGACCGGCGAAAAAGCGATCGAGACGGCGAACACGCCTTCCCGGCCGGGATACCGAACCCACGGTTGCCCACCGTGAACGGCGGCATCGCCGAGAATTTCCGCAGCGAAGGCGTGCCGCTGTTCCCACGGAACGAGAAAAATCCGGCGAGCCGTAAATCCCTCGAGGGTGTAGCGTTCCTCGGGTGAGCCCGCCAGTTCGCGAAAAATCACCGCCATAAACTAATCCCTCGTGTTTTCCAAAGATGCTTGATCAGCCGGCCTTCACTCCGACGAGAATGAGATCGTAGGTCACGCTTCCTGATTCCGCAGCCAACTTGAGGTTTTTGGCCGATGCGCTCACCGACCAACCCGCATTCGGGTGCGCCACCAGCAGTACCCCACCGGGAACAACGCGGAGCGTATGACTAGCAGAGGAAAAAGGTCCCGGCCAGGGGTTGGTACTGGCCCCGCCGATGATGAGATTGCCGGCGCTTTCCTTCCGGCTGATCACATAGAGGGCCTTCACGTTTGCAAAGGCTTGATTCACCGATGCGTTGAAGAGGGTTCGAGAAAGGGCCGTCAGATCCCATTCGTTGCTGGCCCCGCTCGCGAGGGTCTTGGCGAGGACGTACCACACGGCATTGGCCTGACCTTCGTCGGTGCCCTCCTGGAGGGAAAGCCGCCATAGCCACTGATTGCTGTCGATGACCGCCGAACGGTCCTGCTCGTCGCGCCAGGTCCAACCCACTTTCGACTCCAAAGAACTACGAAGAATCGTTGTCATCTATTGGCTCCTCTTTCGTTGTTTCACTGATCACCACGGCGGTACAAGCTCCGAGAGTCCTGGCTGCCCGTCGGATTGTCACGTCGTCAGCACAGGTCGGAGGGTGAGGGCGTCAAACTCTACGGTTCCCCGCCAGACACTGGGTTCCTGGTCTTCAACGGCCATCCGGCGGTAGGAGATGCGGACGATCCGGCCGCCGTCTCCCAGGTCCAGGGACGTCCCGTGATAAACACGCCGCACGGCGTCCATTGACTTTCGCAAGTGGTCGAAGCTCTCCACCCAGAGCGTCACCTGGATATGGACGCGGTCCGCCCATTCCGATTTCGCGGTCAGCCAGGCGCGCTCTTCTGCCAGGCAGCGGATGCAGGCACCGGGGAGCCGCGGGGGAGATTGACAGCCCGTCCAAACATTTTGCGGCGGAATGAGGCCGGCCAGCGTGGCGTCTTCAGACCACTGCGTGTAGAGGGCATGTTCCAGCCGGAGCATGGGCGAGGTTTCTCCTGTGCAAGCGATTCTGCAACCTCACGAAACGTCTGGCGTGACTGGGTGAACGAACAGCACGGCGGGATGTCCCGGCAATCCGGGCCGCTCCACCCGATCTACCCTGTACAAAACCCCAGCAGAGGTTTTAAGGCGAAGCGTCCGTGAGGGGAGCTCCGCCGCCACGAGGACGCGGTAGGTTGGCGTGCCACCTTCTACATTCGGCGTTTGGCTGCGGGAAGAATGGAACTGAATGGGAACGTTGGTGAGCCAGGGACGCCAATGGGTTACCGGTTCGCCGTCGAGTCCCTGAGTGGTTTCGGCGACTTCGATATCTGCCGATTGAGCTGCTGCAAAGGACGCTGCCCAGTCGCGTGTCCAGAGGATGAGTCGCCCGGTCGCCGTTGCCGAGGCAACGAGCACCGTCCACCGCCTTCCTGCTGCGTCGTACAGGACATCGCCCGGCCGAGCGGAACCAGGCAGACTTCCTTCGGGGATATGCCACACGGCGTCCGCAGCCGCCCAGCCGGTTTGGCGGTCCATGCGTGTTGGCGACACCGGACGAAAGATGGCCCCTGCGATGGTCACACCGGGTGGGCGCCCCCTGCGACAGTAGGTGACCGTTTGACAGCCGTCCGCGAAATCCTCGGGTAAATCCCAGGGGAAAAGGTCATTCACAGTTGGGCTCCTCATGTCGTACCGCAGGACCGCCTTTCGCAGGGCGTTTCCCGGGCGAGTTGTGCGTTACACCACTCCACCACGGCCGTCAGGCGCCCCAGGTACTCCGACCACGACACCCGCTGGCCATCCAGCTCGTAACTGGGTTTGGGCTGAGCGGTAACCTGCTGGATGATGGCAAGGGTTTGCGAGCGGATGAGTTTCAACACATCTTCATCGGGCATCACATCAACTCCTCAGATTCAGGATCGACCTTGGGGCGTCCACATCAGATAGCGCGCAGGCGAAATCGCACAACGATTTCCTGCCCGGTTTGGGGCGTCAAACGATACTCGACGCGGTAGGTGCGCTGAGCTTCGGGAAAGGCCGGAGCATGCGTCACATCGAGGATGTGGCGAAAGTTGTAGCCGGTCTCGTCCACGCTCCATAGCGCATCTTTCTGAACTGTCGCAAGAATGATGGTGGAAGGAGTGAGGGCCACTTCCCAATGGCCGGGAATCGGGCTCAGCAGTGTGGGATCCTCATCATCGACGAGGGCAACCGAGTATCTCGCCGCGGTGATCTGAGAGGGTGTGATGGGATTGCCGTCGGCACCGAGGACGCGGGCCAGCAGGGTGGCCGAGGCCTTTTGAAACACAATCCCGTAAATCTCAGCGGCGTCGGGCATGATCGTCTCCTTGGCACCAGGTCATAGATTGCGAACCACTCCGGCGGCCACGTGGCCTACCGAACAACCTTTCACGGCCCCCGGGCAAAAGACGGTTCCCCTCTCGGCGGTGGCTGTCCAGACATGCCCGGTCACTGCGGGAAAACGTGGTGCCGGGCGGACTATCGGGGGCTGTGGCGGGGGCTCCGGCTGCGGATAGACGATGTTGGGATGATCGGTCCAGCCCGGGTTGTTGAAAGCTGTCAGGTCGTAGAGTCCGGCCAGGTGATCGCGGTCGTCGTTCCCGAAGGGTCCTCCGAGCGGCCAGTAGGCGACGAGGTCGGCGGGTCTGACAAGCAGGGGCGAATTTCCCGATGCCAGTTGCGCGATTTCCCTAGCGTTCAAAGCGACCTTCCACACGGCGGCTTCGGCAGTATAACCGGCGAAGTACGCCATCCAGCTCCCCTGACGTTCCCATGCCCCAATGAGAATCCGATCCACGGTCGGTACGGCCAGGCCGGTTCCCTCGACGCTGCCTGCCACTCCATCGAGATAGACCATCCGGGAGCTGGCCCCCGTGAACACCCCAGCCAGATGACACCAGCGGTTGAGAGCGAATGTGGTGCTGCTGCGGGCAATGGCGAATGTGTTCTGGTAGGCAGTAACAGCCGCCGCTTTCATCCCGTCGGGTCCGCGAAGCTGAAGGAACCATCCCGTGCTGTTGTCTGCGGAGCGTGCCAGACACAGCACATCCTCGTATAGGTTGCTTCGCTGGGGATACACCCACAGCGCCAGAGTCAGCGGATACGTGATGCTGAGGGCTTCTGCACGGCGGAGAAACTGGGTGCTTCCATTAAAGGTCCGTGCCATGACCGGCCTCCCGGGGATCGGATTTCATCCCAAATTCGGAATCAACCAGAGAGTGTCAGGATCGGCTTATGCCGTGCAGCGGACGACATAACGGGGATCGAGGACGGCGGGCGTTCCGCGCTCGCTGGCCTTGAAGCGAACGACAATATCCTGTGTGAACTCGGCCTCACTTCCGGGAGCCGACTGCGTCACCGTGAGCGGCCAGTTTTCCATGTAGGCAAATGCCCGGGCAAAGTCGCCCACAAACCACCATGTCTCGGCTTCGGTCGGGCTGACTCCCGAGGCTACAATCCGCTGATAGAGAAGCTGGCTGTCGAACACCCGGTAGTCCGCCAGTGGATTGGGGGAAGTCGTCGCGGTCGGGGAGCCATCTGCCGAAAAGGTGATCGTCGTGGCGTGGAAGATTCGCCGGGCGGTGTGCCGCAGCGCAGTGGGAACAAGCACGGTATTGGGGCGGATCAGGATGGGCTCGCTGGTGACGGGGTCCTTCATCTGGGCAAAGAGTTTTTCGGCCTTATCCACGCTGACCCAGTCCTGGAGAGGATTTTGCCCCAGGGCGTTGATCCAAGGCCCATTGTCAGTGGCGGCGTAATACGTGTTGTAGCTAACGCCGTTGTGCTTGTAGGTGTTCACTGCTCCCAGCACCACATCGAGAATGCGGCTTTCTTTACGACGACCCAGCGTTTGACCCACTTCCGCTGCCTGGCGGAGCACGAGGTGGGTGCGGTCGAAAAAGATCGCCTCACGGGTGATGGGGACGATCAGGCCGTGTTTGGTAGTGGCCGGGGTTTCCACATAGCTCTCCCCAAAGCCCACCTGGGGGTAGGGCATGCCGGGGTGGACCTCTGTCAGCGTATCTGGAAGGCTCCCCATGGCGGGAAGCTTTTCACTGTCGAATCGTGTGGGAATGGTCTGCACCAGGCGGGAAGCGACAAAGGCCTCGTGCTGATACGCCTGGAGAATCTTCGAATACACCACCTGTCCGGTCACGTTGAGAAAGGCTGTGACGTCCACTGCGTCTTCGGCCTCCAGCAGGGCCACCGGGCCGGTTTGCCGCGGATCAAGCGATTTCACCCAGTGATGGCCGTCCGGTATCAGCGCTTCCGCAAGATCGCGGAGACTGAAATCTTCCGGGTGGAGGTGCCCCTGCGCCAGGGCTTCACCAAGGTGAGCCACGGTCTTCTGGGGACCATCCAAATCATAACGACGGCGCAATTCACGGTAGGAAATCGTGGGCATAGTCTTCTCCTTCGAAGAAACGGGTCTTCTTTTAGAGGACAAAGCAAACAATCCCAGAGTGCGTCGGACGTTCAGGTGGTCGTGCCTTTGACACCGCCTGCCATGATTGTGGAGCAGACCGCCACCCAAACTGTGCCGCTGGCGGCGCGGACCACGCGCCCCACGGCGTTGTCGGCCGCGGTCACCTTGACGAGCCGCTGGTTTTCCAGGGCCGTACCGGCATCGTTTTCGTCCACGCCCACCCAGTCGCCCAGTTGCAGCGAGGCTTCCGGGGTGGGAAATTCGAAGACGCCGGCCGTGGCTACGCGAATCGGGCTGGTGCTTCCTGCAGGGCTCCGCTGCATGGCAACGCCCAGGAACTTGGAGGCAAAAAGTTGCTGATTGGCGGCCTCGCTGCCCTGGTCCGGTTGAAGCGAGGCCGGTTTGGCGTCGTCGCCATCCCAGTACACAAGATCCCCAATTTCGATCACGGTGGTGCTGTCCACCGGTGCAACGACCGGCTGGGTGTCGCCGTAACGCCAACGCATGACGTCAGACATGGAAAACCTCCTTACACTGAGAAACGAAGCATGGGGGCAGCTTCGACATCATGCCGCCCCGTGGATCACCATTGCACGATAAAAATTTGCGAGTCTTTCCGGGGCCAAATAGGCAGGAACCATGGTTCTTCCACGCAATCATCCGACCAGTTACGTCGCAAGTCGGTTTGGAATTTTTCAAAGGTTGTCGCCGGTCGGTTGTGCCACTTGCTGGTACTGAGCTTTCTGTGGTTACGACGTGCTAAAAGGGTTTGCTTCTGAGAGCGCGGGCAAATTCCTCGGCAGTGAATTCGACGTAATTGAGGAGTCCATCCCGGGAGCGGGGTTGAAAGGCCTGCTCTGCGCTTTTTTGCCGGGCCAAGTCCACAAGCTGGTTGAGATCCTCCATCAAGCGCGAGCGTCGCAACTCGTCGCGCTCCTCGAGCAGTGTTTGCCAGAGGGCATTCCCGATAGGAATCCGTCCCGGCTGTGAGTCCCCGGGTGGTTTTAAGAGCGAATTCGTCAAACGGCGGCGGAGAGCAAGTTCCCGGCGGAGACGTTGGATTTCTTCTGCCAACTTGGCCGACGTCTCCCGATCAGGCAGGGTGCCATTCTCGACCGCCGAGCTGTCGGCGGATGCCGACCGCGATTCGAAGAGTCCCTGGGTCGAGGCGGGATCGGCGACCACGTCGACACTCAGCACCCGGAGAATTTCGTTCACCACGGTGAGCTCGCCTTGTCGGCTGACGCGGGCCAGCACATTGTGGGACAGGCCAACGTTCTGCGGGGCGTGCTGGGCGTCCCAAACGAGTCGCTCTGCCACATCATGTTTGGGATTGAAATGCAGATCGGCGAACAGCCCCTCACCCGCACGGTAGTGCACGTGTCGCAACAATCCCAGTCGGTCACGGTAATCCCGGGGTGCCGCCGCTTCCCCTTGGGGATGGTTGACGTTCACTTTGGCCCCTTCGTAAAGCGGTACGGCCGTGCGAAGGGCCTCTTCGGTGTACCGGCGGCCGTTGCGGGACTCGAGTCCCAATACTTTCACGCCTCGGATGACCCCCGCTGTGACGTCCACCTGCACAGTGTGATCACCCCAGCCAAGATACTCGCGGAGATTCATTTCACTCATTACTGCACCTCGATACTTTTTCATTTGTCCTGCGTTTGATTCAGCATCTCGAATATGTTTCGGCGTGCTTGTCCCGAAACCCTGGTTGGATTCGTGGGAGTTCACATTTCCTCACCGGACGGCGGTTGTGCCTGCGGATCGGGCACCGGTAGTCCGTGGCGGAGGGCAAGTTGCTCCCGGGTAAGGGCACCGCAACGGAAGAGAATCGCGTCAGCCTGGGCCTCGCGAAGTCGATCACGCACACACAAAGAGGGCGGAATCGCCTCGATGGCCACCTCATCAAGAACGCTTTTGGGCAGGCGTCCGTGGTCGGCAGCGGTCCGCAGTGCGCGTTCCAGGACTTCTCGGTCGGCCTCGATCATCTCCTGCTGAAGCCGCTGGAACATTTTGACGGCCGGTCCCTCGGCCACCAGGGTGGAAGCGTAATTCGCATTGGAGGCGTCGCTCGTGAGCATGAACTCCGGCATGACGAGGCGGCTGGCGATCGCCCGAAGCTCCGCCTGAAGGAGGGTCACATAGCGGGCGGCATCGATCGCAGCGACAGGGAATTCGTACTCGATGCCGGCTGTCGCGTCGAGAATCGTTCCCGGCGCAAAATGTTCTACGGAAGACGGACCACCGGAAGAACCCGGCGCTGCTGACTGGCTTTCCCGATCAGCGAGAAACCGTTCTACACTCGTTCGTCCTCCGGCATGTTTCCGGATGAGCGCCACGGCCGACTGGAGACCGGCCACCACACTCATGTTCCGGAGGAGTTTTTCCGCGCGGCGAAGATTTTTCCGCACAGGATAGAAAAGGGGCAGTCCGCGTTTGATGTGGCTATCCACATTGGCCCGACGATGTTGAATTTCCGACGCTTCCACGAAGCTGTCATCTATCCAGTAGCCACGAACTGTTTCCACATCCTGGGGATCGGTGACAATTCCAAAGCTGTGTTCGGGTCTGGTGGCGTAGCGGGAGGGGGTGCGAATCTGTTCGGGATCGACAAAGCGCACCCGCAAAAGACCGTCTTCACCGGCGAAGTACCGGAGAAAGACTTCACCGTCCCGATCCAGCCGGAGCATGATTTCCTGCTGGCGGCGGTGCCAGCGGTTTTCGCGGAGGAACTCGTCAATAACGGTCTGAGCGGCGTGGAGGAGAGTTTCATGTGTGTTCTGCGAAGCGCCGCTCACCACCCGATAGCGATGACCTGTTCCCACCACATAACTGATGCGGTTTTCCTGGGCGTTGATGGCAAATTCATTTTCCACGAGGAGACGCCGGCATTCGCTCCGGATCTGGTCGAGCTGGCTTTCGTTGGAAAATGGGACACGCGGGGATGCAGCTCCTTTCGGTCCCAGCGGCCACCAATGCGTACCGTCCAGGTCCTCATCGTATTCTGCCGAGCTCCAACCTTCCAGAAAGTGGTGGACGGCACGCCAGAGAGCGCGCTCGGGAATCTTCAAGCGTTCGCGAACAGACATCGATGTGGCCTCCCGAATCTGATCACAGTGCCAATAACGGGAATGCTCAATAGTGCGCCAATGCGTTTTTTCCCAGCTTGTTGAGTCACTTTACCGCCATCCGGGAGATGCTGTGTTTTTCCGCAGGGGCTCGCAGGAGTTCACCGGCCAGGCGGATGGCCATCTCCAGGGCGTCGGGCCCGTCATCGTGACTGGCCGTGGGAAACATCCGAAGCTGCTCCACCAGCAGTCGCGTGCCGGCCGAGTTCCGCCGGAAGCGAAGCATCCGTCGCGCCAGGAACGGCCCTAACCGTCGGATCCGTACCACTTTGCTGGCGTGGTTATGGATCATCCAGGGTGAACACCCTACAAGCCCCTGGCGGCGGAACTCCGCTTCCAGCGGTTCGGCGAGCAACTCCTGAAACTGATTGGCCTCCACGCCCAGCGCATCCACCGGGAATCGTCGGCACCAGGCCACGGTATCCGCAACGAGCTGCGGGACGGGACGTCGGGCGAGATCGGCTTCCACGAACATCCGGCCCGCTGTATCGATCATGAGCACCACCACCGCCGAGAAATCTCCCCGCCTGGAATCTTTCCCTTGACTGGGATCAACAGCCAGGACACACAGGCGGTGTTGTTCGGGCCAGGTGTCGAACCAGATGTCCTCGTCGAAGTAATCTTCCGGCCATTCGCAGGATTCTGGGGAAACGGGGTGATTCTGTTTTTCCCGGGCGAAGGCCGCCGCTCCCATTTCCGCCCGTTGGCACATGAGCTGGTAGAGGTTTTCCCGCTGCGGCCAGAGGACAACCGCGCCCTCATCCATTTCCGCCCGGTGGCGTTCGTAGAACTGTCGTGCGCGTTCTGCGGCGTGCGGATCACGGAGGTCGCTGTAGAGGCTTTCCCATTGGGTCCAGAGGTCCATGCGTGTGGGAAACCGCTGGATGGCGCGGAACAGCAGGGTTTTCCAGCCGGGTGTTTGGCTGAGCTGGAGGCCCAGGGCATCCCAGTGGAGCGCTGTGGCCAGATGCACGACATTCGTTTGGGGACTGCCCGCGGCCAGCAGTGTCCCATGGAACCAGGTACGAGAATGCTCCCGCTGACGGGGTGAAACGATGTGACCGTCGTTTTGAAGGTCGTCGGCGAGGATGAGCGTGGGCCGATGGGAACGGTGGCGGCGGCCCCGCATCCGCTGGCCGGTGCCGAAGGCTTCCAGTGTGGCGCCCGATGACAGCGTGATTCTTTCCGCCCGCCAGACGCGGCCGGGATCGGTCAATCGGCCGTAGTACGATTTGAGCAGTTCGTTTGACTCCAGCTCTCTTTTGATGTTTTCGAGGTGCGCCCGGGCCTGATGTCGGCTGTCGGAAACTAACCAGATATAGGGCTCGTGTCCTTCCAGGAGACACCACAGGGGATACGCCAGCGAGGCCAGCGTGGATTTGGCGGAACCACGTGGGGCCAGCACGTTCAACCGCAGACCGCGATCGCGAACCGCCCGTTCCAGGTAACGTGCCACGACTTCGTGCATCCGGGACGGGGGCAAAGCGAAGTGGTGGGGGAGGAAGAAGCGGGCCCACTCCAGAAGTCTCCTGGAAGTTCCGCTCATCCGCAGACGCATTCTGGCACGGGAGTGTTCCTGCGCCAGTGATTGCCGCAACCACCGAAAGGCCTGAGACATCCACGGCAGGTCATGAAAAATATCCGGCGCCCCGGCATTGCTTTCAGGGTCGATCGTACTGGGGGGGCCCATATCAGTGTTCCGATGATTCGCCTGGATCATGGGTTTCTCCTTCCTGGTGCCACTGGGCCCCGAGTCGATCGAGACGCTTGAGGATCCGTTTGCGGTGGCTGGCGATGGGAACTTCTTCCACGATGATGCGGGCGAATTCGGAGATTAGGGCGCGAATCTGCTCCAGCGTCACCGCGTGAGGGGAACGTGGGCCGTAGTCCTCGGGATTGAGCCGCTCCAAAGCCCAGGCCGCGGCACGCCAGTACTGTTCTTTTCGGGCGGCGGCTGCAATGTTTTTCATGAACAGGATCTGGGCTTTGGTTTCGGCCTTGCGAAGGGCCTCGGCAAACTCGACATCGCGCTCTGCCGTGCGACGGATGGTGGAGGGGGAGCACCCCACATACCGGGCCGCCGTACGACGACTGCACCCCACGCTGAGGATGGCGAGGATTTCACGCTTCCGGAATTCGTCCAGACCGCGACGGGAAGTCGGTTCTGGCATGGAAGTGCTGGTTTGCGGACTGGGCATCGGTGCTGGCCTTGTGGGCATTCATCAGGGAGTTTTGTTCGATCTGATTCGTGTCAGGAACAAACGACCGGGGTGGCATCCACATCAATTCAGTTGGCAGGCTGCCGGTCCAGCGGTGGCCATCTCTTTATTCAGTCGCTTTCTCGAAACCACCGATGTTTTTCCGGGAGGGCCTGAGGGTCGCCGGTATTCGAAGGAAACCACCGCGCGACCCTGCGAGCCGCGATATTGCGGGAGATTTCTTCCCCCACCCCGGGAACCATATTTGCGGATGGCCACCAGACGCCAGTGCGGGCTCCGCTGGCAATGACGGATGATGGCGGGGTGAGAAGTCGTGATCCCGATACGTTGGCCCCGGCCGCGATACACTCGGGCCATTGTGTCCAGCACCGCCGAGCCAATGCCCATGCCCTGGTACTCAGGCAGCACCACGAGGCGGCTGATTCGGGAGTAACCGCGATTTCCCACTTGCGAGGCGACCGCACAAAATGCGACGGCCTCGCCCTGCCACAAAGCGAGGTAACATTCGGCAGCGGCGGGCAGCGAACCGCTCAGATAGTGATGACGGCGATAGGCCCGCCACGCCTCGCGCCGGCAGGGAACGATCGCCAGCGTGATGGGAGGTGGTGGAAGACACCTCCTTGCGAACTGGCGCGTCGCCATGTCGATCACCCAATCCGGAGCCAGCCACTCGATGATGTCATAATGACATGTCACGGCGACGAAGCGGCAGGCCAGCTCACCGCGCTGCATCCGGCGGTGAATTCCTGTGGCGATGGCCCGGGCGACGTGCCGGTCCACCACACTGGTGAATTCATCGCAGACGACAAGGGGAAGCTGTTTGTCGGCGTCAGGCGGAAGGAGCCCGTGCCATCGCTGGATCTCGGTTTCAGCGGAGGGGCAGACGTGAGCTTGGGCAAGGGCCCGCGCAAGGTCGCAACGAGCTTTTTCCCCGTTGCTAAGCAGGCGGTAGGGCCGTAACCAGGCCGGCGGTGAGGCAAATCCCACCGTGGTGAACAGGCCCACAATTTGCTTAATGGAAAGATCGGGGAAGGCATCGATGACGGGACGATCAGTGGGCCAGGAGAAACGGGAGAGGACCCGATCGCCAAACAACCACCGTGCGAGTGTGGATTTGCCGCTTCCCGACGGCCCCACGATGACACCCAGCCGCCAGTCCTCTTTCTGCGGGGGAATGGTCAGGGTGATCGTTTCCCGAGTCACCTTCTGAAGGTCGAGGTCGAACATGCCAGCAACCTGGGCCACACGGAAACTGTTGGCTACCGGAGTTTCCAGGGTCAGCTCGATCACGAACGGTTCAGACATGGGTGTGGTCTTTTTATCACGTGACTACAGCCAGAAGTGACAGTTGTTCTCAGCCTCTGTGGTAGTGTGCTACAACGTGAGCAAACGGCAGTTGTATCCTTCGGCAGAGAGTCGTTCGAACACTTCGCGCTGCTGGTCTTCGTCCTTGCATTCCACGACGACCTGAAAGCTTTCCGGAAGCGACTGCGGCAGGCTGGAGGAATTGGGCGATTCCTCGTCGCTGTGGGGGAGAGAAATCATTTCATGGAGTAAATCGCGGAGGACGGGACTTTGAAGGTCCAGTTCACTGGCAAGTTCGGCAAGTGCTTCGGTGTCGGCTTCTGCCAAATTAGCCAGGGGATCCAGCAAGGCGAGCAACTTGGCCGCTTCCTCGTCGTTGAGGTCCAGAATAAGCACGGGAACAGTTGCGTCGGGTGTGGTCTCGGCGCGGAGATGGCCGTCGATCAGCTCGAGGGTGCCATCCGGCAATTCCCGGGCAAGGAGGGCGTCGGCGTACCCGATCTCCGCCAGGATCCCACGCAGGGCTGCACGCTGTTTGTCGGGATGGATGCGCCAGTTGCGCGGGTTGGGGCGAAGATCTCCCGCCCGCACACGCCGTAATTCTTTGATCCGATCACGAATGTGCATGGTCGCCTTCTTCTGCACAGTGGGTTAGGAAACGGGAAAATCACCTGGAATTTCGGGGATCTCTCCCAGTTGCTCTTCCAGCGTCCGCAGGCGAGCTTGCCAGCGGGCGGAATCCAGCTTGCGCTGGTGTTCGAGTTCGCACAGGGCATCCAGCCGCTCGGTCAGTGCGGTCATGCGTTTTTCCAGATCCTGGAGTTTGCTGATAACTACCGCGATCCGCCCGTGGACCATGAGCATCCAGGGTAAAAGCACTGCCACGCCGGTTGTCACGAGAGCCGTGGCAAATCCCCAATCAATCGGTGACATTTTGCGAGCTCCTCCACCTGCGGCTTCTTGAAAATGTCTCAGTTCGAGGGCAATGAGTTCTGATCTGATTTTGCGTTTGTGGCAGTCGATTTTTCGGAGGAAAGGGCTTCTGCCACGCGCTGGCGCAGCCGCCGCTCGAGGATTCGCAAACCAAGCCGGGCCGCAAAAGCCAGCGCAATGGACGGTGGACCGGTCCATCCCAGGGCCGTCAGAACGGCGGGAAGGATTGTGTCCAGCCAGCCGGGGCCTTTTTCCGCGAGGAGATCGGCGGCCGTCTGGCGGATCACTGCGCGAATGTTTTCCGCGCCGACGACCTGCTCGGCGTGTTCGACACGTTGCCGCAACTCGCTCACCAGTGAGGTTCGCTCCTCGAGCTGCCGGAGACGCTCGCTCAGGGATTCGTCACCGGCGAGACGGGCTTCCAGTCGCTGACGAAGATCTTCCAGTCGCGCGTGCAATTGTGCGAGCGGCGAATCTGTCGGGCTCTGACTGCCGGCGATCGACTTCTCTGGTGGCCCGGATGGGGATGGCGCTGCCTCTTGCGGAGGAATCGGCACAAGAGGGTTTTCCGGCGAGCGGGGAATCGGCCGCTGGTCGCCAAAGATCCCGGCCAGAAACTGGCGGATCCTTCCGCAGTAGGTGCCCACGGTGCGGTAGCCGTCTGTTCCCCAGAGGATGGCCACCACGCGGCCTGCGTTATCGAGGATCGGGCCGCCAGAGTCGCCATCGCGGGCGGCCGCACGGATCTGGAGCGTCTCCACTCCGGAACTGCCGGCTGTTTGCACGTAGCCGAGGACAGTCCCCTGGGCCACGCGGAGTGATCCGTGGGGGCCAAAACCTGCCAGTGCAACGACGTCCCCCGGTCGCGGAACCGTTTCGGCAATGGCCGCCGTGGGGTTCGGTGGCGATGCGATGCCGACAACCGCGAGATCATCTGGGGCGCTTCGCGCCACCAGGCGGGCTTCGTAGGTGGAGAATCCCGAAGAACCGGGTAACCACACCGTCAATCGGCCAACTCCCTCACGGAAGAGATGATCACAGGTCAGGAGCCAACCCCACCGCTCATCTTTGTGGATGAGCACGCCTGAGCCGTAAACGGCTATCCCTGTGGCGAGTTTGTTTTCAATTCGGGCCAAAGAATTCGTTGGTAAGGAGCCATTCGGTAGATTCGCAAAGGTGCCGGCACCAATACCCTGTGAAATATCCGTGCCGGACTGATATGGTGTGACAGGGCAAAACCCCTGGGGACATCCCTGGGCGATCGCCGCCCGTTGCCTTCCACCCGGACAGATCGCAATGACCAGCAGTGCTCCAAGCAGAACCCCCATCCAGGAACGAATTCCTCTAGAGCGTCTGGTTGGGGTGTTTCGGGGTGGACAACCAGCGGGTTCATCGTCAGGGACGAGCGTGGCGCGATAGCGGTAAAACGGACTTCGCGCAAGGTCCGCCGGTTCCGTCGCTTCGTCCGCCAACTGGGGAACCGGGTCCACGCCACCACCGATTCGTGTGGCCGTCACACACGCCTGGCTGCAAAACGGCCGGGACAACGTCCACGCCTCATCGTGGAGCTTCGGCCGACAGATTAGTCGAAGGAGCGGAATATGATACTGCGCCACGCGGAGAATCCCGCCGTAACCGTATCGCTCTCCCGCATATCGGAGCATGAATTGGACGGTTTGCTGGCGGTCGAACTCGGGCCAGCGGTTGTCGGGGTCGGCTTGATACACGTCGATCTGACCGGGATAACGATTCACCTGACTGGCCAGCGTGACGACTCTGCCACCACAGAGGGCGCGGACTTCCAGGCAGCAGAGCGTTTCGCCCCACCATCCGGCAAGGGCCGCATGGGAGTGCTCTCCCCGACCGACAGCCGCGATCAGGCCTCGTCGGCGGAAGAGGAGCAAATCGCCGTCGCGGATCCATTCCTGGGCCTGGTTGAGGGGTACATGAACACGGATGGTGTGCATCAGGCGGCCCTCCGCAGTTTGGTTGGCACAATGAGAGACTCAACCCAATCGTTACCTTCAGAGGTCGTTTCGAAGGGGGAATCGAGACTGGCGAGGTCAGCTTGGGTGGGAGATTCCAGATCGCTGAAGGGATCGTCGTCGAAGCAGGTGTCGGGGCAATTGCCATCAGGTGACCAGGCGGGGTCGGCATCGGGTTCCCCTCGCGCGAGCGCCGCCGCACGGACTTCCAGATAGCGAGCATGTTCCGAGCCGCGGAGTTCCACGCGTGGCGGTCCGTCCTCGGTGGCGAGGAGCGGCCGAATTCGCCCTGCTTTTTTGAGTCGCCGTACTTCGCAGGCACGACAGGGCGTTTCCACCATCGCGCCACATTCCGGACAGCGCGCGAGGATCGGGATGGCGTCATCACCACCGTGCCGGGCGCGGTGGCGATCAAACCATTCGCCCGAGGCGATCGCCTTCACAGTGGTGCGGCTAATGCCGGTGAGCCTGGCGACCTGCCGCTGGCTCAGCTTCTGATCAACCAGGAGAGAACGGACTTTTGCAGCAAGTGCGGGCGAGATCACGATAGCCTCCGTTGGGGTACAGGCCCCTTCCCCTCCAGCGAATTCGATATAGTGTTCATTTGTACACTTCGATGACGCCAAAACGAGGCAGGCGATCAGTGCTGGGAAATTCAAACGCTCTCAGAGAACCCATTCAGACTGGCGACGAAAGCGCTCGCACGAGATCGACCTGCCCACGCGTGACGTCGGTGGTTTGTTCAACACGTGGGCCAGTATAGCACATTAAGTGGACTAATTGCAAGCATATTCAAGGGATCATTCTGGAAAAAGATGTATACTTGATGCGCGCCTGACGCATGGCAAGAGTGATGTCAGGCACGAGCGGGGCGGAACGGAGAGAGGTTTGAAGGCATTCGCGGCACGTCGCTGCGGCGGACTACCGGTTCCCCCTGGTAGGCGCACTAAACTGCGGCAGAGTGGATGTGTACAACACAAATGCACGAAGACTAATGGTATTGGATACGAACCAGGAAAACCCCGCATCGGATTGCCAGGTGCGAAGCTCGATTTGGAGTTGTGAAATTCGGGAAAGTCTTTTCCAACTGACGGAAACCGAAATGGGAGGTTGCTTACGTCACAAAGACTACGCCCCAATCTTTGTTTGAGTTTGTTAGTTACCCGGCGTCTACGCCGTAATTACAATGTGAGGATCGTTGTGATGCACGTCCACGTATACGAACTTGCCCAGTGAAAAAGCGAAGGAATGAATCATGGACACGAATGAAGTGGGGGTCGCATTTGAGATCTTGCTGGAAGAAATCGAGCAGGTCATCGACATCGCAGAAAAGGAAAGCAAAGAATTGCTCAAACGTGACACGTATGACGACGCGCGGGCGCTCATTGAGTGGCAAATTCGGGTTACTGACTTTCGTGGGAAGGTCCGACAACTTCAAGCAGAATGGAACCGACTCGCGAGGTCCGAACAGCCCAGAAGAGAAACTGAGCGGAGACAATCTCGTCGACTACCGAAGGGCCTACGTACACCTGAGGATGCCTTTCGCAGACCCATTTTGGAGGCCCTTGTGGAATTGAAAGGGCGTGCCCCCATGCAGGATGTCTTGCAGCGCGTGCAGGAGAAAATGAAGGGTATTTTGAACGAGTACGATTACGAGTCGTTGCCTTCGGATTCGAAGACTGTGCGGTGGCGGAATACCGCGCAGTGGTGCCGCAACACCCTCGTCACAGAAGGTTTAATGCGAGCTGATTCAGCGAGAGGAATTTGGGAAATTTCGGACAAGGGACGTGCCGCCCTTGATCGCGGAGAGGTTTAAATCCATTTGGCGAACAGCCGTTCCCTTTCTTTGCAAACCGCATTCGGGTAGCCGGTGCGACGTTGTTCCTTCTCCGCCCGGGAGGTGTGTCATTTTGAACGATCGTTTCACTTTAAAGGATACGTATTTTCTGAAGCGTCGCAAAAACCTATCGCGCTGACGGACGATGCCCCAATGGGCCAGTCAAATGCCGCGCTTCTTCGAGGCATTCAGGTCGTCAAAGCTACTCACCGGGCAAGTTTGCCTATTGAGCGCCGGGCTTTTCTAGAGCGAGGACGTCGGTGGCGGTTGCCGCCAGGGTTGCACCAAATGTCACGTTTGCCCGGAGGGCCAAAGCCAGACGATGAAGGTATTGGCGTCGGCGAATCGTGCGTGCCCCCAGCGATTGCGTGACCGGCGTGAGCATTTGGATGTCCACAAGCGGATAGCCCCGGGTTTTGAGGTGGGCGAGCAGATACAGCAGCGCCACCTTGGAAGCGTTGCTAATGCGATAGAACATGGATTCTGCCGCGAACAGACCACGCAGCGCCACGCCGTACACACCACCGGCCAGTTCGCCCTCTTTCCAGGCTTCGACACTGTGGGCATAGCCAAGCTCGTGGAGACGGATGTAGGCTTCGATCATTGCCGGTGTGATCCAGGTGGCGCCGGACCGACCATTCGCCGTGGCACAGGCGCGGATCACGGCGGGGAAATCGCGGTCTACAGTGATCTGGAAATCCCCGCGCTTGATGATCGGTCGCAGGCGATGGGGGATGTGGATGTGTTCCCATTCGAAGATCGCCCGAGTCCCCGGCGAGGCCCAAACGATGGGCGAGTTTTCATCGATCGGCCAGGGAAAAATACCGTGAGCGTAGGCGTCGAGGAGTACTTCCGGATGGAGAGTCCCCCCAACGGCCACCACGCCATATCGATTGGCCGATTCTGCCGGCGGAAAGAATCGTGAAGGACGGAAAGGCGACAGATCGTCCATGGCTGCATGGGCTGGAGTACTTTTTGTCTATTCTAATTCGTGCTTGTCGGCGGCACAGATCGTTACTGCCAGAAGACTTTCAGGCGATTGATCATTCACTTGCAGTCGCCTGTTTGGCCCTTAAGCGGTCGATGGCTGCCGCTGAGCTCCGGCGTGAATGGGGAAAACTTGCAACACGCGAACGAGTCTGGCAACAACAGAAAGAAAGGAGTCGGACTGCGGAGCTGGTTAGAAGATCTGCGGCGCTCTTCCGGGAACGCCCGATGGGTGTTCGTCGGACCGGCACTCTCTCGCGACCGATTGCCGCAGGAATGCCCCATGGGATATTTCCCAGGCAGTCACGGTAACTGGCCGGTGTTTGATTTTATTTATTGACGATGGGGAAAGGAGACGCATCCGTGAGGAAGCATCGTTGCGTGGCGATTGGGCTCTGGATGATTTGCCAGGTGTGGTGGGGGATCGGGATCACGAAACAACTTCGGGCGGAAGGGGCTTCGGAAGCCCCCGGGTTTCTCACCCAGGTGACTTGGGCCACCGTGAAGATCACCAATCCGGGTTCAACAGCCTCGGGATTTCTCGTGGAGCTGCCGACCGGGCAATGGATGCTGGTGTCTGCAGCACATGTGTTCTCAACCATGAAGGGGGAAGAATGCACAATCATTTTGCACCGCCGGGGAGAAGACGGCCGAATTGCGACATACCCGCAAACCGTTGCTATACGTCGGGAAAACAAGGACCTTTGGAAGAAACACCCCACGGCTGACGTGGCGGCTCTCAAGATCGATGTTCAACACGATGCCAACCTGGGGGTTCTGCCCTACGACTGTCTGGCAACAGAAGAGGTTCTGAAAAAACTACCGCTGGAACCGGGACTTATCGTGCGGGCACTGGGATTTCCCCATGCCAACATTTTCAAAGGCAATCCGGAAGAGTTCGGCATTGCACGATTGGGCTGCATCGCCAGTTATCCTTTGTTTCCGACCAAGGAGAATCCTCACTTCCTAGTGGACATGAATACGTTTGAAGGGGATAGCGGCGGACCTGTTTTCGCACTAGCGGGAAGAAACGGTGAGTCCCGCGATGCTGGGGGACTGAGCAGCGGGTACGTCATTGGACTGGTCAGCGGCCAGCACTTTGTGGACGAGGAATTCAAGCTCATCTATCAAAGCGGCAAGTTCCGTCACCGCATGGGCCTGGCGATCATCGTGCCGTCGGTCTTCATTCGGGAAACGATCGACCGGCTTATGGCGTTAACGGGAAATTCTGGCCCGTGAGTCTCCGCGACAGCTCAGCGCAGTACCGGCTGTGACTGGGCGACAGCTTTTTCTTCAGGCGGTTTAGCTGGTTTTGACGGTGCGCTACCCCGGCAGGATGCAAGTGAAAGCAGCGCGAACGCCGTGCCGTATTGCTGGTGGTAGTCATAGAACGGGAAATCCCACCAGGAGCCATCTTTTTCCTGGAGAGGAAGAAGAATGGCTGCCATCCGCCCGTAGAAGTCCGGTCGCTCCGATTCGGGAAGTTGCCCAATGCACAGCGAGGCGTAATAGTGGCCGTAGTAGAAGAAGTATCCCGCGATGGCGAAAAACGATTCATGAGGGATGGGGCGTTTTCGGCCGAGATCGAGCCAGCCGTCCCGGGCGAAAAAGCGATCTAACCAGGTGCGGAGAACATCATCGGTGACGGTTTTGTCGCCCCACAAGCGCATGGCGAGATTGCAGGCCTGGGCGCGCCCGAGGCTTCCTGCCGGCATGTTGACCGGATGAAGGGGGCGCATTTTGAGGTATTCCCCGTAGCAGTAGCTGTAATCCGGCTTTCGCTGGCGGAGGATTGAGGCTTTGGCACGGTCGATGAGCTTTTCTGGAACCTTGAGCCCAACCTGCTGGGCTTCGTGGAAGGCCACCAAGACTGTGGCCGTCACAAAGCTGATTGTGGATCCGCCAGGCTTTTGGGTACCGTACTCGAAATCGTAGTAGGCCCAGCCGCCGTTGACGCATTCATAGCGGATCAGCCGATCGAGCTGGGATTCCATGATTTCGCGGAGGACCGCTTGTTTGGCGGGATCGCCCTCGTGACGACGGATCAAGCGTGTCAGTGCTTGAAGAGAGTAGGCATGGGCCCACGTGTTGTAAATGGCGTCGGGAGTGGCTCGGCGAACTCTTGGCAGATTCGCAATGAGCCACCCTTCACCGCGGTCGATCGCCTCCTGAACTTCGGAGCGGGAATCCTGGACGTCAATGAGGGCGGCCACACACAGCGAGGTCACGGCTGCGCGAAAGGCCTGATGTGCCCCGGGCACGGGAGCGTAGATGTTGAGGCCTTTAGTGTTGTGGGCCGATCCCCAGGATCCGTCCCGGTTCTGGCGAAGGAGCAGAAAATCCACTCCCCGGCGAATCGCCCGATCGACCTCTTCGCGAGTCGGCGGCACGATGGGCGGCGGCTTGGGGCCCTCAGTAGCTAGCGCAGGCGGCTTGGGCGGGGTCTGTGGCGTTTCCGCAAAGACCGATTGGTGGCCATAAACCAGCAGAACTCCACCCACCCATACGGCCAGAAGCACAAACAATCGCCACCACATCGTTGAAGCCCTCAAAGTTGCTCTTCTTTCAATCCTGGATTGGATCGCCCTGCTCGATCTGTCAATTCGAGCTTGCCGGTTGGTCGAGCAGGATTTCTTCGCCCTCCTTGAGTCCGCTGAGGATTTCGATCTTGTCGCCCACTTGCTCGCCCACTTTGACGGGTCGCTTTTCGTGGGTATCTCCTTTGACGACATACACGTACCGCTGCTCAGGATCGAGGTCTTCTGCAAACACGGCTTTTGCGGGAACGACCAGCGCATCTTCCCGCACGTAGACAAAGAAGCGGACCTTTCCTCCCATGGCCGGGGCAAGGCCAAGTGGCTTCTTGGGGAGGTCCAGCTCGGCCAGCACTTCAAACTGGTTGGGCGCGATCGGGATGCGATCGACTTTTGTTACGGCAGCCGGGATCGCCAGGTCGGGAAGGGCTGTCGGTTTGAAGGTTCCGTCCCGGCCGGGCTCCATCCACCGCAGATCCTCTTCACCCACTTTGAAGCGAACAGTCGCCGGCGGAAGATGCACCACTGTCATGATCACGTCACCTTTGGAGACCGATCCACCCGGCCGAAGTTTGCTCTGAAGGACGCTTGCCCCCGACCATTCTCCCCGAGTGAACTGACCAAAGTAGACAACACCATCGCAGGGGGACTTGATTTCAAAGAGGGTCCGGTCCGCCCGAAGTTTTGCCAGGCGGTCTTGCGCCCTTTCAAGGTCGGTCCGCAGTTGTTCGACGCTCATTCGCTGTTGAATGAGGAGCGACGGGAGATTGATGCGGGAACGCTCAGCTATAAACGAGGCCAGCTCGAGATCTCGGCGAGCGTCTTCATCACGCCGGGCGAGGTCCATCGCATGGAACCGTTCGTAACGATCCTTCTCAAGTTGGTAATAGAACTCCGCGCGTTCCACGGCCTGGCGCTGCCGTTTGAGGATGAATTCCTCAGTTTCTTCCACGAGATCATCAGCCTTGTACATTTTTTCCAATTGACGGAGTTCCTCCCTGGCCGATTCGAGCGACCACTCGGCGGCCTTGAGATTCATTTCGTAGTTGCGAATCAGCAGGTCGCGTTCCTTGGAGAAGTAGCGATCGGTGTCCTCTTTGGTAATCTTGAGATTGCGTTCCACAGTGGCCAGATCAAAGGGAACGGTTTTTTCCATGAGGGCGAGGAGGCGCTCGGCGTCCTTGAGGGACTGCTCCGTGGAACGAACCGTTCGCTCCTGGTCAGCGATGGCGCGATCGATGTCCTCCGTGTCAAATCGCACGAGCGTATCGCCTTGACGGACTTCCTGTCCGTGGTCCACAACTTCTTTGACCTGGAAGCTCGTCCAGGTTTTGGCCTCCAAACAGATTTCCACGGGATCGCGGGGTTGCAACGTGGCGGTATATGTTTTCTCAATCTTGATCAATTCGCGTTTCGCTCTGTATCGGTCAGGGCGGGACGGGGCCGCGGCCTGAGCTGCAGGAGCCGGAGCGGGTTTTGCCTCTTGTGCTGGCTTGGCCTGAGGCTGCGCAGGCTGGGCTTGTTCGCCCGCCTTGCCCTGGCCGGATTCTCCCTCGGCTTTGGCGGCTTCGTCGGACGCAGCGTGGTTTGCGTGAGCCGGGGCATGAGATTCTGCCTTGGGGGCGGGTTTGTGTTCATCGGCCTCGTGCTTTTTCTCTTTGTGTTCTTGTTCTTCCTTTTGATCGTTCGGTTCTTCGAAGACAATTTGCGATGCTGGGGTAACGGCGTAACGCTCGTGGTCTTCAACCGTACTGCCCGAGGCACGCAAGGCAAAAAGCATCGCAACACTGATGGCCCACATTCCTCCGAGCAGTCTGACGATAACGCGCGCTTGACTTGAGGTGTGACACATTGCAGGGAAACCTCCACTTAGGACGAACCAGCTTTCAAACGGCTGAAACTGAAATTGTGGCCACGTGGGAAGGAAGAAGACTCCCTGTCCGAACTGGCACGAGAGTAATTCGCACGTATTTTGCAAAGATTCACCTGGAGAAACATAGAATACCGGTTCGGTTGATGCCAGCGATTTCAAACCGGCGGCCACTCTAAGGTTCAAAAACGTGCCGCAATGATTGTCTAATCATATCCGCCGCAGACGCACTTGCCACGGTATTCGTAAAAATTTTCTTATTTTGTGTAGACGGTTTGTTTTTGTTACTTTGTGCTGAATGCGGGGATCCTTCCGTAAAAATCTCGTTGCCGGACGAGAAAGGCCTGCGATACCCGCAAAATTCTCCTTTTCTTCCGGGATTGCCCGAAGATTTTGGAAAACTTTGACGATTCTATCGATCAGCCGGAGTCGCGCAGTCCGACGGAAACTGCCGATTAGGCGAAATGCAGGAAAAGAGATTGTGCCGGTGTGCAGCTTCGCAGTGAGACAGCGATTCGACCATGTCCGACCCTAGGAGTGAGGAGAGAACGGCCGTTCCGGAAAAGGAATCGCTCGCCAGCGAGGCGACGCCGTTCGGTCCTGAGGTTATGGTCTCCGCACGAATCGATCCTGCTCACTCGACCGGGCCGGAACCCAACTCTCCCGCTCAGAACCGCACCGAAGACGCAGCCGATTATGCTGGGGAGAAAACCTCGTCTGCGGAAGCCGGGCTGCTTCCGGAGCTTCTTCTGGAAACCGAAGAGCCGGGGGATATTCCGGTCACACAGGAGCATCTCCGCCGACAGGCACGGCAACTGGCTGAATATCTGCGGCGTCGCCAGGCGGATCTCGACCGCCGGGAGGCTCGACTTAACGCGCAACTTGCCCAACTGGAAAACGATCTGCGGGCCACTCGCCTTTTGCATGCGGAGCGCCTGGCGGATTGGGAAGAGAAACGACGGGCTCTGGCGGACGAGGCAGCCGCTGTTGCTCGTCGTCGGGCGGATTTGGGAGAGCGCGAGGAACAGCTTCAACAGCGGGAGCACCTTCTCGGCCAGTGGGAAGAAACCCTCCGCCGACGTGAACAGGAACTGCGGGATCGGGAAGAGGAACTAGAGCGCCGTAGAAAAGACCTTCTCCAGCGCGAGGATTCCCTGCGTTTGCGGGAAGAGGATTTGACGGCCCTGGCAGTCCTGGTGGAACCGGCCCCGACGGGATCCGCCGGGACTCTGCCCGCTTCCAATCCCAGATCGTCGTCCCACTACGAGGAGGCGGAGTTACGCCAACTACTGAACGAGGCGAGGAATCTGCTCCAAGAACTGCGGGAGGCACGCAAGTGTTTTCGGCAGGAAGAGCGGCAATGGCGTCGCCAGTGGGCCGAGGAGCAACGTCGCGCACTGGCCGAACTCGAAGAGCAAAGACAATCGCTCCAGCGTCGCGCTCACGCCCTCTCCCAATTCCATGAAGAACTCGTTCGACTCCGGCGGGAAATCGAGGCCAAACAACTGGCGGCCCTTGAACATCACCTGGCCGCTCGGGAGGCAATTGCCGCGGTCGCGCCTGAGAGAATTGCGGAGGTCACCCAAAAAATTCTTTCCCTTCGCAAAGAGCGCGAGGCTCTTCTGAAAGAGCAAGCGGAGCGACAGGAGGAGAAGGAGCAAAAACTTGCAGAACTCCATCACCGAACGGAAGAACTTCTGAAGCAGGTTCGCGAGGAAAAAGCCCGCCTGGAAACCGCTGTGGCCGCACGATGGGAGGAACTCGACCAACTGGCCCAGCAGTTGGCCGAACAAAAACGCAGGCTGGCCGAGCAGGCGGCGCGGCTTGCGGAACGCGATCATGCATGGCGACTGCATCGACTCGGCTACCGGGCTCAGATCAGAGAGCTCCGCCGCCAGTTACGGACAAAGGCCGAACGCGGCTCGACAACCGGCTCATCCCGGCGGTCCACTACTTCCGGCACATCACCCTCCTCGTCGGGTTTGTCGGACGGTTAGTCGAACGTGTTGGCTGGTCCTTTTTTAAGATCGAAAAAAACGGGATCTGACCGGATAGGCCAGACCCCGCCGAATTGTCTGCGTTTTTCTCACGAATCACAGGCATCGGCGCGGACCGATGCCGCGGCGAATCAGTACTCGCGATCGGTTTTGATACCGGGCATCGGTTGCGGATACATGCCGATAGCTTCATCAAACTGAACCGGGGCCGGCGAATCGTCGGTGAATTTGTCGACGTCCGGCGCCAGTTCGTGCGGATGATTGAGTGCTTCCTCGTAGGTGACGATTCGACCGAAGTGGGCGGCCATCCGTCCCATGGTGGTTACCAGACTGGCCTGCACACCGCGTTCTACTTCGTTGTACGGCTGATCCTTGATGATTGCCTCGATGAGGTCTACCCATTCCATTTGGTAGGGGTTGGGTTCCGGTTGCGGGAACGCCCAGATAAGTTTGTCCTGACTGAAATCCTGGCCCGTGAACGTGCGGACCCGGCCCGGGGTGTGAGCAGACGTAGAGATGATGCAGCAGCCCTTCGTCCCGTGGCCGTAGCTGGCGAACTCGTTATGGCAGCCGGCCATCTGTCGGCCGAAGTAGAAGAGCTTCGTTCCATCGGGATAGGTGTATTCCACGGAGTAGGTGTCAAAATTCTGATCGACGGCATCGCCGCGATAGTGTCGGCCGCCCAAAGCATGGGCTTTGACGGGCCAGGCGCCCTTCATCCAGGAGCATTCATCAATCTGGTGGATGTAGAAATCGCTGTAAACGCCGCCGCTGGCCCAGATGAAACTGTGGAACTGGCGGATTTGGTAACGGAGCTCGCTGATGTTATCGGGTTTGCGTCGGATGTTGGCGGCCGGGCCGCCCATCCGGTACGCGTGCAGAAACTGGATTTCGCCGATTTCGCCATCCTCAATGCGTTTCTTCAGCTCCTGACGTCCCCGGCAGTGACGAACCATCAGGCCGACACCCACTTTGAGATTCTTCTCCACGGATTTTTTACCGAGCTCGAACATCCGGCGTGACGTGGGGCCGTCAACGGTGACTGGCTTTTCCATAAAAACATTCACGCCTTTTTCGATGGCATAGGTGAAATGCACCCAGCGGAAAGCCGGCGGAGTTGCAAAAATGGCCACATCGCCTGGCCGCAGGCAGTCCATGGCTTTCTTGTACGCGTCGAATCCCACGAACAGGCGGTCCTCAGGCACGTCTACCTGATCTGGGAAGCGTTCTTTAAGGCTTTTGTGGCTGCGGCTGACGCGGTCCTCGAAGACGTCGGCCATGGCCACCAATTTGATGGGGACGTTGAGAATTTTTTGAACCGACATGGCGTCCCCAGCAGCCCCCGTCCCGCGACCACCGCATCCGATGAGGGCGATTTGAATGGTGTTGTTTTCCGCAGCATGGACAGCCGGGATAGCGGTCCCTGCGAGGGTGGAGAGCGCGGCCAACTGGCCTGTGGTCTTGAGGAAGTTCCGTCGCGTCGTGCCGTGGGTGACGTCGTTCATACTGATCCTCCTGTCGTGCATCGAGAGATTGGTCCGAGAGACTTACGTTTAAAATTCCCGTAGCCGACCATAAGCGGCAGGACAGGTCGCCGCAGGAAAGTCGCGTTGCGAGCCTTGCCAATCCATGCATGGCACTGGAGAGCACGGAACATGGGGGCAAAACCGATGGATTCATTGTCGCCAATGAAGAAGAGCTGTCAATAGAGAGGCGATCTGAGTCATCGCCACTTGTCTCAGCGTCATTCAGAAGCCAAAGGCTCGATGTGGTGTGGGGGCGATTCATGAAGGAGCCCGACCGGAGAGTCCTTGCGGCGTCGGTCATAACGGAAGAGGTGATTGAGGGTCAAGAAAGTCAAGAAAACAAATCACCCCGGCTGACCTTTCATGACTTCCTGTCGAGTCATCTCGCGTGAAACCCTGGGAGCGGCGTCGGTCGGTTGGTGGCGTGGAGGATGTCGGTTCCTCTGGGCTCCCACTGATCTCCGTTAGTGACTCGGCAAGGCGTCTTTCGGTTAACCGGGGTGATCAATCTGGGGATTTTTTGTCAGGGAGGACGAACCGCTGGACTGAGTTGCTTATCTCACAGGTCGCATCGGGCAGGCTCGTCGTTTGCTCTTGGATGCTGTGGACTCAAGGTGGGAATTTTTCAGGCAGGAATTTTTGGTAGGTGATTAAGGTGGGATTTTCGGGTGGGATTTGCGAAGGTTGTTGTTTCAG
The DNA here is from genome assembly GCF_039793925.1 of Thermogutta sp. Classification (GTDB taxonomy): domain Bacteria; phylum Planctomycetota; class Planctomycetia; order Pirellulales; family Thermoguttaceae; genus Thermogutta. The sequence continues at coordinate 32,632 of NZ_JBAMME010000085.1, read as the reverse complement.
GGGATTGGTGGTGAGTTGACTTACTTGTTCATGGCCACGTTGTTGATCTGCGGCGGGTAAAGGGCCTCGTTCCGCAGGCCGTCCAGGAATTTCTTCCCGGCCAGGTATTCCGCAGGGCTGACCTTGGCGATTTCCTCCCGGAGCATGCTGCTCAGAATCTCCACATTCTTCCGGACCTCGCTGTAGAAGGGACTCGCAGCCCCATGGTCGGCGGGCTGACGGGCAGCGAAGAGTTCCTCAATCGCTGCTCGGTACTGGGCATAGCGTTCACCCTGGAGCACCGCAGGCCAGTGAATCGTGTGGGTCACAGGATCCAGCTCCGCAGGGGTGAGACGGTTCGGCTTGACTTGAATGGCTGCTGTCTGCTGAGCGGGATGCTTGCTTTCGCCCGGGCTGGGAGTGGGTTTGTTCTGCAGTGCCAGATAGGTGTCCCGCGCTTGCTTGCGGTCCCAGTAGGTCTTGGCGTATTTCAGCGAGTTGTCGATTTGGATGGCGTTGCATTCGAGATGGGCCTTACGTGCCTGGGCAAGACTGACCTGGGCATCAGCCTGCGCTTTCACCATGGCGGCCTGCGCCTGTACCAAGGCCGCGTAAGCCTGAATGAGGGCCGCCTGACCTTTGGACAGTTCCATCTGCGACGCGGCATAAACGTAGGTCTCATTCTCCCACGCCTGGGGTACGGCTGCCTGGCCGAAGGCCTTAGCCGCAACCATTCCCAACACGCACACACAAACGGCGGAGAGGGTGACGAAACGTGTCATGGTACGGACTCCTTGTGCTGGAAGGTTCCACAAATACCGAGACGCAACTTCACACGACCAAAAACCGCTGGTTTCCGAAAAATTCGCTGCAGTCTTGACATATAGGGTGAATACCCTAGATTTGCTGCGCAGCTACTCTTGGGGAGGGTGAGCGTACCGCTCAAGTTTGTTTCAGGTGGGACTTCTTGGAAGGATTGTAGGTGGGACTTCTACTTGGTGAGTGCGAGGGTACTTCCTCGTTGAGGGTTTGGGGGGCCATTCTCAAGCTAGGTTCAGCCACACCCTGGGCTCGATAATGTCATCGCTCCTTGTGCTGTGCCGATCACCTCCTTTCTGCCGTTACTCCAGACATCCTGCTTTTCTTCCGTTTGGTAGTCCCTGCCCTCGAGAAAGTAGCCGGAGGCTCATCTTTGGGCAGGGATGGATTCTCTCGGAGTGGCGTATGTGTTCATGTGTTCACTGTACCGGGTCGACCGTCGTCGCGTAGGGCAACGGCCTAGTCTTGTTTCGAGCGTCGACCTGGGAGGCCGCCGGACCCACGACAGCCTCCCAGGGCGGAGGCGGTGCCTCAGGGGGTCGGTCCTAGGCGGGATTTTGTGTGACCGACCGGCGGGAAGCGGATGCTCTTCGCATCCTGTGGCATGGAACGTGTTTTCATGTTCATCGGGTGGATTGGTCTCGCACGCCCATGTTCTGCATGGGCTGTCTTTGTGGTGGCGGGACCTTCAATCTCCCATTTGCTTCGGGTGAGGATCTGCGAAATTGCTTTCACACGTTACCGCAGATCGGATGTAACAGGGGGGTCAATCGGGAAGGTTTTCTGTCAGGCGGGAGCCACGCTTTGCTTGTCGTGGCCGGTGCTAGTGTCGCTGCGAATTCTTTGAAGCTTGTCTCGTTCGCCTTTGCTGTGCGATGGAGGATTTACAGGATCACGGGGTTTGCCGCAAGTCCAATTTTTCGTTTTTCGCTGCCAGGACTTATTTCGGCATTCCTTGGTTTCAACCCTCCATCCAGATTTATCGGAAAGATCGCTTCAGGTGTTTCGTCTTTTGTTTTCGGTGGGTTCGTTTTGTCCCGTCGTCCTTCTATCGTACAACCGGACGGAACTTTTACCGAAAGTTTTTCCGGGCTGCAACAGGAGTTTTCTAGAACTGGTCGTGCTCGTCACGCTGACATTGTCGCATGAAAGACCGAGCTGGCACCTGAGGAATACGCTTGCGATTGGTGTGGTGCGTGAGAATCGCGCGACTTTTCTCTCGCGGTTCTCAGATGGGTGGATCATGGCCGCTTGAAGGGAGATGAAGTCTTCCGCGCTGAGGCGGTGTTTGGTCGCAGAATTCTGAATAAACCGCTGTGGATCCGCTCAGGCGCAAGATGGCGTTTCGAGGAATCGGGTGGCAACCCGCCGGCCGGTCCGCGCATCCAGAGAATTGAATTGGCCCTGGGGGCAGCTCTAGCAAGTCTTAGGCCAAATCTCCGGTATTCCCCCCAAGCTGGTGCCCGCGGTTAGCCCAGAGCTCGGAAAAAGCGGTGACTTTTGCGTTATAACCGGTAAAATTGAGCGAGGAGGGACGATAGAATGGTGAAGCGAGCAGAGAAGAATACTCCCCCACCTGAGACATTTCCCACCTTGATTGAGCACCACTGACGGACGCGACATGGTGCTGTCAGCTGGTCCATCGCCAACGGGCATTACGGAGCGGTGCGACGGACCATCATATAAGCCGGTTGAATAAGTTGGGAACGGAAAACCGGGCTGAAACGTTGGCACAGCGAGGAATTGCTCACGCTGACTTAGAGAATTTGACCCTCCGTCACGGACGACGTTGCATGGCTGGACGCCAGCCCGCCGGATTTCGCATACCCTCCATGGTCCGAGCGAGAGGAGTCATACCATGGGAGCCGTCGCCGATTATGTGTCCGAGGTGCGGGGCTGGGCCGATTCTTCCGTTTCGCAGGCGACCAGGGACCGGACCGAAGAGTTTTTGGGGTATTTCACCCGGTATCATGGGCGGATATTCGGATACATCTTCAGTATGGTGCCGAACGAGCAGGATGCACGGGACATTTTCCAGAAGGTGTGTCTTTTGCTCTGGCAGAAGTTTGAGAATTTCGATCGGGAAGCGGATTTCTTCGCCTGGGCCTGTGGCATGGCCTACAATGAGGTGAGGAACTATTTCCGCGTCAATTCGCGTTCGCGCCTCTCGTTCAGCCAGGAACTTCTGGATAAAATGGCACAAGAGCGCGAAGATCCCGAGGAAGGCGACCGACGCCTGGAAGTGCTTCGCCGCTGCCTGGCGGAACTTCCACAGCATGAGCGGGACCTGCTGCTGGAAGTTTATGCGGAAGGTCGCCCGATCCGGGAAATCGCAGAGCGACGCGGGAAGGCAGCGCAAACGCTGTACAACCGCCTCAACCTCATCCGTCGGAAACTGTTCGCTGAGGTTCAACAGGCCCTGGCCGAAAACTGACGTGGATGCTGCCTCTGCTGACGAGTCATTTGTGAGCGGATGCTGCGCTTGCGGACTGCGCGAAGCAGAGGGCGCTCTCGTCGGTCGGCCAATTGGAAAGATCCCGATCGAGCCATGCTCTCTAGCAAAACCCGCGATGAACTTCTGACTCTTCTGGATGCCCTCGTGAATGAGACAATCACCACCGAGGAGCACCGTCGGCTGGAAAGTCTGTTGCTGGCCGACGCGGAGGCCCGCGAGCTGTTCCGGCAGTATCTCGGGCTGCACTGCCAGCTTCGCCAGTTGGCACAAAGTTGGGCGGAAGAGAAATTGCTCCGGCTGACCGAGGCGATCGAGTCCGGTGCCCCTTCGCCGCCCCCGATGTCCGCTCCAGATTCGCCGCGTCCTGGCCTCATCTACGGAGTGATTCTCAGTCTACTGGTGGGCTTTGCGGCTGGGGTGCTCTGGTTCCGACACCTCACTGCGGAGAATTCTGTTTTGCCCTCAGGGAAGTCTGACCAGCCGACGACCACGGTCAGTCAGAGTCTTCCCCCGCCAGACCGTCTACCCCATGCTGCCCCGTGATCCGTCGGCATTCGTCCACGGCAGGTGCTCTAGGGGATAAACCCCACGGCCTGAAGACCACTGATAATCCCGGACCATAGCCCGTTGGTCTGGCTTCCGACCTGACTGATGGCGCCGATCATGACGGCCAGCAGCAACGCCAGCATGACGGCGTACTCCACGGTCGTCGCGCCATCCTCCTCGCAAATGAATTGGCTCAGGGAACGGGGTAACGGAGGTGTTCGCCGAAACGAAAGAAGAGAATGACTCATGGGATCGTCTCACCGGATTGTCATTCAGGTCGTGATACTTGGAGTTCCCGCGTGCCGCCTCACGGGCCGCGCCCGGTCTTCTGACACGCCGTCGCGCGAGTCTGAAAAGCCGTGGGCACACGGGTTCGACGGGAAAAGGCTCCATGACAAACCTAGTTTTTTTGAGAAGGAGCGTCAAGTCGCAGGCGGTGACCAGCTCGTGAAAATGGTGGGCGAAGTTGTCGGGTGAAGGGGTCCAAAACTGAGTCATTGCGGGATCCCAGCAATTGATATGGATGAGGGTGAACGGCGCGGGCCTCACATTTGGCCGGTGGCACACTCTTCCCGTCTGTGTGCTGAAAGTCCCATAATGAAAAAAAGAAACAGCGGGCAAAAGCTGTCGCATCAATTACTACTATTGTGACCATTAAGCGAATAGATTCGCCATGATGTGGTCTTCCCCGTAACGAGAAGGCAGGCCGGAGCTATGGAACAACGGGAGATTTTCTTTTCGGGAATGGTTCAGGGAGTGGGCTTCCGATACACGACGCAAAGAATCGCCGCCCGGTATCACGTCACAGGCTACGTGGAGAACCTTTCGGATGGGCGCGTTCACCTGGTGGTGGAGGGGGATCCACAAGAGATTGATCGGTTTGTGAGTGAGATTTACCAACATCTGGGAGGTTTCATTCGCTCGGCAGACGTGAACCGGGGACCGGCCACACAGAAATTCCAGAGGTTCTCGATCCGTTACGGCACGATGTAAGCCCCCTGTTTCCTCCGCAACAGGGCACCCGCCAAAATCTGGCAAAATTGCTTCCTGTGAACCAGAATAAGAAGGAGAGCGTAACGCGAAACACGCGGTGGCCAGTGATCGAAGTAGTGTTTCTGGTGAAAAATCAGGGTATTGAACCCCCTTTTGGTGTATTTCTCGCCGATGTGGATTATGAACGCACACCTCCCCGTAGCGGATTGGTTGAGTTCGCTGCAAACGCTCTTCGCGATGCTTCCTGTGTGGATCAAGCCCCTGTGGATCGTCGCGGTGGGCGTCGTGGCGGCCGTGGTTGGACTGTGGGTCGGGCTGGCCCTTTTGGGACGGCTGGCCCCACGGGTGGCTGCCATTTTGCGGACAACCAGCAAAGAAGCAACATCGCAGCCTCTCTTCTACATACTTCTGTCGCTGGGAATCGTGATGCTGCTTCTGTCGCCGATTCTCCCGTACAACACGTTCGGTGAGGACATCAAACTCCTCAAAGCGGAGGGATTGACGTTCATCAAGCTGCTGGCGATTGTCATGGCGGTGTGGACCGCTAGTGTGTCCATCGCGGAGGAGATCGAAGGGCGCACCGCTCTCACCGTGCTCAGTAAGCCGGTGGCGCGATGGAAAATGCTAGTTGGAAAGTTTTTGGGGGTGATGCTGCCCGTTACGGTGATGTTCATCGTGCTGGGAGCCCTATTTTTGTGTGCGGTCTCCTACAAAGTGAAGTACGATGCAAGGGAAGTTGCCCGTCCTGAACCCACCGTCGAGGAATGTCGTGGGGAGATTCTCCAGAGCGTCCCCGGCCTGGCGCTGGCTTACCTGGAGGCCCTTGTGATGGCCTCCGTGGCGGCAGCCATATCCACCCGATTTCCGCTCCTTCCCAATCTTCTGGTGTGCGCGTCGATCTACGCGCTCGGTCATCTTTTGCCAACAGTCGTCATCGAAACGGCGGATCGCCTCGAGTTTGTGGCATTTGCGGCGAAACTTCTGGCCGTCGTTCTACCGGGATTGGAGTACTTCAGTATGGAAACGGCGATCGCCACGGGACGACTGGTCTCGTGGGATTATTTGGCCCTGGCCGGTCTGTACAGCCTCGTTTACATGGGGTTGACCATGGTCCTGGGGTTGCTCCTGTTTGAGGACCGTGACCTCGCTTGAGGGAAAGATCAGACGATACGATTGCATGTCGGTGTTTCTTTTGGGCAGCGTGAACTTCCTGGGGGGTCATTTTTTCAACGCCGTCGCCGACATCCTGCCGGGTTTTTCTGCGTCTTCTTACGAGAAAATCACCGTTGTTTCCGGTACAGGCATGGGACTTGCACTGGATTAGGGACGCGGTTACCTTTCTCCGTTAAGTGCGTGCCCTCGAAGGACGTCCTGTGCCATGGTCCATGTCGCCGAAATCACGCGATGGGACGACCTCATCCCGTTCCGGCTTGTCTGGCGCGAACTTTGGGGAAAGACCCCCCGGGTCTCGTTCTTTCAGAGTTTCGAGTGGTTCTCCGCCGCATGGAAACACTTCGGCGACAGGCAGAGTTTCCGCGTGCTCGTCATTTCCAGCGGAGACAAAGTGGTCGGCCTCTTGCCGCTTGTCCTTCGTCGGGAGTCTTCCCGACTGGGGGCGTTCCATGTTCTGACGTATCCCCTGGATAGCTGGGGTGACTTTTTTGGGCCGATCGGACCGCATCCCACGGCGACCCTGTTGGCCGGGCTGCGCTATCTTGCCGAGTCACGAAGAGATTGGGATGTCCTCGACCTGCGATGGGTCGATCAGGACCGCTGCGATCATCTCCGCACCCCGATGGCCATGAAACAGGTCGGTTTCACGCCGCTCGCGCAGATCTGGGATCGGTCCGCGGTGATCGACGGTCGGATCGGATGGGCGGAGTACTGGGCCACCCGCAGCAGCAAGTTTCGCAACAATCTGCGGCGGGCGGAAAAACGAGTGCTAATACGTGGGCGAGCAGAGCTGGTGCGCTACCGTCCCGCCGGTGCCGCCCGGGGAGAAGACGATCCACGGTGGGATCTGTTCGATGCGTGCGTCGATTTGGCATCCCGCAGTTGGCAGGGCCACCAGGATCAGGGTAAAACGCTTTCCCACGAATCCGTCTACGGTTTTCTCCGCGAGGTCCACGAATCCGCGGCCAAGCTGGGCTGTCTGGACCTCAATTTGTTAACCGTGGACGGTCAGCCCATCGCCTTTGCCTACAACTACGTTTGCGGAGGACGGGTCTTCGGTCTGCGCACCGGATACGATCCCGGTTGGGCGGACGCCAGCCCCGGGAATGTGCTCAAACTGTGGATGATTCGCGACTCGTTTGAACGAGGAGACGAAGAGTTCGACCTGGGACCTGGGAATCTTTCCAGCAAGCAACCGTGGGCGACCGATTTCGTGGACAGCTATCGCTACACGTACTTTTCGCCCTGGTCCCCTCGCGCGCAACTTCTTCGCTGGAAGCGCTGGTGGGACAGCCGCCTGCTCTCCACCGAGCAGCGTCTCGCCCGGTGTTCCGCGTGAGAATTCTTCTTCCGCGATTCTCCGCGTGTTGCCCAACGGAATCGCGTGAGTCAGGAGCCAGGCGATGACAGGCTAATCTCCAGGGTTTGTTGGGCCTGACCGGTGATGGTCACCTTCTGATTGTTCCCCCTGGCATTGGGCGGGATTTGGGGAGCCGCCTGAATTTGTTGTCCGCGGGCCGCCATTTGGGCCATCTCTTCACTGCTTTTGGGGAACTGCATTTTGCCGCCGCCCGTGACGGACACGATCTTTTCCCCGGGAAGAACACCAGAAATCGAGAATTTTCCCTCCTTAATGGGACCACCTGCACTGGGCCCCTTTCCGTCGGCGGGCGAAAGGGTGATGTAACCTTCCTCCACCGGACGGCCGTCAAATGTCACCGTCCCGGAGACCGTCACCCCGCTGGATTTGCCGCATCCCGAGACAGCGACCAGGACGAATCCCATAAGAAGGACGAGTCCCTGGGCTAACCTGAAAAGAGATGGCCTGGTAATCGCGCGTAAATCGTGCGAGATCATAGTGCGATCCCTCGTTTCACCGTGTTGCGATTTGCCACCGTTTGCATCCAACGATCCGGATTTCAGAATGCCTGAACGCTTTCCTGACCTGCTCGCGTTCCGAGATAGCGCCACGTGAGCAGGTCAATGGTGTTGCTGAAAAACCGAACCGAGCCATCCGCCATGCCCACGTTAACACCGCCGGGATGCCGGCTGCGGGCTCCAGCGTAAGCCAGTGCGGCACTCGGGGTCCACCAGGCGTTGCCCCCGATGCTCACGCACGGTTCGTTGTAAATGGTATCACCTTGGTTTTGCGGACAGGGGCCGATGATTCGGTCGGGTGCAGTGGAATTGGGGGTGATGGCGTTGCTGTACAGGGCTCCGCCCATGTTGCCGTAAATGATGCTCCCGATAGGCCCACCCCACCAGGTGACGGTGGGCATGATCCCTTCGGAAATCATGGTGGTGTTGGAGGTTCCGTCAATAATTTCGGCCATTCGTACGCCCCGGGTTTCCACGCCCGCCCCCGTGTCGAAACTCTGGTTGTGACGGACGGAGAACACGCCCGGCTTCCAGGGGCCACTGGTGCCGTCCTGCACGTCCTCGCCGTACATGTCCCCGGAGCCCACGCATCCCCGGTAATTGCCACGGTAAAAACCGTAGGAACTGGTATTAAGCTCATTTCCCCACGGGCCGCCATCGCTCGGGCAGTTGAAAACGGGAATGCGAGTGTGGCGGGCAGAACGAAGCCGAGTGTCATCCCCGATCGGACCGTTCGGCCCAGGATAACTGGTCACATAGCCCCGTTGCGGTAGTGTCCAGTAATTTTCGTAGACGGCCTGCTGCTCGATGTACGGGAGAACCAATTCCGTCCACGTGTAAGTGTCCCAGATGTCGTACTTTCGGGCATAGGGGAATTCATTGAACTTGTCATGAAAATTGTGGCAGCCCAACACGAGTTGCTTGATGTTGTTGACGCACTGCGAACGTCGCGCTGCCTCTCTGGCAGCCTGGACCGCCGGTAAGAGCAATGCAATAAGAATCCCGATGATGGCGATCACCACGAGCAGCTCCACCAGCGTGAATCCACGTCTTTTCAGAGGATGAACGTCCATAGGAGAACCCTCCTCTCGAAGAAAACCTTAGTCACTGAAAACGATGACGCACGCCAGCCTCCCCCAATGTGATTTTACTCCCTTGACGTATCGGTAGCAAGCCACTTTTGCGCAAATCGATTGTCATTTTGCACAAACGCACTGGCTGAGGATTTTCAGGAACGAGACCCTACGACCGTGTTCGTTGTTCGCGGCGCAGCCTATATCACCGATACATTCGGCAAAAAACGTGTGAAAATTGTCCTTTACGGGGGCAGAAAACCGCCGGCCGACGTCCTGATGGTCTAGAAAAACCTATGTTTTTCGCGGGAAACCCACGCACCGTTTTTGCGTGGGCAGGGTATGTCCAGTGCAATCCTGAGGGGAGAGACGGGCGCCTTTGACTGCGATACCTCCGAACAACCGGTATTTCCAGCAAGGGGAACCACCAAATGTGATGCCGAGTCTCGCGCGGCATCACATGCAGCGCACCGTGTGGTTGGTGGCGCTGGTGTGGTCGAGTATCATTCTCGCCGCCCTATGGGGGACGTTTCTGGCCGATCCGCACATCCGATTACCCGGGGTGGTCCTCGGGTTGGGGCTTCTTTGGGTGGCGGGAATGTCTGCGATTATCCTCGGCGGTTACCGACTTCTGCGGATTTACACCCGTTCGGAAACTGACACCGGCGAGGAGTTCGTTTACCGTCTCATTACAAAACAAACGAAAGCTGCCATCGCTCTCGTGGCTCCCAACGGCCGATTCTCTCTCGTCAATGAGAGCTTTTGCCAAATCCTTGGCCGATCGGAAAAAGAAATCGTGGGCCAAAAACTGCTTCGTTTTGTTCATCCAGAGGATCATCAGCTTGTCCGGGAACAGCTTCGGTTACGACGTCAGAGACTCTCTTCCACTTACCAGCTCCGAATCGTGCGAAAAGACGGAGAGACGCGGTGGGTTCTCGCGGCTGTGGCACCGGTCTACAACCAAAGCGGGCGGTACTGCGGGGGACTGGGGTTAGTCACCGACATCACAGAACAAAAACAGGCCGAATTTGCCCTCCGCGATCACACCGCGAAGCTCGAACAGTTGGTGCGGGAACTGGAAGAAGCCAAGGAGGAAGCCCAGGCCGCTCTTCGGGCTAAAGACCAATTTCTGGCCAGTGTGACGCACGAACTGCGAACGCCCCTGACAGCCATTCTCGGGTATGCCGAGACGCTTCTGATCGAAGGCGATCTCAACCGCGCTCCGTCCACCCGCATTGCCGCCATTCAAACAATCCTGCGCAATGGCCAGTATCTTCTTCAGATCGTGAATGATTTACTGGCGATTGCCAAGTCCGAAGCGGGACGTTTGGAAATCAACGCCCAGGATTGTTCCCTGGTAGAACTTGTCGAGGATATCATCCGATTGATGGAGATCCGCGCGCGGACCAAGGGACTGCCACTCCGCCTGGACATTCGCGGCCGTGTGCCGCGTCGCATTCGTATCGATCCTGTCCGCGTGCGACAGATTCTCATCAATCTTCTCAGCAATGCGATTAAATTCACGGAGTCGGGATCGGTTCGTCTCGTTGTTCACGTGCCGCGCACCGAGGATGGTCAGTGCTCTCTCGTGTTTGAGGTCATTGACACCGGCATCGGCATTCCGCCCGAGGTATGCGAAAAAATTTTCGAGCCTTTCCACCGTGGGGACGCCAGCACCAATGCCCGTTTTCCTGGCACCGGCTTGGGGCTGGCCTTGAGCCGCAGTCTGGCACGACGTCTCGGTGGCGACATCACGGTCGTCAGCGAGGTGGGCCTGGGAAGCAATTTCCGCGTCACCATTCCCCTTGGCACTGCCGACCAGTTTGAGTGGGTGGATCCGGCTGAGTTACGTGGGGAGGCAAAAACTAAGGAAACCGCTTCCCCAGAAACTACCAAAGGTGTATCCCGGGGATGTCGTATCCGGGCACGAGTGCTCCTGGCAGAGGATGCGATTGAGACCAGGCGTCTCTTTCAACATATTTTGCAGTCGGCCGGGGTCGAGGTATACACCGCAGAGACTGGCCGCGATGCGGTTCACATAGCCCTTCAGAACCATGTGGAAGGAAGGCCGTTCGACTGCATTCTTCTGGATATCAATCTTCCCGATATGGAGGGTTACCAGGTCGTCCGGCTGTTGCGGGAATCCGGTTACGTGGCACCCATTATTGCGTTAACAGCGGGTACCGAGCCTGGTGAAAGGGAGCGCTGCTTTACGGCAGGATGCGATGATTTCGCCACCAAACCGCTCGATCGGTGCACGCTCCTCAAACTGGTTGCCAAGTATGCTCGGCAGGTCTCGGGAATTCCATGCGAATACGGGATAACAACTGGGAGCACGTGTTTTCTCGCCGCCGACGTTGGCGATCGCCCTCTCGCCGCCGAGGTTGCGCGGCAGAAGGAATCGGTCGAGTCAGATGATGCCAGCACCAACCGAGCTCAAGAGTCCTGATCTTGGAAAAGGTTCAGCGTGAAACAGGAAGGCACGCCGGACCTAGTGGTTCAAAGTATTTGTAGGTCAGAATGTACTCCCGGTGCCCCAGTTTTTCAGAAGCGGTTTGTTGACCTCCGGCCACTTCGAGCACGAGCTTGAATATCTTGTCCGCAACTTCTTCAACAGTGGCCTTGCCCGAGAGTATGTCACCCGCGTTGACGTCCATATCATTTTTCATGCGGAGATAAGTTTCGGGATTGGCGCAGACCTTAATAACGGGCGAAATCACCGATCCGACCACAGATCCCCGCCCTGTCGTGAACAGGATCAGATGACATCCGCAGGCGATAAGCTCGATGATTTCAGCGTTGTCGGCGATGTTGGGAAAGCCAAAACGAACCTCGCCGTCGGGCACCACGTCCAGAAGGTACAGGCCGGGTTGTGGGGGAATGTCGCCTGGTTTGAGGATTCCCGCGATTGGACGGTGGCCGCTCTTCAAATAAGCACCGAGCGATTTCTCTTCGATGGTCGTTAAGCCGCCCTCGGTGTTTCCCGGAGCAAAACTGGCATGGCCGAGCGTTGCATAATAACGAGCGGCTTTTTCCACGGTTGCCCGCAGAAGCTCCGCGAGCTCCGGTCGGGCAGCCCGTTGGGCCACCAGGGACTCGCACCCGAGAAGTTCGCCAGTTTCCTCGAAGATCGCCGTCGCTCCAGCGTCCACCAGTCGATCGAAGACCAGCCCACACGCGGGATTGGCCGTCAAAGAACTGGTGGCGTCGGAACCTCCGCAGATCGTCCCCACCACCAGGTCTTGGATGGACATGGCACAGCGGGGGACATCGGCGAGTTGCCGGAGGGTGTTTTTCACCCATTGTCGTCCCCGTTTGATGCTTCTTGTGGTACCCCCGTTTTCCTGGATGACAATGGTTTCCACCGGCCGACCTGATTGGGCGATAGCCTCGGCCAGACCATCCCGATCGAAGCTTTCACACCCCAGGGAAACAAGCAGGGCACCGCCGACGTTGGGATGCGTCGTCAGTTGGCGGAGGATCCGCTCGGCATACGCGCTGGGGTAACAACCAGGAAATCCCAGCACTTCCACATCCTGTCGTCGAAAGGGAGCGGCGATCTCTTCCGCCACATGCCGGGCGCATTCGACCAAGTACACGACGAGCAGTCGATTGCGAATGCCCTTACGACCATCCGGCCGGGCATATCCCTGCCAGGTATGTTGCTCGGGTTGCCCTTGCACAGGCGACTGTTGTTTATCGACGCGGCTAGGCGCCATAGTTTTTCTCCTCTTATCCAAACGCTAATCGCGTTTGTCACGGTCAGCCCACGGTTCCGACAGTCAATCAACCTGATCCGTCGCCGGGACGTTCGGGGGTCCCATCCGACTCGCTCGCGCCTTCAGGGATTGCTTCTCCCGAAGCAGTGAGGCTCTCACCCGCAGGCGGCGCACAGACGCTTTCTCCGGCGTTGCCAACGGCATTGCTTTCTTCCATCGTCGTTTGTGGCTGCTCGCTCGTTTCCTCAGTCAACGCCAGATCGGCGGTCGGTTCCAGGCCTTCGGTTACTTCTGAAGACAATTCGGTCAAATCTTCCCCGGCAGGCACAGGGACGGCCGTCTCCACCTGCTCCGGCGCAGCCCTGGCTGGAGCACGCTCCGGTGTCGGCAGGTAGTCGCTGGCCAAGTTGTGCGTGTGGACCCACTCCCCCGGCTCGATGTTGCGGGTGGCATGGCCAATAGGATGTCCGAGCTTGATGATCTTTTCACCTTCCGCGATGGGACGTGTGGCGACTTTGCCGGCCATGGGAACATTTGAAATGACCTGCAATTTGATGCGGTCCAACCGCAGAGTTGTCCCCGCCTTGATCGCCGCAGTGGCAATCACCACGTTATCCTGGGGATGCAGCCGGAGGAGTTTCGGTTTCATCGGGACGTCCTCACTTTCCCACGAGCAAGCGCGGCCAACCGGCTTCCCGATTTTGGGCAGTTTTTTCCAGAGACAAATATCCACCGCGTTTCGTGGCGGCTGGGAGCAAGCACAGTGCCCCAATCCGCCAGGGACTTTTCGGAATGCGTCTCTGATTCGGTAAAAGCGATGGGGAACCCAGTGCCTCGGCACCGCCTTCATGCGGCCTCTGGTGCTTTGCCGCAAGCAGCATTACGGAATGTCCGTCGGCAAACAGACACTAGCGCGCTATTGTAGCCGTTTCGCTAATGATGAGCTACAGTCAGGATCGAGACAGGGAAGCTTGGCCGGAACGCACCAGCCGTGTGGCCAGACCGCTTCGCGCACCGGTCAACCGTAGCCCAATCGTTCCAGCTCCTCCTCGGTCATACCGAAATAATGACCGTACTCATGAAGGATTGTTTTGCGAATCTGTTCCTTCAGTTTTTCCGGATCGATTGTCCCATCGGGGGTCACGGCCGACCATAACAGTCCTTCGCGATAGATCGTCACACGGTCAGGCAAACGTGGAGGCCCGCCCAGCCAATGGCTTTCTTTCTCATGGAGAGGAACGCCGGTGAAAAGCCCCCACAAATCGCGGGGATCGGAGATGTTCAGCTCTTCCATGACCTTTCTGGAAGGATGGTCTTCGACGTACAGTGCGACCTCTTTCATGGCATTGCGGACCATGTCGGGGAGGGTCTCGATGACCTCTTCCAGCAGAGCATCAAACCAATCCCGAGTGCCTCTGTCCATGGGTGATGTTCGGAAATGGTGGCGAATGTTAATCATCTGAGCTACACAAGGGCGGTACACAGCTACGGCGGACCCTCGTACGCCTTTCGGAAGGGGGACCCCTGCGTCTTCGAACAAAGCCTGGAAAGGGAAGCCCGGTCCTCCCCCTGGGCCGTAATCCCCGTATGCTTAAAGTATGACCGCTTTGCCGCCTTTTATTTTTGCGACGTGTCAATCGGGGGTCGAGAACGTTCTCAAGAGGGAAGTTGCCCGACAGTACCCGTTTTTGCGACCGGCGTTCAGCCGTCGCGGTTTTGTCACGTTTAAATTCGCGGACGAGACCCACCCTCTGGAGGGATTCCGCTTCGAGGCCGTTTTTGCTCGGGCATGGGGCTTCACGCTGGGGCAGATCGACGTGAGGGATCAGGCAGAGGCTGCCCGACAACTTTGGGCCCTGATTGCGGAAATCCCCGTGCGCATGATCCACGTTTGGCCGCGGGATTCGGCACCGCCCGGCCGAAGCGATCCTGACACCCCCTGGTCGAGTGAAGTCGAGAAGATCCGCTCCCTCATCCAGGCCGCCGCTCCCGAGTCCGTGAATCTCGTCCCGCCGGAGACTTCTCCAAGCAGAAGACTTCGCGGGCAATGGGCGCTCGATTGTGTGATTGTGGAGCCCAACGAATGGTGGGTGGGAATTCACCGCCTAGAAGGTCCGGAAACTTTCTATCCCGGCGGTAGATTTCCTCTCTCTTTACCAGAACACGCTGTTTCGCGGGCTTACCTCAAAATGGAGGAAGCCCTGAGGTGGTCACAGTTTCCGATTCCCCCCAATGCCCGATGGGCGGAGCTTGGCAGCGCGCCGGGTGGGGCGAGTCAAGCTCTTTTGGATCGAGGCTACGAGGTGCTGGGCGTAGACCCGGCTGAAATGCATCCCGCTGTGCTTTCGCATCCCAAATTCACCCACCTGCGACGTCGGACAACCCAGGCCCCGCGGCGCGCGTTCAGGAAGATTCGCTGGCTCGCTGCTGACATTAACGCAGCTCCCAATTACACACTCGATGCTGTGGAAAGTCTTGTCACCTACCCTCAGATCAATGTCCGGGGCATGATTCTCACGCTCAAGTTGCCCGAGTGGAGCCTGGCAGACAAAATCCCCGAATATCTCGAACGCATTCGCGGTTGGGGGTATAACGTGGTTCGGGCACGACATCTGTGGTATAACAAGCAGGAGATCTGCGTGGCGGCCCTGATGCGGCCATTCAAACGCAAGCCCGTTGTCCTACGTCAAAGGGCCAGGCGTAAGCCGGCTTCCTAGCGGCAAGCAAAATGGGTGGGAAGCAGGAAGAGCGGATCGGCAGCGAGGTCGCAGCGACCTCTCCCTGAAGCCAGAGCGATCTGCCCCTCATTCGCCCCCGAGAGCAGTTGTTCCAGTAATCTTGGGTGAACCTTCCTGACACGTTTTTGGGCGCAGTCAGCCATTGGGACGCCCAGAATAACGCCTTTTATGAAAATTGCTTAAATTGGGCTTTCCAATGTTTGGATTAGCATGTTTTGCTTCGGCATTTCCTTCCGATAAAGGAATAGTCGCCCTCTTGTGGTTTCGGGGAGATTCTTTTTTCAGCCGTCATTGCTGCCCCGGATTCCCTGGAGGTCCCATCGAGCCTTCCAGCATTCCGAAGGAGTCCTAGATGACACTCAAATGCCATTACCTGGTGAAGTGGTGCACCGTTTTGGGGATTGGGGTCTGCGGAATGGGTGGCTTCGGGTTGGTCTCTGGCGGAGCGAGCGATTCTAACGTTTTCGGGTGGGACAGCCGAGCCACGGCCATCAGACTCGCTTCATCGGCCAAGGTAGTGTACGTAGACGCCCCGGATGAAATGGAAGGTCCAGAGCTGGACCTGGGAAGTGGATCGGGCTCGGCCGGGGCACTTCCCAAAGCAGAGGCCGACGAAACCCCTAACAGTTCAAACCCGGCTCGTGAAGAAGCCAGGTCCAGTCCATCGGAGGGATCTCCCACTCAAAATGTGGCTCCGCCCTCCGCAGCAGAAAACCCAGGCGCTTCCCCTGAATTGAAAGCTCCCGGCAAACAGGAGACGCCGGAATCGCCTTCCGCTCAAAACGGCCAACAGCGCGAACTATCTTCCCAGAAGACCAGCGTTCCCAAGATCGACCCCTCGACGGTTGGCCATCCCCTGGCGCCGGGCATTGTCAAACTGCTGGTGCCGGAAATGGTCGGCCAGATGCGCTCGACCGGTGTGGACAGCCGATTCCAGCAGTTTCTCAGTTACGCGGCATCGCGACTGGCGGCCACACGGGGGGTGTACACCGGTAACGAGATCAACGGTCTGGCCCGTCTGAGCTGGTTCGACCACCTCCTTCGCGAACCGCTTCGCGTACCGCAGGAAGCTGAGGAGTTTACGCGGTACCTCCATGCTGGGGCGCTTTCCGACAGGGCAGCGGGACTCCGCTTCCTGCTGCGAACGGCACGAGCCCGAATGGATGTGCCTTCTTCTACGATCGAGTTCACCGACCAAACAGGCAACCCGGTCGAATTCCTCAAACAAACGCTCGTCCAGGCCTACAACCTTTACGCGCAAGCGGTGAAGCCGCTCCCGCAGGCGGAATTTAGCGAACTCGCCCGACGGATCAATTACGTGATGACCACGAATACCTATGTCGGACACACCGTCAATGACCGCGGGAGTGCAAGACGGCTTGTGCAGCTTTTGGAAAAAATGGATCGGGCTGCGCAATGGGACATGGCCGAGGTACTGGCCGGCCTCGTTGACCGTTCCTTCCTGGAAAGCCTGCGTCAATCGCTCAGCACCTCAGTAAATGAGGGAACGCAGGCAGCGGTGCCTGGCGTCAGCGGAACCATCCTCCAGAAAATCGAGACCTCTGTGGGAACTATTGTCGTGGGCGGATCGGGCGTCAACGAGTACCGCTTGGAAGAGATGAAAGATGTGGTGGCGATTGTGGATCTGGGCGGGGATGACGTGTACTGGGAAGGGACGGTGTCCGTTGACCGCCCGCTGCTGGCCATCATCGATTATTCAGGAAACGACCGATATCAGGGCAAACTGCCGGGAATCCAGGGGAGTGCAATCCTCGGCGGTTCTCTGCTGATCGACATGGCGGGCAATGACATCTACTGGGCGCAGGATGTGGCGCAGGGAAGTACTCTCGGTGGTGTGGGGATCCTGGTGGACTGGGCCGGCAACGACCAATATCTTGGGCTTCGCCGCGTCCAGGGGCAGGCGATCGGCGGCGTGGGATTGCTCATCGATCGCGAAGGTCAGGACGATTATCACGCGGCGATGTGGGCCCAGGGATTCGGAGGTCCACTGGGCTTCGGCCTGATCGACGATCTTACCGGAGACGACAACTATTATGTCGGTGGTCGATGGTACGACTCCTATCCCGAGACCCCAGGTTACGAAGGCTGGGGCCAGGGCGTCGGTTCGGGGATTCGCGGAGCCGCCAACGGCGGTATCGGGGTTCTCCTCGAGGGGGCCGGGGATGACACCTACGAATTCGACTATTTCGGCCAAGGCGGCGGTTACTGGCTTGCCATCGGCTTTGCACGGGACTTTGCCGGTAATGACCGCCGCCTGGGGGCCACTTTGAAGCCTTACGATGGCTCCGCCCGAACGCAGCAACGATTCCAACGATTTGGCAATGGTTGGGGCTGCCACATGGGTGTCGGTGCGCTCATCGACGATGGAGGCGACGATGAGTACCACGGCTCCATAATGGGAACCGGCTTTGGTTGGGACCTCTCGGTGGGTTATCTCCTGGAACTCGGCGGCGACGATCACTATCTCGCCAGGGTGGGAGGAGTTCAGGGGCAGGGCGCCCAGGCCAGCCTGGGAGTTCTCTATGACTTTGCAGGAGCTGACGAGTACAGCGGCACCAGCCAGGGATACTCGTCGAGCGCCATTACCTACCACCCGTATCCCACTTGCGGCGGCAATTTCAGCTTTGTGGTGGACTACGGTGGGTTGGATCGTTATGGGAGCGGCGCGAAAAACAATGCTATCACCCGGCGGGGGTCAGGAGGGTTCATCGTCGATCGCCCCAAAGAAGAAGAACTGCAAGCCGCTCAGAACGAAGCCCCCGATTCCCAGGGCGCTCTCAGCGCGGGCGCTTCGCGATAGGCATCCCTACCAGCCGCGTTTTGCCCTGCGCGGCGTTTGGACCCCGTTCTTTCGGCCCGACGCAGTCCTGCTCAAAAAGTGCAGGCAACCGTGGCCAGCGTCAGAAAAAAGATTGATGAAAAATAAACAGGGACGGCCAACCGGTCGTCCCTGTTTTTGTTCTGACAGCTTCTCACCGACCGACAAGCCGCGGTTGCGTCACTCTTGATACAACAGCGGCGAATCGTAGCCGCACCGAGGGATGGCGATCACTCCCCCGCCGTTATGCTGGCAAAAGTGCGTGTCGACCTCACTCATTGGCCGATGGAACCGGAAGTGGCAGAGCACCCTCGGCGGCCTTGCGCTGGAGGGTCATGGCCATGTTGATGAGGAGCTTCACCACGCCCTCGTCAATACCGAATTGGATGGTAGCCTTCTCCGCCTCGATGCTGGTAGTCAGAGTGACACGGTCCTTTTCGCTCACAAGCGGCAACAATTGCTGTACCTGCTCGCGGGTCTCCTGTTCTTCTGCCACCACGCTGATGAACTTCAGAAGAGGATTCAGGGCGATATACATGTCAAGCAGTTTCGACACGCTGGATTCGCTATCCATCTGATCGATGGCCTTTTTGAGCAGATCAACCGCTTTGGGAGCGAAAGCCATCGCAAAGGCATGATCGGAAGAAGCGAGGACAAAGGCGACGTCTTCTCTCAACATCTGGCGCATGGCCTCGGGAATATCCTTCATGTCACTCACTGACAGGTCGAGAACGTGGAAGCGGAAGCCTTTGTATTCGGTTGCATTGACGTGGAAGTGCTCTTTCACGTCTGGGTCGTTTTTCGCAGCTTCCTTGAGCAAATTAAGGAATGCGTCCTCCACCTTGGTGGCATTTTCCAACATCATCCCGAAGAGCATGCTCAGTTGCTGATCACTCAATTGAGCCGAGAAAGCCAGATCGAGCGTGCCCTTATCGATTGTGGCTCCCACAGCATCCAGTAGCGCATCGACAAGGTCTGTTGCCAGTCGCTTTTCCTTTTTACCCAAAGTTTTTTCTTCGTCTAATGCTTTGGTGAAGAGCTTTTTATAATTCGGAATGGTCATCGTTTTAAATTGCTCAATATCTCGCGGGCTAGGACGTGCCGTCTCCCGCAGCATAAACGTGGAATCTGGAAGCACGAAGCCGCTCAGGCGAGTCTTCAGGTCCCGATTCTGACGAATGCTCCGGGCATACTCGGTTCCCGGTCGAGGAACAACCGTGAACACCAGCGACACGGCGGCCCTGGGACTATTCACCGTCAATCCCACGGTCACAGTATCGATTTCATCCAGCATCACCTGCACTTGCTGGAAAGACTGCTGCATCATTTTCCGCTGCTCGGTGACGTCCTGGCCGGTTTCTTTGGCCTGCTGCTGGAGGGCCATATCCATCCCCTGCTGGATCATTGAAAGCCCAAGCTGTTTGAACATGGGGGGAATATTGGCCATGTACACCACAATACCAAGATCGTGGTCGCTGGAAAGCTCCGTGAGGGCGGGCGGGGGATTATCGCCGATCTGCGAAAACACCTGCTTATCCAGAGCAATGACGGCCCATTTGTTCTTGTGTGAGACGAACACCGTCTGGCCGTTGGGAAGATCTGCCGACCAAATATCGCCATCCTGTTTCAGTTCAACCTCTTTGCTTTTCAGCCACTCCCGGGTCTTGTCAAAATCCGTGACGGGAACGTAGCCGGTCACCAGGAATTGAAAGCCGTCGGTCTGGACGACGACACCACACGGACGCGTGGCATCCACGCCGGGGACGCCCGCCTCGCCAGTTTGAGCCGCCAGAACGTTTTTCAGATTGTCTGCCAGGCCCTCCACGCCCGCCACTTTGCCCAGATACTCAACATCCTCAAACAGCCGGTCAATTCCAGAAAAGCTGACCACCACAACCGGCTTGACCTCCAGACTAGGTGAGACCGGCTGTTGCTGAGCCACAAGCTGGCCTGGCAACGACAACAGTAGGCCGCATGTTGCAGCCAGAAAAGTTCTGAACAGATTCCACGACCTCATGACGCAACTCCTTTCTTTCCCTTTTAAACCAGAGGGTACAACAAACCCTGTTTGTCAGACTTATTCTCTCCACAGGCTATACACGTTGCTTCCCTGACACGTTACGTCAAGACGAGATGGACGGCACTTCTTTCTTCGCCCCGAAAATCAATGCGCTCCCGCATCGCACTTGTCATCGGTTTGTCTGCGTTCGCTCGCAAAAGCATAGATTAGTATAAGGAAGTTCCTTCCGAAAAGCGACAGCACCAGAGTTTTTATAGTCCGCAGTATTTTTACCAGATGAACTTGGGCCCTGCCTCGGCTTGGGGGTAGTCGGCCGATTGGGCACCTCCGATAAGAAACGAAAAATCGGCTCTTAGGGAAGCGGGTACGGCGTTCGTTGCCGGCTCATGCGAAAATCTTATGAACAAGTTGACAATCTGACCGATTTGCGCAAACTATGTTTGATAGGTGAAACTGAGGCGACTGAGTCCCTGGCGAAACGTCCGCGTAAGGGACTCGATCTCGTCACCGGAGAAACTTCATGAACGAGTTGTGGAAGAACGACGAGCAGCTCTTCGCCCTCTTTCGGCAAGAGCTTTCTACGGCTGTGGTGGGAGAGGTGCTCGATCAAATCGGGCTCAGCGCCCAGTTTTTGCCAATTGGTATCCGCCCACTGGACCCTCGGATGGTGTTGGTGGGTCGGGCGATGCCGGTGCTTTTCGCAGACTGCTACGAGACGTTTTCGCCCAGCGGTCTCAATCCGGTTTTTGCCAAACCTTTCGGCCTGATGCTCGAGGCACTCGATGACCTGCGTCCGAGGGAGGTTTTTGTCGCCACGGGCGGCCGCAACGAGCTCGCCATGTGGAGTGAATTGATGACTGTCCGGGCGATGCAGCTGGGGGCGGCCGGTGCTGTGGTGGATGGCTGTGTCCGCGATACCGCCGCCCTTGCCCGACTCGCTTTCCCGATTTTCTCTCGCGGAGCGTTCGCCCAGGATCAGCGGACCCGCGGCAAGGTGGTGGATTTTCGTGTCTCGGTACAGATTGGGCATGTGCGCATTCGGCCGGGTGATTTGGTTTTCGGAGATCACGAAGGGGTATGCATTGTTCCCCAGGGCGCCGAGGGCGATGTGGTGGAGGCCGCTCTCCAGCGCGTCCAGAAGCGCGCGGAAGCCCGCCGGGAGCTGGAGGCCGGCGCCACCGCGGTGGAGGTCTTTTCCCGACACAACATGATCTGACGCGGTCCTTTGGCACGAAAGCTCCTTTCTTTGCCGGCCATTCTCAGGGTATTCACACCATGATGCTTTCGGTCGCTCTATCCTGAACATGGGGCCGCTGGGGTGGCACTTGCAGAAAGAAGGTCAACGGGATTTGTCCTTCTGTTGATCGTCCGGCTTGACGTAGAACTGACTGAGGTCGATTCCGCCGCGTTGCTCTTCCTCGAGGAGTTTGATCCGCATTTCCAGCCGTTCCACACGGCGGAGAAGCGTGTAGTAGTTGAGAAGCACCATTTCCTCGCGCTTTGGCCGAGGGACCGACGGATAACCTAGATGCCGAGATAAGGCGGCGAACAGGTAAAGAGGATCCTTTCGCCGATTGGCCAGCGCGATCTTTCCTTCTTTCTCGCCAAAAAGGACGGGTTTTTCGGAATCACCGCGAAGCTGCCGGTAGTACTCACTCCGCACGAAGATCATGTCCGCAATGTCGATAAGCCCCACTTGCCGGCGGAGATCGAGGATGAATTCCCGCCAGTTGTCATCGTAGACGGGGTCACCGGCCATCGCTTCCAGCCCCTTGTCGTACCCCAGGCGATTGCGGCAGAGGGTTTCGAATTGATAAAGGAACACACCCTGAACACTCCCGCCTTTTGCTTTGTACTCTGCTTCTTTTTCCAGAATCTCCAGAGCGACACGAAAATCCAGGCGTCCGTCCTCCCGTTCCGCTTCGTGAATGACGAACGCTTGAAAGGGGGTGAAATAGTGGCTGAGCCTAGCCATGGCCGATGCGAATCCCCCGGTGAAGCGGAGTTCGGTGGTCATGAAGTCGATCGCCAGGGGAAGTTTGGTCGTGGAAAGGATTTCCTGTTTGATTGTTTTGAGGAGTTCTTGAGTGGAAACACCCTGATCAAGTCGCTCACGAAGCGCTCGAAAGAAATACGCCTGCTCGATGTATTCTTCTCTTTCCAGAAGCATATCGGGACTCCCGAGTGTTTGTCTCCAGGCAATCGCAGCGGATCGGACATTCAATCTCGCCCGATTTTCTTACTAACCCATTCTGATCACGAGTTCATCGCTGGCGTTCCCCCAACAATCCGTCGATCGACCGCGAAGTTTCCCTCCCGGCCCGGCGTTCTCCCATTTCATTATGAGGGAAAAGTGGGCTGGACTAACACTCAGGCCTCATTCGGGAAGTTCGTGGCACGGACACCTCCCGGAGGGACACGTTCGTCGTGTCCGCAAAAGAAGGCCCACCGAAAAAGCCATGCACTATGACCCAGGGACAGAGAGGCCTGCCCTCAATGACGGAAGACGGTTGTGAGAGAGCACTATTTCGCGTTTCTGACCGCCGCGGTCGCGCCAGGTGAAATCACAAATCGACAAGCTCTTCGGCAAATTCCTGACGCAGGACGGTGAGGGCCTGCCGACCTTTGTCGCCCGCTGTCACCACGTTCAACCGCACTTCGCTGGTGCTGATCATTTCCACGTTGATCTGCGATTGAGCGAGGGTTTTGAAGGTCCGACTGGCGACATCGATGTGGCTCTTCAATCCCGTTCCCAGAATGGAGAGCTTGGCCACGCGGGGTCGGCCGGCTGGGAGAGCGGCGCCAATTTCTTGGCAGAAGGGCCGGCAGGCAGCCAGAGCCGCCTCGTAGGACGACTGCGGTACGGTGAAACTCATCATCGCCTTGCCGTCCCGCCCAACGCTTTGCACGATCATGTCGACGACGATTTCACGCTCCGCGACCTCACGGAAGACGCGGGCGGCCAGCCCCGGGCGATCTGGAATGTCGGAGAGTGTCACGCACGCCTGCGTTTCATCCAGACAGATCGACTCGATCACAAGATCCTCCATCCCCTGGAGCCGCCCGATAATTCGGTCGCGGTCATTAGTGATCTCCTCTGGTCGGGCCTCTTCCTCGGCCTGCGGGGGTTCTTTGTCCAGCTCAAATGCAGCGTGAACCGTCCGCAGGGCTTCGATAGCACGGTCCCGTTCCACAAGCACAGAAATTTTAATCTCGCTGGTGGTGATCATGAGGATGTTGATGTTCTTATCAGCCAGGGCCTGGAACATTCGCTGGGCGACGCCCGGTTGTTTGGCCATTCCAAGGCCCACCACCGACACCTTGGCCACGTTTTCGTCGTAACTGACACCTTCGGCTCCGATTTCGCGGGCTGTTTCTTCCACCACGCGGAGAGCAGCGGGGAGCTCCTCCTGAAAGACGGTGAAGGAAATGTCGGCCCGCCCACCCTCGGCGACGTTTTGAACGATCATGTCGGTGGCAATGTTCCGGGCACTCAGTCGAGAAAAGATGGCTGCTGCGTTGCCCGGCTGATCTGGGACACCACGGACGGTGACGCGCGCTTCCTTGAGGATGGCGGCCGCGCCACACACCGGAACACTCCGCGATTCCGGCATCCACGAAATGAGCGTGCCCGGCATATCGCTGAAGCTGCTCCGCACATGGACGGGCACCGAGAAACGTTTGGCGAATTCAATCGAGCGGTTGTGCATGACGCCCGCGCCTGCTGTAGCCAATTCCAGCATCTCATCGTAACTGACGCGGCTCATCCGGCGGGCTTCCGGGACCAGTCGCGGGTCCGTTGTGTAAACGCCGTCCACGTCGGTGTAAATCTCGCAGGTTTCCGCGCGCAGAGCGGCGGCCAGGGCCACTGCCGTGGTGTCGCTCCCACCGCGTCCCAAGGTGGTGATATCCGCCGTGTCGGTGACGCCTTGAAAACCCGCGGCGATCACGATGTACCCTTCATCCAGCGCCTGCCGGATACGATCCGTCTGGATCGAGCGGATGCGGGCTTTGGTGTGTGTGCTGTCCGTGCGGATTCCCAGTTGTGCCCCTGTAAAACTGATGGCACGATGTCCCAAGCGGTGGATCGCCATCGCCATCAGGGCCACGCTCACCTGCTCCCCGGTAGAAAGGAGCATGTCCATTTCGCGAGCGGGTGGATCGGGATTGATTTGTCTCGCCAGTTCGATCAGGTGATCGGTAGTATGCCCCATGGCGCTGACCACCGTTACCACCTGGTAGCCCTGCTTCTGCGCCCGAATCGCCTTCCGGGCTGCCGCGAGAATTTTTTCAGCATCAGCAACACTCGTCCCACCGAACTTCTGCACCAGAATGGCCATCGTCTGTCACCCTCGATTCACTTGCAGTTTGATGATTTCTTCTCGATGATCTTCCTTCCGCTTGTGATGGAAGCGGTTTGAAGATTGATTGTGCCACAGTATTTCCGATCCTGGAAACTGCCACATTCGCGACGTCGGCGAAGAAGCACCCGCCTTAGCGGCCCTCCCCGTGGAGAAAATATCCCATCACCTTCCAACCCTGTTCAAAGACCAGGCCGGATTGCTCAGCCGCTTTCTCGTGATAACCGGACGCCTTCTGCGGCTCAATTCCGGTCCCGGCTATGGCGAACGGCACATATCCGTGGCTGTGAGTTTTGATGCGGACAGGCGTGGGATGGTCGGGGGAAACCATAATGCGGTATTCACCATACGAGCGGAGGGCCTCCCACACCGGAGCAACAATTTTCTCGTCGATATTCTCTATCGCCCGAATCTTCTCCTCGATGCTGCCTTCGTGGCTCGCTTCGTCGGGGGCCTCAATGTGCACGCACACGAGGTCATAATCGGCAAGGGCGGCTACGGCGTAGCGCCCTTTGGCCGCGTAGTCGGTGTCGATATAGCCCGTGGCGCCAGGTACATCGATTCGCGGCCAGCCAAAGAGCGTCGCCAGACCCCGCAGCAGATCCACGGCGGTGATCATCGCACCTTTGACGCCGTACCGCTCTTCGAATCGGGGGAGTTGCGGAGCTCCGCCCAGTCCCCACAGCCAGATGTTCGTGGCGGGCAATTTGCCCGCCTTTTTGCGCGCCTGATTAACAGGATGATGGGCCAGAACAGCCTCGCTTTCAGCCATGAGTCGGGCCAGCAGATCGCTCCCCGGCCCCCGTGGATATGCGTCCAACACGCTTTGATCGGTCAGGTCGTGCGGCGGCACCGTGAATGTGTCGCGAGAAAACGGGGCAGGTTGCGACCCTCCGCGATAAATGAGCAGATTTCGGTAGCTCACACCGGCGTAAAACTGCAACTGCTCGGAACCCAACTTTTCCTGGAGCGCCGCCATCAACTGCCGGGCTTCCTCCGTAGAAATATGGCCCGCTGTAAAGTCCCGCATCACCTGGTCGATGATCGTCACCAAATTGCAGCGGATGGCCCAGTCATTAGGCCCCAGCTCGATTCCCTGAGCCGCCGCTTCCAGCGGGGCCCTCCCCGTGTAGTAGGACTGTGGATCGTACCCCAGCAGGCTTAAATTGGCCACGTCAGAGCCCGCAGGCAGAGCTTGGGGCACATGATTGGCCAGACCCACCACACCCTGCCGCGCGATGGCGTCCATGGTGGGGGTTTGGGCGGCTTCCAGGGGAGTTCTTCCCCCCAATGCCTCCTGCGGCTCGTCAGCACAACCGTCAGGAATGATGATCGCGTATTTCATGGGAAAAATCGTATTCAAAGATATGTTGTCCGCGTGATGGTGACTTCAATCTCTCTCTGAGTTGTGCTCCTCCCGACACTGAGCTGAAAACCAAGCGGATACCTCCTCCCCGCGGCATGCGCTAATCGCGGACACGCATCCACACGCTGCCAGGACGCACCACGGGAAGTCGATCGATTTGTTCCATCGCTCGACGCATGGGCCCTTCGGCCGCCGCGTGAGTCATGATCACCAGGGGAACGATCCCTTCGGCCTCTTCTTCGGTCTCATGCTGGATGACAGAAGCAATGGAGATTTGGTTCCGTCCTAAAATTCCAGCAATCTCCGCCAGAACACCTGGCCGGTCCTGCACGTTGAATCGCAGATAAAAGCGACTTTTACTTTCGTCGGGATTGCGGAGCCGGACTTTGGGGCCTTCGTTGGACCAAAGCCGCAAGGTGCGGAAGGTGATCGCTGCCCGACCCACAGCCGTGTCAATAATATCCGCCACCACCGCCGAGGCCGTTGGCATCTGGCCGGCACCCAAACCGTGGAAAAAAACCCGCCCCACAGCATCCCCTACGATGCGGATCGCGTTATACGCGCCACGAACCTCGCCCAGCGGTGTGCCTTTTTTCACCAGCGTCGGCGAGACGTGGAGTTCCAGGTCTCCATCGACCCGTTCCGCAACGGCCAGCAGTTTGATATGGTATCCTAGTTCTGTAGCGTATCGCATGTCGGCCGCCTGCACGGTATCGATTCCCACCCGCGGGATTTCCTTCCAATTGACCTCCGCTCCGAAAGCCAGTTGGGCAAGGATAGCCAGCTTCTGGGCGGCATCTGCGCCGCTTACGTCCATGGCGGGATTGGCTTCCGCATATCCAAGCCGTTGCGCTTCGGCCAGCGCTGCTGCATACTCCTGGCCCTGTTCCTCCATCTGGGTGAGGATGTAGTTGCTGGTCCCATTGAGAATCGCGTGGATGGAAAGAATCTCGTTGGCGGTCAGACTTTCCCCAATCGCCGCGATGATCGGAATGCCCCCCGCCACCGACGCCTCAAAGGCGATCGATCGGCCCAACCTGCGGGCAGCTTCGAAAAGCTCGGGACCGTGCTCCGCAAGGAGCGCCTTGTTGGCGGTGACCACATCTTTTCCGTGTTCCAGAAGGGACAGCACGATAGAGCGCGCAGGCTCCAACCCACCGATTAGTTCCACCGCGATCGAAATCGTGGGATCCTTGATGACACTCTCAATATCATCTGTCAGTAACTGCCGTGGCACACTGACGTTGCGTGGACGAACGAGGTCCTTATCCACGATCCGCACAAGCTCGATGGGCCGACCCGCCCGCCGCGAAATCCGATCGCCATGCTCCAAAAGGAGCTTGGCCACACCGGAACCAATCGTTCCAAACCCAATGATGGCAACTTTCACTGGACTCATCGACATTGACAGCCTGTCCGTTGATGCCCCAGGCATTTTCAAAACTGCCGCCCGACCCCACGCGGGTTGCGGAAAAAGCCCAATTCTGCTTCTAGGAGTGTAAACCCCTATCGTAAATCAGGCGGCCTGAAAGGTAAAGCACAAAAGACCGAACGGAACCCCGCGGGTTGTTTCCTTTTGATTTGACTGAGGACATGCAGGGGCGCCCAACAGGGCAATTCCCAGCAGAGTAGGCAGAAAAAACGATGACTTTCGACCGCCGTGGCACACGTCTCGGGTCCGCCGCGAACTCTTTCTCACCAGTGGTAGAATCGTCATCACGCCTTGGCGCTTGAGTTGGTGGGCAGGTGATGGTATTCTGGGCAAAAGTATGAGTTCCTGCCTTTTTGTCCGTCCGTGGAGATTACCCCACTGAGGGTGAAACCGCCTGCAATTGCTGCTTGGAGGACAACTGCCATGAGGAAGAGCCTGTGCGTCGAGGTTTGGCCGGTGGTGTTGATTGCTCTGCTGGGCTTGCGCTCGGCCAGCGTCACGGCAGCGGAGGAAGAAGGTTTCCAGCCGCTTTTCGACGGCAAAACGCTCGCCGGTTGGGAAGGCGATCCCCGATTCTGGTCCGTTCAGGATGGCGTGATTGTGGGAAGTACCGACGAAACGAAAACTCCCCATAACACCTTCCTCTGCACCACAAAAACCTACAAAAACTTCATCCTGAAATTGGAGTTCCGCCTGCGAAACCACAATTCCGGCGTACAAATTCGCAGCAAACGACTGGATGATTTCATCGTGGCCGGTTATCAGGCGGACATTGCGGAAAAACGCTACATGGGGATCCTTTACGAAGAGCGGGGTCGGGGAATCCTCGCGGATGTGAATCCCGACGAGGTAGCGAAGCACGTCAAGCCCGGCGACTGGAATGAATACACCATCACCTGCGACGGTCCCCGCATTCGTTTGCAATTGAATGGTTTCACCACGGTGGACTACGAAGAGAAGAGTCCCGAGGGCGCCAAAGAAGGTATCATCGCCCTCCAGTTGCATGCAGGACCGCCGATGAAAGTCGAATTCCGCAACATCCGCATCAAGGAGCTTCCATAGCTTGGACGATGCGGGCGGAATGGATGTCGCACCATTGCCAATGAGTGAAAACGAACCCCCCTTCGATCCCTACCGCAAATGGCTGGGCATTCCCCCGGAGGAACAGCCGCCGAACTACTATCGGCTCCTGGGAATACCGCTGTTCGAAGGTGATCCCGATGTGATCATCAATGCGGCGGATCGCCAGATTGGTCATGTCCGGCGTTTCCAGGCAGGACAATACGCCGAGGTGTGCCAGCGGGTTCTCAATGAGCTGGCGGCTGCCCGGATCTGTTTGCTCGATCCCGTCCGCAAGCGAGAGTACGACCAGCAATTGTTTTTTGAATTGCAGCGGCGTGGCGTGGCGCTGCCCCTTCCGGTGGCGCAGGCGCTTCCCACGGAAGCGCCATTTGCGGGGCCGGTGCCTGACAATCCGATCATTTCTGGTTCTTCTTTAGAGATGCCGACGCCGCAATCAGCCATGAGTATTCCTAGTGAGAGCGTCCCAGTGACCGTGCTCCTGAGACGTCGTCGCAGAGACTTCTGGAAAGACCCCGCGGTGGCCGTCGGCTTGATAGTTCTCTTTCTGCTGGTCTGTGTGCTGGCCATCCTGGTGATTTTTCGGAAAGAATTGCTTGGCATGTGAAATCCCTCCTCAGTGTAGAATAGATGGCAGAGGACGGCGCAAACCGATAAGCTTTCTGCCACACGAAAGGGCATGAGCTGTGGCCCGATTTCCCTCACTTTCGCGAGACCTTTCCGGGCAGACCGTTGGGGACTTCCGGATTTTGCGGCGCCTTGGCGTGGGGGCGATGGCCGATGTCTATCTAGCCGAGCAAATATCCCTGCGCCGGCAGGTGGCGCTAAAGGTGCTGCGACCCGAGCTTGCCAGTGATACCACATATCTGGAGCGGTTCCGTCGAGAAGCCCAGGCGGCAGCCAAACTCGTCCACGCTAATATTGTGCAGATTTTTGAAGTCGGCTCGAAGGACGACATCCACTATATCGCTATGGAGTACGTCCCGGGGGTCAACCTTCGGCAATGGCTGCAAAAGAATGGTCCGGCCGACTTGCGAACAGCCCTCATCATCATGCGGCAGGTGACGGCAGCCCTCGCCAAGGCCGCAGAAGAAGGAATCGTCCATCGCGACATCAAACCGGAAAACATTCTCATCACCCGGAATCTCGAAGTCAAAGTGGCGGATTTCGGGCTGGCCCGGGTCAGACCGACCGAGCAGGGCCTGGAGCTCACCCGCGTGGGCATGACGATGGGCACGCCCCTGTACATGAGCCCGGAACAAATCCAGGCCAAACCCCTGGATATCCGCAGTGATATCTATTCCTTCGGCGTGACGTGCTATCAACTGCTGACCGGCGAGCCACCCTTTAAGGGCGACAATGCCATGGTCGTGGGAGTGATGCACCTCACCCAGGAGCCCGAGCCCCTGGAAAACAAGCGGCCGGATCTCCCGCGAGCGCTCTGCCGGGTAGTCCATCAGATGCTCGCCAAGGAGCCGAGTCAGCGATTTGCCTCTCCCAAAGCACTGCTCGCGGAACTTCGCAAAATCTACGCCGAATATGTCGGAGAAAGCTGGCCTGAGGAACTTCCTGATCTGGAAACTGGTGAGTGGTCGGTCGTCCTCGGCACGTCGGCCATTCGCCAACTGGAAGAGGCCATGAAGGCAGGACCCCCTCCCACTCGAAACCGCTGGTGGATTTGGGCGGCCGCACTGGCAGGTCTCTGGGCGATCGCAATGGCGGTGGGGCTTTTGCTCGGTTACTATCGCATCCATGAGCCTCCCCTCCTCGCAGAAACGACCCCTCCACCACGCCTCAATGTCCCCAAATACGATACGATCTTTGGACAATGGCTCCACGCCAGTCAGTTAGGAACCGAAGAGGCCTGGCGCGCAGTGATCGAATACTTTCCAGACAAAGTTTACTGGACCGCCCGGGCGAAAATGCGCTTGGCCCAAATCTACCTTCGCGAAGATCGCCTCGACGAAGCTTTGCGGCTGTTTCAGGAACTCGCTGCGACGGGTGATTCGGAACCGGAACTTCGGGCCTTCGGCCTGGCCGGAATTGCCGGAGTGCACGTGCTGCAAAAACAGTACCGGGCGGCCGCCGACACCCTCAATCAGCTTTGGCCCATACGCGACCACCTCCGCGACCCGCTTATGCGCCGGCTCGTGGACTACGCCATCACCACGACGCGGGAAAAACTGGGCCCAATTACTGCACAGGAATGGGACTCCTGGCTGAAGACGCTTCAGAACGGCACCGAAAACGCAGAAACCCGACCGTAAAAGCGCAAAAAATAACCCGGCGAACTCTTTGCCGGGTACCCTCGTCGCTCGTTGGTGGCGGAGTCACTCTGGCCGCCTAATACCAATCGACTCCGTCACATCATGAATAATGTCCCGGAGCTCCCGCAGCGACACGTCTTCCAGTCGCTTCCCGCTCTGCTCGAGACGTTCGTTCACCTTGATGGCCGTCTCCTGCATCACCGCATGGGTGTCTTTGCTGCCGCCCCACAGAACGAAGTTTTTCCCACGTGTGATTCGGGTCTGGCCATCGTCATTATCCAGACCAATCCCCAACAGACCGGCGATCTTTTTATTTTCCTGATTGTGACGGGCTTCGTCGGCCACGAGACACCCCCGAGAGGCTCTTGCTTCAAGTTTTGCGGAAAAAGGCCTTCAATACGTTGGCAGCAGCTTGCCGGGTATCCTGGGGCTTGGGCTTCTCAAATTTGCCCGAATCCCCTTGTTTCTTCGGAACGTCGCTGCTCTGGCCTTGATTCTCTTCCTCAAAGAGACTGGCCAGCGCCTGGCGCGTTTCCGCATCGATCGGCTTTTCCGGACTGTGGTGCGGTGCCGGTGTGGGTTCCGCAGCGTCCTTGGGCCGGTCAATCTGAATCGTGCGCGTTTCCGCGTGAGAGGCCTCCGCGGAGGCAGATTCCTCATCGCTCAGCCACTGCTCAACGTCGAACTCCGTAGAACTGGCCGATGCCGCCCGTGTCGCTGCTTCGCGAACCGTTTCCACCTTGGGCTTCACCTTGGCTCCTTCGCCCAGCCGCACGATGAACTCCAGCACGCCTACCAGAAGGCGATCCCCATCCCGGAGTTGCATCTCCGTCCGCACACGCTGACCGTTAACGTACGTGCCATTTTTGGAGCCCAGGTCCCGAACCGCCACGTAATCACCTTCGGTGATGATGACACAGTGATGGCGGCTGACCAAATCGCTGGCCGGACGAAGCTGGCAATCCTCACCCCGACCAATAAAGAACTTAGGGCCGGTCACCCGAACGGACCTTCCCGCGTACTTGCCGTTTGCGACTTCTAATTTGACTTCCATCGCCACACGCCTATCTGAGAGAGACACTCGGCAGTTCGCCTGCCTGGAACCGAAGCACTTCGGACCGTCACGAGCCAGACCGCTGCCCCGGAACGGATCAGGCTCCGGGTCCCCCCAACACCAATTTCCCAACGTCGCGCCTTTGTCGGCTCTTGCCCTGCACTTCCGAAGCTAACGGTCCCGTTTCACCTCTCGTCGGCGTCGGCCGGATCCCAAAGCTCCCTCTCTCCACAGACCTCCTGCTTCCCAGCCGAAACCTGCGTCGGCGAACAGTGAAAACGAGGTTCAGACTTCCATCCCTCTATCATGGTAACAAAGAACGCCCTGCAAGTCAAAGACCCCGGCCCAAGCTTAAGTTGTTGGCAAGCCGATGGGTGGCTCAGAGATCAAAACAAGCCACAGGCATCCTGGGGAGCGGCAGCATTGATCGCGGAGGGACATGCTTCTCGTGCCCTGACCCTTCCGAGGAACCTGCCTGTCGCGCCTCCCGCAACACGGCAAAGCTCCGCCTGTATTGGCCAATTACCCTCCGCGAACGCTCTATCGAGGTGTCGATACCTGCGGAGCGGCAAAGAAACGACGCCCGCGAAAAAGGCGATCGCGGCATGCCTCCGAGCCGAGAGCTTTGAGAGCGGGACAGTCGAGCGGTTGAAGCCTGCGGGCGTACTGTCTACCGCTCTACAGGGGGGGCACGACATGGCGGAGTGGACTATTTTCGACGGAAGGTGGTGTTAAACCCTCCATGTGTGGGACTTGACAGGACAGGTGGAAGATTATACGCTTAGTGCAGTCGATCTCCTAGGGATTTTTCCCTTTTGGCGATCGACTGCAAAACGGGGG
>NZ_JBAMME010000084.1:0-1441 GCF_039793925.1 Thermogutta sp. | reverse complement strand
GACCAGGGTCAGATAAGAAACCTTGCCGCTTTTCAACGCGCTGACCTTGACCGTGACTGCGCCGGGCGGGTTGCTTCCGGAGCCTTGTGCCTCTACCGTGAGGGTGGTGTGCACTAAAGCATCCCAGGGCAAAGGGTTGCCATTGCTATCCACTACGGCAACGCTGTGAATCCGAAAGGGCTGCGGCGTTGGCCCGGGCGTCGGTGTCGGTCCCGGAGTAGGCGTCGGGCCTGGGCCACAGTCCAGGCACACGAACTTGACGGCATCGAAGCCGATCTCCTCGGTGGCATAGTTCTGATTGCCGGTCAGGTCGTCCAGGTAGACCTTCGAGCGTGTCCCGGCCGGCAGATCGTAAGTACCCAGGCTAACCCAATCGGCGTAGATTTCCAACTGGTTGACCGTCGCCGTGCCGATCTCGCTGCCATCCCTGTAGATATGATAGTGGGCGCTTCGGGTAGTGGCGTGGTCCCAGGGGATAAAGGCGAAAATCTCGTACCGACCGCTCTGGGGAATGTTTGGCGTCCACTCGCCCCAGTTCTCGCGGCCATAGTAGTCGGTAGAGTTCTTGGTGTAGTAACTGTGCCCGTTGTAGGCTCCGGAAGCCGACCAATAGTGCCACCAGCAGCGATCTGGAGGGTCGGCGCATTGGCCGGCCTGAAAGCGCGCAAACCCGGCATCCTGGTCATCTACGACAACTTCTACCTGGGTAAGTGCACCAGCAGTCATCGGAGGATGGGGCATCCCAAGCAGTGTGAAATGGGCAAAATACCACGTGGAGGCGGTAGCAAGATTCCGGCCCTCGTCTACCGCGGTCTCCAGAGGTAGCCACTTGCCTGTCTGCCCGTCCGGGCTATAGAAGTAACTCAGCGTCAACTCGCTTTCCGTTGCCCCTGCCCTCTCCACGTCGGTGTCGGAGTAGTGGATGGCGATCTCCATTCCCCCTTCCGGCAAGGCGCCGCATTCGGATTTGTTGGCAGGCTCTCCGTGCACACCGGGACAGGCATCCATCTCAAAGAGCACCACCGGTTGGCCGTCGCTGAACCGCGCGGCTTACAGCGTAAACGATGGACCAAAATTGGCCAGGTTTGGAGGTAGCGACGTGATGGCTGTTTCCGTGTAGGTGACGACGGTGGTCTCAGAGAACAATCCGGGAGGAAAGGTGATGGTCACCTGACCATCAGGGGAAGTCAACTCGCCCCCGGTTTCTGGTGACACCACGATGGAAATCGCCTCACCATTCTCCAGTAAAGTGCTGGCGCTTGGTTGGGCTGCGGTGATCCGCGTGCCCACAGTAATCAATACCAGCAACACAACCACCACCAACAGGCCCAATCTGCTTCTATGGTTGAACAAGTCTTTCATTGCTCTTACCCCCGTATCTGATGTTGCAACTGACGTAATTTGCCCGCCCAACATAGGATTAGGCTGACGATCGCCGTGT
>NZ_JBAMME010000083.1:0-1442 GCF_039793925.1 Thermogutta sp. | reverse complement strand
TACTGGCTGGGGCGGGCTTCTTACCAGCGGGCGCTCA
The DNA here is from genome assembly GCF_039793925.1 of Thermogutta sp. Classification (GTDB taxonomy): domain Bacteria; phylum Planctomycetota; class Planctomycetia; order Pirellulales; family Thermoguttaceae; genus Thermogutta. The sequence continues at coordinate 1,405 of NZ_JBAMME010000083.1, read as the reverse complement.
CTGCCACAGAGTTAGGGAGCAGTGCAATGGAGGGATACCTGCTGACCTGGGCTGATGGAAAGCCCCTTTATGTTCTCTGGTCTAACGATGACCAAGTGCGAGAAGTCGGGCTGCCGGCAGTGCAGGTGCAGGTTATGGATATGTATGGGGATACCATGGGGTTGATCAGCGACGGGGATGATGGCCAGGAAGATGGGCGTGTTCGGATAAATGTTGGTCCTAACCCGATCTATGTGAGGGTGCTCCGATGAAAAAGTGGCCGTTTTTCTGGGGCCGAATGGTTTGGGCCGTATTCCTGGCAGGTCTGGGGCTCTCCCTAATCCTGGGCATCCAGGGCGGGCTAACACAGTATACCGGGGCCTCAGCAAATCACCTCGCTTCTGAGACGGTCATCACCCACACCCTGTACCTGCCCCTGGTTATGAATGGCTATATTCCCCCCTCTGGCCGCCTCTGCCGCTTTGGCGTTGGAGCAGGGAGGGACATTGCTACCTATGCGGTAAACAGCCTGCGGTTGGGGTGGTACGTGGATTGGACAGTGACGCCCAATCCGAGTCGGCCTGGGGGGATCACCTATATGCCGACGATCCGTCTCCAGCAGATCGGAGCCAACTCTTACAGTTATTCGCCGGGACCGGATATCCTTTCGGCAACCGTACAGGCGCTCCCCGGCGCCACCTGGCTCATCGGCAACGAGCCTGATCGGCGGTACTGGCAGGATAGCCTGGAACCCCATATTTATGCCCAGGCCTATCACGACCTGTACTATCTGCTCAAGGGATGGGATCCCACTGCGCAGATTGCCGCTGGGGGGATCGTGCAGCCCACGCCGCTCCGCCTTCAGTACCTGGATATGGTCTTAGAAAGTTACCGGGAGCGCTATGGAGAGCCCATGCCGGTGGATGTCTGGAACATCCATGCCTTCATCCTGCGGGAGCGCAGTTGCGACTATTACCCGGACGATTGCTGGGGGGCAGAGATTCCACCAGGGATTAATGCTCCCGATGGGATGCTCTATGAGATTCAGGATAACGATAACCTGGGGATTTTTAAGCAAAACATTGAGCGCTTCCGGCAGTGGATGGCGGAGAGAGGTTACCAAGACCGTCCCCTGATTATCACCGAGTTTGGCGTCCAGATGTGGCCGGATTACGGCTTTCCCCCGGAGCGGGTCAACGTCTATATGAATGCCACCTTTGATTACCTGATGACAATGACCAGCACTCTGGGGTACCCGGCTGACGAATACCGGTTGGTGCAGCGCTGGGCCTGGTACAGCCTGAGCGATGACAACTTTAACGGCTGGTTGTTTGACCCGAATACGAAAGAGCGTACGGTTTTCGGGGATAACTTTGCCGCTTACACGGCCCAGGTCAGCCCTACGGTCAATCTGGAGCCGGTGCGG
>NZ_JBAMME010000082.1:24205-61532 GCF_039793925.1 Thermogutta sp. | reverse complement strand
CTATTTCACGGAGCCGTCTATCTTCGCGATCTCGCCACAATCAGCGAAAAGCCCCATCTCTCCCATACGACGGCAGTTACAACTCGCCCACGTTGCCTGGCACAGTATCTGCTTTACTCGTCCAGCCTTTGGCTGCGGCTCGCGCACGCTGGGCCCTGCCATCTGCCGTCAGTCCCCGACGTGTTCGAACTGGGCCAGCCCCAACTCAGGACACCCTCCCCCCGCAGTCGCAAATCGGATGGTCACCATGCCAAATGCCACGTTATGTGTTTTTAGTCACGGGAGACGATACCTGAAGACCCTCGCTCTGGGAGCCGTTGTGGCCGTCGTGGTGATATTTCCTGGGTGCGGTAAAAGAGAACCAGAGCTTGTACTGCTCAACGCCTCCTATGACCCTACCCGGGAATTGTACAAGGAGCTGAACGCCTCCTTTGCCCAATATTGGCTGACAAAAACTGGCCAGCGCGTCGAGATCCGGCAATCCCACGGTGGTTCCGGAAAACAGGCCCGGGCAGTGATCGACGGTCTTCAGGCCGACGTGGTGACCCTGGCCCTCGCCTACGACATCGACGTCATTGCTGCGCGGACGGGGCTGATTGGTAAGAACTGGCAGGAGCGTTTGCCCCATCGCAGTTGCCCGTACGTCTCCACCATTGTTTTCCTGGTCCGAAGGGGTAATCCCAAAAACATCCAGGATTGGGACGATCTCACGAGGCCTGACGTGGAGGTGGTGACCCCCAATCCCAAGACGTCCGGCGGGGCGCGATGGAATTATCTGGCCGCCTGGGGATATGCCCTGAAACGGGAATTGGGCGACCTGAGCAAATTGAAAAACTCCTCGGCTCACGAGGTCCAAAAGGCCCAGGAAAAGGCGTTTCAGTTCGTGCGAGCGATTTTTTCGCGGGTGAAGGTGATGGATACAGGGGCCCGCGGCGCCACCAACACCTTCATCCAGCGGGGAATTGGGGACGTGCTCATCGCCTGGGAGAACGAAGCCTTACTAGCCACCCGCGAACTGGGCGGAGCCAAAGTGGAATTGGTGATGCCTTCCGTGAGCATCCTCGCGGAACCACCGGTCGCCGTGGTCGACGGCGTTGTGGACAAGCGAGGAACGCGGGCAGTGGCGGAAGCCTACTTGCAATTCCTTTACACCCCCGAGGCCCAGCGGATTATTGGGCGTCATTACTATCGGCCCATAGATCCCGCCGTGGCCCAAGAATTTGCCGACGTGTTTCACCCTGTGGCCACGTTCACGGTGGAAGAAGTGTTCGGGGGCTGGGCAAAGGCCCAAAAGGAGCACTTCGATGACGGGGGCACGTTCGATCGAATCATGGACGTTCAGGCTTCGCCTTCGCACTGACTTGCCAAAGGAGTTCTCCAGTGCGTTTCAGACTGCGGGAGAGACAACCAGCGCTACCCGGCTTTGGCCTCACCCTGGGGATTACTGTGAGCTACCTTGGCGCGATGGTCGTTTTGCCCCTGGCGGCTTTCACTGCGTTCCTGGCCAGCGGAGCCGGCTGGCACACCCTGTGTGAGCCGCGGGTTTGGTCAGCCATCCGTTTAAGCCTCGGATCGGCCCTCGCAGCCACGGCGGCTGACGGGTTCCTGGGTTTTATCGTGGCGTGGGTTCTTGTGCGATACCAATTTCCTGGCCAACGCTTTCTCGATGCACTGGTGGATTTACCATTTGCCCTACCGACCGCCGTCTCCGGAATTGCCCTGACGACCCTCTTTGCTCCGGGTTCGTGGCTGGGAGCGATCACGGAGCAGTGGGGTTTCTCCCTGGCCTACACCCGCTGGGGAATTCTCATCGCCATGGTCTATATTGGGTTGCCATTTGTGGTGAGAACCCTTCAGCCTGCCATTGCCGATCTTCCTTCGGACTGGGAAGAGGCCGCGGCAAGCCTGGGTGCCGGACCGATTGCGACATTCTGGCGAGTGACGTTTCCATCCCTGCGTCCGGCGCTGCTCACGGGCATGTCTCTGGCGTTCGCCCGGGCGGTAGGTGAGTATGGCTCCATTACCTTCATTGCCGGCAACCTTCCCTACCGCACAGAGATTGCTCCGCTCCTCATCGTCATCAAACTCGAGCAGTACGACTATCACGGAGCGGCCGTCATTGCGGCGATCATGATGCTGGCTTCTCTGGGCATTCTCGCGACGATCAACGCTCTCCACAACTGGCAGTTGCGCTGGCAGGAAGGGAATGGCGCATGAAAAAGTCATTGAGGTGTTCCCCCCTCGCTCGATCTCGATCGATCTTACCGCCCGTTCGATTGACGGCGGCCATTGCCGATCCATCGCGCCTTTATGCTCGACTTACACGGAGTTCGCCAATATGGCTTCTTTTGCATCTCGTTCTAATTTTGGGTACGGTGCTCATTCTGGGGCTCCTTCTCGTGCTCCCCCTTGTGGTCGTCCTTGCGGAGGCATTCCGCCAGGGGTGGCAAGTGTATCGGGCAGCGATCACCGAGCCCGACACCATAGCGGCCCTGCGGCTCAGCTTGTCAGTGACTGTCCTCTCCGTCGCCGTCAATACTGCGTTTGGACTCTCTGCGGCCTGGTGCCTGAGCAAATACCGGTTTTGGGGGCGTAACGTGCTTCTCATTCTTATCGACCTGCCGCTCTCCATTTCGCCGGTTGTCGTGGGGCTGTTGATCATTTTGGTCTATGGACAGCATGGGTGGTTGGGGACATTTCTGGAACGCTGGGGTCTGCGTGTCATTTTTGCATTCCCCGGTATTGTCCTCGCAACCGCGTTTGTCACTTTGCCTTTTGTGATGAGGGAAGTTAAGACCCTCATGGAAACTGAAGGGAACGAAGAGGAAGAAGCTGCCCGCCTGCTTGGCGCCAACGGCTGGCAGATCTTTTATCATGTCACGCTCCCCAAAATTCGTTGGGCACTCCTGTACGGAGTGATCCTCTGCACAGCGCGGTCTTTAGGGGAATTCGGGGCCGTTTCTGTAGTATCAGGACACATCCGCGGGCTGACCGTTACTCTGCCCCTCCATGTGGAGCTCCTCTACAACGAGTACCAATTCTCTGCCGCGTTCGCCGTAGCATCTCTACTTACCGGAGTCGGGTTAATCACCCTTATTGTGAAGACTTTCTGGCAAAATCGTCTCCAGCGGAAACTCCACCGCGGGCAAGATTGTCCTTCCGAGGAGGCATCTTTCCCATGCGTATCGAATTGATTGAAATCTCCAAAACCTTCGGCAAATTTCGTGCTCTCGATCACGTGAGTCTGACCATTCACGCGGGAGAATTCGTGGCCCTGCTGGGACCTTCCGGTTCGGGGAAAACCACCCTTTTGCGGATTATCGCGGGCCTGGATCTCCCCGACCCCGGGGCCGGACGACTTCTCTTCGACGGGAAAGACGTCACCTACCGGCCGGCTGATCAGCGCGGAGTGGGGTTTGTTTTTCAGCATTACGCGCTTTTTCGGCACATGACGGTTTACGAGAACATCGCTTTCGGGCTGCGGGTCCAGCGGCGACGACTGGGGCTTTCCACGGCCCAAATTGATGTCCGTGTGCGCGAACTCCTGCGGCTGATTCAACTGGAACCGTTTGCCGAGCGCTATCCGCACCAACTGTCGGGAGGGCAGCGCCAGCGGGTGGCTCTCGCCCGGGCATTGGCCATCCGCCCACGGGTCCTGCTGCTGGATGAACCGTTTGGGGCCCTGGATGCCAAAGTTCGTCGGCAACTCCGCACCTGGCTTCGTGGGTTGCACGATGAAATTGGCCTCACGAGCGTCTTTGTCACGCATGATCAGGAGGAGGCCTTGGAACTTGCAGATCGCGTTGTCGTCCTCAACGCGGGCCGAGTCGAACAGGTAGGCACGCCGGAAGAAGTCTATCACCAGCCGCAATCAGCGTTTGTCACCGAATTCATCGGCACCGTCAACAAATTTCGTGGCATCCGCCGCGGTTCCCGCGTGGAATTTGGCACATCGGAGGCTCTTTTGCCCGGTGAACAGGTGGCTGTCTTTGTTCGGCCGCACGAATTCACCCTCAGCACGGTTCCCCACAGGCACGCTTTTCCGGCTGTCGTTCAGCGAGTCCACACGGCCGGCGGACTGGTGAAATTGTGGCTGACGGCTCAATCGGGGGAAACTTTCCTCACCGAGATTGATCCCTTTCACTGGTCGCAGCTAACCATCAAGGAGGGCGATACCGTGTACGTGACGGCCAGGCAACTGCGCTGCTTTAGCGAAGAGGGCCAGCCGTGCCATCCTGCTGAACGGTTCCGCACCGCCGTGGGTCAGTGAGCGTTCTCAAGCACCCTATCGGAGGCGGTGCGTCATCCTGGGTCTGGCGTTGGTCATGTTCCTACGAACGCTGGAATTTTCACGATCGGCTGCGGAGCAGCGCAGGTCCCTGCCAGAAGAGGTAGTAAGCCCGGGGCACGCTCAATTCCAGCAGCCACGACCAATCCGCGCTGGCTGGTCGGATCGGAAAATGCACCGTGTCCCCGAACAGGATGTCTGCCATGGTCGGTTCCTTTTTGTACTGGACCACACGCACATTCTCCGGGTCAAGTCCCGCCAGCTCGATCGCGCGATCGACCGCATCTTCAAGAAATCCAATTTCGTCGATCAGCCCGTCGGCCTTGGCTTGTTGGGCTGTGAACACCTGCCCGGTGGCCAGCTTATCCAAAAGGGCGGGTTGTTTGCGAAAAATGGGTCTGCCGGATTTGACAATCTCTTTAAACCTTTCAAAGCTCTCGTCAACAAGTCCTTGGAAAATTTTGCGCTCTTCTTCGGTCATCGGCCGGAGAATGCTGCCCATCGTCTTCAACCGATGGCTGACCACCGAATCTTCCTGAATTCCGACTTTTTCGGCAAGCTCTGAAGCGTTGTAATGAGGAATCACCACCCCGATGGACCCCGTCCAGGTCGTCGGCTCAGCATAGATCGCCCGGGGTGTATCGCCCACAGCCATGGCCACGTAATAACCGCCGCTGGCCGCGATCGCTCCCATACTCACGACCAGTGGGATCTCCCGCTTTTCTTTCATCTTCTGAAGGTGGTGATAAATGAAATCGGCGCCACTGACCGTTCCCCCCGGCGAGTTAATCCTCAGCACTACCGCCTTGACCGACTCATCTTCAATGACCTGGTCGATTTGGTCCTTCATGAACCCCCGACCATCCAGAATGAGGCCCTCCAGAGACATGATCACCACTTTGTCCCGGGCAGTTTTGGAATGCGAAAAGTACTCCTCGCGCACTTTGGGCGTCTCAAACAGGCGGAGCCCAAGGATCCCTAAGAGCATCATGTTCAAGAAGCCCGAGCACAGCAGCGCCACCAGCAAAACGACGACGATCACAATGGCCCCCACACTCCACCGACGGATGACAACTGGCGGTTGCTGGGGCAACACCGAAGCCACAATGGGTGCAGAATTTTCAGGAGTCATGACCAAGCCACCTCGGTCTTGCCATGTTATTTTGCGAAGGCAACAGTCTCCACCTATCGAAGCCAACAGCCCACTTGAGCTGGAAGTTCCGGCATGTGCCCGGCACATCCCCGCGTTTTGCGCATTTTCGTTATCTTGCCCCGCCTTGAACAGTCGTTATTGACGGCACCACGCTTCTCTCCTAACATGCGGCAAAGACACCACCGAGTCAAGTCGACACAGAGGTGGACCCCGAGAGTCCACCCAGCCACAAAAGGAGTGGCCACCCGAAAGGGCCAAATTCGGAGAGTTTTACGGCTCCAGTTCTCCGCGGACTCAACGTCAGAGAATTGATTTATCGCGTCCGAGGTGCTTTCCATGGCCGAGCGTCAAAATCATCGAGCTATTACTTCCTGCCCCGCCGAGAGAAGGCGCATCTGGCGAACTTGGCGAGTTCGCTTCACCCTGGCCGCTTTGTGCGTGGGCCTGACCCTGGTGGGGTGCAGCCGAACCGATTCCGGCAGCTCTTCACAGGAAAGTCAGGGAACATCGCAAGGCACGGTGGAATCGGCGAGCGGAACCGCGCGAACTAGGCCCCGTCTCACCCGGGCCAACGTTCCCCCTGCCGAAAACGATGTCCTTTTGCTCAGTTATCCAGATGACCCAGACACCCTTAACCCAATCACGGCATCGGATACTGTTTCCGAGGCCTTTCAATCGCGGGTGTACGAGACTCTGGCGGAGCCGCGGTTTGACAACCCGGATGAGTGGGAGCCGGTGCTTGCCGAAAGATGGGAGTTTGACGAAAAAAATCTCGAATTCACTATTCACCTCCGCAAAGGGGTGAAGTGGCATCCTATGAAATTGCCGAACGGCAAACCACTTCCCGAGGTCGAACTGACCTCCCGCGACGTCACGTTCACGTTCGACTGCGTCCTCAACCCCAATGTGGAAGCTGCCCACGTTCGCAGTTATTACGAAGATCCCACCGCCACAGACGAAAGCCAGCGGTCGATGATCGAATATCGGGCGGTGGATAAGTACACCGTGAAGGTTCGGTGGAAGAAACCCTATTTTCTGGCCAAGGAATTTACACTGGGTGGTGTCGCCATCATTCCGCGGCACGTGTTTTCGGTGAACGCCAATGGTGAACCGATCTCTTTCGATTTCTCGTCCAAAGAGTTCGCAGACGGCTTTAACAACCATTGGGCCAACAAGATGATGTGTGGCACCGGCCCAATGATTTTCAAAGAATGGGTTTCTCAACAGCGGCTGGTATTGGTGCGAAATCCCGATTACTGGGGAGACCCTTACTACTTTAGCAGCGTCGTCTATCGGTGCATTTCCAACCCCAACACCAACACCCAAATGCTCCTGCAAAATCAACTTGATTTCGCTGGAATTCCCGACAAAGACCAGTTCCTCCAGGCCAAACAACATCCCAATGTTCGGGAGGGAAAAGTGAAGCTGGTGGACTTCGCTTACCCGGGCTACCGCTACATCGGTTACAACCTGGACAAACCGGTCTTCCGCGACAAAGAATTCCGATGGGCCCTCGCGTATGTGATCCCGGTGGACACAATCATCGAGAAGGTCTTTCGCGGACTGGCGGAACGAACCACGGGGCCCTTTTTACCTGGAAGCAGTTCCTACGATAGCTCGCTTCCCCCCATTCCTTACGATCCGCCAAAAGCCAAAGAGCTGCTGAGCAAGGCGGGCTGGCAGGACACGGATAACGATGGCGTATTGGATAAGGTGATCGACGGCGTCAAGATTCCTGCCCGCTTCGAGCTCATGATCTACACCGACGCCCCCAGCTATCGGCAGATCGCGGAGATTATCAAAGAGGAGTGCCGAAAAATCGGCATCGACGTGCAAATCGCACCAACCAAGTGGAATCTGATGTTGCAAAAACTCCGCAAACGCGAGTATGAAGCAGCCATGCTGGGCTGGGCCCTGTCCTGGAAGCAGGATCCTTTCCAACTGTGGCATTCCAGCCAGGCGGAGGTTCCCGACAGCTCCAATCACGTGGCCTATCGCAACCCGGAAGTGGACAAGCTGATCGAGCAACTGCGTGTCACCATGGATGAGGAAAAACAGCACGAGCTTTACAAGCAGATCCACCGCCGGATTTATGAAGATCAACCCTACACCTTCCTGTTTACAGATCGGGCAACGGGAGGGTATGACGCTCGGTTGCAAAACATCAAGTTCTACAAGATTCGTCCGTGCTACGACAGCCGAGAATGGTATGCGTCTCGCCCCCGTGCCCTGGGACCGTGACCCCCGAGACGCGGAGAGCAACTGCGGACGGAGGCACATAGTCATCACATCCGGCCAGACCTGCTGAGGAGAGTTCAGCGACCCGTGTGGAGTTATATTGTCCGCCGCCTCCTACTTATGATCCCCACTTTGTTCGGGATCACGGTGGTGTCTTTCTGCATCATGCAACTTGCGCCGGGAGACCCGCTGCTCATACAGCTCGGAGCCACCGGGCTGGCCGGCCAGACCACCCAAACGCGCGAGGCTTATCTCATCCAGAAACGCGATCTGAAGCTCGATCGGCCGCTTCTGCTTAATTTTCGGTATTTTCGTGATTATTCACGGGCGGTGTACTGGGCTGGGCACTATCGGGCGGCCAACGAATCCCAGATCGCCGCGGAACTTGCCGTGCTGGCCCATGATCCGGAACGGCTGCCGAAGGGCCAGGAGCGTCTCGCCTTCCTCCGTTCGTTGGGAATCCCGCGGTTTCGGACTCGTCTGGAAGATCCCGCGGAACATGGCCGCCTGGCCCAGGCTGTGGCGGCCTACGTGCAGGTGTTTTGCGAAGACTTGGGCCATCACGGCGTTCCCTTCGCTGTTCGTATTTTGCAATCCCGAGATGTGGACCGGCAAGATAAAATCGGGCTCATCCACGCGCTGAATTCCATGGTGGTAGAACCGTTTGTGTTTACTTATTCCGCCCATCCACGGGAGGAAGAAACGCCGTATGTGGTTGGAGCATGGTGGCTGTGGTGGAGACGGGCTGAGTCCACGACCCGTCCGTTGACTTCCACAGAACGCGCGGAATTGGAGTCCCGTTTCCACGCCCTTTGCCAGATGTCCCAAAATCAACTCCTGGAAGAGCTCGATTACCTCGATCCACAGACGGTTCGCTTTTTTGCAGAGAAACTTCTAGGCGATTCAACACTTCGAGAAAAATTCGTTGCCAGTTTGGCCCTGCGGCGATTGGTTCGCGAACCACTGCGGCTGGACGTTCCGGCCGATGCACCGAAATCACTTGTGGACGAGGTTGCAGAGAATTGGATGGCCCACTACCAACTTTACCGGAAACGCTATGAGCCCTCCGCTCTCCTCCGCGTCGCCTATGTGTTCACAGACACACAATACGCCCACATGGTGTGGCGGCTGGTGACGTTCCAGTTCGGCCGATCCGCCACCAAAACGCGGGAACCCGTGGCCACCAAGATCTGGAACGCGGTGATCGTCTCAGCGCCACTCATGTTGATGGCTGAGCTGGTCACCTACCTGATCGCGATCCCCGCCGGCATCATTGCCGCTGTCAAACGCAACACGCTGACAGATCGCGCTATCAGTCTGACACTGTTCCTTCTTTATTCCATTCCTTCGTTTGTTGCCGCCATGCTCCTTCTGCTCTTTTTCTGCTACGGCGATTATCTCAAGTGGTTTCCGATGATTGGATTGCACTCCGAAGGAGCGGAGAATTTTCCCTGGCCCCGGTACCTTCTGGACTACCTTTGGCATGCTTTTTTGCCCGTGATGTGCCTGTCCCTCTTCAGCCTGGCGGGACTGGCCATGTATGCCCGGACGAGCATGCTGGAAGTCATCTCGCAGGACTACATTCGCACCGCCCGGGCCAAGGGTCTTTCTGAATTCACCGTAATCTTTAAACACGCATTACGGAACGCTCTCATTCCCATTCTCACGTTGTTTTCCAGCTTTTTGCCCGCGCTTTTGGGCGGCAGCGTCCTCGTTGAGTACATTTTTGGAATCCACGGAATGGGCCGCCTGAGCTGGGAATCGATTGAACAGAAAGACTATCCCACGCTCATGGCCCTGATTTACATCGACGCGATTATTGTTCTTGTGAGCATCCTTTTGACGGACATCCTCTACGTGCTGGTGGATCCGCGGATTACATTTTCCGCTCAAGGTGAGGAGAAATGACCGCCGGTCAGTCTTACTGGCAAATCGTCTGGAAACAGTTCCGCAAGAACCCGTTCTCGGTGGGTTCGCTGTGGGTTCTGGCGGTGCTCTTTCTGCTTGCCATCTTCGCCCCCGTGCTCGCCTCCAACATTCCCTTTTTCTATCACGACGAGCGCGGGACGGCCTGGCCGTGGTTTCGAGCGCTCTTCAATCCTGAGCAAGCGGTGGACTACTGGTTCAACCTGGCCATGGTGGCGTTTTTTCCGTGGCTGTTTGGTGTGGTCGTCCACGCTGTTCGTTACCGCCGCCGGTATCCGGGCAAACTGCTTCCTGTGGGAAAGTACGCAGCGGCCTACGTCCTGGCCATCCTGGGACTAGCCTGTCTCCTCATGATTCCCGGCTTCCGCCCCGACAACCGCTACCGGGCCCGAACATTCCCCGAAGAGGAGTTTGCCCGCCAGGGTAGAGCTCGGGCTGTGTATCCCCTGATTCCCTTCGGGCCGACCGAGCAGGACATGGATTCCCCGGTCAAACCCCCGTTTTACCGCAAGCCACAATTCATACCGAATCCTGACACCGAGGAGCAGGTCCTGTTTTGGCGAAAGAGCAACGATGGCTTCCCTCACATTTTAGGCACAGACGACGTAGGCCGGGATGTCCTCGTGAGAATGATCTACGGCCTGCGGATCTCTCTCACGGTTGGCTTTGTGGCCGTGGGAATTTATATGGTCATCGGCATCGTGCTGGGAGCTATCGCTGGTTATTACGGCGGTTTTGTGGACATTCTCATTTCGCGTATCATCGAGGTGATTATGCTCTTTCCAGCGTTCTTTCTGATCCTGACGCTCGTGGGGCTATTGGGCCAGAGTATTTACATCATCATGGTGGTCATCGGGCTGACCGGCTGGCCGACCGTCGCCCGACTCATCCGGGGCGAGGTCCTCAAACAGCGAAATCTTGACTACGTGGCGGCCGCCCGAGCAACCGGCGCGACGAATTTCCGCGTGCTGTTCTGGCATGTTTTACCGAATTCTCTTTCCCCGGCTATGGTGGCGGCACCCTTCGGAATTGCCGGTGCCATCATCACGGAAGCGGGCTTAAGCCTGCTGGGTTTTGGTGTCCGCCTGCCGGCTCCAAGCTGGGGCTTGCTTCTTCGCCAGGGAAGCGAAAATTATCACTACTGGTGGCTGGTGGTGTTTCCTTCGCTGGCGATGTTCATTACGGTGACAGCGTTTAACCTGGTGGGTAACGGACTCCGCGACGCCATGGATCCCCGACTGCGCATATAGTGTCCGAGAAAACTGCGTGATCCCTGCGTTAGCCTTTTGGTGACCGAGCATCAGTTAGTCCCTGATTAAAAGAAAAACTATTCCATGCCGGCTTCCGTGCAATCTGAAAACACACAACCACAGACGACACGATTGAATCCTCTGCTGCGGGTGGAGAACCTTCGGACATACTTCTTCACTGAAGAAGCCGTTCTCCGCGCGGTAGACGACGTATCGCTGGAAATCTACCCCGGCCGGACATTGGGGCTGGTGGGTGAGTCGGGGTGTGGCAAGTCGGTAACCGCCCTGTCGATCATGCGGCTGGTGGCACCGCCCGGCCGGATCGTCGGCGGCAGAATTACGTACCACGATGAAGACGGCCTGCGCGTTCTGACCGAGCTCAGCGAACCGGAGATGCGGAAAGTACGGGGCGGCAAAATCGCCATGATCTTCCAGGAGCCCATGACCTCTCTCAATCCCGTGTTCACGGTAGGCTCACAGATTCTGGAGGCCGTTCGCCTCCACCACCGTGAAGAAGGGAGTGGTGGCCGCATCTCCGCGGAACGCGCCAAAGAGTTGATGATTGACTCGCTCAAACAGGTGGGGATTCCCGACGCGGAAAAACGCTGGCGCGACTATCCGCACCAGTTCTCCGGCGGGATGCGACAGCGGGTGATGATTGCCATGGCTCTAGCATGCCGCCCGAAGTTGCTCATCGCCGACGAACCCACCACCGCCCTGGATGTCACCATTCAGGCCCAGATTCTGGAACTCCTCCGCGAAATCCAGCAGAAGCAGGGAATGGCCGTCCTCATCATCACTCACGATCTCGGGGTAGTCGCGGAGCTGGCGCATGAGGTGGCGGTCATGTACGCGTCCAAAATTGTGGAGCGGGCCCCCGTGGAAACGCTGTTCACGCAGCCCCTCCATCCCTACACGGTGGGCCTTTTGCGATCGCGCCCCCGACTGGGAGAAGATAAGGGAAAAAAGCTGGCCACCATCAAGGGGAACGTCCCCAATCCCAAGGATTTCCCGCCCGGTTGTAAGTTCCATCCCCGGTGCGACTACTGTCAGGAAATTTGCCGCCAACAGGAACCGGAACTCCGCCCTCTGGCTCCCGGTCACTGGGTGCGATGCCATTTTGCTGGGGAACTTTCCTTCGACGATGTTCCGACAACCCGAAACAATGGCTGACTCAATCCTCCTTCACATTCGTCACCTCAAAAAGTACTTTCCCAAGCGGGAAGGACTGCTTTCCCGCATCACCCGATACACCCGAGCAGTGGACGACGTGTCGTTCGCCATCCGCAAGGGTGAAACGCTCGGCCTGGTCGGTGAGTCCGGCTGCGGCAAGACAACCCTTGGCCGAACGATTCTCCGCCTCATCGAACCAACGAGTGGGGACATCTTTTTCGCTGGGCGGAATATTGTGACCTGCCATGGTGCAGAACTTCGCAACCTCCGGCGGTCCATGCAAATCGTCTTTCAAGACCCGTTCAGCTCCCTCAATCCGCGAATGACCGTGGGAAGTATCGTGGAAGAGGGCCTCATCGTCCACCCTGAATTGCTCCAGGGAAAGAAAAAGGGCGGTTCCTCCGAAGTTTGGCCACGGCTTTCCAAGGCAGAACAGCAGCAAAGGCGACGGGAGCTGGTGGCCGCCATCCTTCGCGAAGTCGGCCTCGACCCGGATTTGATGACGCGCTATCCGCACGAACTTTCTGGTGGCCAGCGCCAACGCGTCAGTATCGCTCGGGCGCTCGTCCTTCGCCCCGATTTCGTCGTTCTTGACGAGCCACTTTCAGCCCTGGATGTGTCCATCCAATCGCAAATTATCAACCTGCTGGTCGAATTACGCGAAAAGCATGACCTTACCTATCTTTTCATTTCGCATGACCTTTCCGTGGTGGAATATCTTTCCGATCGCGTGGCGGTCATGTACCTGGGCGAAATCGTCGAGCTGGCGGAGAGCCGCCGTCTCTATGCCGAGCCTCTCCATCCGTACACGCAGGCACTTCTGTCGGCCATTCCAACCATGGACCCCAAAAGCGGACGCCAGCGAATCATCCTGGAAGGCGATCCGCCAAGCCCCGAGAATCCTCCGGCTGGCTGTCGCTTTCACCCACGCTGTCCTCGGCGGATGGACATCTGTCGCACGGAACCTCCGCGAATCCTTAACCTGGACGGCCACTACGTTCGATGCCATGCCGTGGAGAAGGACCTGGCCTGTCGGGGCGAATTCGTCGAAGAAATGGACGCGCCAGAATCTGTGGCCAATTCCGCCTCGCCGATGTCCTAAACTCACCCGCGAAAAAAACAGGAACAAGCCTGGCTAGCCGTGTCATTTCAGCCGACTTTTTTTCCGCCCCAGTCCCCTGCCAGAGACGTCGCACTTTCCGGGTGCTGTTTTTCACCTCGGGCTTGCTTTTACCCCCTTTTCACTGGGCGGTAATTGAATACGATACGGTAATTGAAGGAAGTCCGCGCGTCATCGCAGAGCGGTTGTGGTTGGTCCAGCGAGAGCGGGCGTCACCACAAGGCAGCGGGAACGGCATCTTCGGTTGGCTTTTGGAGGCGGTTTGGCTTGAAACGCCGAGTCCAGAGCAGGTCAACCGTGGTTTGTTACTAGACGATGAAGGAGAAACTACAGAACCATCCCACCGAAACAAACGGCAATTTCGGCAGGGTAACTTCAGGCCCTAGGACCAGGGAGAGGGGGACCACGCCCATGCTGCAACTCGATGCCCAAACACGTCGATGGACGGTGGCCGACGCCGAGGAACTCTATGAGGTCCGGAGCTGGGGTAAGGGATATTTCTCCGTTAACGCCGCCGGGCATGTTTGTGTGCACCCCGAAAAAGATCCCAAGCGCTCCATCGATCTCAAACACCTCGTCGATCGCTTGGTCGTTCGCGGCATTCAGACGCCGGTTCTGATCCGGTTTGGAGGCATCCTCAAGCACCGTCTTCAGGAGATCAAGAACGCCTTCAGTGAGGCCATCCGCGACCACAACTACACGGGCGGGTACCACCTCGTTTACCCCATTAAAGTGAATCAGCAGCGGCAGGTGGTGGAGGAGATTCTCCGCTACGGAGCGCCCTACAAGTTCGGCTTGGAGGCCGGCAGCAAACCCGAACTATTGGCCGTCATTGCCCTTGCCGATAACGACACCCCGATTGTATGCAACGGGTTCAAGGACGCCCGATTTATCGAGACGGCCATGCTGGCCCAGAAAATGGGCCGTAACATCTTTCTGGTCGTGGAAAAATACACCGACCTGGAGTTGATCCTGCGCTACGCCCGGGAGGTGGGAGTTCGGCCGAATATCGGCATCCGCGTCAAACTGGCGGCCATGGGGTCTGGACGATGGCAATCTTCGGGAGGCCATCGTTCCAAATTCGGCCTGACGGTGAGCGAAATTTTGCGGGCCTTGCAGGAACTGAAAGAGCACGGAATGGCCGATTGCTTCAAGCTGCTCCATTTTCACCTGGGAAGCCAGATCACCAACATTCGCCACATTAAGGCTGCCCTGACCGAAGGCGCCCGCGTGTACGCCGATCTCTATAAGCAGGGTGCCGGTTTGGAATACCTCGACGTGGGCGGCGGACTGGGTGTGGATTACGACGGTTCACAGACCACCTTTGAATCCAGCGTTAATTACACCCTAGAAGAATACGCCAACGACGTGGTCTACCACATCCAGCAGGTCTGCGATGACGCGGGGGTCCCCCATCCCACGATTTTCTCGGAGAGCGGTCGCGCCGTTGTGGCCTACAACAGCGTTCTCGTCTTCAATGTGTTGGGTGTCGCTGATCGAGGCGAAAATGGAATCCCCGAAAAGATCCCCGAGGACGCCGAACAACCCCTCCATGACCTCCTGCAAACTTACGAGGGGCTCAATGTCCGCAACCTTCTGGAAAGCTTCCACGATGCCCAGGAAGCCTTGGAAAACACCATCAATCTCTTCAATAACGGCTATATGTCCCTTGAGGAACGGGCATACGCAGAGAATATTTACTGGGCTATTTGCCGCAAGATTTACCGGCTGATGCAGCATCTGGATTATGTTCCGGAGGAGCTGGAGGTCCTCGAATCGCTGCTCAGTGAAACATATTTCTGCAATTTTTCACTGTTTCAGTCCCTGCCGGATAGCTGGGCCATCAAACAGCTCTTCCCCGTCATGCCCATCCATCGTTTGACAGAACAACCAACACGCCGCGGTATCTTGGCAGACATCACCTGCGACTCCGACGGTAAAATCGATCGGTTCATTGATCGACATGATGTCAAACGTTCGCTGCCCCTCCATGATTTCCGCGGGGAGCCGTACTACATTGGCGTCTTTCTGGTGGGGGCCTACCAGGAAATTCTCGGCGACCTCCACAATCTCTTCGGCGACACGAACGCGGTGCACGTAGGACTGGACGAAGACGGTGACGTCGTGGTGGAGACAGTGATTAACGGTGATACCGTCCGAGAAGTGCTTTCCTACGTGGAATTCGATCCCAGCACCCTCGTGGTTCGGCTGAGAAATAGCCTCGAGGAAGCAATTCGGCGGGGCCGCATCGACGATCGCCAGGCCGGAAGATTGCTCCGTTTCTACGAGTCCGGGCTGGAAGGGTACACATACTTGGAAAACCCAGCCGAATAACCCGTCTTGCAGAGTCGGTGACCCGGCTTGTCCCGGGCTTTGGCAGATCGGGAAATGCGTTACTTGCTGGCTTGATAAGGGAAATCGCCATGAGAGATACCATTTTCAGCCTTGCAGGGCGAACCGCGTTGATCACAGGTGCAAGTCGCGGCATCGGTCGGGCCATTGCCCAGGTTTTCGCCCAGGCAGGCGCCGATCTGTTTATTTGCAGCCGCACGGAAGAGGCCATCCGCAAAACGGCTGAGGAGCTTTCGCAGAGCACCGGGCAGCGAGTGGAATGGCTGGCTGCCGACGTCGCCCGACGTGAGGATACCGATCGCCTCGCCGCGGAGGCCCTTGCCCGCATGGGCCACATTGACATTCTCGTGAACAATGCGGGCTGGAATATTCCCCAGGCTATCGACGAGATCCAGGACAAAGACTGGGACTACCTCGTGGAGCTCAACCTGACCAACGCCATGCGTCTGACCCGGGCGTTGGTCCCCAAAATGAAGGAGCGGCGCTGGGGACGGATCATCCACATGTCCTCCATGATGGCGCTGGCCAGCACGGCCAAGCGCAACGCGTATTCGGCGACCAAGGCGGCACTTGTTGGAATGGCCAAGGCCAGCGCGCTTGATCTGGGGCCATTCAACATCACGGTCAACTGTATTGCGCCGGGTCCCATCGCCACGGAAATGCCCATGAGCCTGCTCAGCAAGGAACAGCAGGAACAAATCGTTTCCCGCACTGCCCTGGGCCGATGGGGAGAGCCGGAAGAAGTGGCCTGGCCCACCCTCCTTTTGGCGAGCGAAGCCGGCCGGTACATCACCGGGCAGGTCATCGTGGTGGATGGTGGCTGTCTGGCGCGGATCTTTTGATGCACTCTTCGGATCGCCCTGCCACGATCGGCACCCACGTCAATTACCCTATGACCGGGTGGACATTCAGCCCTGCGATTGAACTTCACCTCGGGACGGCTACTTGAGTCCCGCCACCTGACAGGCGAACTTAAGCCCATCCACCGCTGTTTTGCCGTAGAAATCGCAGCCAGCATTTTTGGCGAGAAGCTCACTCGCCGCAGCACCACCGACCATGATCGCCACCTGGTCCCGCAACCCCGCATCACGAATCGCATTGACCGTGGCGGTCACCGAAGGATAGCAGGTGGTGAGAAGAAGACTCATTCCCACCACGGCGGGTTGATGCTCACGGATGGCCTGCACAAATCGCTCGGGGGGCACGTCCACGCCCAGATCAATGACCTCAAAACCCGCACCGCGAAGCATCATGACCACAATGTCCTTCCCGATATCGTGGACATCGTGCTGAACGGTCCCCATCACCGCCTTCGCGCGCGGACCGGCCGTCCCGCTACCCACGTCCCGTGTGAGATGAGGCCCGAGCTCGGCCATGATGTTCTTCATAATCAGACCGCCGAACATGAGATCCGGGAGAAAGCATTCCTCCCGGGCGAAGCGATTTCCCAGTTCCAGCATCCCCTCGTTACACTGCGCGAGGATTTCCTGAGCCGGCACACCCGCGGCTAGCTGCTCCCGAATCAGCCGCATTGCCGTCGCTTCATCACACCACGCGATCGCCTCGGCCAGTGTCTTTTCGCTCATCCTCTCAATCCTCAGAGAACGCGGGGGCGGGCCGTTTCCCCTCACCCGATTCCCCCATCATCACGGCTTTCTAACCAAAACTTCCCCCAAGGTCCGCTTCGGGCACCGACTAAAACGACAGCAACACCTGCCAGATATACATATATCCAAGGGCGTCGATATTCTCCCAGATTCTCTTCACTAACGCTTCATTGCCCTTGATCTCGCCCAACTCACGGCGTTTTTCCTCCCACGGGATACATGTTCCCGGCGGCCGAATACCGCAACCGGGTTGGGTTGACACGTCTTTCTCGCGTGTTTCGTCCACCATGGCCAATCTCCGTCATGGGCACAACACAAACTGATATTCGCGATCGTTCCTGACGCAGGTGCTCTCTTTGTCACTTAATACTATCCAGCAAACAATAACTTGGCGTGATGGTGCACATCCTGCAACCTAACTGAGTCAATGATTTTCTGTTCGCCCACCGACCATTATCAGCGATAGACACACAGATTGCCTTATTTGAATGTGGATCAAAAATTGATTTAAAAAATCAATACACCCCGTACTCACGAGTGAACTCCGTCATGGCCTTGACGTTTTCTATTTTGGTATCATTCTGCATGATGGCACTGGCATCCATGATATAACCGCCATCACGCGCCACGCCATCAATGACTTTTTTGCAGTACTCACGCACATCCTGTGGGGTACCAAAGGCTAGCAAGTCATTCGGAATTCCGCCGCTGATACAGAATTTATGTCCCACTGTTCTGTAAACCTCGAAAATATCTCCCCGATCAACATGATAGACAATACTTAAATCGGGGAGCTGCGCAATATATTTCAAATTGGGATTCCATTCCCCTTCGGCATAGAATAACACCTGATATCCTTCCGCCCAGAGAGATTCGATAATCCACTTTAAAGTCGGCCAATAAAAGCGCTCAAATTGCTGGGGTGAAAGAAAGGGCACGCATCCGCGATGCATCCACAAGCCGATGGGGACATTCTTTTGCGGATCGGCACCTGATTTGGCCACCTGAAGAAGGTGCGGGGCGAGGGCTTCACATGCCTTGAGCACTTTGTCCGGCTGGCGGTAGAGGTCCAAACACAATTCCTTATATCCCCGCAACTTATCGGCGAGGATATCAAAAGGCGCTTTGAGGATCCCCGAGATCGCTGAGACGGTGCCCGTCTCCCGCTGCAACCGTTCCACCTGCCGTCCCAAGGCGTTGAAGTAGTCAAGCATCGCCATGGCACCCAGCACGAACGACACGTTATTTCGAAACGTGTTGGGCTGGCCGGGC
Organism: Thermogutta sp.; assembly: GCF_039793925.1. GTDB lineage: Bacteria > Planctomycetota > Planctomycetia > Pirellulales > Thermoguttaceae > Thermogutta. The sequence goes on along the minus strand of NZ_JBAMME010000082.1, from coordinate 43,153 downwards.
GGAACCACGTCCCGCGATACTCGCGGCAACCAAACGTTGTAAAGGTAGCCCGTCGGATCTTCAATGAGCGCGTCATACTCGTCGGGACGCATCCAGGCGTTTTCTTCAGGTGGCTCCAGATACTGAAAGGGCACATCCGCCGGAAGATCGACGCCAGGAATCGCGTAATACCGCAGGTTGATCGCCTGGACGAGCCCTGTCCAAACGTAAACCATATTGGGCACCACGGCGTCCCAATCGAAGTCGGCCGCACACCGAATGACGGCGTCGAAGGCCTTCTCGTAATCGTGGGTCACTTCCTGGATCGTGTAGCCGGCGTAGACAGCCGTGAACTCCGCCACAAAAGGCCGGATCGGAATGCGGTCCGGTTTGCCCTTGCGCATGGCCGTCACGTAACGGCGGAGCCGTTCCTCATACCGCTGCTCCATGGAATCGAGCACGGCCATTGTTCCCTCCCGAAACCAGAAATTCTGCGCGAAATGATGTGCACACTGGTGGCGCAGATCACTTTCCCCTTGCCCAATCGCGGCAACGCCCTGCAGACCCCTCCGAGGACGATTCCTGCACGATTGACACGGAATTAACCCAAATGTGCCATTAATATGCCACACCGGCGGTGGGCCTGTCAATCGGCGGCCACAATCAAATGGTCCCCACCGTGCTCGCAGCAATACATGGGCCGGAGACCGTTCACGCCTGGCACCACTCCCCGGGGCGCAAGCTACGGAGTTTGCCATTCTCCTGTGTTTGCGTCAAAGATTTTTTCGCCCGCCCCTTCTCCTTTCATAATGAGTGAAAACACTTGAATTCCAAGAACCCGCCGATCGCTGGATTGTTTGATCGATTCGGCAGGAATCCAGCCGGGCGAGCAGATCCGCAGGACCACTTTTTCTGAGTTCTGGGCAGGAATCTGAACTTTGTTTTCCCCGGACTTCAATGCCGTGAGCACTTGGTCGCCCACGGTAACCGTTATTTCCTTACCGTCGAGCGCCTTCGGAACACTTACAGTCAAAAGTAATTCGTATGATCGCCCAGGCTCAATGGGCAGAATCAACTGCGATTTGGGCGTGCTCCAGCGAAAGGTTCGATCACTTTTTTCCGCACCGTACCACCCGAGCAAATACCGTGAGTCCCCCGGCTGGCCAATATGCAACCGGTAATGAAGGCGTGCTTCCGGCGTCCATTGAATGGTGTCCTCCGCATTGAGTCCCATCTGGACCTTGCGTCCCGCTTCATTATTGACCCGTAAACCCCCAGGCGCCTGGTTGGCAGTCACAATGACCGAGCGGACACCGCTGTGAACATGGATGTGCTGGGCGGCATCACGATCAAAAGTGCACCCCTGGATGGTGGCGAAGCCCGCCTTAATCTCGACCGCTGGAGATCCCTGATTCGCGGTATCCCATTCACAGAAATGGCATGTCGAGAGCGTTAATTGGGCGCGAGGACTCTGCATTACCACACACCGATCGATGGGGCCCCAGAACGAACAGTTGACCAGACTGACCTTTCCCTGCACATCCGGACCGACCTCCAGAGTCACCGCATCCTCGCTTCCCCATCGACCCACGAACTCTCCATTGGTGATGAGCAGTCCGGGCGGCTGAGCCTGTTCCACCACCACCGCCCGCTGACAGGAATCCGCACCGATCCCCAAGAAATTCCCATTGGCGCTGCCGTGGGCCGACTGTGAAAACTTATAGCCAATCCCATATCCAAAGCAGAAAGTGTTGATCACATAATGCCAGTCAGTACGGGCAAACTCGAAGGCCACTCCATTGAGGTTGATCCACTGGCAGTAAGGGTCGTCCGGTCGATAGCGGACCCCGAACGGCCAGAAGTGGACGTTCTCGATTCGGCCGATGTCGTAGCATTCATCGACGTAAATTCCCCGTTTGATAGGATACCCCGTGACGTTGCGAACGAGGTGGCGGTGTGCCCGAATCAGCCGAATTCCCTCGTAAGGATTGACCAAAAGACAGTTTTGGATGGAAACGTTTTCGGTGTTGGTGGAGGCAATGCAGGGAGGATAGGGCACCGGAGGCACGTCCTTTGGACTCCACTCGGGGTAGACGACGGCAATTCCAGCCACGGTCGCATGGTTGCCCGCTAAACGTAGAAAGGGCTCACCTTCTTCGCTTCCTCTCCCCTCATACGCGAGGAGCACGGTTCCCGCTGGTGTGGTTTGACCCCATCGCGCCGTTGTGGGAGCGGTCTGGAAAACACCTTGTAAGGTCACATTGGCAGGGATGATGAGATGCCCCTCGATGCGATACACGCCGGCGGGAAGTTCCACAATGCCGCCCCCCATTTTTTCGGCCCGGTGGAGCGCCTTCTGCAGGGCCTCCGTGCAGTCCGTCTTGCCGTCCGGTACCGCTCCAGCTTCGCAGGCGTTGATTCGAAAAACCGCGACGGTGGACGGTATTTCCGGTGCACCCGGCAACGTCGGGTGCTCTGCCAATGCGACGCTCACCGCCATCATGGCACAAAGGCACAGTACACACAGGAATAGCCGTGTCAGCGGTTGCCAAAGAGTTCCCTCAGTGCATGCTTTCCCTATCGAGCACATGGGCATCTCCTGCAGAAAACAATCTTGTCAAAGGCAAGACCTTGCGAAGCGAGAAAGCCTCTATGATACATCAGTTTGTGCAAGCTGGGAGAGGCGTGCAAAAAGGGCAGGGTTCTGGTCGGATCTGTGTTGTATATCTGAGGGTACAACTGGCCGTCCCAAAGTGGAAATAATTCCCGGAACGTGGTAAGTTAAATAGCGATGGAGAAGTGCGTCGAATTCTGCCCCATACTTTAGGCCAGCACATGAGGGGAGGTGGGAAAGGAAGCGTCCATCCCAAGGAAAACCGCTGAGTGATACCGGCCTCGGTGCGAGTCTGAAACGAGGGGAAGTTTGGGCACCTATGTGAGAGGGATGAAAACCTCGGGTAGCGAGACTTTCCATGACGGTCGAGCAATTCCTCGATCTGGTGAAACGCAGTCAACTGGTCGAGGCCGACCAGTTGCAGAAGGTGGTGAAGCAATGGCTGCCACCTGAGGGAAGTTCTTCGCTCACCGCTGAGGAACTGGCCGACAAACTTGTCGAGGCCGGCCTTCTCACCCGCTGGCAAGCTGGAAAACTCCTGGAAGGTCGCTACAAAGGTTTTTTTCTGGGCAAATACAAATTGCTCGACCACCTCGGCACCGGGGGAATGAGCAGCGTGTATCTTGCTGAACACGTGCTCATGCAGCGGCGGGTGGCCATCAAGGTCCTGCCCAAACACCGCGTCAATGATGCTTCTTATCTGGCGCGATTTCACCGTGAGGCGAAGGCGGCGGCCGCTCTCGACCATCCCAACATCGTTCGCGCCTACGACGTAGACAGCGATGGCACGAATCATTACCTGGTAATGGAGTATGTGGAGGGACAGGACCTCCAGCGGATGGTCCGAGAAAAGGGCCCCCTGCCTCCTCACATGGCAGCCGAATATATCCGCCAGGCAGCGGAAGGCCTTCATCACGCCCATCAGGCAGGCCTCATCCATCGCGACATCAAACCCGCCAATCTCCTTGTGGATAAAAAGGGTGTGGTCAAGTTGCTGGACCTTGGTCTGGCGCTTTTTTCGGATGACGACCGCGCGTCACTGACTCTCGCCTACGACGAGAATGTACTGGGGACCGCCGATTATCTCGCCCCGGAACAGGCCATCGACAGCCACCGCGTGGACCTTCGGGCGGATATTTACAGTCTGGGCTGCACGCTTTATTTCCTTCTGACGGGGCACCCTCCGTTCCCCGAGGGGACGCTGGCCCAACGCGTCATGAAGCATCAGCGGGAAATGCCGCCCGACATCCGCAAGGAACGCCCAGATGTGCCGGACGATCTCGTGGCCATCTGTATGAAGATGATGGCCAAGAAGCCTGCTGCCCGCTTCCAATCGGCAGCCCAGGTGGCCGAAGCGTTGCGGCTGTGGCTCGTCAATCACGGCTATCAGATTCCAGACGAGAGCACGCTCCGGCGCACCGCAACAGCAGCCCCAACGGCGGGACCTGGAGTGCTCCAGGCGGCGGCGACAAAGCTCCCTTCTGCCAAACCGATCAGCGATGCGACCGGCGCCAAGCCGATGCCCTTGCCGGTTGCCCAGGCCCTGCAGGACACGTCCGGCAGTGCACCGCTTCCCAAAGGCAAACCGCTGGGAGATTCACCCACGACCCCAACCCTGCCGGTGGCCAAACCCCTTGTGGAAACGCTCCCGATCCCAAAAGAACTCACGGACGAGTCCACCGACATGGGAAGCACCGGTCAGGCAAGCGACATCCCTGGGCAACCAGAAACGGCGGCCGCGGTCCCGGTCCCTTTAGACGTCGAAGAAGATCCACTTTTAGCGATAGTCCGCCGCGATCGGGCGCGCCGGGCCCCACCCATGCCAGCGTGGATCTGGCTTGTGATCGTCGCTGGTTTGATCCTCGCTGCGGTCCTTGCCGCAATTCAGTTTCTCCGATGATCCCCGCGCGCATGTTTACGTAATCGATTCCTGGCAACTCCAAACATCCAACAAAAAACACTCGCTGCTTGTCGAACAGCGAGTGCGAGCGGGAACGATGTCAGGTGTTTCTGCTGGGGGACGCTGGAGCTAGCAAACTATCAGAAGCGGATTTCCGCCCGTCCCACCAAACCATCGAACACCACAGTGTCATCCATGCCACTGAAATTGTTGCTCTGAACACCGCGGATGAAGGTGTCGGCGTCCACCGCATTGAACCAGGCGCTCACCATGTAACCGACGGTGAACATCACACAACCGTTGTCGCTGACCCAACCGCTACCCAACTCAAGATCAAGGATTGGAACCACCCGGGAAGCACGCCAACGAGTATCCACTTCCACACTGGTGAAGGACTGTCCTTGGAAATACCGGGCACGGAAGTCTCCTGCCACAAAGCTGGCGGCACTGCGGCCGTAAACCAGCAGGTTTGTGTTCTGGAAGTGGCGTTCGCCTTCTAGTCCGAGCCGAATTCCACCACCATAAAACCGGATGTCAGTGAGGACGTTTTCCACGCCGTTGTTAAAGAACGTGGAAGAAAAATCCTGTTCCAGTTGAGCATATCGACCACCGACCAGCCAGTTCCACGAACCATAACAATTGCTGCCGAAAATGTGGCGATAATCGGCATCGATTAACTGAAAGTCCACATCGTTGCTGGCGACTCCACGCAGGTAATCGGCGGCCGCAGTCAGAGTACCCGGATGAGCCACGAGAGAGCGCAAGACAAGCGGGGCGTCTGTGCTAAGCGAGTCATTAGAGTTGCTTTCAAAGAAGGTGTAGCTGACACCCGCACTCGAGCATTCATCTACCACCCGACCGACCCCGACTCGGAAACCGGAGTCGAAATCGATGTCGGCGTTGGCGATCCGGCCAACCTGAATGGGAATATCGCCAGTGCCGATCGCCCCATTGATCGCAACAGCCCACGGGACATCCACGTCAGAAGGACGGAGATAAAGGTACTCACCCCAGACCTGCCAGACCGGAAGGCGGCCGGTCGGACATGCCTCTGCCGGAGCGCCGGAAGATCCCTCCGGAACGGGAGTAAGTGGCTGCGGAGCCGGACCTCCCTGTTCAAAATATCCCACCGGGAAGGCGGTTCCCCAGGGATTGGGATACGCGCCGGAGGATCCCCATTGAGCCATTGCCGTTCCGGCAATTAAACCACTTGCTGCCAAAACTGCTAAAAACGTCCGTGTTTCCATGGCGTCCCCCATAGACTGGAAAGACCATCCAGAATTTCAAAAGCGCATCCGTGCTTCAGACGGACAGCGTTTCCGCTCGTATCGAGAATATCGCTTTTTCGCAGGGCTTCCGGAAAGAAAAACAGCACGAAAAGAAAAGATTGCGCATTTATCGCATCTTAACAATCAGTTCTCGCTGATTTCTAACGGGGGCGTCCTTTTTACTTTCCCGGCGAGGGGGCCATCCCACGGATTGGTCACAGCGAAAGGAGAAGGTCTTTCAATCTCTGGCGTGTGTGCAGGAGCTGCTCGGCCGGTTGGGGCCATTGCTCCATGATGATCAGTCCATCATACCCCCGTTCCTTGAGGATCCGGAACATTGCGCGAACGCCGGAGTCGTCCATCCTAGCGGGTCCCGTGAAAAGGGGCAGGTGACTATCACCATCCCCCCAATTCTCGTGCACATGGAGATGAATGATGGGAACCTGCGAGGACAGTTTTTCCAAGAAACCGACATAATTGTTCCGCGTCGCTGCGCAAAGATTGGCGTGCCCCATGTCAAAGCACAATCCCACCTGACCGGGCACATACCATTCTTTCTCGCGAAGAAATGCGAACAGATCGTTGAATTCTTCCGGCCCTACGAAGACAGTATTTTCCACGCTGATCTTGATTTGAGCGGGAGTGGCCGCTTCCATGATCGGACGCAGGGCCTCGGCAAAGCCTTCCACGCCCTGCGTACCGTGGTAGTAGATGTTCACCAGTTTGGCACCAATGTCACTAGCGAACTGAACGCTGCGGAGCACGTCCTCCCGGCCTTCCGGTGTGGTGATATCAGCCTGGCAGCGGGCATGGACGCTGTAGGCAATGTGTTTTTGCTCACCCGTCTGGCGAATCTGCCGCCGGTCGTACTCGTCTGCGTCTTCCTGACACCAGCCCCAGCCGTGCCGTTTATCGTTGAACCATTCGAAGGCGTCAAAACCGTGTTCCACGGCGAAGCGATAGGGATCCGTGGGATCAGTCGCGCTGAACGCCGTCTGGTTCCCGATCCGCAAAAACGGCCAGGCCATTGGTTGTACCCTCCCGTTGCTAAAGCCCATTAAAGTCCCACATCAGTATAGATGCACATCCCGTCAAAAAGCAACAATACAGGGGAATCCCAGCGCATTATGTTCGGCGGAAGTAGCGATCGAGTTCCTCACGCGAAAAGACCAGCATTGTCGGCCGACCGTGCGGGCAATGGTGAGAATGAAGCACCTGGCGGCTTTGTTCCAAAAGCGCCCGCACTTGTTCCGGAGCAAGCCGTTCCCCTGCTTTGATGGCTGCCTTGCAAGCCAGGCTGTGAAGAATGCTGTCCAGCAACGTGGCGCGGTCCGGCTGGCTTCTTCCCTCGGCGAGTGCGGCTAGCACGGAGCGGAGCAAATCCCCGGCCGACATGTGCCGGAGCATGGCCGGATAACTGTGCACGAGCACCGTTGTTCCGCCGAAAGGCTCGATGGAGAGACCTAACTCAGCAAGAAGTTCTTTGTTCTCCAGGGCTAACGCCGCCTCCACGGGAGAGAGGTCCACGGGCTCGGGGATGAGAAGTTGCTGGGTGGTCAACGGACCATCCTGGAGGCTTTGTCGAAGCTGCTCATAGAGAATCCGTTCATGCAGCGCGTGCTGGTCGATGACCACCAGGCCCTCATCGCTTTCGGTAATGAGATACCGGTTGTGGATTTGGAGCACCTTCGCCGGCGCCTCGCTGCCCAGCCCCAGCTCCGGATGGGCACCCTGTTCCACTTTTCGCCCAAGCGATTCGGTAGTTTGACCGAAGTCTGACGCACCTGAACCGGCAGAGCGGAGCTCCACAACGGCTGTGGCGAGGTCTCGCTTGTGTTCAGCTCGTTGCTCCCCGGGGGCGATGGTCTCTCCTGATCGCAAAGCCGGTCGGGCGGTTTCACTGGAATACAAGGAAGCATGGGCAAAATCCGACACGGCTTTCGCCGTCTCTGAGCCCGTGGCCAAATTTCCTGCCAGTCTTTGCTGAAGTTCCCCTTTCGCCCATTCCACGATCTGCTGACGCGTCGCCCGAACTTTTTCTGGATCGTGGGGCGAGCGCCAGGAATCGCCGTCCTGCTCGGGGGTCGGTGCAGGAATACGCGTGCTGAGGTCACTGCTAAGAAATTCCCTGCGTAGCGTGCCGAGGAGCTGGCTGTAGAGCCTCCCGCTATCCAGAAAGCGCACCTCCTGTTTCGTGGGATGGACATTCACATCCACCATTTCGGGCGGCATTTCCAGGACCAGGAAAGCCACCGGCTGGCGTCCCACGGTCAGAAGGCCCCGGTAAGCCTCATTGAGGGCGTGCTGAAGATTGCGATCCCGGATGGCTCGACCATTTAAAAACAGAAATTGCATTTTTGCATTGGGGCGACTGAACGCCGGATGGGCCACATATCCGTAAAGCCGCACCGGCCCATCTTCGCTGGAAACCGGAATGAGGGAGTCCGCCAGATCCTGGCCGTAAAGCGCTGCTATTCGTTCCAACAGACCGGCGGCTGCCGGCAACTGGAGGACCGGCCGATCGTTATGCGTCAGGGTGAAATGCACGCGGAAATGGGCCAGCGCCAGTTTTGCCACGGTTTCTGAAATATGGCCCAGTTCCGTCGTTGTGGAGCGGAGGAACTTTCTTCGCACCGGGGTATTGAAGAACAGCTGGCGGACCTCGACGACCGTTCCCACAGGGCAACCGCACGGCGCAAGAGACCGCACCAGACCGCCCTCCACGTAGATTTCCCCACCGGAATCGGAATCTGGAGTGCGACTGCGAAGACGAAGATGACTCACCTCGGCAATGGAGGCAAGCGCTTCTCCCCGAAATCCCAGCGTGCGCACGTGGAAGAGATCTTCCGCATCCCCGATTTTACTTGTCGCGTGACTGGCGACAGCCAGCTCCAGGTCTTCAAAGGCGATGCCGCAACCATTGTCGGCCACGCGGATGAATTCGATACCGCCCTTGGCCACCGCAACATCAATCCGCGTGGCACCGGCGTCCAGGGAGTTCTCGACGAGTTCTTTCACCACACTGGCCGGACGTTCGATAACCTCGCCAGCCGCGATTTTGTTGATCACACTCTGGGGAAGACGGCGAATCTTCGCCATCCGAACCTCCGTTGACTGGTTCTATCGCCCCCGAAAATTTCAACCTCAATTTCCTTCAACAGCACCCGACAACACCAATTGTTGGGGCGATCGGCAGGAGAGAAAAGAGTCACGACAACCCGTATTCCTTGATTTTACGATAGAGCGTGCGCTCACCGATGCCGAGAAGCCGGGCAGCTTCCTCACGGTTTCCGCCTGTGGCGCGGAGCGTCTCCGCAATAAACATCTTCTCAATTTCTTCCAGCGGCTTGCCTACCAACGCGGCTAAGGACACATTATTGGCGTCCGTGCGACGGGTATCGCCATCCGCAAATTGCTCCGGTAGATCGTCGACATCGAGGATGCCATCGTAATCCACGACGGTCATGCTCTCGATAACGTTGCGCAGTTCCCGGACATTTCCTGGCCAGGAATACATCTGCAAACGGCGGCGGGCAGCAGGGGTCATCCCCTTGATATGCTTGTTGTGTTTTTTGGCGAACATTTTCATGAAGTGGTCGATGAGGATGGGGATATCCTCCGCCCGCTCGGCCAGACTCGGCAGCCGGATACTGACCACATTGAGACGGTGGTAAAGATCGCGGCGGAAGCGTCCCTCCTCCACCAGCGCCTCCAAGTTTTGATTGGTCGCCGAAAGTACCCGAACATTCACCTTGATGGGATCGTTGGAACCCACTCGCGTGATCTCTCCATTTTCTAGAACGCGCAGCAATTTGATCTGCGTGGCCATGGGCATATCGCCCACTTCGTCGAGGAACAGCGTGCCGCCGTGGGCATATTCGAACTTTCCCACCCGATCCGCGCAGGCATCCGTGAATGCTCCTTTGACGTGACCAAACAACTCACTTTCCAGGATGTTTTCGCTAAGCGCCGCACAATTGAGGGCGACAAACGGCTTGTTTTTTCGGGGGCTGTTTTGATGGATGGCCTGCGCGATGAGTTCCTTGCCCGTCCCCGTTTCTCCAAGAATGAGCACCGTGGCATTTGTGGGGGCGATTCGTTTGACTTTTTCCAGCACAGCGCGCATTTGTGGGCTGTTACCCACAATGCCTTGGAATCCGAAGGTTTCGTCCAGCCGGCGATGGAGTTCCACATTCGTCCGCCGGAGCTGAACACTCTCCACCGCCTTTTCCGTCACCGCACGCAGTTGCGCCAGATCCAGGGGTTTGAGCAAATAGTTGAAGGCCCCCTCCCGCATGGCGGTGACGGCCGACTGAATCGTTCCGTGACCGGTCACAAGGATAACCTCCGCTTCCGGTTGTTCCTGCTTCGCCAACCGGAGGATATCCAAGCCGTCAATTTCGTTCATCACAAGATCGGTGATAATGACATCAAACTCTTCTTCTCTGATGAGTTTCGCGCCCTCCGGTCCCGACGTGGCAAGTCGACACTGGTACCCTTCCCGCTCCAAAGCCTCCGCCATGACCTCCGCATGAGCGGGGTCATTATCGATAATGAGGATTCGAGCATTGGGGCGGTCCTTGATGTCAACCGCCACTGATTTGCTTTTCTGCTCTGGGGGACTGAGTCGCTCGCTCATCACTCGCTACCGTCTCTCCTGGCAATTGTCGGGGGATGGGAAGTTTAATGGTTATTTGCGTGCCGTGGCCGACCTCACTCTGGGCCGTGATAGAACCGCCGTGGGCCTCGATGATTCGCCGGGCAGTGGGCAGTCCCAAACCAGTCCCGCCCCGTTTTGTCGTGAAAAACGCGTCAAATGCATGGGCCAGCGTTTGGGCATCCATCCCGCAGCCATTGTCGATCAAATCAATGACCACACCCTCGGGAGAGGGAACCGTGCGGACAACCAGTTCCCCACCCTGGGGCATCGCCTGCAAAGCATTGATTAACAGGTTCTGAAGCGCCGTCTGAAAGGCCGCACGATCCAGCAACACCGTTGGCAAATTGCTGGCTAGAAAATCCATAATGCGAATGTTCGACTCCCGTGCCTGCGCCGCGTAGAACTGCAAGGCACGTCGGATCTCTTCATTCAAGTTGGCCGGTTCCAGATTGAGCCGATCCGCCCGGGTGAACTTCAAGAAGTCGTCCAGAATGCTTTGCAATCGTTCGCATTCCCGCTGAACGATCTGGATGCGGTTGAGCGCTCGCCGTTCCCGCGGATTCTCTGAATTGGCAAAATCTTCAGCCAAAAGTTCCAGATTGAGTCGGATTGTCGAGAGAGGATTTTTGATTTCATGGGCCAAGGCACCGGCCAGGCGCGCAAGCTCCGTGTACTGGTCGATGAGCCGCTGGGACACATCATCTCGCACACGGGAGGAATCGCCGTCCATTGTGCCCTTCCGTCGAAGGAGAAGCCTAATCCTGCCGAAGCTTGCCGCTCGTGACTGTCGGCGGCCACACCGGTTCCCCAGACGCGCTACCCGCCGTTCCCTGTCATCATACAGGATGCCCCAAGCCGGTACAAATAGGCAGTGGGCCGGACGGTCGCCAGTCCAAAAGCATCGGCTGCCTGCTGGGGGGAAGGAGGCAAAATCCTGGTCTAGGTACGCCGTCGGTGGCTGGGCGGTTGTCGCCGTTGTGGCGGCTGGTGAGGTGGAGTCGTCCCGCCACTCGATGAGCTGCCGCCACCCTCCGCTTCTTTCTGCTTTTGTGCCAGTTCGCGGAGAGCGCTTTTCCGACTGAGCTTCACCCGATCCTGATCATCGATGGCGATCACCTTGACGGGAACCGTGTCACCCACCTTGCAGATATCCGAGACGTTTGCCACATATTCGTCAGCCAGCTCGCTGATGTGGCACAGGCCGTCTTTGCCGGGCAGAATCTCCACGAACGCGCCAAAGTCTTTAATGCTGGTGACTCGACCGTCGTAGATTTTTCCCACCTCGATGGTCGCCGTGACGGCCTCCACCTGTTTGAGCGCAGCCTGGGCGTCTTCCAAACTGTACGCGGCGATGGTCACCGTTCCATCGTCTTCCACCTCGATGGTGGAATTGGTCTTTTCCTGGATGCTGCGGATTGTTTTTCCACCCGGCCCAATCAGCATGCCGATCTTGTCCGGATCGATCTTGGTCCGCAGCAACCGCGGTGCAAAGACCGAGATATCATCTCGCGGCCGTGAAATCACGGATAGCATCTTGCGGAGGATCTCAATTCGCGCTTCCCGCGCCTGCTCCAGGGTGGCGCGAATGATGCCCTCGTGAATGGAGCGGACTTTCAGATCGAGCTGGATGCCGGTAACCCCGTTCTGAGTCCCCGCTACCTTGAAATCCATGTCCCCGAAATGGTCTTCATCCCCGATGATGTCGGTGAGCAGGAGCCAATTATCGTCCGATTCTTTGATCAGCCCGATCGAAATCCCCGCCACGGGATTGCGGATCGGCACACCCGCAGCCATCAAACCCAACGTGGCGCCGCACACTGTGGCCATGGAGCTGGAACCGTTAGATTCCAGAATGTCGGAAATGATCCGGATGGTGTAGGGGAACACCTCCGGGTCAGGCAGGACCGGCTCCACACTCCGTTCGGCGAGATTCCCGTGTCCGATCTCTCTCCGGCTGGGTCCGCGAATCGGCCGGCACTCACCCACCGAAAACGGCGGGAAGTAATAGTCCAGCATGAATTTCTTGCCGTACTCCTCCATGATCCCGTCCACCAACTGCTGGTCACGCGTGGTGCCCAGTGTCACGGTGATCATGGCCTGCGTTTCACCGCGCTGGAACAGGGCCGAACCATGTACCCGCGGCAAGACGTCCACCTTGCAGGTGATCGGGCGGAGTTCCTTGACGCCTCGGCCATCGGGTCGCTTGCCGCTGAGAATAAGATCGCGGACCACCCGCCGCTCGAGCTCGTGCCAGGCCCTTTCGAACTCCACGATCGGTGGCGCTCCCTCGGCCGTTGGATCGGGAATCGTTTCCAAAAGGGCTTTTTGCTTGAGTTGCTCGACGGCCTGGGCGCGCTCCAGTTTCCCTGGCACCTGCTTGGCTTGCTTGAATTCTTCGTAATAGCGCTCTTTGAGCTGGTCGTACAACGGGCTCGGCGGCAGAGGCTCGAACGAATTCTTGACGGGTTGAACCTGAGCAATCAACTCTTTCTGCAGATCGATGACCTGCTTGACGTACTCGTAGGCTGCCATAATGGCGTCGCCCATCACGTCTTCCGGCACTTCTTTGGCAAAGCCTTCAATCATGACGATGCCTTCCTCAGTGCCGGAGACGACGAGGTCCAGCTCGCTTTTATCGAGCATCTCCTCGGTGGGGAAAGGCACAATCTGACCCTCGATGAGCCCCACGCGCACCGAGCCGACCGGCCCCAAAAACGGGATCGGCGAGATGGCGAGGGCAGCAGCCGAACCGATCATCGCCAGGACATCCGGGTCATTCTGGCGATCCGCCGCCATCACCATCGCCTGGACCTGAACTTCGTCCATAAAACCTTCCGGGAAGAGCGGGCGGATTGGCCGGTCGATCAATCGCGAGATAAGCACTTCGCGGGGCGTCGGGCGGCCCTCTCTTTTCAGAAACCCTCCAGGAAACTTTCCCGCCGCCGCGTAGCGTTCGCGGTAGTCACAACTGAGCGGAAAGAAGTCAACCCCCTCTCGCGGCGGGCCAGTGGTCACCGCACAAAGAACCACCGTATCTCCATACCCCGTGAGGCAGCAGCCCGCAGCCTGTTTCCCCAACTCCCCCGTTTCAATCCATAACGTTTGAGCCCCAATACGGCGTTCGACTCGGACTTTCAATGTTGTCACCTTTCCAGCAAGGTCGCTTTTGAGAGGTCGCCACACCGCCCGCCGAGGAGCCGAAATGGCATCCGTAGCCGGAATGCCAACAAATCGTCGACCGGGTGCTGCTCGCGAGAAAAATCACTTGCGGAGCTGGAGCCGCTGGATGATCGCGAAGTAGCGATCGGGAGCCGTCCGCTTGAGATAATCCAAAAGCTTCCGCCGCCGACTGACCATCATGAGCATGCCACGTCGGCTGGCGAAGTCTTTGCGATGGACCTTCAAATGCTCGGTGAGAGCCTTAATCCGCGTGGTCAGAATCGCGATTTGAACTTCGGGCGAACCGGTGTCTGCCTCGCTGGTCCGAAACTGCTCAATCAGCTCGCGCTTTTGTTCTTTGGTAATGGACATCTCAGCTCCGCACGCTCCACAAATTTCCCGTCAACCGAGCACCCGCCGGAAATCCCGCAAGGGCGGTATTCGACCTCCACTCTGACAAAACCAAACCTTTCTTTCCCATCCACCAAATCTCTCACCACTCAGTGTACCGCCCGCCCCTAACCCTGAAAAGGGAGCCACCGCCCGGGTCGCCCCCTGGACCCTGAACCACAGCCAGGTCTGCAAGTCCCCGGCCAGAGCCACCAGACGGCCGGCCAGAATGCCTGCGCCCGGTCCCGAATCATTCCCACTCCTTCCAAGAATTGACGAGCAGCGAGAGATACAACCCGGTACGGGCAATTCATAAATTGGTCCTATTAAACTGGGTGTCCCCATGCGGGACGGCTTGCCGAGTGATTCACGAGTGAACCTTGCGAACGGAACCGCCGGGCCAGATCGTCTTGCCCGAATACCCCAAAAGGGGCTAAACTTCCCAACGGTCTAGAAGTCTGCCGCGGGTGTTGTCCTAGCAGTCCCCGCACGTTTGCACACAAGGGGAAACCAGGACGACGTTGACCCCTATTGCGTATGGCATGAAACACCTATTAAGATGGGTTCCCAATGACGTGATTTTAAGATTACTGATCGAGCTGTGTTGATGAAAACCCGCACTTGGTATCTGTGGCTGGTCCCCGGTTTAGCCCCGCTTCTTTTGCGACCCACCTGGTCGGCCTGGTTGGGCAGTGTGCTTCTTTCGGCAATTTTCCAGGTGGCCCTGGCCGCCACAGTACTTTGGCCGGAACTTCTTCCGCCGGATGCGCGAAACGCTCTCTGGGTGGTGTTTTTTGGGGGATGGATCGCCGGCCTTCTGCTCTCGTGGCGGTTCGTCCGCAAGGAAGAGCAACTCGCCAGCGAGCGCGAGGTTGACGACACATATCCGCAGGCGCTTCACGCCTATCTTCGGGGCGACCGCGCGCTGGCCGAGTCTCTGCTCCGCAACCGTCTCCGGCGGGATCCACAGGACGTTGAGGCCGCTCTCTTATTGGCATCGGTATGGCGTCGCCAGGGCCGTTTGACCGCTGCCCGGTCACTCCTTTCCAAATTGCGGAAAGTGGAACGCGCGGCGCCGTGGCTATTCGAGATCGAGCGAGAACTGGAGATTTTGGACCGGCTGGTCGTCGCCAAAGATGATGAGGAACAGCACATAACCAGCGAGGCGGCGGAAAATTTGCCCGCTTCAGCAGCCCATCCGACAAGGCCCTCGCCCGGCCCCCCAGCCGTGGCCCAGCCCCCGGCGGCCAAGGCCGCATGACAATTCAGCAAGTGGCGTGGGCAATCACTCGAACTGGGTGAACTTCCGGCCAAAACACCGTGTCGGTACAGAACCGAACAACAAACCCCGGCAGAGTCCCATCGCACTCAACACCGCAGCAAATGGAGGCAAAAAAGCCAGATGTTTTGTCCCTCAAAGACCGAGGAGCCGGCGGCAGGTATAATTCCAGTGGGGGATAGCCAAAAAGAGACGAAAGCGAAAGATTGTGATGCAAAAGCGACAACATACACTGCCAAATTGGCAGTTCGCAAAGATGGCCCGATGGGGTAAATTATTGTGTGATGTGCAGTCGTTCTTACCCCGCCGGGCATTTTTTGATAGGGGGGATTGGCGAGGTAGGATTTTTTGGGGAGGAAGCAGAGGAAACGATCCACAAGAGAGGGATAATTGTTACACACAGGCGAAAGCACCCGAGAGAAGAAAAAATGTTGCAGACTTTTTGGCCGGAACGCGAGTTGCACGAGCAGATCGTGGCAGCCCTTTCGCCTGGCCAAAAGTTGTCGTCGGCTCATCGGCGACGATCACGCGGGAGGGCGGTAAACGGTACAATTAACGGTTGGGCAAGTAGCATTGAGGTGTGATCGGACGTCCACCGCAATCGATCGCCCTCAATGAGAAAAAACGAGAGGAAGGCACGACTATGTTCGAACGATTCACTGATCGCGCCCGAAAGGTCATGCAGTTGGCCAACCAGGAGGCGCAGCGTTTCAATCATGAATACGTGGGTACGGAGCACATCCTGCTCGGCCTCATCAAAGAGGGGAGCGGGGTGGCGGCCAACGTGCTGCGCAACCTGGATGTGGACCTCAAGCGGATTCGCAATGAGGTCGAAAAGCTCGTCCAGAGCGGTCCCGACATGGTGACCATGGGACGGCTTCCGCTGACGCCGCGCGCTCGTAAGGTCATCGAGTACGCAACCGAAGAGGCGCGAAATCTCAATCACAATTACATTGGGACTGAGCACCTCCTGCTTGGCTTGCTCCGTGAGCAGGAAGGCGTGGCGGCTCAGGTGCTGATGAACCTCGGCCTCAAGCTCGAGGAGGTCCGGGAGGAGGTTCTCAACTTGCTCGGTCACGGTAGCGAAGCCGCCGAAACTCCCGATCGTTCGGGTGGATTAAGTCAGGATGAAGCGACCGCCGGTGATCCTTCCGCGCGGGCAAGCCGCTCGCGGACTCCGGCGCTCGACAGCTTCGGCCGGGACCTCACCGAATTGGCCCGGCAGGGCAAGCTCGATCCGGTGATCGGGCGTGAAAAAGAAATCGAACGCACGATGCAGATCCTCTGCCGGCGGACCAAGAACAACCCAGTCCTCTTGGGTGAGGCGGGCGTCGGTAAGACCGCGATCGTGGAAGGTTTCGCGCAGAGGATCGTCAAGGGCGACGTCCCCGAGATTCTGCTCGACAAACGGGTGGTGGTTCTCGACCTCGCCATGATGGTCGCGGGAACGAAGTACCGCGGTCAGTTTGAAGAGCGAATCAAAGCGGTCATGAACGAAGTCCGCCGGGCGGGCAATGTCATCCTGTTCATTGATGAGCTGCACACGCTGGTCGGTGCCGGTGGTGCAGAGGGTGCCATCGACGCGTCCAATGTCCTCAAACCGGCCCTCGCCCGCGGCGAAATCCAGTGCATCGGTGCGACCACTCTCGATGAATACCGCAAATACATCGAGAAGGACAGTGCTCTCGATCGCCGGTTCCAGGTCGTGATGGTGGAACCGAACACCAAGGAAGAAACCATCGCGATCCTCAAAGGACTCCGCGACCGCTACGAGAAGCATCACCACGTCCAGATCACCGACGATGCCATCGTGGCGGCGGTGGAACTCTCCAGTCGGTACATCACCGGCCGGTGCCTACCCGACAAGGCCATCGACGTGATCGACGAGGCAGGTGCCCGCGTGCACTTGAAGTCGCTGACCCGGCCACCCGACCTCAAGGAAATCGACGAAGAGATCGAGCGGCTCAACAAGGAGAAAGAAGAGGCGGTGGCCAATCAGGACTTCGAGAAAGCCGCCAAACTCCGCGACCAGGCCGACAAACTCAAGAAAAAGAAGGCCACGATGATGCGCGAATGGCGCGAGAAGTCCGCTGCCGCGGATGGTATCGTAGACGCTGAGGTGGTGGCCGAGGTCGTCTCCAAGATGACCGGCATCCCGCTCACCCGAATGACCACTGAAGACTCCATCCGTCTGCTCAAGATGGAGGAGGAGTTGCACAAGCGGGTGGTCAGCCAGGACGAGGCGATCAAGTCGATCGCCCGGGCAGTACGGCGGAGCCGGAGTGGTCTGAAAGACCCGAAACGGCCGGTGGGATGCTTCATCTTCGCTGGTCCGACGGGTGTGGGTAAGACGCTCCTCGCCAAGGCCCTCGCCGAGTTCATGTTCGGCGATGAGGACGCCCTCATTCAGATCGACATGAGCGAGTACATGGAGAAACACAACGTGAGCCGCCTCATCGGTGCGCCGCCGGGTTACGTCGGCTACGAAGAAGGCGGACAGCTCACGGAAAAGATCCGGCGTCGGCCGTACTCGGTCATCCTCCTCGATGAGATCGAGAAGGCCCATCCGGATGTGTTCAACATGCTGCTCCAGGTGATGGAGGAAGGGCGTCTGACGGACAGCTTCGGCCGTAACGTGGACTTCCGGAACACGATCTTGATCATGACCACCAATGCGGGTGCCGAGGCGATCAAGAATGAGGCCGCCTTCGGCTTCCAGAAGCCCGACGATGACACGAGCTACGAGAATATGAAGCGGCGTGTCATCGAGCAGATCGAGAAAGTGTTCCGACCCGAGTTCCTCAACCGCGTCGACGACATCATCGTCTTCCGGCATCTCACGCAGAAAGACCTGTGCGACGTGGTAGAACTCGAGTTGGGCAAGGTCCGTCAGCGGTTGGCCGAACGCGGGCTGTCCCTCGTGCTCACCGACGAGGCCAAAAAGCTCATCATCAAGCGGGGTACGAATCTCGACTTTGGTGCCCGACCTTTGCGGCGTGCCATCGAGAATTACATCGAAGACCCGCTTGCCGAAGAGCTCCTCAAAGGTGAGTTCGAAGGTAAGGACACGATCGTGGTCAAGGTCAAAGACGTCGGCGGTAAGAAACAACTGGTCTTCGAAGGCGTGGTGGGCAAGCCTGAGCTGCCCCCGCCGGGTGAGGCCAGCGCCGATGAGCCCGAAACCGCGGGCGTGTCTGGGGGCGAGTCCGGTACTCCGCCAGTTAGCCAGAACTGAGCGCTGATGCGCCTCGAGCGAAACAGCGATACCAACCCTGGGCGGCTTCGGCCGCCCGGTTATTTTTTCTCGGCACCCGATACATCTAAATAAGCGGCTGTTTCATTTTTTGGCTTTCAGCGGCCACCGCTGGAGGGTGCTATCGCGATGACAGCCGCGGGCATACCGATCCCAGTCACGACGCCACCAGTCACCGAGGCATCCTCACCTCGCACGCCATACTCCGAGTGCCCTCCCTCACCGATTCGCGTTCGGGCTGTGATCGGCACCAGAGGCACCGCAGCTTTTGCAGCCGATATCTGCGGGGCCATGTTTGCCTGTGCCGCAGCTCTCTCGATTCTGCTATCTTCCCGAGGAACGATCGTCTTCACCCCCTCCTGTCTCAGCAGGGCGAGAAACTCCGACGACATTTCCCGAAGAACGATCACTTCACTGGGCGCCTGCGGTTGATTCATCGGCCGAAC
>NZ_JBAMME010000082.1:0-24195 GCF_039793925.1 Thermogutta sp. | reverse complement strand
CACACAATCTCGTAGCCGGCCGCGCGGCGCCTGGCGATTTCCTCCCAGGCCGCGCGCTCCTCCGCTGAAAGTCCCATCAAAGGCTCCGCTCGTGTGGACAGAACATGAGACACCGGCGCGGCAAGTGCCTGGGTAAACGGATCGGAAGGTTCTCTTTCCTGCTGGGAAGTCACACGCTCAGCGTTCTGGCCAAGAGCAATCGGCAACGGCAACCCGGCCGCCAAAGTCACCTCCTCGGGAGAACGACCCGGCATCTCCTGGGGCGCAGCCGGCCGAGCGGTGTTTTCCGGAGCCCACACAGGTTGCGATCGAGCGGTGGTTTCGGACGCGGCGCTGGCTATCTTTTGCGGAATGGTGTCTGACGCCGGTATTCCGTTGACGAATTCCCCTGCCGAGCGGGTTGGTCCGGGCCCCGGTGTTGCCTGCACCAGAGTACCTGGAGTCACACCAGCTCCGTCCGTTCGATAGACCATAGCCAGATTGAGCCGATCCAACGAGCGATGAATTTCCCGCAGGGCCAGATAGATCCCTTCGTCCTGGGGTGGATCAGCGGCGTTACAAACACCGATGAGAAAGCCTTCGCTGGAAAAGAGACCACCTCCGCTGCGTCCCACCACTGGCGCCCGAGAGGCCTCGATATTGGCCGGTCCCAGATACTTGTCGATCGCCGTGACCTTCCCCTTCCACACTGTCGGCGGCTGCCCTTCTCCGCATCCCACGGAATAAATGGCATCACCGACTGCCAACGGATATCCCGGCGGTGCCACACGCGCCACAACCACCGGCTGGTTGGGGCGAATACTCAAAAAACCAATATCCAGCTTCTCGTCGTAGTGAATGAGTTGCGCGGGCAGGTTTTCGGCGGGCTGCGGGCCGAACAGATCCACCTGAATCGGCAACTGGCCTTTGCTTTCCCGAAAGAGGTGACCGCAGGTGATGATCAAGGCTTCGCCTCCTCGCGCGTCGATAATCGTTCCCGATCCGGTGGATCGACCTCGAGAATCTTCAATGCGAATCCGCACCGTGGCAGCGATGAGATCTTCCTCCGTCGGCGCTGCAAACCGACATTGAGGGTCAAATGGCGGCAGGCTTTTCCGCGGGACACCGAGTTCGGTCGCGGCAGACTGCGAGGGTACATTGGCATTGTTGGGAGTTTTCACCACTATTTCCGAAGTGACCACCGGCGGCGAAGCTTGAGGCGGCCGTTGCGGCGCCAAACGACACAGCAGCCGAAGCTGATCAAGACTGGCCGGTCCGACAATACGGTCCACCTCTCGCCCGTTAACGATCATCACAAAGGTGGGCACAGCATTGATGCGAAAGCGTCGCGCCAGCGCCGGCTCTCGATCAATGTTGACTTTCCGCACCGGATAACCGGCCTGGCGGAGCTCTTCCACTACCGGCATCATTTGCTGGCACGGTCCGCACCAGTCCGCGTAGAAATCCAAAAGAACCGTCTGACCGGCAAGTTCATCGGCCCCGAGGGAAGAAGCAACCAGGATCCCCAGACATTGCCCAAGAAGAATCACTCCCCAGAGCAGAGACTTGTAGCACGGTGGCCGAAGTATCACACAGCCCATCGGCAAACCCTCCAGAGAAAGGCGAAAACGCCGCCTGTGAATGAGCGTCGAGGGGGTCGCCACCCTGGCCACTCGGTGAGCAAGCGCGGTGCGAGGAGGCCGGCCAATTCCAGGGCAGTGCGGGCGAGAAAGCCCCTTCCGTCACCACCTGCCGGCTTGGCTGCGAGCATCGACCGTCCATGGTCACCCAATACTTCGGATCCAGGGTAACCTCCGTGTTCCCTCGACTTCCCTCAACGTGCGCGATCCGTCAACTGCTTCCAAGAGATACCGGATTGTCTCTCGGCGGGATACCTGTTGATCATCCCTCCCGGTGTGCCCACCGCGAGACACTCATTAGATACCACAAGGCAGTTCAGTGACAATATCAATTTAGTGCGGCTGCCACTTTGGCAGTGAGTTTTCCCTTCAATACCATTTCATAATGGAATGACACCCTCTTATTCAGGGATGTCCTCAAGGCGAGCCTGCCACGAAAAGGCTGCCCTCCCCAACTTCCGGAGGGAGCTGCTCGTGAGCTCCGCCGTTCTGGGGTTCTATGACCTTTCCGCTTCGTGGGCAGAATCCCGGCGTTCTCACGTTGACTGCGAATGACGCTCCCCCTTATTGCGGCAGATAGCAGGGAGGTGTACTCTGGGAGTCGCCTGTGTGGAACGTGCAAACGGTGTTCGCTTTCTTTGGCAGAGGAGTCTCACCATGTTTCGACGTCCCATGCAAACGCTCATACTCACTGCCGCACTGCTGGCCGTCTGTCCAGCCTACGGGCAGGAACTCGTCATTGCGGAGGGCGGGCGGTCGCCCTACCACATTGTCATCCCGGAAAAGGCGAGTGAACCCGTCCGTCATGCCGCGAATGAACTGGCCAAGTTCATCCGTGAAATGACCGGGGCGAACCTCCCGATTCGCACAGACTATACTCGACCTGTCGCCGACCACGAAATCCTGCTTGGCAACACTCGGCGATTACAGGAGCTAGGCATCGAAATCGACTGGGAAAAGCTGGGCAAAGAAGGGTACACCATTAAGACGGTCGGCCAACGGCTCATCATCGCCGGTGGGGAGCCGCGGGGCACGCTCTACGGCGTGTATGGCCTGCTCGAAGATCACTGGGGATGCCGCTGGTTCACCCCGGATTGCAGCCGGATTCCCCACCACGATCGCCTGACCATCGGACCTCTCGACGAAACAATCGTTCCCGTCCTGGAGTACCGGGAGCCGTTCACCTACGACTGCTTCGATGGAGACTGGTGTGCCCGGAATCGGGTCAACTCCTCGTCAGGCAGGCTGGGAACAGAACACGGTGGCAAGATCCGATTCGGAAGCGGCTTTTTCGTCCACACCTTTAATCGCCTGGTGCCCCCGGAAAAATACTTCGATGAACACCCTGAGTATTTTGCACTGGTCAAAGGGAAGCGTTTGAAAGATAGAACGCAGCTCTGCTGCACCAACGAGGATGTCATCCGGATTGTCACCGAGGAGATTCTCAAGGCCATGGAGCGCGATCCCGACGCGTTCGTCTTTTCTGTCTCCCAAAATGACTGGTACAACTACTGCGAATGCGAAAAATGTCAGGCCCTGGCCAAGGCCGAGGAGAGTCAGATCGCACCGGTGCTTCAGATGGTCAATCGGGTGGCGGAGGCGGTGGAGAAACGTTTTCCCGATAAGGCCATCGAAACGCTGGCCTACCAGTGGACCCGAAAGCCGCCAAAGACCATGCGTCCCCGACCCAATGTGATCATCCGTTTGTGCTCCATCGAGTGCTGCTTTGCCCATCCGCTGGCCACCTGCGACCTGCCGGCCAACAAGGCGTTCGTGGAAGACCTGCGAGGCTGGGCAAAAATCTGCAATCGGTTGTGGGTATGGGATTACGTCACCGATTTCCGGCACTACCTTTTACCCTTTCCCAACCAGCGGGTCCGCAATGACAATATCAAGCTCTTTGTGGAAAACAACGTGAAAGGGATTTTTGAACAGGACACCTATAACACCCCCAACAGTGAGCTGGCGGCCCTGGGCGGGTACATGACGGCCAAGTTTCTCTGGAACCCCAACTACGATGAAAACCTGGCCATGAACGAGTTTTTGGAGGGCTATTACGGGGCGGCTGCACCCTTCATCCGCCAGTACATCGACGCCCTGCACGACCGCGTGGAAAAGGAAAACATCCACTGCAGCATTTGGATTCCGCCGACCCATCCCCACCTCACGGACGAATTGCTTGTCGAAGCGAACGAACTGTGGGAAAAAGCAGAGAACGCGGTCAAAGATGATCCGACGCTGCGGAAGCGGGTGAAAATCGGTCGGTTGAGTGTGGATTACGCCATCCTGGAACGTGCCCGGCTCGCCCCCCAGAAAGAGCCCCTCGGCCCGCTCGCCAAACAACGTTTTCGACCGTTTGTTGACATGATTCCTGCTGCGGGCATCACACGGCTTAATGAATGGAACGAACTGAATTTACAGGACTACCGAAGTAACCTAGCGAAGGCCCTGGGACTGGAACCGCGCTAGGGTTTTTGCAATAATAAATGTCGTCCATTGCCCCAGCCCCTAGGAGCAGCCGCGGAGTGCCCGCCTTCGCGGCTGCTCCGCTTTCTAAGCCTGGTCTCCAACTGCGGTGATGAAGCCGATGACGTCCTCGGAAGCGTCGCAATTTCCCGCCAGTGATGCCAATACGCCAGTCGCCCGGCTGCGCGAGCTCGTCGAGAAATTTGTACAGGAACGGGCGTGGGAGCCGTTCCACACACCGAAAAACCTCGTCATGGCCCTGGCCGTGGAGGCTGCCGAGTTGATGGAACACTTTCAGTGGCTCACTCCGGAACAGGGGGAAGCGGTCGCCCAGAACCCCGAACAGCGGGAAGCCGTCGCCGATGAAATGGCGGATGTGTTTTGCTATCTTCTGGCTCTATCCAGCCGATTGGCGATTGATCTCACGACGGCCGTTCTGCGAAAGATGGAAAAAAACGTGCAGAAATATCCGGCTGAGATTTACCGGGGTTACTTCGGACCTGATGATCCTCGCTGGCCGGGTCCGCAGAGCGATTGTTCCTCGCGGTAAGGGAGCGCGCAAGCAACGGGCCGGGGCTCCCCAGTACTTTTTAGGCAGACGGTAACCGAACCGGGCGTCGTCCTACCCGGCGAGACGGGCACCATTCGGCCTGCGAGCTTTTTCATCCGGCAAATTTGCAACTATTGAAATCTTATCTCAAACCGGATTGAATTCGCAAAACCTGCGCCTATACTTATGGAAACGAAATGTTAAGAACAATTCGACGGGACTTCTCCCAAAAAACAAGCCACATGCTCCGTTTCCCGATAGGCTTTCGCTTATCGAAAACGGAAGGCGTTGGTCGCTACCCACCTTGTGGAGCTTGTCCGAGCATTCCCACCACGGTGAGAAGAATGGGGCCTCCCGCCACCCATCACCGCTGGTCGCGTACAATTCACCCAGCCATCGGTCGAGTTGGCCGAACAGAGGAGACTATTCCCTATGAAGCAAGCCATGGAAGAACTGCAAAATGCTATCCTGGAACATGTTCGATCGCCCAAGTACCAACCGGTGAAGCCGCGAGCGATCGCCAAAGCGCTGCAAATCCCGAGTGAAGAGGCTCACCTGGTCAAAAAGGCGGTCAAAGAGCTGGTCAAAGCGGGGCTGCTGGAATTTGGGTCGGGACACCTGGTTTACCCAGCCGGTCAGCGCAAAACCGAAGACTCCCCATTTCGGGGTGGTGAAATTATCGGCGTTTTTCGCCGCAAAGAGGCCGGCCACGGATTTGTTCGGCCCAAGTCTAAACCCGGAGACACCGAACCTCCTGAGGATATCTTTATCCCGGCAGATTGGGCGGGGGATGCTTCCACCGGCGATCTTGTGCGGGTGAGACTGGCCCATCGGCGTTGGCGGGGAGAACGCGCCCTGGCCGGTCAGATCGTGGAAATCGTCGAACGACAGAATTCCCGCTTCGTAGGCACCTATTTTGAGCAAGAGGGGCAAGGTTTTGTCCAGGTGGACGGGACCGTATTCGCCCAGCCAATTTACGTGGGAGATCCCGGCGCACGCGGTGTCCACCCGGACGACAAGGTCGTCATCGAGATGCTCCGCTTTCCGAGCCACCATCGGAATGGGGAAGGCGTGATCGTGGAAGTGCTCGGTCCGTTGGGGAAGCCGGGGGTGGACACCCTCACGATTATGCGGGAATTCAATCTGCCGGAAGAGTTTCCTCCCGAAGTTCTGGAAGAAGCCCGGGCCCAAGCAGCGCTGTTTGAGGAGGTTATCCCTCCCGACCGCTATGATGCGACTGAGGAAACCACCATCACCATCGACCCCGAGGATGCGCGTGACTTCGACGATGCCATTTCGCTCGAGCGCCGTGAAGACGGTACGTGGGTCTTGGGGGTGCACATCGCTGATGTGGCGCATTTCGTTCCTGCCGGCTCAGCCATTGACCGAGAGGCGCGAGAACGGGCAACCAGTGTCTATCTGCCCGACCGCGTCATCCCCATGCTGCCTGAATTGCTTTCCAACGGTCTGGCAAGTTTGCAGCCGGGCAAACTACGGTTCACGAAGTCGGTTTACATTGAATACACCCCCGACGGTGTCAAAACCGACGTGAAGATTTACCGGTCGGTCATCCGCAGTGACAAGCGGCTCACCTACGAGCAGGTCGACGCATTTCTGGAAAATCCGGAAGCCTACAGGAAAGCCTGGGGCACCAAGGTCCATGACCTCCTCCTGCGGATGCGCGATCTCGCCCGCATTCTCCGCCAGCGACGACGCGAACGGGGAGCCCTGGAACTCGTTATGCCCGAGGTCAAAGTGAATCTGGATCGCCGCGGCCGGGTGATCGGCGCCCATCTGGTACCGAACACGGAAAGCCATCAGATGATCGAGGAATTCATGCTGGCCGCCAATGAAAGCGTGGCGGAGACGCTTCGCGACCGCGGCTGGCTCTTCCTGCGGCGAATCCACAAACCGCCTGCTGAGCGCAAGCTGCGTCTGTTACAGGAATTTGTGGAGGCGTTGGGATTTCCTCCTCGCGATCTGGAGGATCGTTTCGGCCTGCAGGGATTGCTGGAATATGCCACTGGCAAACCCCAGCAGTATGCTGTCCACTACGCAGTTTTGCGGTCACTTCAGCGGGCCATTTACAGTCCCGCGGAAGAAGGCCATTATGCACTGGCAAGTGAATGTTACTGCCACTTCACCTCGCCCATCCGACGTTATCCCGACCTGACAATTCATCGCTTGGTGGACGCCCTTTTGCTCGGCAAGAACCCGCGGATCAACCCTGCAGAACTGGCCACGCTGGGTGAACACTGTTCGGACCGGGAAGAACGTGCCGAGGCAGCCGAGCGGGAGCTGACCCGATTGAAACTGCTCTCCTTCCTCAGCGAGCGAATCGGCATGGAGATGGAGGGGATCATCACGGGCGTGGAAAAATATGGGCTGTTTGTTCAGGGAGTTGCTCTCCCCGCGGACGGTTTCATCCCCGTGGAAGCCCTTCAGGACGATTACTACGACTACGATCGCACTTCGCACTCCCTGGTCGGCCGGCGCAAGGGCAATCAGTTCCGTCTGGGAGATCTTGTCCAGGTGGCCGTGGCGCATGTCGATCTGGAACGCCGCCAGCTCGATTTTCGGCTCATCGCCCACCGCGGTCATCCCACGCCGGGGATCGTGGAAGAGTCCCTGGCAGGATTTCATAATGGCAAAAAAGCGGTCAAAACAAATCGGCACCGTTCCCTTTCTCAGCGACTGAACGGAACGAAAACGTCGAAACAACGCGTGAAGAAACCGCACGGCGAACGCTCTGCGAGAAAAAAATCAAAATAGATTCCGGCTCCGCTGAGACGGGCTTACGGGGAACGTTCGATGAGGGCCCAGCGTATCCTTGACTTCCGCAGCGACACGGTCACGCGGCCAACTCCCGGCATGCGTGCAGCGATGGCAGCCGCCGAGGTCGGCGACGATGTTCTAGGCGATGATCCTACCGTCCGCCAGCTCGAAGAGCGTGTGGCAGAGCTCCTCCACAAAGAAGCAGCCCTCTTTGTGCCGTCCGGTACGATGTCCAATCTCATCGCGGTGCGGCTGCACTGCCGACCTGGCGACGAGATGATCTGTGAAGCGGACTCGCACATTTACAACTACGAACAGGGTGGTTACGCCCAAATCTGCGGGGTTGCTGCTCGCCCTGTTCAGGGAGACTGGGGGCTCATTCGGCCCGAGCAATTGGAGGGACTGATCCGGCCGCAGAATGTCCACTTTGTGCGTACGCGGCTGCTCACCCTGGAAAACACTCACAATCGGGGAGGCGGTCGCATCCAACCATTTTCGCTTGTGGAAACACTGACGAGCTGGGCCCGCCGCAACCGATTGGCGCTCCATCTGGATGGAGCGCGGCTCTGGAATGCCTCGGTGGCCACAGGAATCCCGCTCCAACAGTGGGCCCAACTCTTTGACACGGTCAACGTCTGTTTCAGCAAGGGCCTCGGGGCACCGGTTGGCTCGGCCCTCGCGGGTCCCAGCGATTTGATTACTGAAGCGCGACGGCACCGCAAGGTGCTCGGCGGCGGAATGCGGCAGGCAGGCGTTCTCGCCGCGGCCGCGCTCTACGCTCTGGAACACCACATCGACCGACTTGCCGAAGACCATGCCAATGCCCAGCGACTGGCCGCGGGATTGGCAGAAATCCCCTTCCTCACCCTTATGCCCATCCCGGTGGAAACCAACATTCTTCTCTTCGACGTGGCACCGGAATGGGGCACGGCAGCCCAGCTTTCCCAGATTCTCAAAGAGCACGGCGTGCTCATGCTGGCTACTGCACCGCAGCGGATTCGGGCGGTTACCCATTTGGATGTCACTTCGTGCGATGTGGACGAGGCGCTCGGCATCCTCCGCCATGTCATGGCCCAGCACCGACCGTGCCAAAACTCACCTTGATTCGCGGGGGCGGTTCCCCGTAAGCTTTTCAGCCAGGCTAACCACCCAACCGGGCACTCCCGAGCAAGAAACTTTCCCATCATTGCATCTGAAAAACGTTGCGGCATGTGCAAGGAAGCATCGTCCATGGCGGCAGGATCCAGGACAGTCCAACTGGTGATCAAACGTATGTTTGACGTCATCGGTGCGGCAGTCGCACTTGTTCTCCTGGCGCCGCTTTTGGCGGTTATTGCCCTGGCCATCTGGATCACGATGGGTCGGCCCATTCTTTTTCGACAGGTACGCCCTGGTCTCCACGGTCGGCTCTTTACACTCTACAAGTTTCGCACCATGCGCAACGCCTTCCGCCCCGACGGCACGCCTTTGCCCGACGCAGAACGCCTGACGCCGCTGGGACGGTTTCTCCGCCGCTTCAGCCTGGACGAACTGCCCGAATTGTGGAACGTCCTGCGTGGGGACATGAGTCTCATCGGTCCGCGGCCACTGCTTGTGGAATACCTACCCCGCTACACACCCGAACAAGCCCGCCGTCATAACCTGCGGCCGGGAATCACAGGCCTAGCACAGGTCATGGGTAGAAATGCCCTGAAGTTCAGCGAGCGGCTCGCCTACGACGTGTACTACGTGGACCATTTCAGCCTTCTTTTGGACCTCAAAATTCTGGCGCTGACACTTCGGAAGGTACCCACGGGAATGCTCTTTGACGGGGCTGGCCAGGATGTGAGACTCGTGGACGACCTTGGGTTGCATCCGGGACGGGAAGACCTCACGTGGAAGCTCTCCGCAGGTCTCGCTATTGGAGAGACGCCGGCCGCAGTCTCCACCGACCAGAAATCCATTGTGTCGATGGAGATGGCTTCCCAGTCCCAAGGAACCCATCACTCTCAAGACCGCCGGGCGGCTTAAGGAGTTCCCCATGCGACATGCGTGTCACCACAACGTCCTAGTCACCTGCGGCGGCAAGTGGGTGGGGCACATTCTTCAGCTTCGCGAAGCCATGCGCGAGATCCCCGAGTTTCAAACGGGAAGGATCTATGTGGCGGATCGCGAAGCGGTTACACCAGCCGGGGCATTTGCAGACGGAACCTTCCAGGTTCCCCCGATTGCCGATTCGTCGTATCCCCATGTCCTGCTTGAGTTGTGTCGGCACCACGAAATTCGGGTTGTGATTCCCCTCATTGATATCGATGCGCTCGCCCTCGCGCCATATCGGGAACGCTTTGCAGAAATCGGCGTCGTGGCAATCGCACCGCCTGTCCATGTGGCGGAACTGTGTTTCGATAAACTCCGGTTTGCGGAATGGGCGAAACGCCACGGCATTCCTGTGCCCAGGGTTTTTCACCCAGAGGACCTCGACCGGGCTCCCTTCCCCTTGTTTGCCAAGCAGGTCCGGGGATTCGGCTCGATCGGTGCTGGCGTCTGCCACAACAGAGACGAAGCCCGCCGGGTACTCGCCGACTGCAGAATGTTCCTGGAAGAATTTATCTCAGGAGTGGAATATAGCGTGGATGGATACGTCAATCGCGTGGGCCAGCCCATTGTCCGGGTGGTGCGAATCAGGGAGAAGGTCGTGGGCGGCGAGGCGTTTCGCTCCTGCACCATCCGGAATGAAGCAGTCGCCCGGGTGGCGGACCAGGTCCTCGCTGCCCTGGCTCA
Source organism: Thermogutta sp. (assembly GCF_039793925.1). Lineage (GTDB taxonomy): Bacteria > Planctomycetota > Planctomycetia > Pirellulales > Thermoguttaceae > Thermogutta. The sequence goes on along the minus strand of NZ_JBAMME010000082.1, from coordinate 14,025 downwards.
TGAAGGCCATCGTGGACCGGTCAACATTCAAATCATTGCAGGCGAAAAAACCGCCGTTATTGACGTCAATCCCCGTCTGGGTTCTGCCGTTGTGCTTTCCAATCAGGCTACCGGGGGGCGACTCTTTCGGTCCTTGTTGCTGGAAAGCCTAGGCCAGACCGCCCAGGGTGATCCTGACGACTATGTCGCGGGCCTTCATTTGTGGCGATTCCTCGGCGATCTTTTCTATCGCCAAGGTGAGGTCAAGAAAGTTTGCCCCGAACCTACTGCCCGAAGGTCATCACCACCGGAAATTGTTTTCCAGAATGACGGAGACAGCGACGCGTCCCCGGGACCATCTCAGGCACACTCGGATGGTCTTGTTTCCCGTCCGCACTGGTTGCGCCAATCACACAGAGAAGGCCAGAGCGATGAACTGTCGCGACATCGTCCCTCATGACCATCTACAGAAATCCCGACCGATGATCGAGGCGATCATTTTCGATCTGGACGATACCCTGTATTCTGAGATCACGTACATCCGCAGTGCCTTCGCAACAGTTGCGGAGTTTCTCGCTGATCGAGGCATGGGTTCATCTCATCAGATTCTGTCCCTGCTCGAACACATTCACTGGGAAATCGACCGAGACCGCGTCTTCCAGCACGCAGCGCGGCGTCTGAACTTCGACCCAGCCTGGATCCCCGAGCTTGTTCGCATGGTGCGATCGCACGTCCCCAAAATAGAAATACCCCCCGAAACTTGCGACGTTCTCGTTCAGCTTTGTCGGCATTTTCGGCTGGCTATCGTGACGGATGGACATCGGGAGGTCCAGCGACGAAAAATCGCCGCCTTGGGTTTGGACTCCATGATGGATGTCATTGTCTGCACGGACGATCTGGGCCGTCCTTTCTGGAAACCCGATCCGCTCCCGTTTTTGACCGCTTGCCGGACGTTGAAAACCAATCCCTCACGAGCGGTGTTTGTAGGCGATCACCCGCGACGGGACATTTGGGGTGCCGCCCGGCTGGGTATGAAGACCGTCCGCATTGTGCGGCACGACGGTTATTTTCGACATCACCCCGACCTCCCGGAGGCATCCCCGCACGCCCGCATCACACATCTTTCGGAACTGATCGATTGCCTCCGTAGTGGGCCCAAAAGCAGCCACCATGCGAAAAAAGAATATCTTCTTGAAAACGCTGCGTGACATTTATGCGTGGTTCGAATATCCGCACCGGTTCCTCGCGGTGCGCGACGTTCTTTCTCGACCCGGGGCCACGGTCCTCGACATCGGCTGCGGCAACCACAGTCCTTCCCTCACGAAACGGTACTTTCCTGCCTGCCGATACGTGGGAGTGGATTGCCAGGTGTGGAATCGAGACGCCGCCGACGAGGCCGCCATGGACCGCTTTTTCCCGATCGATCTTGATCAACCGGCAGCCCTTACTGCTATTCCCGATGCTGCCTATGACGTGATCTTTTGCTCCCATGTGCTGGAGCATCTCCATCAGCCGGTCAAAGTATTCCAGGACCTCTTGCCGAAACTGCGTCCAGGCGGCCTGCTCTATGTCGAGATCCCTTCCGCTCGGTCGCTGCGTTTTCCTCCCGCCCGCAACGGATGGTTCGGCATCCGAGGATGCCTCAACTTTTGGGACGATCCCACGCATCGTGCCCTGGTATCTTTACCCCGACTGATGGAAATTGCCCGGGCACACCGGTTTATCATTCGGCGGGCTGGTAGGCGATTCCTGTGGCGGCGGGTGCTCCTTCTGCCCTGCTACATGCTTGCCGGGATTATTCTTCGGGGTTACGTCCCGGCGAGTGTGCTTTGGGATGCCATCGGATTTGCCGAGTATGTTCTTGTAGAGGCCCCGCAACCTACCAACACGCTTCCGTCACCACACTTTCACATGGCGGCTGGCCAACGGCAAAGGAACAGCCCGCAGGAGCACCACTAAAAGTTGGCCAATTCCGGCCGGGGTCAACCTGAGGAGTCGGATTTTTCTCTATCCTGGCCGGAAAAAACCTTTTCCCAACTTCACCGCTGAAGCCATCCAAAAAGCCAGAAAAGATACGCGACCGGTGCCGCCATCAGGGAGGAGTCGATCAGATCGAGCGCCCCACCCAGACCGGGCAAGAGTCGGCTGGAGTCCTTCTGTTGCGCATCCCTTTTGATGAGGGACTCGGCCAGGTCGCCGATCATGCCCACCACAGCCAGCAGAACGCCATACAAAAGGCAGACCGTCCAGCGCGGCTTGATCGTTTCCAGCCCAAATACCGGCAACAGCCAGTAAAACGCGACAAGCGCCCCTGTCACACCGAACACGATGGCTCCCACCGCGCCCTCGATCGTCTTTTTCGGGCTGAGCTGCGGCGCCATCCGATGACGACCCAGAAACTTGCCGACCGTGAATGCTCCGGTGTCCCCCAGTTTGACAATCATCAAGAAGGACGCCAGGGCCTCCATTCCAAAGGCCATTCGCAGTTGCACCAGAAAACTGCCCAGCAGCCCAATATAACACACCGCGTAAACCGTGCCGGCCACGTTGATATTGGCACTTCCCGGGCGACGATAGCGCTGCATTTCCACCAGGAAAGCGAGAAACACCGTTCCCGCCAGGGCCATCATGGCGGCCATGCTGGAGACGGCCGCTATATCCCACGACCGTGCAAGTCGGTCGGGATGGGCGGCCTCCCAGCGTTGCCAGAACAGGGCCATCCCCCACGTCGCACTGATCGTCACAAAATTCCCTAAATGCACCAGCCAGGCCAGCGGCGCCACCCCGGCCCCCCGACAAAGGGCCACGATTTCGTTCCCGGAGAAAAACACAAGCACAAGCAGCGCCGGAAATAACCACAACCCATCCGGAGTGCCAGCGTTCACATCCAGCCAGCACAGCACCAGGGCGATACACGCCAGGAAACTGCCAAAAACGATCCTTTGGGAAAGCGGAGACATAGTACGGTTCATTCCGTGGACAAACGGACGCAGGGTAAACCGTCATCGTGAACAATTTCGAGACCCTACGCAAGATGGGTAGAATCGCTCGCATTCAGCGTGCGAAAGTCGCAAGGAGACCCGTCATGTGTCGATAACACCGGAGGTCTACGGGTGTGAAATGAAGCGAAGGCTACTCCGCACCCGGCACAAGCTGATCCGGTGGGATGTCTGCTGCTCAGTACTCAGCAATCAGCGGGCGATGAGTCCCAAATCGAGCCCAAAAACCCACAGCATGATGCCCAGTATGATGGCCAGGCCCAGGTAGGAAAGCCCGACATAAACCGCCTCGCTGGGCGGCTTGCCGCGAATGGCCTCGTACAGGAGAAAGACCATGTGGCCGCCGTCCAGGACGGGAATGGGTAGGAAATTGACGACCGCCAGGTTGGCGCTGAGAAGGGTGAGAAACAGCAGGAATCGGCCCGTGCCCTGGGATGCCACCCGATAGGCCGTCTGCACCAGACCAATTGGCCCCACAAGTGCCCGTGGCGACACGTCTCCCCGCGTCAGCCGATTGAGAATGCGATAGATCAGCGTGACTGAGGTCCATGTTTCACTGGCTCCCATTTCCACGGCCCGAAACAGTCCGCTGGCCCGCATGTGAAATGTCATGGGCTGAAAGAGGAGCTGCCGATCGGGGAAAAACCAGTTGTGCCGAACAACGGGCGTAAGCCGAACCGTCAACTCCTGGCTAGCCGCCTCTGGATTGGTCTCATCACCCTGCGCCTCGTGCTTTGCTTTTTCCCGACGAACCACGAGTTCCACCTGTGTCCCGGGCGGAAATTTTTGAAACTCGTGGAAAAACGTGGCCCAGGTAGCTTTGTTGTTACCTCGCGGGATGTCGAACCGGACGTCGAGCTCCGACTCGACGGCGGGTGTTTGCCCGTCCTGACCGTTCGCCTGGGGCGAGATGGTTTTGGCGGCCAGAATCACGTCGCCGGGCAGGATCCCCGCTTCGGACGCGGCGGACTTTGGCCGAACCGCTCGAACCTTTGGCAAAATCTCGATGGCAATTCCAAGCTGAGGGATTTCCCAGGGACTGTCGGGAGTATACAGCTCGGCAAAAGTGGTGGCCAACCGAGCCGGGACGATCACCGTGTGCTTCTCCCCCCGCGGTGCCCTCTGAGCAGAGGCTTTCAACGCCATGTCGGAATCGGCGGAGGCCGGTTCTTCCTCTCCCGAGCGACGGATGGAAAGGACGACGGGGACTTCCGCACCCTGCCGTTTACGGAGCGCTTGTTGGAGCACATAGGGAAGTTCGAGAATATCGCCGCTCCAATCAATGTCCGCAGGACATTCAACCGCGAGGAGTTCATCCCCCGGTTGAACGCCCGCCTGGGCTGCCGGCGAGTCGGCCTGAACGGCCACGATCCGTCCATATTCCAGCGCAAGCCCCAGGTCCCGCACGGCAAGAGGATCAAGACGCAGCGTGACTTTTTTCGTCTTATTTTGGTCTGTCTCGGGTCCCGCCGGCGACTCAAGTGTGATATCGACCGGCTGGCCCCAGGTCAGTGCCCACTGCCGATGCAACTCCGCATAATCGGCGATGGGGCGATCGTTAATGCGAACCACTTTCCAACCCGGCTTCAACCGGTCGCCGAGGCCGGCCGCCGGACTACCCGGGAAACAGGGAGGATCCGCCAATTCTGTGGTAAACGCGTTGGAGACGCCAATTGTTGGTATCACCCGGATGCGGTCCGGCACGATTCGCACGTCGAAAACTCTTTTTTCGAGCTGATCGGCCTCGGACCTGGCGAGCCGCTCCACAGTGAGAGTTACCTCCGCTCCCCGGCGTGTGAGGGGGATCGTCTGCTGGATGTCCTGAAACCTGAGTGTTTGCCGGCCATTGATAGCGATGATTCTGTCGCCCGGCTCAATCCCCGCCCGCCATGCTCCTTCGCCCGGCGCCACCTGTCCCACCGTGCACGGGAATTCGTCCACACCGATGGCGAAGGCAATAACGGCCACGATAAAAGCGAAGATGAGATTCATGATCACCCCGGCGGAGATGATGGCCATCCGCTGAGGGACGCTCTTGGCGAGGTAACTGCGAGGATCATAGAGGGCCGCCTGTGCCGCCGCCACAGTCACGCCCTCTTCGCTGATGACAGCGTCCGGGGCCAAGCCTGCGGACTTCGCACGCTCGAGTTCCTGACGCAGTCGCGCCGGATTGTCCTCCTGACCGAGCATTTTCACGTATCCACCGAGAGGAAGGATACCGATGCCGTACTCGGTCTCGCCCCAGCGGAACCGTGCGATCCGCAGGCCAAAAATATCAAACCCGAGATAAAACTTTTCACATTTTACGCCACACGCCTTGGCCACCAAAAAATGGCCGAGTTCGTGCACGAAGATGATCAGCCCCAGCCCTACCACCACCATCAACACGTAGAGCCAGGCGGATCCTGTCAAGAAAGCCACGATTAAAAAGCTGGTCAGGTCCAATGTGAGATCTCCCTTCGGGCCCAGGAATCCAGTTCGAAAATACGCTCCAGTGTGGGTTCCGGGTCAAATGGATGGGATTCCAGCACGGCCTCGCAGGCTGGAACAATCTGGTCAAATCGGAGTCGCCCTTGTAAGAAGCATTCTACCGCCGCCTCGTTGGCTGCGTTGAGCACAGCCCCTGCTGTTCCCCCGCGGCGCGCCGCTTCGAGCCCCAGTCGGATGGCAGGAAAACGCTCCGGATCCGGTGGCTCGAAACGAAGATCGAGGACTTGCGACCAATCCATTTTTCGGGCGATTCCCGGACAGCGTTCCGGATAGTACAGCGCATACTGGATGGGAAGCCGCATGTCCGGCGGGCTGAGCTGGGCGATCACCGAACCATCCACAAATTCCACCATGGAGTGGACGATCGACTGCGGGTGGATTACCACCGCGATCTGATCGGCTGTCACGCCGAAAAGCCAGCGGGCTTCGATGATCTCCAGGGCTTTGTTCATCAGTGTAGCAGAGTCCACCGTTATTTTGCGGCCCATCTTCCATGTGGGATGCGCCAGCGCTTCTTCCACCGTGACAGAGGCGAGTTCCTCTTTCTTTTTTGTGCGGAACGGCCCGCCGCTTGCCGTCAAAATGATGCGCCGGACTTCTTTGGGCTGACCGCTGCGCAGCGCCTGGAACACAGCGGAATGCTCGCTATCGACGGGAAGGATTTGGGCACCCGTCTGCCGCGCCAACTGCGTGATAAGCGGCCCTGCCACGACAAGACTTTCTTTATTGGCGAGGGCTACGGTTTTACCGGCCTCCACGGCTTTCCACGTCGCCCGAAGCCCAGCTATTCCCACATACGCGGAGAGAACACGGTCCACTGCCGGCGAGCCTACGGCCTCCAACACGGCCTCCTCACCGACCCGAAGCTCGGTCTCCGCAGGCAGATCCCAAACTCCATGCCGCCGCGCTGCTTCCGGATCGGTGACAACGACCAGGGGTGGCCGGTGCTCATGGGCCTGTCGTTCCAGAAGCTGAGTGTTGGAACGCGCCACCAAAACCACGGCGCGCAACCTGCCTTTCGAGGCCGCAATGACCTCTAATGCGTTTCGACCAATACTGCCTGTGGACCCGAGGACCGCTATTCCCTGGCTCGAATCGGTCATGCCGACGGGATATTTCAGTCAAGTTTGATGGCTGACTCCGGCAACATTTCGGAGGTGGGGTCAAACCGTTGAAGCTTGGAAATTACTCTCTCCACCGGGTTTCTCCAACAGATTTTTCGCGTCACCAGCTTTGGACAAATTCCATTCGGTCCCGGAGGGAAGGTCAATTCATTTGGTGCAAGTCCCCGCCAATCCGGTCTTGGTTCGACATGGCAGCGAGGAATGTTTTTTGTCCGGTCGCCGAAGACGCGGACCCACCGTCCTGCCCGATATGCAAGTTTACTTTCTTCTTGTCGTTTCTGCACGGTCATGGGACGCCTTGCCAAGGTGATCGGTCGGAAATGGTACTCGCCCGTCCAGCCGTCCACTGGAGTGACGCGTTTCAGGATCTCCACGAGAGGGACGCTTTCCCCGGCTTCCTTTGGCGGGAGGCATTCCATCCCGTCCCGGGCCGGGGTGGAACCAAGCGCCCCAGGCAATTTTGGGGCCACCGTCGGTGTTCCAATTGTGGGGTGCCGTGAATGGTGTTATACTGAGTCCATTAATGGGTGTCCGCGGTATCCCTCGCATGGGGCGTGGGACGGTCACCCCGAGCGGTAATGCGGATCGTGGAATTTTTGCCAATTCAAAAGGGGTTGATATTTGGAACACCGCTCGCGCGTCGGCGGCGTTTCCCGCAGATCGAAGTTTCCCTCCCTCGCCTCCGCTTGCTGCAGCGTTTTTTGTTTCCAGTTGGGTGTTGTTTGTCCAATGGTTAATCGCAATCTCATTCGTCAGGTCGAAGTCACTCCGGAAGAGCTGGAAGCCGCGTACGGCGGCATGGATCCTGAAGCCCTCGCGCTGGCGGCCTCGGAAATTGCTGTCAATCAAATCGTCGAAGGGCGAATTCTCCGGGTGGAAAAAGATTTTGTGGTCGTCGACGTAGGCTCCAAGAGCGAGGGGATCGTCCCCCTTTCTGAATGGACGGACAACGAAGAACCGCCGAAGCCGGGGCAAACCGTCAGCGTTCTCGTGGAAGAACTCGAGGACATGTACGGGCTGGGGGACGAATATCGCGGAATGATCACCCTCAGCAAGCGCAAGGCGGAGAAAATCCGGGCCTGGATGCGGGTGATGGAAACGGTCAAGGAAGGCGACGTGGTGACCGGCATCGTCACCCGAAAGATCAAGGGTGGTCTTCTGGTCGATATCGGCGTGAACGTATTTCTGCCCGCCAGCCAGGTAGACATCCGTCGTCCTGCCGATATTGGGGAATTTATCGGACGGACGGTGCAGTGCCTGGTCCTCAAAATTGATGAATCCCGCCGCAATATTGTCGTCAGCCGACGGGCGCTCATCGAGCAAGAGCGCGCGGAAAAGAAGGCGCAGCTCCTCGCCGAGCTGGAAGTCGGTCAACGTCGCAAGGGCGTCGTCAAGAATATCGCCGATTTCGGCGTATTTGTGGACTTGGGCGGGATCGATGGCCTGCTCCACATCACCGACATGAGCTGGGGACGTATCAATCACCCCTCGGAAATGGTCTCCATCGATGAAGAAATCGAAGTCGTCATTCTCGACGTTAATCGGGAAAAGGAGAAAATCGCCCTTGGCCTCAAACAGAAGACCCCCAGTCCCTGGGAAGATATCGAGCTCCGCTATCCCGTGGGGAGCCGTGTGAAGGGGACCGTCGTCAACGTGATGAATTATGGCGCCTTTGTGAAGCTGGAAGAAGGGGTTGAAGGCCTGGTCCACATCAGCGAAATGTCGTGGACACGGCGAATCAACCATCCCAGTGAAGTGGTTCAGGTCGGCGACGAAGTGGAGGTCGTCGTCCTCGGCATCGACAAGGAAAAACAGGAGATTTCACTGGGCATCAAGCAGACCATGCAGAACCCCTGGGAAAACGTCGAAGAGCGGTATCCCGTGGGTTCCGTGGTCAAGGGCATCGTTCGCAACATCACCAATTATGGCGCGTTTGTGGAGCTGGAAGAGGGAGTCGACGGCCTGCTCCACGTGAGCGACCTCTCCTGGACCCGCAAGATCACACATCCCAGCGAAGTGCTCCAAAAAGGCCAGGAGATCGAGTGCCGCGTGCTCTCCGTGGACAAGAATCGCCGCCGTATTGCTCTGGGCCTCAAACAACTGACGGAAGATCCCTGGGAGACCTACATTCCCACCAAATACCAGCCGGGCCAGATCGTTAAAGGCACAGTCACCAAGATTACCAATTTCGGTGTCTTTGTGGGCCTGGAGGACGGTCTGGAAGGACTGCTACACATTTCCGAGTTGGCCGATCACAAGGTGGACAACCCCGAAGAGGTTGTCAAAGTCGGCGATGAAATCGAGGTGAAGATCCTCCGCGTCGACAAAGATGAGCGGAAGATCGGCCTCTCTCGGAAGCGTGTGGAATGGGCGGAAGAAGAGCAACAGGCCGCTGCCGAGCCTGCCCCTGCTCCGGAGCCCAAAAAGGAAAAAGAACGCGAAAAAGAGAAGGAGCTCAAAGGCGGTTTGGGCAGCTCTGGAGGACCGCTCATTCAGGGCCTGACCAGCGATCGCGAAACCGAGAGCGCTGGCTAATTGCGCAACACTCAGCGAGATGCCCCACGGTCGGCGGTGGTGTCTGTTGCCACCGTTGAGCCTCTTGCGTTGAGAACCGGCGTATGCGCCTTACCTCGCCATCGATGATTCTGCTGACGGCCCTGGTCTGCGTTTTGGCTCACGGATGCCGGCGTGGGCCAATGGATGACGAGGGCCCCATCACGGGTGAAGCCCCTCCCGTAACACACCGACAGACCTCCGAAAGCCGCGAGGATAAGCACATCTCGGCGGCTGTTGTTTCCCCTCCGAATCAGGGCGAGCGCATCGCCGGCGGCCCTGCCGCTACAAGCGAACTGGATTGGGTCCGCGCCCTCACCGGCTCTGACGAGGCAGCCAAGCGGGCGATTCCCACCGAATTCGCAAAGATCATCAATGGGCTTCTGGCAGCCCAGGCCGGCCTGGAGTTCGATCAGCAGGGACGCCTCATTGGCGTGGACCTGGCCGGAGAACGCCGCAGCGGCAGCGATGCCGAGGTTGCTCTGGTCGTTCAATTGCCACACCTTCGGCGATTTCGCGTGGCCGGATTCGGCGTGACACCGGCCGGCGTCCGACAGCTTGCCCAAAAAACCACATTGGAAGAACTGGGGCTGGAAAATACACAAATCGACGACGCATCGCTTGCCGCGCTGAAGAATCTGCCCCGGCTGTGGTCACTCAATTTGCGGCGCTCTGTCAAATTGACGGACGGGGCCATCACGCTTCTTGCCGACTTTCCCGCCCTCACCCACCTCTATCTTCTGGAAACTCAATTTTCCTCCGACGCGCTGGAGCATCTTGCTCAACTGCCGCGGTTGCGACTATTGGACCTGCGAAACTGCGCCGGCGTGAACGCGCAGGTGCTCACCCGTCTGGCAAAACTGCCGCAATTGGCGGACCTCCGTTTGCGGGGATACCACATCGACGACACGTGTCTGGCCGCTGTGGGCCGGTTTCCGCGACTTGCCAGTTTTACGCTCGAAGAATCTCCCGCCACGGCCAAAGGCCTTCAAGCCCTGGCATTGTTACCGCTGGAGTCGCTGACCCTCTTTCGATGTACGTCACTCAATGACGAGGCCCTGGCGACCGCCGTGGGAAGCTGGCCGAAACTACGCACGCTTTCTCTGCGGGACCTGCCTGTGCGCGGCACATTCTTGACTCAACTTCGTAGCCGCGCATCACTCCGCGTCCTCAATCTTCCGCAGACAATGGTCGATGATTCCGCCCTGGAGGCTCTCCGCTCAATGCCATTGTTGGAAGAGCTTTCTCTTGCTCAAACGTTGATCACTGACGCCGGTCTAAACCACGTCGCCGCGCTCTTCTCGCTGCGAAAGCTCAATGTCGCTCAAACCCAGGCGACCGACAACGGCGTGCAGTATCTGAGCAGCCTTCCGCACCTGGAATCACTCGATTTGAGCGGCAATCTGGGAATTACTGACGCAGCTATTCCTTTCCTGGAAAAGCTACCGCAACTTCGTGAGGTGTTTCTCGACGGCACATCGGTCACAGCAGAGGGGCTCAAGCGTCTCGGCCGGAAGGCGCGTGTGAAACAGGCCACAGGGTTGGAATAAAGCCACGCGGCCTGCGGCCTGGTTCCTAATATCGACCACCCTTTTTGGGGACAGCGTTTGATTTACTCGATGAGCGCCAACGTTTTCCGCATGGCTTCGGCCGTCACCCTCACCGCATCCTCCGGTGGCAACTGGCGCAGCTCTCTCTTGAAGGGCTCAATATAGGCCGGTCCATCAAATCCGATCTCCATCAGTGCGGAGAGGAAGTTTTTCAAATCGATCACCCCCGTCGCGCAGGGAAGATCACGCACGGAGTCCACTTGCTCATCCACCGGAACACCGGCAGGGGCATCGTTGAGGTGGACCACAATCACCTGGTTGCCTCTCAGGCTGAGGATATCCTCACGCGTCTCGCCGGCCGTGTACCAGTGCCAGCTATCCAGGGTGAACCCCACACAGGGGTGATCGATCTCCGCGATGAGCTCCTTCATTTCTTGGAGGGTATGGATGAACGGGTATCGGCCGGCACTCCAGGATTTTTTCGGCCCGACGTATTCCAGGCCCAACCGCAGGCCGTAGCAAGCCACGATGTCGGCAATCGCTCGCAACCGCTTAGCATGGAGACGGAAGTTTTCCAGATACGTTTTATCCCGAGAGGTCGGTGACAGATAAGTGCCCAATCGATCCACTCCCGCCCGTTGGAGAACTTCACAGTATTTAGGCAATCCTCGCAGTGTGGCCGTAAAGCGCTCAATGGAACCACGGAAGTCCACTGGCACTCCGGCTGCCGACCAGCCCACATGATGAAGCTGCATTTTCTCGCGTAGTTTCCCCAGTTCCTCGTCAGAAAGTCGCGCTAGAAACTCCGGCTGCGGTTCAATTGCTTCGAATCCGTACTTGACCGCATATTCCAGCGTCTGAATTTGGTCAGCCTGCACCCCGATGGCAGAGCAAGAAAGCGCCGCGCGAAACCGCCGCCTTCGGGCTTTCTTTTGCTCACCTTGTGCTTCGCCCTGATGGGTGCTGTCCTCGGCCAGAGCGGTCACAAAGCCAGACAGTCCGATTGACGCCAGTGTCACTCCGCTGTGGGCCAACCATTCCCTCCGCGTGCGGGTGTTCATGGCCAAGTTCTCCCCTGATTCAAGAAGCGACGGCTGCATCTTCCACTAGCGGAGCGGCCACGAGATCGTATCCCTCCGCCGCCACAATTTCGCACTCCACGAACTGCCCTGCCGATAGGTTCTTCCCAGTCACATAGACAGCGCCGTCAATCTCCGGGGCATCCGCGTAGGTACGTCCCAGCCAGACATCTTTTTGACCGGGATGACGCTGGTCAAGCAGGACCGTCATTTTTCGGCCAACCTGAGACTGCGCCCATTCAAACGCGATTTCCTGTTGGACTTCCATCAGATACTCTCGCCGAGCACGGATGACGCGGCGGGGAAGGTGATCCTTGAGCCGAGCGGCGGGAGTCCCCGGCTCGCGCGAATACTCAAAAACTCCTAGCCGCTCGAATCGCTGTTTCTTGATGAATTCCACCAGCTCCTGGAACTGGGCTTCTGTCTCCCCCGGAAAGCCCACGATCATGGTCGTCCTCAAAACGAGCTGGGGAATACTTTCCCGCAAACGCATCAGCAGGGCCTCTGTTTCGGCACGTGTCACGCGACGTTTCATTCGTCGCAAAACCGTGTCATTGATATGCTGGAGTGGCAGATCCAGATAAGGGATTATCGGACCGCCTTCGCGAAGCACCCCGATCAATTCGTCCGTGAAATACATCGGGTAAAGATACATGAGCCGGATCCATCTCAAGCCTGAAATCTCTCGCAATTTGCTGAGAAGTTCCGCAAGCAGCGGCCGTCCCACGAGGTCCACGCCGTAGTAGGTCGTGTCCTGAGCAACGATCACCAGCTCTTTCACGCCGTCGGCCGCAAGCTCGCGAGCCTCGGCCAGAACCAGCTCCATCGGCTTGCTCACGTGGCGTCCCCGAATATGGGGAATGGTGCAGAACGTACATAGCCGGTCGCAGCCCTCAGAGATTTTGAGATAGGCCAGATGACGCGGCGTTACCCGCAGCCTTCGCCGATCGTCCAGCGGAACGACACTCGCCGGCTGAAAGATCGTCCGCTGCTCCTGGATCCCGGATTCAATACGGGCGATCGCGCGGGTTATTTCATCCCGGCTGAAGACGCCAATGACCTGATCCACCTCCGGAAACCGGTCGAGAAGGGCATCGCGGTCTCGTTCTGCCAGACACCCCGCCACGATGATTCCTCGAATCTTGCCCCGCTTTTTCAGCTTGAGCATCTCCTCGATGGCTTCGAAAGATTCCTCCCGAGCGGATCGCAAAAAACCGCAGGTGTTGACCACGACGACATCGGCCTTCTCCGGGTTGGGCTCAAGCTCCCAGCCGGCATCGCGGAGCAGCCCGAGGATGCGCTCCCCGTCCACAAGGTTTTTGGGACATCCTAGGGCAATCATGCTGCATTTTCCGCGAGGCGCTTCATGCGGCGGGCCCCCGCCCGACTGAGTCTCGGTCTCGATCTGTTCTCTGGTGGGAAATGAACTCGGATGAAGAGGAATTTGGGGAAGTGGCTCGCTCATGGGAAACTAAGTGGTTCTTCTTTGGGTGACGTTATATTGACAGTGGGTTAGTGATAGTTTCAGTCACGCGTGGCCAAACCTTCGAACAGGTACTGATCGGCCCGATTTCCGTTTCGCACGAAAAAGGACAACCCACCGCCGGGGTGACAATCTCGAATCCGGCACCGGCCCCCTAAACAGGGACAAAGCGCCCCATCGGCGCCTCGGCAACCGCCCGACCTATCACTCCATCCTACGCCATCTGGCAAGAGACCACGAGCCCGGTAGACGGGACTTTTCCGGGCGGGACTTCAAAGCATGCCCGCAATCCTCGCAGCGCTATTTCCGCGCCGCATCCTTGCGTTTTTTTACCCCCATTACATACGTCTTTTGCCCACATAACAACAAGGCAGGACTGCCTTTGGGTAAAAGCAGGCTGGGCAGGTCATGCACCGTCAGTCCCAGTTTGCATGGCCCAAACGGCCAGCACAAAGCTCGCAGAATATCAGACGAGCTCACCCAGCACCCCTCAACGACCAAGCAGCCATCGCAGCCAATCAGGTAGCGCGTCATTGTCCTCCAAAATGGGATTCGCACCTTCGGACTTCTCAATCTGACACCACCGATTACCGCGGCATACGTTCTTGCGTGCCGTCCCGCCGGCATGGTCGTAATAGGCGATGCCGGACCCTTGATTCCCCTCGCAGGTGTTGCCCTCCAGTGTGGGCTTTGCCTCGTCCGAGAGCTGGATGCCGTGCCCGCCATTGTTTCGGCACACGTTGTTCCGTGCTGTGCCGCCGGCTCTCT
>NZ_JBAMME010000081.1:0-1456 GCF_039793925.1 Thermogutta sp. | reverse complement strand
GCTCATAGAATCCGATTACGTGGTTATCGCGGAGGGCGCTAACCATATTCTGCTGGAGAAGCACGGCCTGGGCGGCAAGCCTGACGTGCATGAGATGGCCTTAGGAATCAAGGAGGTCATAAAATTAGACAGCAGAAGAATCGAAGAGCGGTTCAACGTCGGTGAGGGGGAGGGTGTGGCCCATTTATTCATCGGGCGTCCCATAGAAGGGCTGCTGGGCGGAGGCTTCCTCTACACGATGAAGGAGCACGTTGCAATTGGCCTCGTCATACGGTTGTCCGACCTTCAGAAAGGCATGACGTATGCGAAGGAAGTCGCGGAGGATTTGAGGTTACTCCCGGCTATTAATGGCCTGGTGGGAGACGGCGTACCGGTGGAATATTCGGCGCACTTGGTCTGGGAAGGGAACTACGAAAGCGCCATGAGGAAACCCTTTGGTAACGGGTTTCTGGTCGTCGGCGACGCTGCAGGGCTCCTCCTGAACACCGGGTTCACAATAAGGGGGGTGGATATAGCCATGGAATCAGGCAGGCTGGCCGCGGAGGCGATAGCCAAGGCTAGGGATGCCGGGAGCCGGGAGGAGGCCGATCTCTCATATTACTGGAGCCAGGTGAAGGATGGTCCCATAGGAAGGAACCTAGTTAGGTTCTCCAAGCTACCATCATTCATGTCAAACCGCAGAATCTACGATGCCTACCCGGAGCTACTATGCAGCGTGCTGGGGAAAGCCTATGGTGCGCAGGAGGAACTGGATAGGCTTTGTAGCTCGGCAACAGCCGCCATGGGTAAGCTTGGAATATCTAAGTTCACGGTGCTGCTCGATGCGCTGAGGGGGTGCGGCTCACTGTGAGCGCAAGATTAAGTGTTGAGAAGAGGCTCGCACTAACTAATTTCAAGATACATCCGGAGCCTCACATAGTGGTAGATACGGAAAAGTGCAAAGGTTGCGAGATGCCATGCGTAAAATCGTGCCCAGCTGGCCTGTACTCCGTCGACGAAGATGGGAATCTCCGGTTCATATATGAGGGATGCCTGGAATGCGGCACGTGTAGAATGGTGTGTAACAGAGGGGCTATCAGGTGGGAATATCCGCCCGGTGGATTTGGCGTCTGGTACAAATTTGGATGAATCGACGAATCCATCCACTCCTAATCTGAGCGTGGTACGTCCCACGGATCCTTCCGGTCGATTCTATGCAAGGGGCTGTGCCTTCTATGATGGTCTCTCGTAGTGGAGCTGGAAAATTGATAGTATAGGGTTCAGAGCGCGCCAGGCCTCCCCGCGCTCACGCCGTTCGCGAACGCCCTGGCCCACCTGAGCACCGGCGCGCGCGATGTGCCCAGCTCCTCAGCTGTCTCCCACGATGAGGGCCCAGCCACGCGGAGCGGGGCGGCGCGCGCCTCAACTTCACTCGAGGTTCTTATCCGACCATCCCTGTGGGCGGTATTTACTGGTA
>NZ_JBAMME010000080.1:0-1456 GCF_039793925.1 Thermogutta sp. | reverse complement strand
CCAAAAACCCATCGTAGCTGTACGTAAGCCCTTGCCCCTCAGGGGTGAGGATGGAAGCGACGGAATGTGGGTGGGAGCAAGTGCCCCAGCCGGAGCCTCAGAACGGCGCAGGGAAGCCAGAAGGAAAAAAATACCACTGTCTCGTTGCTCCAAATCCCCGCCCCACCTCCTGGCAACGGCCGGTTTCCTCTAAGCTACACAAGTAAAACGGGCCGATGTTAAGGTAACCGAAACTGCCGATTAAAGCATAGTTGAGGTCGGGGGTCACACCTTGCAAGAAAAACCAAGCTCTCGATTGGGCTTCCTCGGGTACGGGAATTCTCACCGCCTGGCACACCAAGGACCCATCCTCGAAAACCACGCGCCGGCCAAAAAGCTCTGGCGGGTCTCCGAAGGCAAGTGAGATCCAAGACGGCTGCAAAAGGATTGCCTCGTCTCCGTGGGAATAAAGACCAAGGCTCAGCGCCCATATCCCATCCGTCTCAGCACAGTGGACCTTCGCCCGCGGCGCGTCGTGGACACACACAAACATCCGGCGAGTGTCGTTCGACCAATAGGCGAAAAACTTATTTGCAGAATCCCAGCTGTGATGACGGCTTGCAAGCGGGATTGCAAACTCGTGTACAGCTCCTGACGAAAAAACCACCCTCTGGTCTTCAACGAAGCCCACCTTCTTGCAGTTGCCGTCGAAAAGTGGGGAGTACTTCTCCCATTGTTATGTAGGGTCCAGGGGATTGGGTACGAGAGGCACCAGCTCGCTTGCCCTGCATTCTACACGGCCACCTTTGATTACGACAACTTGGTACAATGTACCCGTTCTTTGCCGCAAACCCCAGACCGCCGCTATGGCGTCACCTTCCGGAGTAAGGTCTACCCCAATATCGTCCGGGTCGGAAGGGGTCTGGAAACCGTTTCGACGGAGGAACCTGCGTACATCCTCCCTTTCTATTCTTACTGCCAAATAACCCCCGGCGTTAAAGCGCCTGTAATGGCAGGAGGTCAATAACCCAGCGGCACCGCAAGCGGCCAAAACCCGAACCAACCACAGCCGCACTTGACGCTGAGTCATCATTGCGGCCTTCCAAACCTGTCCCGAGGTGGCTTGACGGGAGGACAGATGCAACACTTGGCCTGGCAATACTCGACGAGACCGAAGCAATCATGGGCCGCCTTTGCAGCCGCAAAAGGGACCCACACCGCCTTGTTCGCCCGCTCCCGGCAGCACTTCATGACGCACTCGCCCTTCGATGGATCCTTTTCAGTGTCAGGTATTGGTCTGCACTCATCGCCTTTTGGGTTACTCCTACTTTTGGGGCCTCGCTCGTTGGTGGCCGTGGGATCTCCTTTGCCTCCCGAACCGCTCATGCCACAGCTGGTCTTGCTTGCGTCATCGTAGAAATACGCATGGTAGAACATCGAAAATGGGAACCCACGGCCCGGCCGTGCACACGCCAAG
>NZ_JBAMME010000079.1:492-1463 GCF_039793925.1 Thermogutta sp. | reverse complement strand
AGAGCAGGTTTCCCCCCCATGGGTTAGAAACACCAGAGGGCAAAGTGTGTTCTATAATGATGACTCCACCGGGGTAGTTAGCATTCTTGTCCGACCAGATGACACGTCCATTGGCTATAGCATATACATTAGAACCAGCAGAACGGAACCAATCTTCCCCAGCGTGTTGGAGCTGGCTAAGAGGCTTGTTGTAACAGTTAGACCAGCCGGACACATATGGGTTTCGTACATTATAGCTCGCATACCATGGTGGACGGCCTGAACTGCCGTCACGGGGGTCAACCGGAAAGTCAAAACCGTCTGTTTGCGCGGCTAGAGTCCCTACAGATTGGGTTTCTATAGGAGGTGTATATGCTCGCTTCGGTAAAATGATAAATGTGGATGCTATCGTCTCAAAGATTCGTTTGTCCTCATCCGAAGGCACAGGCGGATCATATACCAAGAAAAAATCTGCACCCTTAGCCCTGATTAGGTACTCAATGGCTAAGCGCGGCGTCCCCCCACCAATTGGTTCGCTTAATCGTTCCAATCTCAGCGCCTCAATTCCTTGGGAGAGCGTAATTCTGGTTGCATCTTTCCAAATGGATAAGAGAACGTCTTCAGGAAGTGGGGGAATTCGGGTTATTAGGTGAACACTTCCTCCAATCCATAGATCGCTGGGAATGTTATTATTTTGCCATTGCTTGACCTCTTGGAGCTGCAAAACGGATGGATATTTAAAGGAATACCCGAACTCCGAGCTCGTATATGTTTTCCACCTTTCCCCAGAAAACCATAGAATGGGTGTTGGTGTTACTGTCGGCTGCATCGGTCCAGAAGTAAGCTCAGCAGTCCTGCTTGCTTCCTTCCCGCCTTGCGGCATTGCAGTCGCAGCCAATGGAATTGCAGGCATCTCCTGGGGCCTCCGCAAGGCCTCGGCTTCGGCAGCCTGCATGCGCAATTGGCTTTTCTCGCCTGCCGGCACCAGGCGC
>NZ_JBAMME010000079.1:0-482 GCF_039793925.1 Thermogutta sp. | reverse complement strand
CAGCCATTGGAGGTAAAGCCCGTCAGTGCCGGGCAGCAGCGCCTGCCAGGTGCCGTCCGGCAGGCGGTGGGCCAGGATGTGGATCGGGCCACTCAGCGTCCTGGCTTCGCTCTGCCACTGGGCCACTCCATGGGCCCATTCGCCTTCCACGGCGACCTCGACCGGTGCCACCCGGTAGCGCGGGCCCCAGTAGCGCAGGTACTTCTCCAGCACAGCGTCAATGGCCTGGCGGGCGCGGGCCTGCTCTACCTGGGGTCGCGATTCGCCAGGGGTAGGTGGCGCAGCGATGCCCTGGTTCCTCCCGATGGGGGTTACAGGCACAGTGGTTGGCGTAGGGGTAATGGGAAGTGGTGGGGCTACACTTCCTGGAACCGCTGATACGATAGAGAGCAAATTGCCGAGCACCAGTGATGCGATGATGATCGCTGTGAACAAAGACGACTTTTTCATGGTAGTACCTCCGTTCACATCACAACAAGCCG
>NZ_JBAMME010000078.1:0-11923 GCF_039793925.1 Thermogutta sp. | reverse complement strand
TCGCTAAACCACGACGTTCCTGCTCAAGAATCCCCAGGACTGGCTGGGAACGGTCCCGTCCGCACTGCTGTTCCCAAAACTGTAACAGCTCCAGCGGTGGGAGCCTTCAGGCTCAAGATAAGCCCCTCGGCGCTCTCGGGCACCCGGAACTCCACTCCTTCCTTCCTCTCTCCCAGGTGCTGACAGCCAAAGATACTGGAAACCACGCCCATCCCTTGGCCACCTTTCCCCAACCAGTTCACCTGCACCCCGAGCCAGGTCTGGTCATTGCTGCAACGATAAGCGGTTTCTACCCACAAAAACTTGGTACCCGGTTTCAGCAAAAACACCCAACTCTGCTGATTTCCCGAACCGAGGTCCAAGGAGTTTCCCTCCGAGGGAAGCCTGGGAGATGAGCCGCTAGGGTCCAACCGCGGACCGTAGCTGACCTCCGGAGAAATCCTGTAGAGCACAGCCCCACCCACCCGCTCCACCTCTCTGCCATGCACACTGAGAAGTTCCCCCACAGCCGGCATCCAGCGTAAACTCCCATCTTGCACAACCGCGTGCGTTATCGCCCGCGCTCGAAAAACCTCCATGACGTCAGGCAAATCCTTCGCCCGCAGTAAGGAATGCCAAAAGGACGAATTGTACCAGCTCGCCGACAAGCCTGCTGGCTTCAGATCAACACCAACAAACCCACCAAAATAGGCCACGCGCCCTTCCGGAGCCAGTGCACTCACAACTTTGTTCAACACCTTCGCACCTACGCTCATCCTCACCAGCTCCTCAGCTTTATTTTTCGAAATGGCAGCACGAACGTCGAAACCCGAAAGTTGCCAAGACGCTCCGGGTGCAAACCACAAGTTCATTCCCATTAAAACCCAACTAAAACCCGAGACAACACTACGGGTCAAGGGCATCTCTGCACGAAAAGCCTCAGCAACCACAATTGTAAATACCCCCAAAATAGGAAAGAGATAACGAATATACTGCGTCCCGGCCGACACACCAACAACAAATAGTACAGTCACAATAAACGCCAGCGCTCCTCTCCGCGACCGATAACGCCAAAGAGACCACAACGCCGCAAAAACGAACGTAAGGAACTGAAACCCAAAGACGCCATTCTGGCCCTCAAGGTATCTCCCAGAGTAGAACGTGTACCGGTACAACAAATCCCATGAAAGCCCACCAGGAAATAGTGTATTGGCGAAATTCTTATCCGAAACGAATAGCGGAGAGCGAAACATCGCATTGAAGAATGGAAATACCGGGTTTCCCGTCGCAATCCATGCGTAGAGATATGGATGAACACCAGGGAGAAGAAATCCAACACTTGCGCCAAGGTCTACTATCGCCCTTCGGCTTTGGGAAAATATTAAAACGAAAGCAATGACCATCACCGGAACTACGAAAAAGATAGCCGTTGCTTTGGTTGCTAGCGCGGCACTGCAAATAAGTGCAACTACTCGAACTCGTTCACTAATTTGCATATCAAAGTAGCCAAGCACCAGGGTGATTGCTGCAACGAAAAACATGGCGAGAGCGTTTTCCACAAAAAGTGTTACGTTGACGAGGAAGGCAAGTGGAATGGTGCAAAACAGTGCCGTCAGCATATAAGCCCCGTCACCCTTGCAAACCGCTCTTAGGGCGCGGTGAAGAAGCCACACGGTCAGCGTAAAAAAAGCGAAATTCAGGAGGCGGGCAGCTTTTTCACCGGCAAAGAGAAAAGCAACCGTGAACAGGGAATCGGCACCCAGTGGCATAACGGCAAAGGCAAAGTTAGCGGCGTCGAAGGACCAGGAGCCGTGGTAATATACATAGCTGGGAATGAATAAATGCATTGCGAGTGCGTCATGCCCCCGCTCAGGAAGCGCCGCCACCGCTGCGTGGACCAAAAGGATCCCGCCGATGATCCATGGCCATCGCCCTTCCGCGGCTTGTGTACTGGCGTTGTTTTGCCAACGAGCCTTCAAACCGTGGCAAAGCTCCTTAAGACGTTTGATCTGAAGGAAGCCTATGAACAAGCCCAGCGCTCCGTAAAAAAGAGGGCTGTTTATCGGAAAGTGCAACAACGCCGACACCGTGATAGCAAGTATCCCAAAGCCATAAACCGCAACGACGGGAAACCAATCAACAGGGAGCCTATCCCTAGCTGACGGCCAAAGAAGGTCACCGAGGGCCCAAGCTCCCACGACAATGCCGCCGACGCTCAAAACAGCTCCCGCGCCGAACAAGACGATTGCCCCCACGAGGCAACTTACCCAGGGCAACCACCCCTGAGCTCCGGCCATGAACCGACACGCTAGCGCCAAAGCCAAAACGGGTATTTCCAGCGCAGCCAGGCTCGCTAGGCCTTCTGGCCGCCAGGTAGCCTGCCGGAAAAGGCCAGCTTGAGTAAACCCAACACAAGTCACTACTCCACCCACCAACAACGCGAGAACGAAGAAAATCTCCTTCGGGCTTTTTTCCTCGGACGAGTGCTTAGTCATTGGGTATTCTCCCCTTGGCGTATGCTTTAAGGCGCCGCGCCACCTCCCTGCCCACACGGTCGGCTAGTGCCATAACGAGAAGCGTATGAGGCTTGGCGGGCAGTTCTGGGAGGGCTGCGGCATCCGCGACCCACACCCCGGGCAACCCCGCCACCTCACCCGAGGGAAGCGCCTCATGAGGCTGCGGGGAGGAGCGGAGGGGAACGGTACCGGCATAATGGATATCGCTACCCGGAGGGGCGACGCGAAAGCTCTTCGGAAGAAGCCAGGCGCCACACGAAAAGAACGCCCGTCTCAATGCCTTATGGGTTTTTCTGGCAATGGCGGGAAACTCAGCGCTATACCCCCCGGAGATCCGCAAGCTACCATCCCCGCAAAGCTCCATCTCATGACGGCTGAAGACGCTCGGAAAAAAACAATTCCCCACGAGCATAGCGGGCAAGAAGTAACGGAAAAGCCGACGGGAAGTTGGTAGAAAAAGGGGCGACCGCAGCAAAAACTCACTCGGCGGCAACCCAGAAGTGCTAAAGAGATTCCCAAAGGCGTAGAGCTTAGGATCGAAAGATAACTTAAACGCTAACTGCGAAAGACCGAAGCTTTCTTGCCTCGTCGGACACCCCAGAAGGTTCGGTATCAGGAGGGCAAAGGCCGCTACCGGAGAAGAGAGAAGACGGATAGGAATGCCGACGAGCCGCAGGGCTTTGAGCACCAGAAAACCAGTGCCTACAGCACCGCAGGCGAGCACCACCGCAGGTGCCCGCAACGCCACAGGGGCTCTGTTTTCGAGGTTTCGCCCCCGCACCTCCCACTCTTCACCCACCCTCATCAGCTCTTCTACCAGGACGCGCGGAACGTAGCGAAAGTTCTCGTGCTTTTCAAGCTCTTCGAGGTCGAAGGCAGCGTTGTAAATAGCTTTTCGGCTGCAGCCATAAAGGCACAAACCGCAAAGATTACACGGAAGCCTGTCGCCTTTTGGTTCCGTAAGGACAGCGTTGCGGCCCCTCCCTAACACGAAAGCACCAAAAATTTTTTTCTGTCGTTGGTATCGGGATAGCAGAACCTGTGCCGGCAGCTCCAGAGGGGGAGGAGGCTGGAGATGGAATCCGCTGCCGAAAAACTCCCCAAGGTCGTCGGCAACCTCCCCATGGACGCCAATTCTCTTGGTTACCGCCTGGAGCCCCCGGCGGACCTCGCCATAAGGAACGGGGAGCGCCGCCAGCTCTGCTTGGGTAAACCCCGCGACCCCAGCCCCCCAAGCGTTGGAGAGGCCTCCCCTTGCCAGGGACCCAAAGAGCTTAAAGTCCTCTACCGCCACCGGGAAACGATCCGTAAAACCGGCGAAGGTAGGAGCTAGGCCCGGTACCCGCAGTTTTGGAGAGACGTCGCCTGCCTGCTTGAGAGCGTAAAAGTTGGCTCCGAGAAAAAAGCGCCAGTGACTTTGTTGGTCGGTGCGAAGTTCGAAATACGAGCCTTCACCCTGTGGAAGCGGAACGGCTGTACCTCCATCCACCAAAAGCACCTTTGCCCCGGCCTTCACCAGCGGCCAAGCTGCGGATACACCAGCGGGCCCGGAACCCACAACGATGACCTGAGCGGTCAACGGACCCTCCGAGAGTTCGTCAATGCGAGGCAAAACCTCGTGGCCAAATATGCAGCACGCTTAAACGCTTCCAATGCGAGAGCGAAAAGCATCTCCAGGGTCACCGCCCAGCGATGCCGAGCTTTAGTTACGACAAGGTGCTGGAAAAGCGCTGGGTGGCATTCTCCCACGCGCAGGGCCACCTCCAGGCGCGTTCTCCATGGTGCGAGGTTCGCCAGGTGACGAGAGGCCAAATCCAAAAGAGGCAAAAGCCTCCAACCCGGTCCAACCCACCACGGTTTGCCCAAGGGCTTCCCGCCCAGGGCTTCTTCCACGCCCCGAACGTAAACTCGCAAGAAGAAAACAGGGGGGCGGGTCGAAAAAATATACCGCAAAAGAAAGAAGCCTTCCAGCAAGAGTTGTCGGCGTCGACCTGATCCGCTGGGATGAAGCCCGTCAACAGGGTCGCGGAGAGAAACTTCCAGCTGCGTATGGCATGACGCAGAAGCAGTTCCAGACTCACGCAAGGAGCGAAGGCGTCGTTCCATGTCACCCAAGCGTGGAAAGAAAGCGCCTGCTAATCTAAGCACCGCAAGAAAAGGACCGGTAGGTACCGGGATTGGGATTAAGCACCGGCGCAGGCGGTACCGAGCCATCATTTGAAGCACCCGGGAAAACGCCACCGGCGGGCCAGCGAGGGGGTAAACCCCGGGCCTTGGGACCAGTTCTGGTCTCCGGAGAACTTTCGCCAACTCCTCGACGGTGCGTCCCCCAATGTCGGGTACAAGCCCGAGCGGTGCGCGAGGCAGCACCGAAAGTTTGAGGATAGCTTCTACCAGCTCCTCCACGTGAATAAGGCGTACCATCAAAGGAGGAAAAAACCATGGGTACGCCGGTGATTTTTGCAAGAATTGTAAAAGCTGCGCGTAAAGGCCTCCAGGTCGGCTGCCACCGTACACGAGCCCGGGGCGCACGACGACATGCCCACGCGGGAGCAGTTCACGCTCGATGGCCCACTTGACTCGGCCATAGCGCCTTGGCGCCTTTGGCGAGGCGCTCAGGCTCGAAACAAAGATAAACCGGGCGCCAACCTTCTCCGCCGCCGAGGCCAACGCCTTGGCTGCCTCTACCTCCTCCTCTTCGCTTCTCTCTCTACCTTCAACATCCGCGGCAAGGTGCACCACAGCCTGGGTGTCTTCGGGAAGCTCCGGCGGCGCCCCTCGCAAGTCGTAGGCCATCCAGACGCCCACAGGCACGCTTACCGGTTTCCGGGAGAGGGCTAAAACTCGACAACCTTTCTCGACCGCAGCGGCAACCAGCGCTGACCCTATGTACCCGTTGGCACCGGTAATCGCGACAAAACCCCCGGACCTTCTCCCGGGTTCATGAGGCGATCTCACCTCACCTCCCTTTCTGTACCCTCAGCACCACAACCATGTGGAGTGCAAGTAATTGCCGCAGGGGGGCGACCAGCTTTTCCGCAAATCGCAAAACTGGAACCAAAACTCCTGGAACGACTTGTTTAAAATTACATCCCCCCGAAAGCAAATAGCGAAGCCAGTTGGTAAGCGGCTCCCAGTGCACGAACTCCAACTGCGGGTAGCGTGACACAAACTCTGCCCTGTCACGGAAAAACACCACGAACGCCAAAGCCTGATTAGCGTTTGCCATCACGCCGGCGCCGGGAGTGCTCCATTTTTCTTGACGCTTATCGAAACCCTCACTGGCGAACAATCTCGGATAGATAAAAGCCGCCAGGGGTCCAAAAAAAGGCTCAATCAAGATAACTCCACCTCCCGGGCGAACCACACGCGTTACCTCTTCTAGAAACCTTTCAGGAGACGGCAGATGATGAAAAACGTTCTGGCCGAAGAGCACACGCACGCTTCTATCCGTAAAGGGAAGAGTCATAGCGCTCGCCACACAGTCGAGGTGCGGGGCAAATACAATATCGGTGGCAACAACGTCCGGAAACGTTTCGCACATGGGCCATGAGCCAGCTCCGAGCTCGACCCGCAGACCTGGTGTTGTGCCAAAGAATCGTTGATCCAAAACGTGGCACAACTCGTGAATTTCTTCAATGACCCGGCGAAACATCACCTTGGAACAGACGATGTTCCGATGAACGACCATACGCCGGGGATCTTCAGGGTCTTGAGGAAGCTCAGGATGACGCAACATTCTGGTGAGAAAGCTCGTCACTGCAGCCTTCCCCTTTCTATACGCTCCCGAGCTTGGAAAAGCCTTTGGATCAGCGGATAAAGGGCCTGATCCGGCTCATTGGCGATGTCATAAGCGAGAAACGCCAAAATGAGTTGTAACCCCATGAGAATCGGAAGGGTGGCCAGCATCACGGTCCCGGCAGTGGCCGGCTCACCTGTCTCCAGGGACGTTCGCCACGCCACAGCGCCGAATCCTACTCCAAAAAAGAAAAGCAGTAAACCGAAAACGATCTCAAGAGAAGCGAGGGAAAAGTCTCGGAGAAAATAGTTATAAATTATTCGCTTGCTCATGTTGATCATATGTTTGATGAAGAACTCGGGTATGCTTTTCCATATTGATAGGTTACTCGTTTCGCTGCCGTAACTAGCCGGCATTGGAATATCTAGGACCTTAGCCCGGACTGTATTCAAACGAAACAAGACATCCGATTCGAAGAAGAACCTGCGGCTCAACTTCGAAAGAGGCAGCTGCCGCAGAACGGCAGCGTGAATCGCGGTAAAGCCATTGGTGGGGTCGAAGATGTGCCAATAGCCGGTGGATAGTTTCGAAAGGAACGAGAGCAAGGCGTTTCCTATCAATCGAGCGAATGGCATCGTCCTGGTATCTTCGACGTTGTGAAAGCGGTTCCCCTTGGTGTAATCAGCGTGACCCTCCAGAATCGGCGCCACCAGGGCTGGGATGAGGACAGGGTCCATTTGGCCGTCGCCATCGAGCTTGACAATAACCTCAGCGCCGGATTCGAGAGCCTTGAGATACCCTGTTACAGTTGCACCGCCAACGCCTTGGTTCCGTTGGTGGAAGATGACGTCCACTCTGGAGTCACGAGCCGCCTCTGCCACCAGGGCGCCACTGCCCTCCGGGCAGGCGTCGTCCACCACGAAGATTCGCTCAACCTCGGGCCCAATGCGCGCGATAACGGAAAGGATGTGAGCCCGGACCCTGTAACAGGGAATGACCACCGCTAACCGAGGCGCTCGCCCGGAACTCGGCATTCTACCGGCCACCACATTGCGGATTATACCAGCGCAAAGGTGTCGGGCAGGAAAGTTCTCACCACGGGAAGAGTTCCGCCGCCCACAGCCAGAGAGAGTTGGCAGAAAGAGCCCACAGCCACTTTTAGCGGTTGGAGCGCTTCGGGAAAATTCGCGCGGCGTTACCACGGTCCCGACCGCGTTTCCGCCTGAGCATTTACCAGGCACCTGACGAGCTAAGCCACAAAAAATGACCGCCCTCAATTCCCAACGACGCGTTCGCGCTTTCTGCCAGGGTGGCGAAGGCCTTGCGTTTTCCAAGCGTTCCTGGTTTTCTCCCTTGTTGCCCCGAGGCAACCCCAGCACGAAAGCCGCGCGTAGAACCTGCCTTTAAGCCGTGCCGCCCGTCGCGCTTACGCCTCCCCAGGAACTGCGCCGCAGCCCTCGGCCGCAGGTTTGCGGCGCATCCAGAAACTGCACGCCTTAATCCATGGAAGAAACGGAAACAGCTTCCTGATTCGTTCTTCGTTTTCCATGGTCAGAAGTCGAGTAGCCAGAAGAGCCTCATAGGCTTCGTTGAACATAAGAAAGGCCAGAAGCAGGTACTGCTCGTTGTAGAAGATTCTCAGCTCCTTAAGCCAGGGCTCGGGGTACTCCCATGGGAGAAAAATATCATGAAAATGAACCAAGACCCCCGGCTTGAGGCGGGGCAACACCTCGAACACGATGAAATTTACATCCGAGCCCGTGGCGCACACGTGGCTCGAGTCGACAAAGAGGATATCGTTTGCCTCGAGCCTTTCGAAATTGCTCAGGGGCACGTCCTGAACCGGCCGCTCCCAAAGCCTGAAAACCCCTGGGCAGTTACGCAAAAAAGGTCGCGGGTAGGGATCTACGGCCTCGACTCTCGTCGTCCCGTTCATGGCCGCTGCCTTCACCGCCACCAGGGTGGAGTAGCCAGCCCCAACCTCCAAAACTCTCCGTGGCTTAAACTCGCGGATCATGCAGTGATAGATCACCGCTTCCACCGGTCCAAAGGCGTTATTCTTCCAAAAGTAGCCTGACTCCGCTTCTTCCGGGGTGGTGCTCATCTCCTCCCCCCAGTGGGCGATCCGTTCCAAAAGCTCCCACTGGGGGGCCGTAGGAAGGCGAAAGGCTGGGGTGAGGTCGAAACGATGGCGCCAAACCCAGGGAGGAATGGCGTCAAC
This sequence comes from Thermogutta sp., assembly GCF_039793925.1. Taxonomy (GTDB): domain Bacteria; phylum Planctomycetota; class Planctomycetia; order Pirellulales; family Thermoguttaceae; genus Thermogutta. Next base: position 3,468 of record NZ_JBAMME010000078.1, on the reverse strand, counting down.
GCGAGGTACAGGGGACTCGTAGGTGACGGGAACGAGAGAAAACCCAAGTTTTTGGGTTCCGTAAAAAAACTTTCGTGATCGCTCCTCCCGCGCAAAGGCGAGCTTTCCCACGAGACTTTGAAGCGACCAAAGCAGCGAGAGAAGCTCTTGCTCTGGCAGCGTCCTCTCGAGCTCTTGGGCAAAACCTTCCCACTGTTTCGCGGTCAAAAGGAGCGCGTCGAGCGCGGTTTCTTCCTTCGGGCTTACCGGGGGGGCCGCCGCGGTGATCTGATTCACACCTTCGGCAAGCGCCGCAACTTGCCGCTCCAACGTATCCAGGCGGCGCAAAATGCTTCGCAGCACCGGCAGGTTCCAAATGACAGCCTTCACCTTTGACATCGCGTCCCTCCAGCACGCATTCTAAACAACGACGGTCTCTCCAATGCTCAGACTTTTGGTAGCCCTGGTTATTTTCGCCGCCGGAACGAGAAATCGGCGTGCTTCCCAAGGCCTCGAGACCAGGGCCAAAGATCCCTCAACCCAAAGGGAACCCTCAAGCTTTGGTTCCCCCGGGAAGGGCTAACGACTCCTCCGAAATAACCGATTCCCACGAGGGCTGTTCCCCAAGCCATTGGCGTTCGAGCTGAAGGTACCTCTCTTGGGCCCACGAAGCATGGCGAACAAAGCAGGCTTCCAGCTTGTCCGACCACCCTTCCGGGATGGCCGCCACCAATCGTGCCCTCGCCCGTTCATCCAGCGGCACCTGGGTCCGCGCCCCGAAGCTCGAATTGACCCTCGATTCGCTAAGAAATTGTGCCGGTCCGTCCTCGTAGGCAAGGCCCAAAAAGGCTAGCACAGCACGCATGACCCGCCGGGGCTGAAGCACCATCGCGCGGTGCGGCACCGTGATCATTTTGTCGCCCAGCTCCCGGGCCTTGGCGAGACCGGTGTCCACATAGAACGCCCAGGTCTTGCAGGCCTCGGCAGCATCGCTTGCCCACGGCTCTGCGAACCCGGAGCCGAGCATCGATCGCACAACGGCCCTTCCGTCCCTGACCACCTGAACGAACTTTGCCTTGGGAAACCCAACCGCAAGTTGATCGGCAACGAGAACGTTTTCCGGTGACTGGTCTACCCACCTCTTTGCGCCCGCAGCGCCTTTGAAAAGGCTCGCAAAGCCCAAACACGCCGCCTGGTAAAACTCCCCGCGCGTGACCTGGAACCGCTGCACGAACCCCTTCTCGACTCGCGAAGACACCTCCCAGGCCTTCTCGATCGCCCCACTGGAAAAAAGGGAGTAGAGGAAATTGGACTCGGAGTCAGTCAACAGGGCGCTGTGCTGGGCTAGGGCCCAAGCGAGAGCACTGGTGCCCGAGGTCGGGCACCCAACCACGAAGACGAGCTCGGCGTCGTTGGATACTGGCGGCAAACACCGAAGCCTCTGGGCGTTGACCTTCTCCCGTTCTTCTTCCATGGCTCCAAGTCCCCCAGCACCCGGAGGCGATTTTATGCTTCCGAGCCCAGAAGCGCAACGAACCGCTGCCTCATGGAGGAAGTTTCCAAACCGGGGTGGTCGCGCCGTCAAAATGCGCTTGAGGGAGGGTGAAACTCCTTCGCGACCGACATTCCGAAGCAGCCGCCGGTCCACCCCGGAAAGGCGGGAAATACCCGGAAAGGTAGAGCTCCACTACTGGTGCTCACGCACAACTGAAAAGAGCCGGCGAGGATGCCGGCACCTCCAGCCCAGGTTTTGCTCTCACCTGCTTTGCCAGGTTGCACTCGACGTGTCTGGCGAAAAATCCTGCTTCGGATCCCGGGCCGAGCAAAAGTATCGGCGCCTCACGGGCCCTCGCGTGGAAAATCGCCGCGGTCTCTCGCATCGGCACGAGATGGGGTCCAGCACCGGAAAATCGCCCCCACCCGTGGCAGTGCCTTGCGCCTTCGAGGAAGCGTGGTCTTGATAGGCCATGCTTGCGATGCCGCTACAATCTCAGCGTGGCGACGCGACGGCGAGACCTGCGGCTGGCGAAGGGGGCGGCGTGTGTGGTTTTCCCGCGGCAGCTGTGGCTTTCCCGGCCACGGGCTACAGTGGCTTTTCTCGTCGCCCGTCACCTCCCGTGGAGCTGGCGGCGCAGGTTGTTGCAAGCTTTCCCTTACCGACGGCCCAATGCACCCGGCACCCACCTAACTCCCGAAAACGACCCGCCATTGGCTGCGGTGCCGCTCCCGCTGCTTGCTCGCTACCCAACAGAGAGCAACCCTTGGGGCAGCGCTGGCGGTGACGGCTCCAACGGAACACCATCGAAGGGAGCCCGCGGACCGGGCGAAGATCCCCTGGTGTCCCTCGTCGTCGTGACTCACAACGGGGCTCGAGTGACGCAACTTTGCCTGAAAAGCCTCTTTGCTTTCACCGCGTATCCGTGCTTCGAAGTCGTGGTGGTGGACAACGGGTCCAGCGATGAGACCATGGAGATCCTCGAGGGCTGGGCCAAACGGGAACCGCGGGTGCGAATCATCCGCAACGCCCAAAACCTCGGCTTCCCGGCAGCGTGCAACCAGGGGGCGCGAGCAGCCCGGGGCGAGATCCTCGTTTTCCTCAACAACGACACGGTCCTGACGCCGGCGTGGCTGGAGCCTCTGGTGGAGGAGCTCTTGCGGAACCCCAAGGTCGGCCTTGTGGGGCCGGTCTCCAACGGGGTCGCCAACCAGGCCCGCGTCCGTTGCCCCGTGCGCTCGTGGGAGGAGCTGCCCCTGTGGGTGGCGTACCGCGCCCGGAAGCATTTTCGCCGCTGGCTGCCTCTTCCCATGGTGGCCCTCTTTTGCGCTGCCATACGGCGGGAGGTCTGGGAGGAGATGGGCGGCCTCGACGAGGACTTCTCCCCTGGCCTTTTCGAGGACGACGACCTTTCCGAGAGGCTGCGGGAAGCCGGGTACGAGCTTCGCTGCCGCCTCGATAGCTTCGTGTACCATTTCCAGGGAGCCTCCTTCTCCAAACTCGGCGACAAAACCTACCTCGAGCTTTACGAGCGCAACCGGCGGCTGTTTTGGGCTAAGCTGAAAAAACGGAGGCGACAGCGGTGAGGGAGAAACTTATTTACGATTCCGAGGAGCGGCGCCACCCCATGGTTGAAAGCGCCCTGGAGCTGCGAGCGTACCCCGACCTTTTGCGCATGCTAGTGGCCATGAGCATCACGACGCGCTACAAGCGCTCCCTCCTCGGGGTTTTTTGGACACTCCTCAACCCCCTTTTGCACATGGTCGTGCTTACCGTGGCGTTTTCGACCCTCTTCGGGGAACGCCTCCCCCGTTACCCCGTGTACGTTCTCTCGGGGCTCATGGTGTTCGAGTTTTTCTCCCAAACCACTACCTATGCGGTCAACCAGCTGGTCTGGGGCTCGCCGCTTCTGGGACGTGTCTTCATTCCTGCGGCGGTGTTCCCCCTCTCCGCCGTCGGCGCAGGGATCGTGAACTTCTTCCTCACCTTGGTTC
>NZ_JBAMME010000077.1:0-1484 GCF_039793925.1 Thermogutta sp. | reverse complement strand
TACTCATCGACCTCGTGGATCCTGTAGAACGGGAGGTAGGTGGCCAGGATCACGGACATTGAGGAGGACGGACTGCCTTAAATTCTGTGCGTCCATGGAGCGAGTTTCCTGCAGCCTTTTAAGGCGACCGGGCTCCTGGGAGGTCCGTGAGGCTGATCCATGTCACATGGAGGAACAGCCGCACCATCGCGGAGTACTCCGGCGGAAACCTCGGCAGGGAGTGCCTATTGCATGAAGTATCACAGTTAATTCATGTTGACGATCTGGTCATCTATAAAGTGGAGGACTTCGACTCCATAGCTTCAAGATTGCTCGCGGGCGTTGCCTCGGCATCCGCGGTGCTAAGATCACAGAAGCTCACCGGAATGTTCAGGGAATTTCGGTTTGGATATGTGGGCTGCCCTAATCGCCTGCATGAAGATCTGAAAGGCGATTCGCTGGTCGTCGTCGACAACATAAGAGGGCTCGTAATGCTCAGGCGCTGCTTGGGCGGGCGCCATGCCAGCGCACCCATCGTGCTCATAAGCGGCGATTTCTACGCAGAACACCCCTACGGGCGCCACGTCGTGGGCGCGCTCTCAGGATTGCTCAGGAGGAGGGCCAGAGAGGCGCTTAGAAGACACGAGTTAAAATTGATCATAGTGCCCACTTACAGGGACAGATATCTGTATGAACTCGACGGCATCGGAACTCGCATCGCGGTATTTCCCACTATATGTCCTCCGAGGAATCAGCTGGATTTCTCGAGGAAGCCCCGGGACAGGATCGTCGTGAACATGATCGGCACGCGGGACCTTCCTCAGAAACTCATAGAGGTGACATCCGCAGCTCTAGCGAGGAACGGCATAAAGGTCGAATTCGTCAGCATCGGCAGGCAGGTTCCCGGTGCCATCCACATCCCCAACCTTCCGAGGGATGAATTCTTGGCCAAGCTGGCGGAGGGACACGTTGGGCTGAACTACGGCAGCCCCAATGTCCTCCAATCCGGGATCAACGTGAAGAGGCTGGACTTCGCGATCGCCGGCAACGTGCCGTTCAACTACCACACCTCGGTGACGGGCCTAGCGCTCCCGAACGAGGTGGCGTTCATCGACTCCTACGACTTCGTCGGAAAGCTTGCGCAGTACGATGCGGATACGCTGATCGAGATGGGGAAGGAGAACGCGCATTACGTGATGAATGTCCGCGACGCGGCGCTTGCGGACCTAAAGAGGGCCTTGGCCGAGATTCTATGAGTTGTGAACGCTGCACATGCCAGCATTACGGATCGATCATAAAGCGGGTTCATCTTAAATTCAATTGAACGCCGAGAGAATGCGTGATGGTACCCTATCTTAGAAATCGGCCCCCCTCACGAGAGATAGTCGAGAGGGCAAAAGAGCGACTGAGCCCCGTGACAACGGAGCTATCACAGTGCCGATGGGCTGGGTTCGCGTTGCTATCCAAAAGGGTTATAACTATCCATAGATAGATAATGTATTGAA
>NZ_JBAMME010000076.1:20276-62045 GCF_039793925.1 Thermogutta sp. | reverse complement strand
TTCCTCGGCAAGTCGCTGGGCGACGAGCTGTGTAATCATGTGCATTGCGGCTTTGGTCAGGCAGTAGTCCGCCCGATTTGTTGAGACGGCGAACGCAGAAATAGAAGAGATATTAATGATGTACCCTTTTTCCTGCCTTCCCGCCCGGATGAAATCAATCATCCTGCGAGCGGCGGCTTGGGAAAGGAAAAACGGGCCTTTAAGATTGGTGGCGAAAACGCGGTCCCAGCTATCCTCGGTGGCCTCCAGGATATCCCTTCTGCCCACGGAGGTAATCCCCGCGTTGTTGACGAGCACGTCCCAGCGACCAAAGTTTTCAAGACGAGCGCTCATTCTGTCGCGGTCCGCGGCGCTTCCGACGTCACCCTGGACAGCTTCCGCAGATCCCCCTTTTCCTATGATAGACGCGACGACTGCCTCGGCGGCATCAGGCCGTGTGGCATAGTTGACGAAGACATGATATCCCAGTTCCCCCAGCTTCAACGCGATTGCTGCACCGATTCCCCGGGATCCCCCGGTGACCAAGGCGGCTGGCCGCGACGGCGCGGTGGTGCTTGTCATCTCTGTCCTCCTGTTTGCCTAAATTCTTCCTGAACCCCTAAGAGCGAACGCCTCCGAACAGAGTTGATGAGGCTGCAAGTTGCCTTGTGGCGCAGGCGGTTCCATCAGCTTGACAAAGCCCCATGTAGGCCTGACACTCAAGTAATATTATCATGAAGGAGCATTTGATCAGAGTCAAACGCAGGCCTATATGAGACTTAGCAGAAAAGTGGAATGAGTGAGAGACTGTCCGGCAAGTTGGTTGATAGACGGGAAGTGCTTGTGTTCGCTGGAGGAGTGACCGGGGTCAAGGTTCGCGGCGGGTTCATCCGTTGAGGGAGACGGATCATGGAAGTAGTCATCAAAGAAACTTACGAAGAAATGTGTCGGGCGGCTGCCGAGGCTGTCGCCAGTGTCCTCAATGCGAAACCAAACGCCGTTCTCGGCTTGGCTGTGGGCAACACCCACATTGGGTTATACCGGGAACTTGTGCGGATGTTCAAAGAAGGGTTGCTCGATTTTTCTCAGGTGACAACCTTCAATCTGGATGAATATGTCGGTCTGGGAAAGGATCACCCACAAAGCCAGTACTATTTCATGCACGAGAACTTCTTTAAATATGTGAATCTTTCACCGCAAAATATCTATATGCCGTCTGGTACGGCAAAAAATTACCGCGCTTTTTGTGCTTGGTACGAGCAGCGGATCAAAGAGTGCGGTGGGATCGATTTGCAAATTCTGGGAATTGGGACAGACGGGCACATCGCGTTCAACGAACCGGGCAGTTCCCTTGGTTCGCGGACGAGAATTAAGACATTATCCGAACGACGATTGGCGGAGATTAAGGATCTTTTTGATGAGGGTGAAGAATTACCGATTTATGCTATCACCATGGGAGTGGGCACAATTCTCGAGGCGCGGCGAATCATCCTGCTGGCGCACGGCGCTGCCAAGGCAGATGCGGTGGCGGCCGCCATCGAAGGGCCGGTGACGAGTATGGTGACGGCCAGCGCTTTACAACTTCATCGCGATACGATCGCATTCCTGGATCGCGAAGCCGCGTCGAAGTTGAAGTTGTTTGATTACTATCTGTGGGTCCAGAAAAAGCGTCCTGGAGCTCCAGGATATTGATTAGCAGCAATATAAAAGAAAATGATGAATAACGAAGCGGCAAACGAACAACGCGAGGAAGAGAGCCTAAAAAGAAGGCCGCTCCCCGAGCGGGGACGTATTGCCGGACTGGACTACGGTAAGACGCGGATTGGGATCGCGTTGAGTGATCCAGGCTGGGTACTGGCCACTCCCTGGTCTGTCTATCGGCGACGGGGGGCTGTGCAGGATGCGGCTTATTTTCAGAAACTTGTGCAGCAGGAACAAGTTGTTCTTTTCGTCCTGGGGTTGCCTGTCCATTGTGACGGGACGGAAAGCGAGGTATCGCTGGAGGTGCGAGAATTTGGAAAGTGGTTGGAGTCAGTCACCCGTGTACCGGTCGTCTATATGGACGAGCGGTTCAGCACCCAGACAGCAGAAACGTGGCTGCGAACGGCAAATTTCAGTCGCAAGGAGAGGCAAAAACGCGTGGACAAACTCGCCGCACAGATTATTCTCAGTTCTTACCTGGCCATTCTAAAACGGGGTGACGCCCCGCCATCCTGGTCGCCGTCACCTTTGGACGATCCGTCCCTCGACAACGAATGAGCAGTCCTAAATTGCGAGGGAATGCTCACGCGAATGGCTCGACGCATTGTGGTGGGAACCGGATATGTAGGGCTGCGCATTGCCAAGCTGTGGCAGCAGCAGGGAGACGAAGTGTATGGAGTGACGCGCTCCCCGGCAAAGGCGCGCACGCTGGCCGAGCTAGGATTAAAACCGATTATCGCCGACGTTTTGGATCCGCCCACTTTGGCCGATGTTCCCTACTGTGACACGCTGGTCTATAGTGTTGGCCCCGGCGGTCAAAGTCAAGTCTCACGGTTTGCTCTGTATCGTGACGGTCTAAGGACTGTGCTCAGCCGTTGGGGCGATCGAACCGCGCGAATTGTTCTCGTGAGCTCAACCGGGGTGTACGGGGACTCTGATACCGAAGTCGTTGATGAGTCAACGCCCAGGAAACCGCTCCGTGAATCATCGCAAGCGTTGGCGGAGGCGGAAGATCTCCTTCTTGCGCCTGCGTGGAGGGATAAGGCCGTCATCACGAGAATGGGAGGGATTTATGGTCCCGGCCGATTGCCACTTCTGCGTTACATTCGCGCTCGGCAGCCGCTCCCCACCGATCCGGATGCACTTCTAAACTTGATATTTGCAGACGACGCCGCCCGCGCCGTCGTCATTGTGGCTAATGCTGCAGAGCCTCCCGAGGTGGTCAACGTCGTGGATGGACGCCCGGTCACGCGACGGCAGTTTTATGAGAAACTTTGTCAATGCCTTGGCTTGCCACCGCCCACCTTCTCTCCATCATCACAGGAAGCCCTGCGGTTAACCCGGGCAGCAGGATCAGCACGTCCGGTGCGAATCATCAGTAACCGGCGCCTGATTGACAGATATCAGATGTCTTTTCTTTATCCAGATTATGAGCGAGGCATCGAGTATATCGTTGCATCGGGACGGGAAGAACCAGATTGATTGCGCAAGTCTTTGCGCTTATGCGGAAGCGTCATATACGAGGGATGGTCCGATGATGAAAAGCCCAGGACATCATTTTCTCCCTGGTGGCAAGACCGGCTTAATATTTTTGGTTTTTGCCATCTATTGCGGCACGCTGATATTGGGTGCCGAGAAAGAGACTGGTTATCGCGGTATCTGGTTCACGCTTGGTCAGAAAACTGAATGGGGAGACAAGTATTCCGGGGGGCTCGGAACATATACAGCCAACCATGTTCCAATTGCCGTTTATTGTCCTCAGGTCAAAAAAACGTTTTTTGTCTATGGCGGTGCTAAGGACGGCAAACGGCATTTACTCAATATGATTTCCTATTACGATCACGAAAAAGGGACGGTCCCACGACCGGTGATAGTACACGACAAGGGTGGGGTGGATGATCCCCATGATAATGCGGCGCTGGCCGTCGATGACCAGGGATATCTTTGGGTATTTATCAGCGGGAGAGCACGGAGTCGCCCAGGTTATATTTATAAAAGCTGCAAGCCATATTGCATCGATGACTTCGAGCGCGTTCGAGAAGGCGAGCTCACCTATCCGCAGCCATGGTGGTTCCCGGGCGAGGGATTTTTGTTTTTATTTACAAAATATACACGAGGCCGCGAGCTGTACTTCAGTCGCAGCCTGGATGGTCGTGACTGGCTTCCAGATGTCAAATTTGCCGCGATGGGTGGGCATTACCAGACAAGTTGGCAGCGACAGCATCTCGTCTTTACCGCGTTTAACTACCATTTCGGGGGAAACGTCGATCGGCGCACAAATCTTTATTACCTGCAAACAGAGGACCTGGGGCAAACATGGAAAAACGTCCAGGGCGACCCAATCGAAGTTCCCTTGACCGATCCGGTTAACAATGCCCTGGTCCGTCATTATGAGAGTGAGCATCGCTTAGTGTATATTCATGATATCGATTTAGATCACAACGGACATCCGGTAATTCTGTATGTTACTTCTGCCAGCTACAAGCCTGGACCTCCAGGGGCTCCTCGGTGGTGGACCACAGCGCATTGGAACGGCAAGACCTGGGAGTTTTCTGAAATTACGCCGGCCAATCACAATTACAGTACAGGAGCACTTTATATTGAGGAGGATGGCTGGCGGGTTATCGGTCCGACCCAACCAGGACCACAGCCGATTGGTGCGGGTGGGGAGATTGCCGTTTCGCTCAGTAAAGATCAAGGTCGTAGCTGGACAATGGTTCGGCAGCTTACGGAGCGGAGTCCTTTCAACCACAATTATGTTCGGCGACCAGTGAACGCGGATCCAGGATTCTACGCATTTTGGGCGGACGGCAATCCGGACACGTTTTCGCCCTCATGTCTATATTTTTGCACGAAAGAAGCTGAAGTCGTTTATCGTCTTCCGTATCACATGACTGGCGAGGAAGAACGCCCCGAACCGCTTCCGTTGACTCGTCTCAATCGTGCTCGTGGCGAGTAGAAGGCGGCCTGTTTGTAAAAAAGTCGGTGACAACACGACGACAAGAACATTGCGCCTCGGAGGCCGCTCGCTTGGTTTCCTGCCCTGGTTCAAGCATAGACATCGTCATTCCCGGTTATCTGATCAAAGCCATGCGGGGCGGGGGGTGCGAGCTCATTTTCTGAATTTCCCCCGCCCGAAAGCCCGCCATCGGAACCTGACAAAAAATTACACCGGTTGGACGTGGTTTGTCCAACCTGCTGGTTAGACTTGCCTTGGGAGGGACGCCTCGTGCGTTAATTTTGGACGGTGAATGGGGATGGCCCGGCGTCTGGGATCCTGGGGCAGAACGGCGGCACTGCCCCGAATGCCGCCACCAGCGCCGGGCCGCCTTTTCGCTTGAGAAAATTTGAGTGTGCCAATAACCTCTCGAGCCTGGCCGAATTTATGACTCCGGTATTGCGGTGTGGGAACCGGCTTCTGTGACGCAGATACCGTGTGAGGCGAGGAATCTTTCGATGAGAAGGCCGGTGACGGCCGCGGCCTATCGTGCGGTTGTCTGCGCCAGAAAAACGGAGCGGGGTTTGAAAAACGCTTTGGCGTCGAACGTCGCCACGTTTTATAATCGAACACGGGGGCGGAATGATGGAAGCGGTCTATCGATTCTTACGACGATGCTGTGGATGGGGAATCACCTCGAAGGATATCTGGGAGTCGCACATGGCCGAGCACTCTCCGCTTGTCCGTCAGTGGATCATGCTCCGAATTCTGTCCAGCCGTCACTACGGCGTGACGGTGAAAGAGCTGGCCGAGGAGTTAGGCGTTAGCGAGAAAACTGTCCGTCGAGACCTGGATGCTTTTTCGGAGGCCGGATTCCCTCTGGAAGAAACCGTGGTGGAACATGGCAGGAAGAAATGGAAACTGGCCGGGGATCTGACGGTCAAGGGAGTGCCGCTCCATTATGACGAGGCCATTGCCCTCCATGTCGCGCGGTGTTTTATGGAACCGCTGGCAGGGACGATCTTTTGGTCAGCCGCTCAGCGAGCATTCAATAAAATCCGCTGCATGTTCAACGAACGAGCGCTGAAATATGTCGAAAAAATGGCCCAAGCTTTTTATCAAACCCGTGTGGGCTTTTGTGACTATTCGCGACAGGCGGAAATTATCGATCAGATTATGATAGGACTGGAAGATCACCGTGCATTGGAGATCGAATATCAGTCACTGAAAGCCACCGAACCGGCCACCTACGAAATCCATCCTTACGGGATGACGTACCATCGCGGGTCCCTGTATCTTGTGGGATGGTCTCCGGGGAAAAAAGAGATACGACACTGGAAGGTGAACAGGATAATCCGGGCGGAGGTGACCGATCGCCGATTCGAAATGCCTGAGGACTTTCGCTTGGACGAGCATTTTGCCGGAAGCTTCGGGGTGTATCAGGGTGACGGCGATTATCATATCCGTGTTCGCTTCTCTGCAGAGGTTGCCCGATATGTGAGTGAAGCCAGGTGGCACTCCAGTCAGCAGTTACATCCGCAGCGAGACGGTAGCCTCATCGCGGAATTTGACCTGGAAAGCCTCGAAGAAATCGAACGCTGGATTCTCAGCTTCGGACGCCATGCGGAAGTACTCGAGCCGCCAGAACTCGTGGAACGAATCGGTTATGAAGTTGAACAAATGGCGCGGGTTTACACGGTCAAAAAAGACGCACAAAGGCTGACACTTCACAATCACGCGTCTATTTTTGACGCGGCCCTCCCACAGGACGAGTCATTTCTTTCAGACCGAATGAAGAACGCCGTGTCCCGGGCTCAAAAATGAAGATTGTGCTCTCGGATAGATGGGACAAAGATTTTCCAATGAAAATTTTTAATGTGGAGCACTTTATCTTCCCGCGTCATCCTCCAGATCAGCCTCCGACCAGGCGGCACGCTTTTGCTCCAGAAAATCGCGGAACGAGCCGCTCTGAATCGCTGCCCTCGCCTGCCTTATGACCCGTTGGTAAAACGCGATGTTGTGGAGGCTCACAAGAATCGGGCCGAGCATTTCGCGAGCCATGAACAAATGCCTGATGTAGCCCCGGCTGAAGGTGCAGGCGAGGCACGGGCACGTGGGATCCATCGGACGCGGATCCCGCTCATGACAAGCATTGCGCATGCGAAGCGGCCCAGCTTCTGTAAAAGCCATCGCATTTCGACCGTTGCGTGTGGGTATCACGCAATCAAACATATCCACGCCCCGAGCAATTCCCTCGAGAAGATCGATGGGACGACCCACGCCCATGAGATAGCGAGGCTTATCGACGGGCAAAGAAGGAGCCACGACATCCAAGGTACGGTACATTTCGACGGGAGATTCGCCGACGCTCAAACCGCCGATGGCGTATCCGTCAAAACCTATCTGAACGAGTTTTTCGACGCAGCGAAGTCGAAGGTCCGGCTCCAGCCCTCCCTGGACGATAGCAAACAGCCACTGATCTTTTCTTTTGTGCGTCTTTCGACACCGCTCGGCCCAGCGCACACTCCTTTCCATCGCGTCCTCGATGATCGCCCTTTCGTTGGGCAGGGCGACGACGTGATCGAGGACCATCGCGATATCGCTGCCAAGCATTTCTTGGACTTCAATTGCGCGCTCCGGCGTCAGCTCGACCACCGAACCGTCTAGATGGGACCGAAAAACGGCTCCACGTTCCTCGATCCGCGTGAGTTGAGCGAGGCTGAACACCTGGAATCCGCCGCTGTCCGTGAGGATCGGCTTGTGCCATCCCATGAAACGGTGAAGTCCGCCAAGGGCAGCAACCGTTTCGGGTTTCGGACGCAAAAGGAGATGATACGTGTTGGAGAGAATGATTTCCGTACCGGTACCTTCAACAAGATGAGGTAGCAACCCCTTGATGCTTGCTTGGGTGCCAACAGGCATAAAAGCGGGCGTGTGCACGACGCCGTGGGCCGTTCGCAGAATACCGCAGCGGGCGAACGTTTGCGCATCTGTGTGGACAACCGAGAAGATTTCCTCGCCAGCGGTACTCATTTTCCATTTTGCCGTAGTCGGCATCGCCTGTTCCCGGCGTTTTGTCCAAACGTAAATCCGGTCGCTGTACCTGCATCAGCGCGAAGCTAACCCAAACACAGCCATTATAGGGCAGGCGGCGAATTTTTAACCGTCGGTCAAGCGAGCCCAGCGAGTATGCCCGCGGAATCAATCTCCGCGAAGTTTGAGCCCTAGAGCCCGCAGCTTTTCCCGAACCTCGTTGAGGCTGGTCACGCCGAAGTTCTTGCACTCCAATAATTCATCGCCGCTGTAACGGATGAGTTCCCCGACTGTGTTGATTCCCAGCCGGGCCAAGCACTTCCGGGCACGCACGGAGAGATTCAGCTCGGACACAGGTTTCGCAAGGAGAGCCTGTTCCTCGGGCGGCAGGGCTTCTTCTTCCTCGCCAACTCCTTCCGCGGCGGGAGCGCCTACACGCTCGGGAAGAAGTTGCCCGAGGCGAAGCCCTTTGGATGCCAGCATCTCTTTAATTTCGGCGAGACTTGTTTCACCGAAATTCTTGCTGGCCAGAAGGTCCTGTTCGGTGCAGCGACACAGATCGCCCAGCGTCATGATACCCATTTTCTGGAGGCAATTGCGGCTGCGGACAGAGAGTTCAAAATCGGTGACGGGAGTGGCGAGAATTTGGGCAAGGCGGTCACGACGCCGCGTGGTGTCCTCTTCAAGAACGATCTGCCCAGCCGCCTGAGCGTCCTTCAGAAACAGCCGCGCTCGCTCATGACCCGGAAAGGCCTCCAGCACTCGCTGGTAGCATCGAACAGCCTTTTCGTACTGTTCCAGGTCCTCATAAAGGATCCCCAGATTGATAAGCGCTCCTAAGTGCGGCGGAAATCGGGAAACGCATCTTTGGTAGAGGTCGAGAGCGACGTCGTCATTACCATGACGGTCATTCTCCCAGGCCAATCCAAAAAGTGCGCCCACGTGGTTGGGATCGATCTGGATAGCCTTTTCATAGAGGGCGGCGACCTCCTCGGCAGGTGCGCCCAGAGTTGCTAATGTGGCACCACGCTGATAATAGTACTCGGCGCTCTCCGTGGCCGAACCAGACAGCCGGTCGAGGATCTCCAGCGCGCTTTTGAGGTCACCTTTCCCGCGGAGGGCCTCGACTTCCCCGAGAGCACATTCATCGGGGTTGTAACCGGCGATCCTCGCAGCCCGAAAACTCTCCAGTGCCTCGTCGTATCGTTCTGTGGCTAAATAACATTTCCCCAGATAAAAATGGGCGAGTGCGCCGCTGTCACCACGCTTAAGGACGGAAATCGCGCTTTCGAAACGCCCTAGCAGATAAAGGCAGCAGCCGAGCCGCACATTGCTCGCGGGAGTCTCTTCCCGGAGCTCCAATTCAGCGACTGCGTCGCGGAGCACCTTGTACTGGGAGGGATCCTCCGCCATGGCGCTGGCCAGCGTCTGAACTTCCCGCGGGCCAAACAGAGAATTGCTGAGAACGATTTGCCTGACGTCAGTGTCCAACGCCGCTTGCGACATCTTTTTTGTCCTTGTCGTTGTCGTTGGGTGTCCTAATGCAGCTTCTCGCCCGAAAAATCAGGCAAGTTTTTACTTAAAGAAGGGGGAACTGGAATATGCGAAGGTCTGGACCACGGCATAAGGACTGTGCCCCGTCTCCTCGTGAGGAGAAAACAGCCAACGGGGGGACTCGAACCCCCAACACCCGCATTACGAATGCGGTGCTCTGCCGATTGAGCTACGCTGGCAATTGGATGCAAGGTATGATACGTTCCCCGCCCCGCTACGGGGACGCTCTTGCTAATAAACATACCAAAAAGAGCCGCTTTGGCAAGGCCGACCGGCAATTGGTAGTAAATTCGGGGGATTCCCGACCCTCTTCAGCGGCTCCAATTGTGAGCGTTTGTCAAAATATCGTGCCAGCCGGGTCACCGATCACCGGAAGCGTCGGCTCCCTTCGCGGGACAGGCATGAGCACTGCCGGGTTTTGGCTTTCAATGCCCGGGATGGGATGTGGACCGGAAAAAACAGTACCGGCCGCCCTCGTGTTCAACTGGCGCGATGGTCCCCGCTAAAAAACGATCCGAGTACGGGAGCGATTCGCGTTAGCGGCTTTTTTTACTGGAGCGTGCAACGACAGGAAATGAGAGTTCCATCTGCTATGTGAGCCGCTCGTACGGCGAATTCATGATCTGCTAAACTCCGACCGCTTTGCTAGTGGGGCAAGTTTTCCGCTATCATGGAGGGACGGGGAGATCGGGCGAAGGCCGGCCGAGATTCGACAGGGGAGAGAAAGAGAGAATTTAGTCTTCCCCAGGCCCGTCTTGTGTCGGATTGGAGGGGACCCATCAATGACGCGGGAAGCCATTTTTGAGGCCAGCACCCGGTATTTTCTGGCGCCGATTTTGCCCTATTTACTGGACGACACCGTGACTGAGATTATGGTCAATGGACCGTACGAGGTGTACATCGAGCGCGGGGGGAAGCTGCAAAAAACGGATGCCCAATTCCCCAGTGAAGACGCCCTCATTTCTGCGATCAATAACGTGGCCCAGTGGGTTGGTCGAGAAATCAACGCTGAGCACCCGGTACTGGACGCCCGTCTCCCCGATGGCTCGCGCGTCCACGCTATCCTTCCGCCAACTTCTCGCATTGGACCTTGCGTGACAATTCGCAAGTTTACGCGGGAGGCGATGACCTTAGAGGATTTAGTTCGACTCAACTCCCTGTCCGAGATCGCCAAGGAATTTTTGGAAATTTGCGTCAAGTTGCGGAAGAATATCCTCATCTCTGGAGGGACCGGTACTGGGAAGACTGTTCTCCTAGGAGCTTTATCGCGGGCCATTTCCCCAGAAGAGAGAATTGTCGTTATCGAGGATACTTCTGAACTGCGTCTCGTGCAGCCGCACACAATATATCTGGAGGCCAGACACGGCGGCCGTGAGGGGCGCGGCGGGCTAACAATCCGACATCTGTTCAACAATTCTCTTCGGATGCGCCCGGATCGGGTGATTGTGGGAGAGGTTCGCGGTGGCGAGGCGCTGGATATGATCCAGGCCATGTTGAGTGGCCATTCCGGCAGTCTTTCCACCATTCACGCGAGTTCTCCGCGGGATGCTCTCATTCGACTCGAGACGCTCTCGCTCATGTCCGATGTAGAAATTCCTGTGTACGTGGCGCGGGCGCAGGTGGCGTCGGCGATTCACATTGTCATTCAGATTGCCCGATTTACCGAAGATGGATCAAGGAAGATCACGCAGGTGAGTGAGGTGGCCGGTTTGGACAGTGATGGTCGATATGTTCTCCGCGATCTTTTTGTTTCCCGGCTTGTGGGCCGCTCGCCGGAGGGCAAACTGGTGGCGAACCTGGCGTTCACCGGGGTGAAGCCCACTTTTGCGGATGCACCGAAGAATGCAGGTATGGAGTATTTGGTACAGCATTCTGCGCCACTCTGGGATCTGGCATAGTGAGTCGTCGCGTAGGACATCGACTTGGGAAACTGCGCGGGAACATTCTTGGTTGTGCCCGCTGGCGGTGCACGCTTTTGATACGAAGTTGGCGCAACATCGACCAATTGCAAACCGGGTAAAAGAGCGACGAACTCAGGTGATGGCTAGGAACGGGGTTAACAAAATCGGCCCACATGGCTCGGCAGTCTGCTTTAGGCAAGAAGTCGTCTCGTGAGTATTTCTGAGATTTTTGGCTCCATTGGCTTCGCACGTTAGAAACCGGTACTTGAGCTAAGTGTTACCCAATACAGATCACGAAAATTATTCGGAAAACTGGATCACAGGTATCAGGGATAACCTCTGATGAAGCTGCGATTGGGAGTCATTGGACTGGGAGAAGGTTGGGAGCGCCGTTACTTGCCTGCTCTCCGCGTACTCAGCGATCGCTTTAACCTCGTGGCTGTATTCGAGTCGGTATCCCAGCGGGCGCGGATGGCAGCGCGGGAAGCGAGTCTTGCCGTTCACGACAGTTTTTGGACACTCTGCCGGCGATCTGATGTGGATGCCGTTCTTGTGCTCAATCCTCGGTGGCTGGGACCTTTGCCGGTATTGGCGGCTTGTGAATTCGGAAAGGCCGTGTATTTGGGAGCTTCTGTGCTCTTGACACTGGAAGAGGTCACCGAACTCCGAGAGGCCGTGTTGCAGTCGGGAGTGGCCTTCATGGTAGAGTTCTACCGCCGGTACGCCCCCGCCACGATTCGCCTCAAAGAATTGATCGCGACACGGTTGGGGCCCCCACGCCTTCTGTTTTGCCACCGGCGCCTCTCTCGCTATCTCAGGGGAAACGGAACCTCAGGGCCTCACCCGGCTGACCCTATTCGGCTCGATCTTGTTGAGCTTGTGGACTGGTGTCGCTTTGTGGTAGGCGAACAGGCTACCAGTGTGATGGGGGTTTTTCATCATTGTCCGGACAAAAGGGACCTCGACTACCTGATGCTCAATCTTGATTTCAGTCCACCAGGGCAACTTGGGAAGGGACCAACAGCGCAGATAAGTTGTGGACGTTACATCCCGCCGCACTGGCATGAAGCGGTAAGTTATCGTCCGTTGCCCGAGCTTCAGGTGGTCTGTGAACGTGGTGTGGCTTTCGTAGATCTTCCCACGACCCTCGTGTGGTTCGATGAAGCAGGACGCCATCAGGAACTTCTTGACCATGAACGGCCAATAGAGGAGCGTTTGCTTCTTCAGTTTTATCGGGCAGCGACCAGCCTGGTGCAGCGCGCCAGCGACATCGACGATTTGCGTTTCGCTTTGAGTACCATTCGCAAGGCCGAAGAAAGTGCCGCAGCAGGACGTCGGATCTCGCTGGACATTTGAGCCGTTCTGAGCTAGTCTGGAACCGGCCTTTCTGAGTGCTCTGAGACCGGCAGCCGATCGTCAGAACCGGCAACGACAGAAATAGAACGCGGATACCACGCGCGGAGCAAAGCTTTTATCCGAGAGGCAAATGGCCTGCACGGGGCGTATTGGAAAGGTGAAATGAAAACAACATTCAGTTATAGTAAAAAGGTGTTTCAAGAAACGCGACCAACGATAGTTTTGGGGCCTGTGCTTTGTGGCTGATGGACGGCATGGAGGGCCCGCAGAGCCCCGGTACATCGGGTCGGGGCGAAATATCGAACGGGGGCGTAGATGGTTGTGGGAGGTCGGCCTCACGAATGAACTGGCTTTCCGCTGCTTGTCGCCTTTTCAGTGTGATGGACGCCCTCTACCTGGCGGGAAATTTTCTTTACCGCCGGAGTCTCCGATATACGCTGGCTACAGCACTGGTGTCCCTATTGGGATATCTCGGTAATTTCATACCTGGCGTTCGTACTTATGACGCTCAGGTGGCTATTATTATGCCACTTTGCGTGGGGGGAAGCATGCTTACCGGCGGCCTGCTCCTCATGCTACTCCCCAGCCTTTTCAAATCGCGGCTCCTCAATGTAGCGCAGGCGGCCGACCTAGACCTAATGGAAAACTACCGGAAATGGAACCAGGACCAACACTTGGAGGCTCTATGGGATCGCGTTTATCGATTTGAATGGGAATTAGGGACGGCGTTGGTTCACCTTCGTTCTCATCCAAAGGAATGCCCTCCCGAGTTGTGCAGCGATGAAGGTTTACCGGACGACCCGATGGAGCGGGGGAGAATCAAGTTTTTGCGTTGGGGGCAGTTCGCGCTCGCACGCCCACAACCAGAGCCTCGCCAGCGATATTATCTGGGCATCGACCTCCGCTTTCTGGAAGACTGGTACAACGGGGGTTATTTTGATCCCAACGATGTCAAACTTTACGAACAACAATCGGCTGCACCAGCCCTCGAAAGGGTCCGCGAGCTGGCGGGTTATCAGCTCTGGGACGTGCTCAAAGACTTGCCGATGAAAATCTCTTCCAGAATCTGGTTTCGACTGATTACTCGGGCAGTTGCCATGCGAGTGGGAGAGGCGGTCATTTGCCTCAACCGTACCTTTCACACTGATTATTTCAATGCCCAGGCACTGCTCTGGCCGGAGGAAGTGGACGAACCATGGGTTGCGGAAATGGGGAGCAATGCCCGGGAAGCACTCCTCCGCGAGCGGGCCAGATTGCTCGGTCGTGTGTTCGGATCGCTCGAAGAAGGGCGACGCATGCTTGACCATTTCCTGATACCGCTGTTCTGGGCGGCTACTGATCTTCGGGCACGATTTGATCCAGAATACGTGGATGGCAGCCTGGGATACGACGTCTGGAGCGACCTCAAATGGGCGGGCTTCGGGAGTTTTCGACCGATGCGTTTCGTTCGGCTGATGCAGCGGGCAGCGCGCGACAAAAGGCGACTTTTGGATTGCCTTGAATCGGGCGCATTCTCGAATATTGACCCAAATCCAGTAACAGAAGAAGGCCGAGAAGCGTTTCGCGCCATTCGCATCGCCGTTCATGTCAATTGGCAAGGGTTGCGGGACAAACTCGCTCGCTGGCATAGGGCGGGGAAACGCCGTGCCCGTTATCATGAAGCCCTTCTCGCTGTGTTCAAGCAAGCCATTTCCTGTCGTTCCCAGTTCACCACATACCTGGTGGCTCTGCGAACGCACCACGAGCTTTGCCGACTCCATCGTGTGACATATCAACAACTATTGCAGGACCTTTTTAAGACATGCGCTGAAGTTGCCTCGTGGGGAACAAGATCTATCCAATCGGTATCCAAGGGACGGGACCGATACTGCACGACAGTCGCTGGAGAAGATATCTTCCTGTGATCAGTGGATCGTAAATACATGGCTTGCGATGGTGGCTGAGAGTTTGCTGGTTGGTCCTCCGGGCCGCGTGATTGTTCCCAAGAAGGCAAATGGAGGCACGTTCCGGAGCGAGCGATACTCCGCGAACAAACGGGTGTTATCATGATAGGCAGAGAGTTGTCGGAGCGGTGAGTCCCTTTCCCGGGAAACGGAGTGGGCTGCGATGGAAGCTAAAGGAGGTTCAGAAGCGGTCCGATGTCCGCAGTGTGGCAAGCTTTCGAGGCTCCCGACCGGGAGTTTGGTGACACGGGTTCGCTGCCCTCACTGTCATGCAGTTTGGCAGCTTGCCTCGCGAGGGAAGCCCAGCAGTGCTTCGAATCTCGGATCGCAAGAAAGCGGAATTCTCGATAGTGGCCTTGCCAAGGGGTCGTCAGGCATCGAGCGCGCAGATCTTCGGCAACAACCGGTCTCTGCTCCTAGCAGGGAATCTGCTGTTGAGGACAAAAATACCAAGGCCCCGTGGCATATTTGGTGGTTTATTCTCGGAGGTTTCTTCGTACTGTCGCTGGTGGTCATTATTGGGTTGATTGTGGTGGTGATCTTTCTGATGTGGCAGCGTCCCGTCCTCATTCCACAGCCGGTGGTTGCACTCCCGCAGCAAGCCGTCGCCCCTGCGCAACCGCCTCCTCAACCCCAGGTGATCAATCCAGAGTTGGCTCGAAGGGGAGCAGCCACAGCCGCCTACCTTCAAGGATTGCGCGATGCCACGATGAAAGTTCTTGGTGGCCTCGACCTGACGGCGATCCTCACTGGAGGGGCCGGAATTCAGAATCCCGGTGAGAAGTTGGCGACCTGGGAACGGGAGGTGGCCGCTCTCAACCCACAGGACGTGGACCCGCTCGCAACTGAATTTAAAGAAGAATTTGCCCAGAAATTCCGGAACGTGATGCTTGCGTCGGAGGCCAGCTCGACGCTCGCCTTGCAAATCGCCAGTGCCCCGCCTGACAAAATGCTCGACCAGCTACCCGAGCAGCTTTCGCCACTCGCACTCCTCGCACCCCTTCGGGATTTTGTCAACTTCGTGAATGTACGCGGGCCGCAGGTCAAAGCGGAGCTGGAAAAACGCTACAATCGTGAGATGCCGGTTTTCACGCTCCCCGCCTTAGGAGGAGGGACTCAGGTCCCCTGACAAACCGCTTGATGTTGTGCCGTGTTAAGGGTGGCTTCCTCGATCCGTTCCCAAAGCCCGGGCAGGCGCCACGTTGGATGACGGTTCTGTTTCTGCCTTGGGAAGCGCTTCGCCGACAACGACCACCGGTTGGGGATCTCTAGTGGGGGTACGACCGAGCGGGATGACTTTCCAAGGTTTCCAGCAAAAGGAGAGTTGGGGACAGACAATCAGGCGACCGCTCAAGGGAAACTGAACCAGCTGTTGACCGCTTTTCCGTATAACCCGGGCTTGTGATGAGTACATTGTTCCCGAGAGGCAAAACACAGAATTCGGCAGGCCTTCGACTGTCGTTTCTCGGGGAAGCTGTCGAACGAAATACGGGTAATGGAAACGAAAAGCAGCCGAAACAGGACCTACGCTAACCAACTTTTCTGGTGCCCGTATCTCGCTAGCAAGACCCTGTATCTGTTCGCCAGGCGACCAAAGGAGTTGTCGCTGCACGGACAGAATTCCCACCCGATGACCCAAACCTAGAAAAAGTCCGATGGCCAGAGCAGAAAAAGCAAGGTTGGATCGAGTCGCTTTTTTCAGCGTCAATCGCGTTGACACAATCATCAGAATGGCCAAGAAACAGATAACAATTGTTGGGAGAGGTGAAAGTTGAATTCCCTTGAACTCATATGCTGAAATGGGAAAGAACTTGGGAACACAAAGGAGAATTGCCGCTGCACTCCCCAGTACTGCCAGGGCTTGAAGCAATCTGAGAAAAATGACCAAAACTTTCGGTAGCATGTAGGGAGAGTTTTTCGAGTCATTGACAGTCTCAGCAACATACTCCCACGGTAACGAAAGAATAAGAGCGGTGGGCAAGTAAAGGGGTAAAAGGTACCGGTTTTTGGCTTCCGGGACAACCCAGAGGCTAGCAAACCCGACTGTTACACAAAGTGTCATATAGGTGATCAGAGATCGATGCCTGGTCGCCCAGCGACGAAAGGATTTGTCTGTCCACGCCAGAAACAACCAAGACCAGGGAAGCATGGCCCCTATCGTTGCCACGGGGAAAGATATGAAATGAGCGATAAGTCCCCGTGTGGCGAGACGCTCCTCTACTTGGCCGAACCAGATTTCCCGGGTGGCCGGTAAACCCGCAGTCAGGCAGTATGGAATGCTCCACAGCGCGATGGGCAGTACCATGGCCCCGACCGAGGCGAGGTATTCTTTGCTTACAATGCGCCTTTGTTGTCCGGAAATCCAAAGGAAACCTGTAGTTGATAGGATGAAATAAACAGGAGCTTGCAGCCCTTTTGTCAGCGCCGCTAGCCCCGCGAAAAAACCAGCCGAAATCCAATTCGATTTTCCGTCTGACTTGTTCTGGCCGGAGAACCACATCAAAAGTGCACCGCCGAGAAAAGCGGCGAAAAGCGAGTCTGTCTCTCCGAGTTGGCCGATCGTCAATGATTGACCCATAGTTAAATAGGCCATTCCAGCGACGATACCGGCTACCGGTCCGATCTGTTTACTGGCGATCCTCCAGCAAATGACGGAGGCCAATACAAGTGCCAGTGCGCTCGGTAAACGAACTGTGAAAACGTCGAACTTCCCTCTGCAAACACCGATTGCCCCGATGAGCCAGTTTTGGAGTGGTGGACGCGTACAGTAGAGCTGGCCCTGTTCCCGGGGTACCAGCCAGTCGCCTGCCCAGTACATTTCGCGAGCCACCTGGCCTCGTCGCGGTTCCTCCCCTACGATGGGAAGGGAGTTGATCCCCAAAAATGAGATCGAAAGAATTGTCGCAGCAAATAACCAGGGCAGGACTGCTGTAAATCGTTTTTCCTGCGATTGTGGACCTAGGACCAGGCCCTGCGGCTTGGTCTCGCCGATCTTTCCAGTTGTCCGGGAGACGCCCTGCTCTTCCACCAGTTGGTTGGGTCGAGTCGCATGCACTCCCACGCGCACGGTCCTCCACACGCTGTGACCCATGCACGGAGTTTCTCGGTCCCGCTAAAATAAAAAGCTTAGGGCAAAGAGTCCAAGTAGAGTCAGTATGATAGCCAAACGACCCAAGTCCGATCAACGCTGATTAGTTTTTGGGAATTCGACACGAAGATCACTGGCCTTGAAACAAGCGAACCAGGGAGGAGCCCCATGTGGTAACTTCCCGGGACGGCTGGAAACCGCGTGGTTTCTACCTTTGGCCAGTGCTGCAAAGAGTATAGAATGGTTCTTTCACAACGAGGGAGCGGTACAACCCTCCGTGAAGCGGCGGCGTGACCATGAGCCGGCAGCGGTACTTCTGTGAAAATGGGAAAAGTGCTTGTGGGCCGGCGAAGGCGGGATGGTTCGCCGTAGACGGTGAAGGTCCTCTTCCTGCTGCCAATTTGGGGAATTCAGATCTTTAGCTGAGTGGTTTGTTCGAGGAATCGACATGCTCGACCAGAGCCAAAATCGGATGTGGGCACGGTATTTTGCCTTTTTGGCCGTGTCCATGTTGATTATCGTCATAAACCTCTATCTGGGGAGCCTCTGGGCACCGAACCCCCCAGCAGGACCACCGGCCGTGGTCTCTCAGCAACAAGAAGCGGGTTCTCGTGAGGCCGAGAGCAAACAAAATGGCGAGAACGTTGCGAGAATAACTGCCGGACCCGAGGAGCCGAACGCGCCTTCCGTCCAAAAAGAACCTGTTGAGACTCAAAAGAGCGAACTGCCCGAGCCACCGGTTCGCTACGTCACGCTGGGTTCTCTGGACCCTGAAAGCCCCTATCGGATGCTGGTAACCCTCTCCACTCGGGGAGGGACCGTCTCCAGGCTTGAACTGAACAGCCCCAAATACTGTGATACGGAAGCCCGTGGGGGATACCTGGGAGAATTGTTTTTCGAGCCTCCGGCGGACAAAGGACCGCTCCGTGTGGACGTTGTTGGGCCGGGTACCCCGGCCGCCCTGGCCGGTCTCCGCCCCGGTGATGTGCTCCTAAGCATCGATGATAAGCCAGTCGAGGGAATTGCTGGATTCCGCGAAATTATGGACAAAACGCACCCGGGCCAAAGGGTGTCCCTGGCAATCGGGCGGGGGGATAAAAAGCTCACCCTCGAAGCGCAATTGCGGAGGACGCCAATGGCGATCATTCGCCGGGAGGATGGGGGCCCCTACTCTTTCGAAATGACGCTTGCCGCATTGGGCAAGCAACGCCTAGTCGACGTCCGCTCCCGATTTGAAGAACGGATGCAAGAAATAACCGATCCGCTGCAAAAGGAGGTTTTGTACCTTCAGTGGCTTCATTCGGAGTTACCGGACGTTCACCTAAAAAGCGAGAACTGGTATCTGCTCCCCGATAATGCCGATCCGAGCAAGCCTGAAACGTGGACTGTCGCCTCGACTGAAGATGATGGTGCACCGCGGGAAACTGTTCGCTTTGCACGCTGGCTGCCGGACAAAAATTTGGTGATTGTCAAGCGTTATGAGCTGGCGCGGGTGCCACCGGGAAAGCAGGAGGATCACGATGATCCATCATATCATTTCACATTTCAGATCACGGTTATCAACGTGGGGAAGAACCCGACCAGCGTCGCTTATGAACTGGATGGGCCCAATGGTCTGCCTACAGAGGGAGCCTGGTATGCACGGAAAATGAGCAATAGCTGGAGTGCTGTGGGACTTCGCGATGTGGCCATCCGCCTCGGTAAAAATGGGATCAAACTAGTGGCCTGTCCAGCCATTGCACGCGATCGCTGGGGAGCCCCCTGGAAAGATACGGAAAACCAGTTGATTACAGCTCTCGGTGTTGATGCCCAGTATTTCTCAGTGATTCTTCTCCCCCAGCGAGAACAGGCGGCCGACGTTTGGTTTGATGAAGCCAGGCCGATTCGGATTGGAGCTGTCGAGCCGAACTACGAATATCTTACGAACGTATCTTGCCGTCTCCAGTCTGTTCCAGCAGAGCTTAAACCTGGCGAACAACTTTCCCATACCTTCAAGGTCTTTGCGGGGCCGAAGCGGTCTGCTCTTCTCGCTCGTTATCAGCTTGACAGCCTGATCCAGTACGGCTGGTTTTGGTTTGTAGCCGATCCAATGACCAGGCTCTTGCATATTTTTCATGACTATATCGTGTTCAACTATGGTCTGGCGATCATCCTGCTTACGGCCGTCGTTCGTCTTTTGATGTTTCCCATCAGCCGCAAGCAGGCTCTCAATGCCCAGAAAATGCAGGAATTGCAGCCGGAAATTAAAAAGATTCAGGAAAAGTATAAGGACCTTCAAGAACGGAATCGTGCGACACAGGAATTGTTTCGGCAGCATAATTACAACCCATTTTCGGGCTGCTTGGTTTTATTTATTCAATTACCTATTTTTATCGGTTTATACAAAGCCCTCGCAATTGACGTGGAATTGCGCCAGGCACCGCTGATTTCCGAAAGCATTCGTTGGTGTTCCAATCTGGCGGCACCCGATATGCTGTTCAACTGGAGCTTTCTCTGGCCGGAGTGGTTCAATCGCGGAAACGGGATGTTTGCACTCGGTCCGTATTTCAATCTGCTGCCGGTTCTCACGATAGTCATTTTTCTGTGGCAGCAGAAACGGATGATGCCGCCGCCGGCGGATGAGCAGGCCGCAGTACAACAGAAAGTCATGAATTTCATGATGATCTTTATGGGGATCCTGTTCTATAAAGTTCCCAGCGGTCTATGTCTGTATTTTATTGTGTCAAGTTTATGGAGTATGGCGGAACGCGAGATTTTGCTGAAGACTGTCAAGAGACCGGACGGAACCAAGAAACCAAAACGCGACTGGAAAAAAAACTGGCAGAAAATTCAGGATTCCATCCCGGACTGGCTGAAGGAACTCATCAAGGCCGCGGATAAGCGTTACGCGGAAAAGATGCCTCGCGAAAAGCTTCCTCCGGCAAAACGCACGCGGGTCTGACCCCTCAAAAGCTCTATGTGGCAGCAAGCCCATGACACGATCGTTGCTGTCGCGACCGCCTTTGGACGTGGTGCCCGTCAGATCATTCGAATTTCTGGTCCCGAGGCCTGGCAAGCGATAAAACGCGTTGTGACCTTTCAAGAGAGCGTTCCCAAAGAGGAACCACTTCAGCCGCTAGTATTTGCGACCTGGTTGGATTGGGAGGGATTGCCCGCGAGAATTCCCTGCGATGTTTTTTACTGGCCTTCAGGGCGAAGTTACACCGCTCAGCCGGTGGTTGAACTTCACACGATATGTTGCGGTCCGCTGGCTCAAGAGATCATTGCGAGGCTCAAGCTTCGACCTGCCCGACCTGGGGAATTTACCTTACGGGCGTTTTTAAGTGGGCGCGTGGATTTGACTCAGGCAGAAGCCGTAGTCGGTGTTGTTGAAGCGCGGGAGGTCCGAGAACTTCACACTGCGCTTCAACAACTCGCAGGCGGGATTGGGGGGCCTTTGCGAGCATTGCGGGAGGAACTTCTCGATCTAGTAGCGGATGTGGAGGCAGGGCTCGATTTCGCTGAGGAGGACTTGCCGTTTCTATCATGGGAAGAATTGGAGAACCGGGTGACGTCCGCCGGAAGAACGCTGGAGCAAATTAAACGCCAGTTTGAAAAGCGACGTGGAAATACCGAACTTCCTCGGGTCGTTCTAGTCGGGCCACCAAACGCGGGAAAGAGCACCCTTTTCAATGCACTTCTTTCAACAGAGCGAGCCATCGTATCACCAGTACCCGGGACGACCCGCGATTACCTGACCGCCGTCTGTACTCACCGCGGTGTCACCTTTGAACTGGTCGATACTGCCGGTCTGGAGAGTTGGCCTGGAAAGGTGACGGCCTGTGCGTCCGGGAGCACAAACAGTACGGAAACCTCAACCGGCGATGGGGATTCTTCTATCGCAGAGAAGATGCAGGCGGCCACCCAGCGGGCAGCACAAACAGCTGATTTATGGCTTCTGTGCTGGGAGGCCACCCAGTATTCTCCCCAGACTGTGGGGGCTGCCTGGGATATTCACAACTCGCAGACGCTTCTCGTACTAACCAAAGCCGATCTGTTGCCAATAGGGGGATCGTCGTCATGCCCGGAAGATGCGTTCCTGGTGAGTGCCCGCTGCAACATCGGTCTTGAGATGCTCAAAGATGCGATCGTAAACGGCCTTTTAGCGCAACAGGAAACAAGTGCGGGAGTGGTCGCAGTGACCGCAATGCGATGCCGCGATGCTTTGCAGCGGGCGTCGGATGCCATTCAACAGGCACAGGAGCTCATTCGCCGGCGGGAATCTGAAGATTTTATCGCCACCGCCCTCCGCGTGGCTCTCTCTTCAATTGGCGAAATAACGGGCGAGGTTTACTCGGAAGAAATTCTCTTCAGAATTTTCTCGCGGTTCTGCATT
Organism: Thermogutta sp.; assembly: GCF_039793925.1. Classification (GTDB taxonomy): domain Bacteria; phylum Planctomycetota; class Planctomycetia; order Pirellulales; family Thermoguttaceae; genus Thermogutta. Next base: position 40,177 of record NZ_JBAMME010000076.1, on the reverse strand, counting down.
GGAAAGTGAGTTGTGTCTTCTCCTCGCAGGGCCGGTTCTCGGTAAGGTCGGCTGTGAGTAAAATCCTCCCCAGCCTGATTGAGCCAGGAAGGAGACTCCGATGAAAAAGCGCGTCATTGTCTTGGGTTCCATCAACACAGATCTTGTGGTCAAAGTGCGTCGTCTGCCCCATCCAGGAGAAACGGTCATCGGCGGCACCTTCTACCAAAACCAAGGCGGAAAAGGGGCCAATCAAGCGGTGGCTGCCGCTCGTGCCGGGAAAAATCCGGTCACTCTTATCGCGGCAGTGGGGAACGACGTTTTTGGCCGGGAAAGTCTGGCAGCGTTGCAAAGGGAGAAAATCGACTCGACGTATGTCGAGGTGAAAGAGGACATCTCTTCAGGCGTCGCGCTCATCATGGTGGATGAGCGTGGAGAGAATGCAATTGCAGTGGCATCGGGTGCGAACTCGGCTCTGTCGCCCGCGGATGTAAGGAAAGTTCCGGATTCGGTTTTCGAAACCGCGGCTGTCCTGCTGACCTGCTTCGAAGTTCCTGTGGAGACAGTTGAAATTGGGATTCAACGCGCTCGAAAGTGCGGTGTGACGACCATCCTTAACCCAGCGCCTGTTCCTGAAGAACTTCCAGCCGAGTTGCTTTCCGAGGTGGACATTGTCACACCCAATGAACACGAAATAGCCAGGCTCGCGGGTTTGCCGCAGATAGACGAGGGAGCAAGTATGCACGCCGCGGTGGAGCGATTGTTGGCTTATGGCGTGCGAAAGGTCGTTCTCACTCTTGGATCGCGGGGATGCTTTTTCGCGGAAGCGAACAGCGCCAAGTACATTCCCGCTTTCCCAGCAAAAGCCGTTGATACAACAGGGGCTGGTGACGCATTTAACGGGGCCCTAGCGGCGGCACTTGCTGAAGGGCGCGAGTGGACCGAGAGCCTCCGTTGGGCGTCCGCGGCCGCTGCCATCTCCGTGACTCGCGCAGGGGCTCAGCCATCGATGCCCTCGCGTCAGGAAATTGAGGAATTTTTGAAGCGTCAAGGTTGATCGCTGCCCTCACTTTTGGGGAAGCTTGAAGCTCGGCCAGCCGTGCCGTAATATAACCGGCAACGATCGACGCCGGATCACATCATCCTCACGCAGGAAGCTGTGGCAGTAACTTGTTCTTTTATCTGCTTTGGTTACGGAGGGAAGAAATGAGTACGCTGCGATTTGGGCTGGTCGGCGGGGGTTTTTACGCGCGGTTTCAACTTCGAGCACTGGAGCAAGTTCGGGGTGTGGAGGTGGCGGGCCTTGTGTCACGCCGACCGCCGGAAGCAATTGCTCAGTATGTTCGTGAAAAAAGGTTGGGCGAGGGACGAATCTTTTCCAGTGTTCGAGAAATGGCCCATCATGTGGATGTCGTGGCTATTTACGCCCCCAATTTTGCCCGAGTCGCCATTGTCGATGAAATAGCCCAGGCACTCGAGGATGGGGCAAAACTCCGGGCGGTAATCTGCGATAAACCGCTTGCTCGGAATCTCCGGGAAGCCAATCAGATGATCGCGCGTTTGGAACCGTTCGGCGTGCCACTCATTTATTACGAGAACCAGCTCCACATGAAGGCTGTCAAAGCGGCCAGGACACAGCTCGAACCGGTTATGAAAACGATGGGACCGCTTGCATTGGTGCGAGCCTCGGAGGAGCACGCAGGTCCGCACTCCGCGTGGTTTTGGGATCCGACTCAGCAGGGTGGCGGTGTGATGACGGACATGGGTTGCCACAGTGTGGCGGTTGCCTGGTACCTGTTGACCCCGCCCGGAAAGCCGCTGGGATTTTTGCAGCCGGTGTCTGTGCAAGCGGATCTTTCGCTCTTGAAATGGGGGCGTCCCGAGTGGCGAGAACAGCTCAAGACTCGTTTCGGCGTAGATTATACGAAGACCCCTGCGGATGACTTTGCGACTGGACTAGTTACCTTCCGGAATCCCGAAACCAACGTTCTCAGCAAAGCGCAGTTCACTGTCTCATGGATGTACGACAAGCAGGGGTTGCGCGTGATGATCGATGGTCTGGGCCCCGGGTATGCCTTTGAGTTTAACACCCTTCGCTCTCCACTTGAGGTTTTCGTAGGGGATGTTGCGGCCACAGCCGTCGCTGATGCCGAGGCGGCCCTGGAAAAGCAACAGGCCACGCGAGGACTACTCACCGTTCAGCCTAACGAAGCTGACCTGTACGGCTATGTGGATGAGAATATCGACGCCATCGAGGCGATTCTCACCGGGCGGCCAGCACTCATGGATTGGCATTTCGGCCGTGAGGTGGTTAAACTGACGATGGCGGCCTACCTATCATCGGAAAAGAAGGCGGCTGTGGATCTGACTGACCCCGCAACGGTGGAATACCTCGAGAATTACATTCCGTTGATTCAACAGGGGAGAGGCCGTGAGGTGCTCCATCTTCCCTGAAACACGCGTCAAATCAACTACCGAAGTCATTCGGTGTAAAAGCTGAGGAAATTATTCCTAATTTCTAAACGATTAGAACTTGAGGAGAACTGGGAGACGGCACCGATGAGACACTTTACTGGGCTATATTTGCTTGCTGCTACGGTTCCCACACTATGGCTTGGTGGGAATTTCCTGGCTTTTTCGAGCGACAGGTCGGATCAGCGGCCATGGGTTGTGTATGACGGTAAGACCGGGCCGGGACTGGGAAAGCACGTTGTACTCATCTCTGGCGACGAAGAATATCGATCGGAAGAAACTTTGCCGATGCTTGGGAAAATCCTCGCCAAACATCACGGTTTCAGGTGCACGGTGCTCTTTGCGATCGATCCTGCGACGGGAGAAATCGCACCAAATGTGAGGGATAATATTCCCGGATTAGAGGCACTAAAAGATGCAGATTTGATGATTATTTTTACCCGTTTCCGAAATCTTCCCGACGATCAAATGAAGTATATCGTCGACTATCTCGAGCAGGGAAAGCCAGTTATTGGCATTCGGACAGCCACCCACGCCTTCGATATTCCGCACGATAGAGTGTACGCCCGGTTTAGCTGGAATTCGAAGGAACCCGGTTGGGAAGGTGGATTCGGGCGGGTGGTGCTCGGCGAGACGTGGATTGCCCATCATGGGGCTCACAATAAAGAAAGCACCCGCGGTGTGATTGCCCCTGGGGTTGAGAGTCATCCGATCGTGAGGGGCTGTCAGGATATTTGGGGGCCGACCGATGTGTATCGCGTGCGCCTCCCATTGCCGGGTGATTCGCGAGCGCTGGTGCTCGGTCAGGTGCTGGTAGGAATGAATCCCACGGATCCGCCCGTGACTGGACCGAAAAACGATCCGATGATGCCCATTGCCTGGGTGAAATCGTATGAAATCACCCCAGGTAAAAAAGGACGGGTGTTCACCACAACAATGGGAGCCGCCGTGGATTTTAAGAGTGAGGGACTTCGTCGCCTGGTGGTCAACGCAGCCTATTGGTGTGTCGGGCTGGAGGATCGCATTCCAGAAAAGGCCAACGTTGAGTTTGTGGGACCATATGAGCCGAATTACTTTGGTTACAATGGTTACAAAAAAGGGCTCCGGCCGGCAGACTTTGAATGGAAGGAGTAACTACACGACAAAGTGACTAATCGGAGTTGGAGGCTTTCGTGGTGAATTGAGCCGACCATTGAATTAGACGTAGAAAGGTAATCGCAGCAGGCGGGCAGTCTTTGACGCGCTTCGGGGTTTTTGCGAATAAGAGGTGATCAGACCTTGGGTGAGCGCGATACTGGAAGATAATGGAATGTAGTCGACTGTCATAAAAATGGGAGATTCAAATTATGACGAGACCTCGATCTGTTTTGGCAGTGAGTCGGCGCGAGTTTCTGGCCAAGAGCGCTGCCCTTGTGGGAAACATCGGCGTTCCCCTGCTGGTGGCCAGCCGAGCTCTGGGGCTTAATGGAAGCGTGGCAGCGAGTGATCGGATTGTGATGGGTGGCATCGGCATTGGGCCCCGGGGGAGAACGGACCTGGCATGCTTTCTGAGAAATCCGGATGTGCAATTCGTGGCGGTAGCTGATCCTCAGAAGGATCGGAGAATGCTCGTCAAAGAGATGGTCGATAAGCATTATCAGAATAGTGATTGCCAAACTTACCACTATCTATTTGATGTACTTAACAGAGACGATATTGACGCCGTGTTGATCGCCACCGGTGATCGATGGCATACGATGGCCTCTATTTTGGCGGCCAAGGCGGGCAAGGATATCTACTGTGAAAAACCATGTTCAATGACGATCGCGGAAAGTCGGGCCCTGGCCGATACTATCAGCCGGTATGGGCGGATTTATCAGGCTGGCACGCAACGCCGGAATATCGGTAACTTCATCTTTGCAATCAATCTTGTGCACAGTGGTAAGTTGGGGAAACTCCACACTGTCCATGCCAACACTCTGGATCCCCGCACCACACGGGAGTGGCTGCCGGCTGAGCCGGAGCCCCCGAAAGATGTCTGCGATTGGGATCTTTGGCTGGGGCCCTGCCCTTGGCGACCATTTAACCAGCGTTATGTCAATGGAGGCTGGCGTGGGTTTTTCGATTTCCATGGTGGTGGGATTTTGGAATGGGGATCGCACACAGTTGATCTGTGTCAATGGGCGAACCAAGCCGACGACACAGCGCCGATTGAATACGAGCCGCAGGGAAATCACGTCCATGCCACCTACGCCAACGGGGTGAAGCTGATCATGCGTGATACTGGTTGGCTGGGCCTGGGCACGTGCAGTGTTCGCTTCGAGGGGGATGAAGGTTGGGTGGAAACGGGCGACAGTGGCCAGGTGGCTGTCTTTCCGGAGTCCTTGCGATCTGAAATGCCCGTTTTCACGATGGCGGGAACCGATCCTTCAACGCATATCCGCGATTTTCTGGACTGTGTGAAAAGCCGTAAGCAGCCGGCTTCGAATGCGAGTGTCGTGGCACAGTCGCACATTGCCTGTCATGCTGCGTACATCGCGTGGCAACTAGGGCGTAAAGTACGATTTGATCCGGCTAAAGAAGAGTTCATTGGTGATGAGGAAGCCAATCGCTTGCGCTCCAGAGCGCTGCGAGAACCCTGGCATATTTAAGGAATCTTTGGTGGAGTGTGGCTACAGAAAAAAATTGGCAACGATCTTTTTAAAGCACAAGGAGTGAAACAATGCGCGCCCGAACTATGTTACATTTTGGGTGGGGGCTCCTCCTTTTGTTCACGGGCAGTCTGCTTGAAGCACAAGATTTGGCGACCACACGAGACGTCTCTCAGCTAGTCGCGGCCTTGAAAGACCCAGCAGCAACGGATCACGAGAAAGCGGTGGCGTGCCAACTCTTGGCGGTCTTGGGAGGAGCAGATGTTGTGCCGATTTTGAAGGAAATGCTCCTCGATCCCAAGTTTTCCCACTACGCACGGTATGCATTGGAGCCGATTCCTTCGCCGGAGGTAGATCAAGCTCTCCGGGATGCCCGTGTTAATGCTGACGGAGGTGTACGCCTGGGGATACTTAACTCGATTGGCAATCGCCGGGACTCCGGCGCGATCTCGATCATCGCTCCCTTGTTGGAGAACTCCGACCTGGCTGTTGTGGATGCCGCCGCCTCTGCGCTCGGGCGAATTGGCACCCCCGAGGCCGCAGAAGTTCTCTTCAAAGCGCTTAAGGACAGTCGTCCGGCGGCACGGAGTGCGGTGGCGGACGCGCTTCTGACATGCGCGGAATGTTTGAGGGCCGCTGGTCAACGGGATCTCGCCTTGGCGGTCTGGGAAATGGTGCGAGCCGCTGACGTCCCGGTACCGATTCGCGTAGCGGCGCTGCAGGCTCTGATCATCGCTCGGGGCGCCAGTGGTATTGATTTGTGGAAGGAACAAGTCTTTTCTGACAATGAAAAGCTTTTCCAACTGGCAATGCAAGTAGCGCGAAAATTACCTGCGGATGCTGCCCTGCCTATTCTTAGCGATGCAGTGACCAAACTGCCCGAGACACGTGCTGCAGTCGCCCTCGAGGTGGCGGCAGGCATCGGCTCGAAAGAGGCACTCCCGACCGTTCGGCAATTCGCCCAGCAAGGGCCGCGGGCAGTGCGGCAGGCTGCTCTCCGTTCACTTGAAAAGATCGGTGATGCTTCTGACGTTGCGCTGCTTTTGGCCGCAAGTGTTGACAGCGACGAACAGATTGCGGCGGTAGCTCGTGAGACTCTGGAGATTTTGCCCGGGAACGAAGTTAATCTGGCGCTAGTGCAAGCCGCGAGTGGCGCAAGCAAGGAGAAATTGCTTGTCATTTTAAGTGTACTCGGTCAGCGGCGAGCGTCCGAAGGTTTGAAAACAATTCGCGACGCCATGCAGAGCAAGGACAATGAGGTTCGGGCGGCCGCAGTAGTGGCCTTGGGAAAGGTGGCCCGGGATGATGACGTTGTTACCCTGGTGAAAGAGCTGACGGCAAGCAGCTCAGAAAGCGACCGGACGGCGCTGATGGAAGCTTTGCGAACGGCCTGTCAGCGGGTTGGCGATCGGGAAAAAGTGGCTTCCCTGATTGCTATTCAATTGCAGTCCGCTCCCGCTCCGTTGCGAGCCAGCTTGCTTGAACTTCTTGGGGTTCTTGGGGGAAAAACAGCGTTGGCAGCCGTGGCGGAGGCCGCTAAAAGCCCAGACGCCGATTTGCAGGATGCTGCGACGGCCGTCCTGGGAAATTGGCTCTCCGCGGATGTTGCTCCGGTGATCTGGTCGTTGATCGAGAGCAATGCGGCGCCCCGTTATCGGGTGCGGCTGATTCGGGCGTACATTCGTGTGGCGCGACAGTTGCGTGTTCCCGACCAGGAGCGCTTGGAAATGTGCCGGAAGGCACTTTCGGTGTCAGAACGTCCCGAGGAACGTCGTCTGATTCTGGATGTCCTAAGGCGGAACCCCTCCCCGGAGTCCCTCAGCCTGGCAGCGGAGTTGGTTGCGCCATCGGACACCCGAGAGGCAGCCTGTGATGCGGTGGTTACTATTGCCGAGAAACTGAATCGGAATGTGCCGGGCTTGAAAGAGGCTCTGCAAACCGTTCTGCAGCACTGTACCAACGCGCAGGTTCGCGCCCGGGCGGAAGCACTCGTGAAGCGTTTTCCGTGAGTGATTTCGCGTTGTTGATCGGCGAATTTGTTTAAACCGGTAGTAGCCCATTCCAAATAGGGAGTGGGCTTTTTTTTCAAGCGAATAGTTGCGGAATTCAAGGGACATTAGCAGAAGTCACGAGATTGTCCTTCTAGTCCTGCAAGTTTGCTGGAAAGATCTTCTAAGCGTATGACAACGACGTGAATGACCCCACTTTGCTTTTGAAGCCGTCCTACCGCGAGAACGAGCGGTGCGTTGAGGGCAACGAGTCGCCACCGGTGCCACACATCGGGACGGATGATCAGGTTAATCATCCCGGTCTCGTCCTCCAGTGTCATGAACGTGATTCCTCGGGCGGTGGAGGGCCGCTGGCGCACAAGCACTATTCCCGCCACACGCACAGGATGCCCATCAGGAATATCCTTCAATTTAATTGCCGGAATAACGTGCAGGCGGTCGAGTTCCGATCTGAGTAATCGTAAAGGATGTGCCTTCAAAGACAGGCCAAGCATGGAATAATCAGCCACCACCTCCTCTGCCATTGACATTGGAAGCAGCAGACACTTCTCGAAAGACTGGTCTTTTATATTCAGGTGTGATGATTGGCCTGCTCTGCAATGAGCAGAACACGTCTCCGCGGTGGAGGTAAAAAGGGAAGGAGTTTCGGGAGCGATCTTCATAGCCAGCCAGAGGGCCTCACGGCGCGTCAGGCCCAGTGAAGCGAAAGTATCTGCACGGGCAAGGCGAACCACAGAAGACCTGCTGAGTTTCGTTCTTTGGACGAAGTCGCTGAGACTTGTGAAGGGACCGTGCACTCGAGCTGCGATAATTTTTTCGGCGTCTGCTTGTCGCATACCCTGGACCATGCGAAATCCCAGACGAATGGCTTTTACTGGGAAAAAGGTTGATTCAGGAGAGGGTGCAAGCTGATTTATATTGCTATTACCCTCCTGATAGGGATTTGGAGAGGCATGCCAGGGGCATGGACCTTCCCAGGGGACTTCCTCTGACGACTGCTGTTGGTTCTCTGCCTTTCTTTGAGAAGTATTGGATGGAAGAATTGCCGCTATCGCCAGTTTCGTGGGTGCATCCGCGTCTTCCAGGTCGCTATCCCAGAAGCTGAAATTCACATCCACGGGTCGGACTTCCACACCGTGCCGCTGGGCATCTTCGATGAGTTGCGCCGGGGCATAAAATCCCATCGGCTGGCTGTTGAGAAGTCCCACGGTAAACGCTGCCTGGTAGTGATATTTGAGCCACGCGGAAACGTACACCAACAGCGCAAAGCTGGCTGCATGCGATTCTGGAAAGCCATAGTCTCCAAATCCACGAATTTGCTGGAATATGGCTTCAGCATATTCTGGACTAAATCCATTGGAAAGCATTCCATCAATGAGTTTGCGGCGGAACGCATCGATAAGGCCTGGTCTTCGCCAAGCTCCCATAGCCCTCCGCAACTGGTCGGCCTCTCCCGGAGTAAAACCAGCAGCCACCATGGCAAGTCGCATGGCCTGTTCCTGGAAAAGGGGCACACCCAATGTCTTGCCCAGCACCTCCCGAATGGCTTCACTGGGATATGTGATTGGTTCCTCGCCGGCACGGCGGCGTAAATAGGGATGAACCATATTTCCCTGAATTGGCCCAGGACGCACAATGGCCACTTCTATGACGAGGTCGTAAAAGCAGCGAGGTTGAAGCCGGGGCAGCATACTCATTTGGGCACGACTTTCAATTTGAAAGACACCCATCGTGTCGGCACGGCGGATCATTTGATAAACGCCTTCATCTCCTTCAGGAACTGAGGCGAGGGTGATTTCCCGGCCATAATGCTTTTTAATTGTTTGGAATGTCTTACGAATAGCAGTAAGCATTCCCAAACATAGACAATCAACTTTGAGAATACCCAGCTCATCAAGATCATCTTTATTCCACTGGATAACCGTTCGGTCAGGCATTGCCGCGTTTTCGAGTGGAACAAGTTCACACAGTGGTCCATGCGTAATGACCATTCCACCGGTGTGCTGGGAAAGATGTCGGGGAAATCCCACAAGTGTGGTGGCCCATTCTACAAGGTGTCGGGTGGCAAGAGACTGCGTGTCAAACCCCGCTTCACGGCACCGTTCGAGGAGATCGGGTTCCTCGTGGAACCGCTCGATTGTGCTGGCAAGACGATCCACTTCTTCCAGCGAAAAGCCGAGGGCTTTGCCCACATCCCTGACCGCAGAGCGGGGGCGGTAGGTGATGACTTCGGCTGTCATTCCGGCACGTTCCCGTCCATATTTGTTATAAATATATTGGATAATTTCTTCCCGTCGTTCGTGTTCAAAATCCACGTCGATGTCGGGAGCTTCGTTGCGTTCCCGACTGACAAAACGTTCAAACAGAAGATCCATCCGTTCAGGATCCACGGCGGTGATCCCCAAGCAGAAACAAACTGCGGAGTTGGCAGCGGATCCCCGTCCCTGGCAAAGGATGCCACGACTCCGCGCAAAACGGACGAGATCCCAGACAGTAAGAAAGTACGCCTCGTAGTGAAGCTCTCCAATAAGACGAAGTTCATGTTCAAGAATCGAACGAACTTTTTCGGGGATTCCCTGAGGATAGCGTTGGCGGGCCCCTTCCCACGTAAGAAAGCGAAGATACTCCAGCGGTGTGTATCCAGGGGGGACCAATTCCTCAGGATATTCATACCGCAGTTCATCGAGTGAAAAGCGGCACTGCTCGGCAATTTCTGTGGCTCGTTCGCAAGCGTGTGGGGCGCGGTGCCACAGCGCCCGCATTTCCTCAGGCGATTTCAGGTATTTCTGGGCATTGGCAAACCGCTGCTTTCCCAGTTCACTGACCCTGATTCCCATGCGGATGGCCGTAAGGATGTCATACAAGGGAGCGCGGGAAGGATGATGATAAAAAACATTCCCATCGGCTACGAGCGGTAGATGGGATCGCTGCGACAGGCTTTCCAGCCACTCCAGACGCCGGCGGTCGTTCGGGCCGAGGGAAAGTTCTCCTAAAAGATACCCTCTTTTTGAGAAGACTTTTGCATACTGTTGAAGATAAAAGAGAAGAGGCTGTCCTTTGGCGGCCTTTGGAATCACTCCCGCCAGAAGACCATCACTGTGTTCGACAATATCCTGAAAGGTGAGGCTATACTGGCCCTTTTCGGCCTGGCGCCTGCCCTTTGTGATGAGGCGGCAAAGCCGTCCGTAGGAACGACGATCGGTGGCCCACAGCACAACCGGTAAACTATCCTGTGGATGAATCTCAGCCCCCACGATGAGTTTCAGCCCCAGCTCTTTTGCCGTAATATGGGCGCGGACAACACCCGCCACGCTGGCTTCATCCGTGATGGCTAACCCCTTCAGACCCAACTCTGCGGCCTGGTGGAAGAGCTCATCTGGATGGGAAGCACCCTGCAGGAAGGAAAAATTCGTTCTGACACGAACGTGGTAATCCATAAAAATCCCCATTGTTAATGACTATCAGAATATCCCATGGAGAAACCATTGTCCGGTAGAGAGACACCGATAAATCCAGAAATGCTCTCCGGTAGCTGTTTCAACGCGATAATAGTCACGCAGAATTGTGTCACCACGCCACCATCCGGTTTCAATACGCTCGGGACCCCAGAAACGAACGATTTTTTTGCTTTGGCCTCGATAAAAGAGACGATAGGGATCTCCTGAGGGAATTCCCATGACCACCTCAATCGGCACAGGATTGTTCAGAAGCCGTAAAGGGCGCGCTCCGGAAAAAGAGGCAAAGGATACGGAAGAACTCTTCTGTTTTCGCTGCCGATCGAGGCAACTCCTCCACCTGGTCACATATTCCGGTGCGTAATCCGGCTCCAGAAAGGCTTCAGAGACGCGCTCTTTGCCCAATCGAGCAGCCAATCGCTCGAGAAGTTCTGCCCACTCCCGGGATGAGGAGGTAACCGAGGGATGAAAAAGAGTCGATTGACCCCATTCGAGGGAGGCAGTACACGTGGCTGCAACTGAGATTTGAGTAACAGGTCCCGATAAACGTAACTGCTCTTTGTGTAATTGGAAAAGACCATACAGCTTTTCAGCGTTTACTGTGGGATGGATCAGGGTGATCGTGATGGATAACGGCTTTGCATCGTCACAAAAGAAAGTTATTACTAACTCTAAAGCCCCCTGCCCTATTTTGAAAAGATGGCCACTTAGTGTGTGTAAAAGTGACGATATATGCCCGTCAATAATTTCGGGCGATGTTGTGGGATATTCGAGATAGACACTGTATTCAAATTTGGGTAAAGGGTGATACGGAGGAAGAATTTCCTCACATTCTCCTACGAGTTGCTGAATGCGGATGCCAAAATCTTTTCCAAGGCGTTCCTCCCATTCAGAAAGGGGAATGCGAAGAACGTCTCCAATCGTGTGGCATCCCAGTTCATGGCAGACGATATGCCATTCCTCTTTGCCCCGAATGGCTTCCACAGGAAGGGATTGGAGCCAGTGTCGCATCTTTCCCGGAGGGATGATCCATGCCTGGGATATGCGGTGCTTTGTTTCGATGGAGGCAAAATGGGTGAAGGCCCAGCCAGCCGTTGCCGTTTCGGTGATTGCGATTGCAACCGGATGAAATCCTCGCTGATAACATTCTCCTATCAGATGGGTGATGAATGGCTTCTCCTCGCCAATGATGTGAAGGACACGGGTAAGATCAAGGAATAACGTATCAGAAGGGCCAAGCGGATCCAAATAAATGTGTGGGGTATATCGAGTACAAAATTCTGCAAGACGTGATAAAGGAGATTCCGGATTGATCGCGACCGTGGTAGCGGGAGAATTATGCTCGGAGTGATGCTGCTTTGAGGGATGGGCTTTCGTTGAGGGATGAGGTTCCAAAAGTCTGAGACAGAGGATCCGCCGGATCATCGATCAGCACCTCCCCTGCAGTGTTTTCCCATTGACCGCGAGCCCGAACCACAATCACCTTCACACGCCGACGCTGGGAAGTGTCCTGGGCACGGGTTGCAGCCTGAGGTTGGACGAGGAAGCGTACCTGAGCCCAGGAAATCTCGTTGATTGCCTGGAACGGCCGAACGAAAATTCCTACGGTGAAACCCTGTTCAGCGGCAAGTTGAAAGCGACGAGCGGTTCTGGTGTCCAGGCGGTCAATACGCGCCCACAGGGCTCCTGTAGAAGAGCAGCGAAGAACCTGAATGATGGCCCAGGAGGCATCCTTTGGAGAAGTGGGGTGAAGAAAGATTGTTCGTGAAAGATCGATTCCCAGATACACCAAGCCAGGAGGATAAATTTCCTGAGTAGGGTCAACAATAACGAGATGGCCTTTCCGGTGAACTGCGATAGACCAAGCCATTCGCAGAGAAAGGCATTCTCCCCCTATACCTTCTGTGGGGATCAACCATTCAACAAAACCGCCTGGAAAAATTCTTTTTTGGGGAAGGAGGGCATCCACTTCCGGAATGTCTATAGAAATCCCTTCAGAGGGGGAGTGGGCCCGTCGAGACGAAACCGCCTCTATTTGCCGGCGAAGAACGGCCACAAGAACACTCCGAGAATCCTCCGTCTGCTGGGAGAAAATCGGAGGGGCTTTCGCATGCTCTGTGTAGCTTCCCAGGAAGGTATTCCCTTGAGGAATCCCAAGAGAGTCTGCCGAAGATGGAACGAAATCGATGCTAGCCATGCTGTCACCTCCACGTATAGTGTACATTTGTACCCTATCTTCGTCAACTCGCATTGAAGTGTTCATATGAGCATCATAAAGACACTTTTAGGACACGCTGTTCCATGGGTAAAAGCGACCCTCATGTTTCCCCCACGCCCTCGGGTCCTATAATTCTGGAAAAAACGGTTATCACAAGCTGAGGAAGCTCCGACGAAGGAGAAACCCATGAGCGAAATCGAAGAACTACGCCAACAGTTGAGGGATGCCTACAAAAACCGAGCGATGATCTATTACCACATCTACGAGGAGCTATCCCGGGAACTTGGGCCACAGCGGGCTGAGCAGATTATGAAACGGGCTATTTACCGCCGCGGGCAAGAGCGAGGCCAGGCCTTCCGCCAGTTTGCCCCCGCCAATCTCGCGGGGGTGCGTGAAGCATTTTTGGGCCATTTGCCCGATCAGGGACGGCTTTTCGAGCCTGAAGTCCTTGCCCACGATGAGACGCGCCTTGATATCAAATTCCACCGTTGTCCGCTGCGAGAAGCCTGGATGGAGGCGGGACTGCCGGACGATCTTGTGGCCACCCTCTGCCGAATCGCCGCTGAAGTGGATTACGGGTTATTCCAAGAGGCTGGATTTAAGTTTTTTGCCGACACATGGCAGCCAGGAGGCGAGGGGTGCTGTTGCCTGCACATCCGTCCGGGAACAGGGTGACTGTCAATGGTTGCTGAACATTCCGGTTAGAAGTCTGGGCCCCACCAAACCATGGATTGTCTTCCAGAAGAAGCATCGAGGAGGATTCTTATGAAGGCAGCTTACATCGAACACTACGGTCCTCCGGAGGTCATCAAGTACGGGGAGCTACCTCAGCCACAGCCAGGGGATACCGAGGTGCTCATTCGCGTGGGAGCGGTTTCTGTCAATCCCATTGACACCTACATCCGGGCAGGCATTGTCCCAATGCCAATTCCAAAGCCCTACATCTTGGGGTGTGACGTTGCCGGAACGGTGGAGGCGGTGGGAGCGAAAGTGACGCGATTCAAGGTCGGCGACCGCGTATGGGGTTCCAACCAAGGACTTCTAGGAAGACAGGGGACTTTCGCGGAGTACGTCGTGGCCGACGAATGCTGGCTTTATCCTACGCCCCAAACAGTGTCCGACCGCGAAGCGGCCGCGATCGCTCTTGTAGGAATCACGGCCCATCTAGGATTATTCCGCGATGCAAGACTTCAAGCGGGGGAGACCGTGTTTGTCCATGGTGGCGCTGGTGGGGTAGGATCCTGTGTTGTTCAGATGGCCAAGGCCGTGGGAGCCCGCGTGATCACCACGGCGGGGAGCGACGAAAAAGCAGAACTGTGTCGCCAGTTGGGTGCTGACCTTGTGATCAATTACAAGAAAGACAACGAGGAGGAAGAGATTCGTCGGTTTGCCCCCAACGGTGTGAACGTCTGGTTCGAGACGCTTCGGGAACAGAATCTTGAAATGGCCGTGTCACTTTTGGCCATGCGTGGCCGATTGATCTTGATGGCTGGAAGGGAATCCCGGCCACCATTTCCCGTGGGGCCATTTTATGTTAAGGATTGCAAGGCCTACGGATTTGCTATGTTCAACGCGCCGCCGGAGGAGCAGCGCCGAGCGGCGGAAGACATCAACCGGTGGCTCGCCGAAGGAAAGCTGCGACCTGTTATCGGCAAGATTTTCAAGCTGGCGGAGGCGGCTGAAGCTCATAGGCTCCAGGAAGACAATACCCTCCGCGGGGCGGGGACGCTGGTGGGCAAAATTGTGCTGGAGCCGTAACCCGCCTCGTTAGCGTTTTTCTCACTCGAATGATTGCCCCAGACCGGCGCGGTAGTTTGGTGGTCATACTCGGCGCGGGTAAACTTGCACCAGTGGACAGCCAAGGGTACGGACCTTCTGGGCGAGGTTGGAACGGCAACTCAAACTGGGGACAATGAGGGGTACTGTGCCGTGAGCTTCACCTCAAGACTTGATGGTCTCTGGAATGACCTCTCGCACAAAACAGGAATCCGCCGACCCGACAATTCACTTGCGTCGTCACGCCCTCGGTGTGCTGGCGGCTCTGTTGTGCCTCGGAGCAATTTTCTTTCACTTTCGCCCGCCGAGCAATTCGTTTGAAATCATGTGCGAATCCGCCTGCTGGCGGATGGCCCCGGTGACGGCCCTGCTCTGGCTTGCGTACTACAGGATCCTCGAGTTGCCGCAGTGGCTGGTGCTGGCCGTCCCCTGTTTCTTGATCGTGGTGGTTCTTCGACCAAAGCTTTTGCTGTTTGCTGCTCCAGTCATTCTTCTGATTTTGTTTTTAAAGCCACGTCCTGCAAAGTCTGCAGGAAAGAAACAGGCCGCCAGAAGACGATAACACCGGCGGCCAGCGGCGTAATCATTACTGATGTTTTCCAAAGCATTAGACCTCAGGCAACAGATAAGGCTTTCGGCGAGGACGGTCCAAGAATTGGTTCGCTTCGTCGTCGCCCACAAACCGCTCGTTCACAGGATCCCACTTGAGAGTTCGGCCGACCCAGCGTGCGATGTTTCCGAGGTGGCAAAGCGTCGTCGAGCGGTGGCCGATTTCTTCATGCGCGACAGGTTTCTCGCGTGTCTTGATGCATTCCAGCCAGTTTAACAGATGATGGTTGCTTACCGGCAAATGAACTGTGAAATCGTCATACGGTGGATCTCCCAGCTCTTTGGGTTCTACCGTGAACTTCCCACGATCGATGGTGATCCGTCCCTTGTCCCCCACGAAAATTGCACCGCCCGGAGGGCCGTTGTCCAACTTCACAACAACTCCGTTTGCGTATTTGAAAAACACCTTCGGTTCGCTGCAGATTTTCTCACCGCGGGTTCGGGGTTCTGGTTGCGTGTACGTGGGAGGATTAAATTTGGGCCCTTCTGTCCAGATTTCCACCGGACCAGTATCGTCGGTCCCAAGAGCCCATTGGATTTGATCCAACCCGTGGGCCCCCCAGCCCGTCATTTCGCCTCCTGAATATGGTCGGAACGAAATCCAACCGGGACGGGCACGAGGAGTGTAAATATCGATGTGGTAGGGCACGGGTTCTGTAGGACCACACCACATATCCCAGTCCAGACCGGGAGGTACCGGCTGACCAGGGAAATTGCATTCCCAGGGGCTCGGATAGTTGGCCGCTATGACCGTGTGAACTTTGCCGATGCGTCCATTGCGTACCAATTCGCACCCCAACCGATTCGCCGCCATCGAGCGCTGCTGACTGCCGGTTTGGAAGACGCGCTTGTACTTCCGAACGGCTTCCACGATTTTTCGCCCCTCGTGAATCGTGAGTGTCATCGGCTTTTCGGCGTAGATGTCTTTCCCGGCCTGGCACGCGTGGATGCACACGATCGCCCGCCAGTGATCGGGCGTGGCCGTGATGATCGCATCGACATCTTTCCGCTCCAGCAATTTGCGGTAGTCCTGGTAAGCGGCAGCCTTGTAGGGCTCGGCTGTTTTTTCGGCACGCGGGAGGTTCACATCCGCGATAGCCACGATGCGCCCGAGATTGGGGAGTTCATCAAACAACTGGAGTCCCCGGCGACCGATACCGATGCCACCAATGCCAATCCGTTCATTCGCCGGAGGGATGCTTTGAGTACCCAGTACATGCCGTGGAATATACAAAGGGGCCGACGCGGAGACCGAGGCGATCAGCGAAAATCGCAGAAACGAGCGACGGCTAAATCTTGTGGTTGGCATAATGGATACCCTCCCAATTCTCGTACTATCTCCCGCGATCGGGAAATCGCAGGCATCCGAGCTTGTAGAGCTTGCGTGCAGCGGGGACGGTGAAGTCGCGATCAACGTAACTGGTTCTCAAACCAAACGGGGCCGCCCCATTTTCCCGTTACAACGACATCCAGATCACCATCCCCGTCAAGATCGATCACGGGGATGTTGAGGCCCGCCCCGATTCCCTGGTTGTAGGTGATGGCATGCTTGATCCATTTTACTTCTGGTTTGCCCTGAAATTCGTACCAGTACACGCCGAGCGGCTCGAAAGCACCGGGGTCGCCGCCATTGTGAGCCATGAACCGCTTGCCGGTCACAAGGTCCAGATCGCCATCCAGATCAATATCCGCCAGTGTGAGTGAATGGGCCTGGCTCCATGTGTTATCGATAATGTGGCGTTTAAATTTAATCTCTTGCCCGTCCCTCACTTGTTCATACCAGTAAATTCCATAGCGGTGCGCAGAGCTTGCAACGAGATCGTTCAGACCGTCGCCGTTCACATCGTGGACAAGAATTTGAGCTGTGTGCTCGGCGGTTCCTTCTTCGGCTCCGCCCAACGTGATGGGATGTTCAATCCAGGAGCCCTGGCGAGGGTCAGAGGGGGCTTCGAACCAAGCATTTGGGCGGATGATGTCCGGGCGGCCGTCACCATTCACATCCCCTACCCCAGAACCGAAGTTCATTGGCTTGTCACTCACCACGTGTTTAACGAATTGCACTTTTCCATCAGCCTGAGGTACGATTTCCCACCACCACGTTGGGGCAACTTCGGGAAGGATCTCGCGAGCCTTGCCGTCACCATCCACGTCCGCCAATTGAGCGGTTTCGTGATTGAGGCTCACGTCGATGACCGTCCGCGGCCAAGGGTTCCCATCGAATCCTGTGTTCCGATGCCAGTCGAGGCACTTTTCAAACCAGTCGCAAGAGATGACGTCTGGGCGGCCGTCCAGGTCCACGTCGAGCGGCAGGTCGGCAAAATTCCACATATAGCCTTTTCCTGAGTTGTCTACCTCACCTTTCAAGTCACGAATCTTATAAGCTTTCCAGTCAGGTGCCAGATAGACAAACGGGCCCGCGACCACGTCCAGCTTGCCATCACCGTTGAAGTCAGCGACGCCACAGGCTTCGCTGCGAAACTGGCCAATGCGGTGCATCTTGAACGTCACGTCGGCCCCCCAGCTTGTGACCGTCCATGACACCACCACGGAAAACAGTGACAGAGCCAGCAGAGCACGGCGTAAATTCATGGATTATCCTCCGATGTTGATCAATTCTCCCAATGGGTCACCACGCCAGGGCACCTTTGTCTGCACGGGCTTCACCAATAGGCTAGTCCAAGCCGGCGGCTTTCGCAAGGGACCGGCTGAGCGGGTTATTCTTCGGTATGAGGTGCCGATTGACCGACATTGCCGAGATTGTATCATGGGCGCCCGAGACCTGAGACTGAAACGGTTTGATAACCTGGGAGCGGCAAAGATGGCATTGACCTCGCGACAGCGGGTGCAGACGGCACTCTCGCACCAGCAGCCGGATTACGTTCCACTCGACCTCGGTGGGAGTCCCGTCACAGGAATGCACGTCAGCAGTGTTTACCTCTTAAGACAAGCCCTGGGGCTTGATCCGCCGGGGACCCCGGTTAAGGTCGTCGAGCCCTATCAAATGCTGGGTGAAATTGACGAGCGGCTCCAGGCGGCCCTAGGGGTGGACGTTGTGCCCCTTGGGCGTCGCAAGAATATGTTTGGCTTCGAGAACAAGGATTGGAAGCCCTGGCAACTATGGGATGGGACGCCCGTTCTCGTTCCCGGAGATTTTAACACAGAACCGGAACCGAACGGGGATTTGCTGATGTATCCCGAGGGAGATAAGTCGGCACCGCCGAGCGGGAGGATGCCAAAAAACGGGTTTTACTTTGACACGATCATCCGGCAGGACCCAATCGATGAGGAGAAGCTCAATCCGGAGGATAACCTGGAAGAGTTCAAACCCATCGATGATGACGAGCTGCAATGGCTGGCCACCGAGGCGGACCGGTTGTATCGCGAAACCGACAAGGCGATCCTCGCCAATTTTGGCGGAACCGCTTTCGGGGACATTGCCCTTGTGCCGGCCCCCTTTTTGAAGCATCCCAAGGGTATTCGCGATGTCGCGGAATGGTACATGAGCACGGTGACGCGATTCGATTACGTGTGGAAGGTCTTCGAAAGACAATGCGAAATCGGGATTGCAAATCTCAAAAGAATTTATGAAGCGGTGGGTGATCGTGTGACCGCGGTGTTTATCACCGGCACGGATTTTGGTCAACAGCACGGCCCATTCATCAGTCCGCAAACCTATCGCCGTCTGTTTAAACCATTTCACCAACGAGTGAATGCGTGGGTCCACGAAAACACTCCGTGGAAGACATTCATTCACTCCTGCGGATCGGTTGTGGCTTTCCTTGACGACTTCATCGAGGCCGGATTCGATATCCTCAATCCGGTGCAGTGTTCGGCTGCCGGTATGGACCCGCGAATGCTCAAAGAAAGATACGGCGACCGACTTGTCTTTTGGGGTGGAGGAGTTGATACACAGAAGACGTTGCCCTTTGGGACTCCTGATGATGTCCGCCGGGAAGTCAGAGAACGGATCGAAATCTTTGGACGCGGCGGAGGTTTCGTCTTTAACACAGTGCACAATGTCCAGGCGAGAGTCCCGGTAGAAAACCTGTTGGCTCTGTACGAGACAGTTAATCAGTGCCGGGGGCTTCCATTCCCGGTCACACGCTGACCAAAAGCGACAGCGGTGGGCCTATGGTATTCCTTTCACAATCCACGGGCCTAAGCACCGCGTTAACCAGACGGGCAGCCGCCGCCACACGGCCGTTGCGAGGCGGAAACGTGGGTTGTCGGGACGCAGATCGCACGCAGTCCCGCGAAAAACGTGGTACTGCCAATGCGCTGGATAAGGCTGAGCACCCCACTGTTTCTTGAACCGGTAGGTTGAACTTTCAAGTGTGCTTCGGCCGAAGTCGAATTCCTTTTGCCCCCGTTCGACACTCCGCTGCAGCATTGCCCAGTAAAGTCCCATATTGGCACAGGTCCAATTCCATTTGCGGAGCGAACTGGCACTGGGGACCTCGGTGACGCCCGATCCATGGAGAACGATCCCCGCGGCCAGCGCCCGATGTTTGAACCGGACGACGGCGATTTCGGCCTCGGGAAACGCCCGGAGGATACCGGCAAAAAGTTTTTGGGGAAAAACAGGTGTTCCCAGGTCGCGCATGTTATGACAGAAAACGCGATAAAAATCCGTGAGACATTCTTCCCGGCCCCACTCCACAACAAGGCCCAGCTTTTCAGATTTTCGGATTTGATTACGGACTTTAGGTGAAAGGCTTTTCCACAGTGCCTCCACCGTGTCAGGAAGCAAAAG
>NZ_JBAMME010000076.1:0-20266 GCF_039793925.1 Thermogutta sp. | reverse complement strand
CAAAAGCCTCATATGGACCTTGTCGGTGACCGCTTGAGTGAGGGCCGGGTGTTCCACAGGGGTCTCGTGCCGCAGCTCCAGATATCGCGCACCGAGCTTTTTTGCAAGCGACACTGCCTCATTGATTAGTGAAGGTGTGTTCTCCGGTTTTCCGAGTGTGCCACCATAATTCACGTAGGGAAGGCTGACCAGTCGTGATCCAAAGAGTGGGCTTTTGACGTGCGCGAGGGGAAGAATTGTTACATACCTTTCCCCGATTGAGCCACCGTAGGTTTTCTGAGATTCGCAGGCCACCAGACAAAATGGCCGATGTCCCATCGCTTCATCGAGTACCCGAAGCCACCGCGGGTGACGTGAGAGAAATGGGATCCCACTTGCGTGATAGCACGCCACCAGATCGTCCTCCGCGGCGAAAAGATCGGCTCGTGTCAGAAGTCGAATGTCTCTGTCTTGGCGAGAGATTCGCGACATGCCTCACGCTTCAGTTAGGTGGAAACGCAATGCCTCATTGCATCGTCGGCAACTGGGTCGGCTCACAATTGTACGGACCGGGTCCTGCTACCAGGTGAGCTTAAACCCATGATAATCGTCTTTTTCCCAGGTGCCACCGGACCACAAACTCACCGACCAATCGACCAAGCACACTAACAGCTTTCGTACCTGCGGGCAAAAAGCGCGGGAGAAAAGACTGCCCAAGTTTACTTTTCTGAAAGATGAAACAAGTCAGTTTTCTAAAAGATAAAGGAACGTGGTCGCCTCCGCTAACCGACGTGTGATCTCGCGAACATCGCGGCTAACGTCCTGACAGGTGAACCGTTCAATCACGAAGCCGGTACGAAGCGGGCGGGATGTCCACCGGGATCTTCTCAGCGCTCATAGGCTATCTTCATTGTGTCAAAGATGCTGGATATTCGGGAAATGATAGCGGATATGTCGCTCGATTGCGGACCTCGAAGGCTTTCCGCGAGCTTATTGAGTGCATCGCGTGTGACGCCCCCCCTGTTACGGTATTCCAGGAGAGCCCAGGCAGCGGCTTCCGTGGTCCGGACGACTCCTTTTCCAAATCGCTTGAGGGCACTGGCGGGGACGCTTTCGTGAATGATATCCGATCCAAAGGCGGCCAAAAGGGCGAAGGCCTTGCTGGCCTGCGGAACGTTTCCTTCGATGACATGCCGCGTTGTGAGGAACATCGAAACACTGCACGTGTAAGCAGATTTGGGAACATCGTCAGGTTTTTTGAAAATATGCGGGTGATCCCGCATTTGCTGGTCCACATTTTCGGTGGTCAACGCCACTTTCATAAACTGCGGTGGTCCATCGAGGGGAATTCCGGGCTCATGGAATCCCCAGTGGCCGTTCTCCCCAATCCCCATAATTTGAAGGTCCAGTCCATGGGTCAGAAGCAGCTCCTGATAGCGACGGGCTGCCATGTCCGGATCATCGTCATCGGCGTCAAACAGATGAACGCGGCCTGGGTCACAATACGGGGCCAAGGGTATGAAGAAATGTTTTAGGAGCAAGTATCGAAACGAAGCCGGATGGTGGGCTGGAAGCGGGTAATCATCGAACTGAAAGTAATGCGTCCGGGAGCATGCCCGCTGAAGTTGGGGAGACATCTCGGCCAGTTGCACATAAGCGCGATAGAATGCGAAGGCCGAAGGAGCCGCCATGATGATGAAGCTGGTTTCCCCTTGCTCTTCAACCAGTCGGCATTGTTCCCGTGCCAGTCGAATCGCTGAGGCGCGGCCCATGTCTTCTGCCGTCTTGTAGACGACCACGGTGACTCCTGACAACGTGAGGACGGCTGAAGGCTGTGGCGATCGGAGCTCGAAAACAGGTTGAATGGAGTGGATCTCTTCCATCGTCATGCTGACTCCCAAACTCCCAGGTTGACTGTGTGAAGAATCATTATCACGACTTTACAATCCCACCAAAGCTGTTGTCTGAGAACGACATAGTTGTGTATGGGTGAGTGACATCCGTTTGGTTGCGTTCGTCTTTGTGAACCGAAGAACATGCTCACGTGTTGCGGCAGGCGGCGGCAACCAACACGATGAGACCGCAGTTAATATAAGCCCCTCCCGACCTCTGTCAAGCGCGGAGGTTGGCGTCAACAGACCCGACGCAATTGGGACACGCCTGCGGAAGGAGCTGGATGAAGATCTTCCGCGCGGTTCGCCGATGGTCAACAGCGATCGTTAAAGATCAGTCTGCCTATGAAAGAAATAGCGGCAGGCTAAAATGAAAAGTTTGTGTTCGTGCAAAAAGAGTTTTGATGCGAAAATCGCCCGACGACTGGTGTCCACTGCGTCGGGTAGTTGGGGCCAGATTCCCCACAACGCGGGGACGGATAACCTCTGAGGGTGGCTATTTTGGTGGAGAAGGAGTCGAAGCTTTGTTGAGAACACACACTTGCGGAGAACTTCGTCTTCAGCACGTAGGTCAACAGGTTATCCTTTGTGGTTGGGTGGATACCTACCGGGACCACAAAGGGGTTCTCTTCGTCGATCTTCGCGATCGGTACGGCAAGACGCAGATCGTTTTCTCCTGCGATGCTGGAGAGGAACTCCATCAGCTTGCTAGGTCACTACGTCCGGAGTATGTGATTCGCGTAGCAGGGGTTGTGGAGCGCAGGCCGGAGGGAACTGAGAATCCCAAGCTGGCAACGGGCGAGATTGAAGTTCGCGCGGAAAAGTGTGAGATTCTGAATCGGGCGGTGACGCCTCCGTTTCTTCCCGGCGCCCCCGATCTTCCCGGCGAGGAGATTCGGTTGCGCTACCGTTATCTGGATCTTCGCCGTCCGGTGATGCAGCAAATTTTGATGTTACGTAAACGGATGGTAAATATTATGCGGGATTATTTCGACGAACTGGGATTCATCGAGGTTGAAACGCCCATGCTTGGGCGGAGCACGCCCGAGGGGGCACGCGATTATCTGGTGCCGAGCCGCATTCAAAAAGGCACCTTTTACGCCCTGCCTCAATCTCCCCAGCTTTACAAACAAATTCTGATGGTGGCCGGATATGACCGGTATGTGCAGATTGCCCGTTGTTTTCGCGACGAAGACCTGCGTGCGGATCGGCAGCCGGAGTTCACTCAGTTGGACCTCGAAATGTCCTTTGTGGATGCCAATGACGTCATGACGGTTGTGGAAGGCCTGATGGCTCGCCTATTTAAAGAAATTCTTGGGAAAGAGCTCAGGCTTCCCCTACCCCGCATGACCTACGACGAGGCTATGGAACGTTTCGGGCACGACGCTCCTGACCTTCGTTTTGGCATGGAGTTAACAGACATCACCGATATTGCCCGCGAGTGCGATTTTCGAGTCTTTCGCGAGGCTGCTGAGACAGGCCAACGAGTGCGGGGCTTGGTTGTGCCCGGCGGAGCAACGCGTTATTCCCGAAAACATATCGATGAAATGACAGAGTGGGTGAAACAGGACTTTGGAGCGAAAGGACTTGTCTGGTTTCGCGTGGAAGAGGGCCACGTCCTCAATTCTACGGTGGCCAAGAATTTTTCTGAGTCGCATTTGAAAGCAATCGCCGAAAAGATGAAGGCTTGCCCAGGGGATTTGCTCCTCTTTGTTGCAGACACTTTTGACGTCACATGTAAGGCGCTTTATGGTTTGCGAAAGCGCTTCGGCGCGGAGCTCAGACTGTACGATCCCCGGGAGATGCATCTCTCATGGATTGTGGAGTTTCCGATGTTTGCCATCGATCAGGAAGATGGCGGCTGGACGGCGATGCATCATCCGTTCACGTCTCCGCGACCTCAGGACAGAGAATTTCTTAAAAGCGACCCTGCACGATGTCGGGCACAAGCCTATGACCTTGTTCTCAATGGGACCGAGGTTGGCGGCGGAACGATCCGTATTCATAATCCTGAACTTCAGCAGGAAGTATTTGAGATTCTGGGAATCGACGAGGCACGGGCAAAGGATCGGTTCGGATTTCTCCTGGAAGCGCTCCAGTATGGTGCGCCTCCCCACGGAGGAATCGCGCTCGGAGTTGACAGGCTTGTGGCGATTTTTGCAGGTGTGGATTCGATCCGTGATTGTATTGCTTTTCCGAAGACTCAGCGGGCGGTCGATTTGATGACAGGTGCCCCGAGCGAGGTTGATCCGAAACAACTGAAAGAACTGGGGATAAAAATCGAGAAATAAGATACCATGAGGCAGGCTGGGAGACGGCTGGCCTGGCCCATGGAGTGTGTCAGTTGTGGCATTTCCATTGAGAGCAGGAGGGAAATGATGAGATGTCAACGGCACCGGAGGACAGAACTTCTTTTCACATTCTGTTTGGTCCTGGGGATCGGCCTGCTGGTTACTCTTGGCTGTCCGCGACCAGCTTCTCAAGAGAGACCGAAGGCTTCGGGGCAACAGGTCTCATCGCAATCCATTGCCAACCCGTCAACCCCGAAGCAACCTGCAACAGAGATGGGGGAATCGGCAACACCTCAAGTACCGGTAAGTGAACCGGCACCAAAAAGTGAATTGAAAATTCCATCGGTGGTGATGGCCGAAGTGGATCGGGCGCAATGCAAGCTGTTTGTGGGCGACGTGATTCCCACCGCAGTGTTGCCCAATCTCGAGGGTCAAGAAAGCGACATAAAGCAGTTACTGGGTAACGAGGGCACCGTCTTGGTTTTCTTTTCCGTGGGAGAGGGCCAGAGAGAAAGACTGCTGGCTTCCAATCTGCTCGGCGATCTTCAGGAAGATATTGTAAAAACCCATGGCAGTTCCGGAGTTTCCGTGATCGCGATTCACGTGGCAGACGACAAGGGCCGGCTCGCGGCTCTTGTTAAGGATGCGCAGGTGGAGTTTCCTGTTCTCGTCGATCGCGACGGCAAATATTACGGCCAATTTGCGTTGCACAGCCCCCCTGCTCTCTACCTTTTGGACAGCTCGGGAAAGATTCTGTGGCTGGATATTGAATACAGTCGGGCGACAAGAGAGAACCTGAAACAGGCGGTGGAAGCTCTCGTAGCGAAAAAGTCGTGACGCAATCGCCCAGAACAAAGCGAACAATTGATTGGCCGGAGTCGCTGTATCGAATGAAAATTCTGGTCGTTAATGCAGGTTCGAGCAGTATCAAGCTGGCCCTGTACACCTGGAGCGACCTCAGTTGTATCGCCGGGGGCTTGGCGGACTTCGGAGTAGGTGAGGGGTTGGCGGAAATTACCTTGGAGTATCGCGAGGTTGTCTCGAAAACCAGGGTTTCCGCACAGAGTTACCGGGACGGCCTGCTTTACGCTTTGGACTCCCTGAAAAATGCAGGGGTTATCGGGTCCCACACCGAAATCTGTGCTGTGGGGCATCGCTTAATTCACGGTGGTGAGTCACTCCGCGAGCCTGTGGTGATTGACGAAGAGGTCAAAAAGGTTATCCGAAGTTTTCAGCCCCTGGCTCCCCTGCATATTCCCGCAGGACTCGAAGCCATCGAGGCGACTGAAGCCTTGTTCCCCTGGGCTGTGCAGACCGGGGTGTTTGACACAGGTTTTTTTGCCGATATTCCACCGGCTGCCTATCTTTATCCCGTTCCCTATGAATGGTACACGGAATGGGGAATTCGGCGATTCGGTTATCATGGGACGAGCCATCTGTATGCGTGCGAGCGGGCGGCCCAAATGCTTGGCCGTGATTTGGCCAGCCTTAGGCTCATCACGTGCCATCTCGGACAAGGCTCCTCGGCAAGCGCTGTTCAAGGTGGCAAAGCCGTGACAAATACCATGGGCTTCACGCCGCTGGAAGGTTTCATGATGGGGACTCGCTCCGGCACTGTCGATCCAGGGATCATCACTTATGTGCAGAAACACTACGGACTGACGGTGAATGAAGTGGAGGAAATTCTTCACAAACGTTCGGGATTACTAGGGGTTTCCGGGGTTTCTGGTGATTATCGGCAAGTTTATGAAGCAGCTAAGGCCGGCAATCCGCGGGCCAAATTGGCGCTGGAAATGTATGCCTATCGCGTGCGAGCAATGCTCGGGGCGCTCGCCGTCACGATGGGCGGAGTGGATGCCCTCGTGTTCACCGGAGGAATAGGGGAGAATGCCAAGGAACTCCGCGCGGAGATTTGCCGTGGGCTGGAGTGTTTAGGGCTGAACTTGGACCCAGACCGCAACGTCCACGCCAGTCCAGACGCGGAAATCTCGGCTCCCACTTCGTCGGGTAAGATTCTTGTGATTCACTCCCGGGAAGACTATATTCTGGCACGGGAAGCCAAACGGCTGGTTGAAAAGCTTGAAAAACAACGAGTGAGAACGCAAAACGAAAGCAATTAAGCAAAGGCGCCTTCAGGTTTTCTACCTTGCGGAGGGAAACGAACGATGCGGCGGGAGAGTGTGGACAGGGAGTGGTTTATTGGGGGCCGGTGCGCGAAACACAGGCGATTTCCCACGTGGATCTGGCTGGTATCGGCTTTGTTGCTTTGCTTGGGATCGTGTTATAGTTTTGCGAGCGAGAGTTCAGCAATGAAAGTGACGACAAAGGTTTACGGAAAAATGCCGGATGGTCAGGAAGTTTACATGTATCAATTGGAGAATGGTCGGGGGTTGACCGTCCGGGCGATGTCCCTGGGGGCGACCCTCACGGCAGTGGAGTACCCCGATCGCGACGGAAGGTCAGAGAATGTGACCCTCTATTTGGAGACGCTTGAGGATTACCTTAAGGGTCACCCATGCTTCGGCTCGGTGTGCGGACGCTACGCCAACAGAATCGCGAAAGGACGCTTTGAATTGGATGGCGTCGTTTACCAGTTGGCGACCAATAACGGGCCCAATCATTTGCACGGAGGCCGGGTGGGATTTCATCAACGCCTATGGCGGCATGAACCGGTTCAAGGCGACGGATTTGTCGGCGTGAAATTCACTTATGTCAGTCCGGATGGAGAAGAAAACTATCCTGGCACTTTAACAGCCACCGTCATCTATCGCGTTACCGTAGACGACCGTCTGGAGATGGAGTACTTCGCGACTACTGATAAGCCCACGGTCGTCAACCTGACGAATCATGCCTACTGGAATCTCGCCGGAGCAGGTATTGGCACTGTTTTGGATCACATTTTGCAGATCAACGCTGATCGGTATTTACCCGTCGATGAGACGTTGATCCCACTGGGAGAAATGGCGCCTGTCGATGGAACGCCCTTTGACTTCCGTCAGCCCAAACCAATTGGGCAAGATATTGAAAAAACTGGCGGGGGCTATGACCATTGTTTTGTCCTCAACAAGGCTCGGCCGGGCGAGCTTTCGTTCTGTGCCCGGCTTGAGGATCGGAAGACAGGGCGGGTTATGGAAGTGTTCACCACACAACCCGGTGTGCAGGTATATACAGCCAATGGCCTGAACGGTCGATTGGGTGCACACGGTCGGACATACCCCAAATTCGGTGCTGTGTGTCTAGAGACTCAGCACTTCCCGGATTCCCCCAATCGCCCAGAGTTCCCCTCGACGGTGCTCCGACCGGGCGAAACATACCACGAATTGACTGTCCACCACTTTTCAGTAGCAAAGTAGATTGGCAACTACAAAAACAGCAGTCCCGCAGCGCATCGGACTGGGGGAACCATCTTTACGGCCAGGTGAAGATGGGGAATACTCAGTCGTGCGATGGGTGGCCAGGGCTGTTCTGCCCCGGTTCGTCGTCCTGCCCAGCCGAGCTTACCGAGCTTTATTCTTTCCCGGACCACCACCCATCAAGCTCTTCGTTCAGCTTTTTGACCAGATCGGGATGGGTACCCGCGAGGTCCCGAGTCTCCAGCGGATCCGCCACAACATCGTACAATTCGGGCTTACCACGCGGGTCGGCAGGTACGATCAGTTTCCAGTTTTCCTGAATGATCCACCGGAACGAGAGGCTCTTGGTGGGATGGTCCACGTCGGCCACGTCGTGCTCGTAAATCTCCCCAAAGATCGATCGACGTTTCTGGACAGCTTCGCGATCCAGGAGATTAATTCCCGGAAGGTTCGACGGTACTAGGAGGCCACACGCTGCCAGGACAGTGGGCGCAATATCAATGCTGCTTGCCAAATTTTTATCATCGCGCAAAGGGGAAATCTTTCCGGGCCAGGACAGCATGATGGGCGTGCGAATCCCGCCGTCGTACGGCGAGCGTTTAGAGCGCGGGGCGAACTGATTGGGACGGTCCGGGTCTTGGATCCACCCGTTGTCTGCTAGGTAGACGATGAGCGTCGAGTCTCTGAGCTTCTCTTTTTCCAGGAACGTTATGAGATCGCCGCATGTTTGATCGAACCACTCACACATGGCGTAGTAGCGAGATTGTGCCGGGCTTAAATCGGGGCGGAGGTATTTCTTGAGGTACTTTTCGGGGGGAGTGTGAGGAGCGTGCGGCATCATCGGAGCATACCAGACAAAAAACGGCTTCCCCGCCTCTTTGGCCTTCAGGATAAAGTCGAAGATTGGCTCCAAGCCCTGGCGGCCGATGGCGAGTCCGGCATCCCCGTGTCGCCCTCCCCGCTTGGGATCCCCGTGCGTCATACCTTCCGTAAATCCACCACGGGTGTACGCACCTTCCCACCATTTGCCTGTTTGCAATGAGATATACCCAGCTTCACCGAGCAGTCTCGGCAGAGTTGGATGAGCTTCGATTCGCCGCATCAAGGTTTCGTAAAAGCGGCCAAATTCGGGACGAGCCCTGCCCGCCATTGGATTGACTTTCGGATCTGGCAATTTAGGATCATTTCCAGTGATTCCGTGCTGATGGGGATACAATCCCGTTATGATCGTTGCCAAAGAGGGGCGGCAAAGCGAATCAGGAACATACCCCCGGGTATAGACGAGCGATTCCCGGGCGAGCCGATCCAAATGAGGGGTTTGTATGACGGCATGGCCCATGAAACCGTAATCCGTCCAGGCCTGATCATCCGAAATAATGAGCAGCACGTTTGGGCGGGAGGATTCTTGCCCAAAACCAATTGTCTCTGTTTGCGTAAGAAAAGCCCAGAGGATGCCACCCGTTATCAACCACACACAAATACCTCGCATAGAATGCCTCCTCGAACACCGCCGTAGCCGGAGGGTAAATGAACAATACTTGCAGGTTGCGAATGTTTCGGTTTTGCTTGAATTGCCTGAGGAAAGTTATCCCAGTATTCGCTTCCAACGCTCGATATTGTAGCGTGCCTTTTCGAGAGGAGTCATCTTGCTAAAGTCCGGATCATCAGGCCGTTGCCGCCACGTGGCGATGGTGACGCGCGGCTTACTGGGGCCTTGAGCAGTGCTTGGTTGTCGGACGTCTTGTCCCGTACTACCTCCGCGTCCGGAATAACTGTGCGAGGTTTGAGTAAGCTGCAGATCCTCCTCCAAAGGTCGGTGAGGTGGCACGCCCAACTTTTTCAAGTCGGCATGGTAGGCACGCACCGCCTCGGCTGGCATAGTCTCGTCGTCGGCAATAAGTCGTAAGTACTTAATGAAAGTCAATTGGTCTTCGGCATTGTTGATTTTGCGCCCATATAGGGCCACCCGGGCGCCGTATTTTTTGGCTTCCCACAGCATGTGAAACGCGTCGTAGGTAGTGCCCGCTGAACCACCCAGAATTCCAACTACCAGTGAGCTGTCATAACGGCACAGGGCTTCCATTGCTTCGGGACCGTAGTACGGGATTTTCAAAAACAAAGGCCGTCCGGTACTGGTCACTCCGGCCAGCGTGCGGACAATGTGATCGTTGACGAACCTTGGAACATCCCGCGGAGCGTTTTGGCCAGGCGCATTGGGGCTGAACACTTCCAAAAAGTGGCGAAAACCTTTTCTCTCTGCCTCCAATCGGAACTCGCGATAGGCCTCCAATGTTCGCAGATCCAGCTCCACATCGTTGTTGAACGTCACAGAATATAATCCCAGATCCGCGCCTAACTTGCGCTCCTCAGGGGTGCATTCGACCTTACCGCACATGATATGCTCCAAAGTCGCTGTGCGGAACGGACGAGATGGTTCGCGGTCATAGATGCCCAGCCCCCCTCCAGCCAGCCAAATGTCGGTGGCGTCATTGGCGCGTACCGCAGGCGTCACAGGACTATTGTCAAAAATTCTTTCTCGAATTGTCAGCACCTCGTTCGTGCTGGCACTCATCAGCATGATGTCCACCAGACCCTGGGCCACTATCTCGCGAATGATCTGCCGGTACTCGTCCAGCGTCCGAAAGCGGGCTTCCTGGGCGTGGTGCTCCGGGCTTTTCCCCGGAGCAGAAAGACCGAAAGCCATGTCCGCGTCTTTCGCGTCGGCTAGAATAAAATCCCGGCAGGAGCGATTGGCCTTGATTCGGGCCAGTTTGATGTCGAGCGTTTTCTCCGGCATCGAGTTTCCCCTGGCTACCGTATTGCACGAATGCTAAAAGGTCAGCGTCGACCGTTTCTCGCACAGACAACGCGGCCACCTGCAATTCCAGCTTGACAATCCCCAGTCAAACATCGCCTATTGGGGTTGTCAAGTCAAGAAGGCGAGGCCCGTTGGCCAAATCGGGGCATCGAGGCCATTGCCCGGATCGCTAAGATGATCAAGAGTTGGTGGCCAAGGCGAACTCAGCAAAGCCACCTCTACCGTGCGTGATTGCTGTTTCGTAGAATCAGCCCAAAGGGCATCAGGGGTAGAATCTGGGGGCGCTGACGCGTCGTCGTTGCCACACTGTTTGTGGGCGTCGAAGGTCTTACCTGGATGGGTGAGCAACGGATAGGGATCCGGAACGCGATGAACGAACGCATCGGTGATAAAAACGATAAGATTTACATCGTGGGAATCGGTGAAGACGGATTTCTGGGGCTTACCGAGTATGCCCAGAATATCATTCGGTCCGCGGACGTAATTGTAGGCGAGCCCCACTGCCTGGACCTCGTCCGGAATGTTGAATTCACAAAACCCGTCGACAAGCTCACGGTGTCCGGTGCTCTCGATGAGATCGTCCAGCGCATTAAGGAAAACTCTCACAAACGGATCGTAGTCTTGGCCCTCGGCGATCCACTTTTCTACGGGACGGCGCGGTACCTCTGGGAAAAACTAGGAAAAGAACGTTTCGAGATTATTCCCCACGTCAGTATGATGCAGATGGCGTTTGCCAGGGTGAAAGAAAACTGGGAAGACGCCTTTTTGGCGAATCTATCAACAACGTCTTTGGAAGACATCTTCAATCAGATTCGCTCTGCAGAAAAGGTGGGCCTATTCACGAGCGAGGAATTGCCACCAAACATTATTGCGCAGAAGCTGTTGGATGTGGGCCTTGACTACTTTACGGCTTACGTTTGCGAGAATCTTGGGGCTCCGAATGAGCGCGTGACCTGCGGGGAATTGCAAGACATCGCCTCGCACACTTATTCGCCGCTCAACATCCTCATTCTCATCCGTAAGCCTGATGTGCCGGACCGGCCCTTGAGTTTGTGGGGAAAACGCCTTTTCGGAAATCCGGACGATGCTTTCCTGCAAGCAAAACCGAAGCGAGGCCTGTTAACTCCCGCGGAAATTCGATCGATCGCCCTGGCAGAGCTGGACGTGGGTCTGGCCAGTGTGGTGTGGGACGTCGGTGCCGGAAGCGGTGCCGTGGCCATCGAGGCTGCTCAAATTGCGAGAGACGGCCGTGTTTATGCGATCGAAATGGACCCGGAAGACGTGCGGCTTATCGAGGAAAACGCCAAACGATTTGGCGTGAGGAATTTGGTCACAATTCTGGGACGCGCTCCCGAAGCGTGGGCCGACCTGCCTGCACCCGATTGCGTGTTCATCGGAGGAAGCGGACGTCAGGTCGCCGAGTTATGTGAGCTTGCTTATGAGCGACTTAAAGAGCGAGGACGCCTGGTGGCGACGATGGGCAGTTTGGAAAACGTCGTGGATGTCCACCAAAGGCTTCGTCGTCTGTCGCGTGTCGTGAACGTCCTCATGATCAATCTTGCCAGGGGATTCTATCAATTCGACCGAGTGCGATTCCAGGCACTCAATCCCACTTTTCTTGTTTCCACGGTCAAAATCAAGGAAACGAGGGCGTGAGCTTTCCGACACACCGGAACGAGGGCGAAAACCGGGTTTAAAGGGCGTTACAAAAAGCCCTCTTGTTGTCGATCACAGGCCGCGAGAGGGTGTCACGATTTGTTAAGAGGAGACTATCCAAACGAGATGAGAATATGACGCACACGGCAAGGGTTATTTACGATACTCGGCAATCACCTGAGGAAATAGTTGACGTTATTGCGGTAGGTGCCCACCCCGACGATGTGGAGATCGGATGTGGAGGCTTTTTGCATTCGCTCAGTCAGCAGGGCTACAGGGTGGGTATTGTCGATCTGACCGATGGAGAACCGACGCCGAATTGTCCCAGTCCTGAACAGCGGCTTGCTGAAGCAGCTCGAGCGGCGCAGGAGCTCCAGGTTAAGGTCCGAGTGGTACTTTCGTTGCCGAATCGCCGACTGTTTGACAGCTTTGAAGCACGCCTTGCGCTGGCTCACCAGTTCCGAGTTCTCAAGCCGCGGTGGGTGCTGGGATTGGGTGCATCCACACCTATGGCTTCGCCAGACCACGAGCAAGCTGGTCGAATCACTGAAGCGGCGGTGTTTTATAGCCGCCTTTCCAAGTGGGAAGAATACTTCGAGGGGCGGCCGCCACATACGATTGACTTTTATCTGCACTATTTTCTAGCCCTTCGTTATACTATCCTCCCGGGACGAAATCCGGTTGTCGTCAATATCGGTAATAGCCTGGAACCGAAGCTTCGCGCGATCGCGGCCTATGCCTCTCAATTTGCCCACCGACCTGAAATTCTGGATAGGATTCGTGTCTATTGCCAGCAATTGGGGCAAAGTGTTGGTTTCTCCGCGGGAGAGGTGATTGGTCATCCGACCGGGTGGGGCTTCAACGACCTTTTCGCTGGGCTGCTGGGATCGCGCTGAATGATGTCGTTTTTTGTGGCGAAAAGCACTCCCACAGCCGGTGCACAACGGCCACGCGATCAACGCTGACCGTTCTCCAGCGACCGATACCGACGGAGTTCTTCCAAGACTTGCGCGATGTCCTGGGGAAGGGGTGCCTCGATTTCCAGCCACTCCCCGGTTCCGGGATGAGTGAATCCCAATTTCCAAGCGTGCAGGGCCTGTCGGGAAAGAAGGACGGTCTCATCGGAAGGATCTCGCCGAATCTCACCGCGTGTGAGAACCGCCCGCCCTCCGTACTGACGATCGCACAGCACTGGACATCCCACATGTGCCAGATGCACCCGAATTTGATGGGTACGGCCTGTTTTGGGGTGTGCTGCAACAAGCGCGAAGCCGTCAAAACGCTCTAAGACACGATAGAGTGTTTGGGCGGATCGGGCTTCCGGATCATATCTGCGAATGGCCATTTTCTCCCGCTGTCGCGGATGGGTCCCAATTGGCTGATCGATCCAATCAGCATCACGATCGGGCACTCCAGACACGATAGCCAGGTATGTTTTCTCAACCGTCCGTTCTGCAAACTGGGTCGCCAGCTTACCGTGGGCCAGGTCATGCTTGGCGATGAGGATGGCCCCACTTGTGTCGGCATCCAGGCGGTGAACAATGCCCGGTCGGTTGGGTCCGCCCAATGTACTGAGCTTACCGCCGTAGAGGTACTGGATGGCACTGGCAAGAGTCCCCGACCAATGGCCCCGTGCTGGGTGAACTACCATACCAGGTGGCTTATTGATGACCGCAAGCCAGTCATCTTCGTAAATGACTTCCACTGGAATATTTTCCGGTTTGGGACATTGACGAGGCAATTCTGGCAGAACCACGCGAACACGCTGACCGGCTTTCAACCGGTACGCGGGTTTGGCCCCTTTGTCGTCAACCGTGACCCCACCCGCCGTAATCACCTGTCGAAGCAAACTTCTGCTGTATGCCGGAAAGTGGTAGACCAGAAAGGCGTCCAGTCGCCAGTCAGCTTCGTGAGGTGTGACTGTCAGCTCAACAGGGGTATCGCTCAGCCGTTGCTCGGCCATACCGTAGCCCGCGGAATCGCTCAGTTATTTCCGGAAGACTCGTTGCCTGGGGTGGCCGGCGGCTCCACTTTGGACTCTGACGAGTCCTGAGTTTGCTGAGGTTGACTACCTGGAGAAGCAGGACCACCAGCCGGCTGCGCAGGAGCCGACTTGGTTTCGCCGCCGTCCGGGGTGGGTAGCTCCGGCAATTGGCCAGGGCTTTGAGACGGGGCGGTCGCAGGTTTCTGAATCTCGCTCTGCGGCTGGGCGCCTTGCGACTCCGCAGTACCCTCGGGCGCCGGTGGTTTCGGTGTCGTCACATCGGGTGCTCCCGGGCTCATTGGCGGCGACACCGCATTGCCGGTCGCTTCTGGGCCGGGTGTTGACTTAGGTGGCTCGTAAGCCGCGAACATGTCGTAGAATTTGCGGTTTTCCGGCTTGCTCAAGAAAGCGATACGGCGACGGGCTAGCTCAGCATAGGGACCGTCCGGCCACCGATCGACCAACTCCTGATAGATTTTGATGGCACTCTCCAGCTCACCCTGTCCCTGTCGGGTGCCGGACAAAGCTTCGTACGCCCTCGCAAGCCCCCAAAGCACTCTTTGCTGGAAAAAAGGAGATCCAGACCCTCCCCGTACGGCGAGGTATCCGTCAACCGCCTTGCGAAGCTCTTGGGCGGCATTGGCCTTGTTGGAAAGCATTTCCTGGCAGCCGAATCGCAAGTGAAGGTCTGCAGCTAGCAAACGAGCCCAATGCCCGGCATCGGTACGCGGATATTGCTCGGCGACAGCTTCGAGATCTGCTGGACCGCCTGATTCCAGGGCTGCGTATAAGGCATTCCATGCATTTTGCTCGACGGCGCGGGCCCAGTTCGCCCAAACTATCCAACCCACGTACAGTACTATGACCGCTAACAATCCCACAAGAATGGCTTGGGAGTACGGAGCGATTTTTTCCAGCCATCGCCCGATAAGTTCGGCCAGTTCGTTTTCTTTAAGCTCTTGCCGTCGTTCTCGTTTCATCGAACTACAGTCCTCACGTTCTGATCCAGCGGCCCCGCCCGGATCACTGCTCTTGTAACATCAATGCTGTTAGATATTGCGGGGCTCCTGCGATGGGCATCTTTTCATCACGCACTGACAAATTTTTATCTTACCGGAAAGATATTGGGAGAAGAAGATCGGTCAGCTCAACATAAGCCGCCCCGCGAGATCGACCACTTCATGCTTGTGGACGAACCTAACTGCCGCACCACGTAGCGGCAATTAACCGGTGCGAAGAGCGGACATGGCTAGACGCCAAATTAAGGTGATTCATCCGGCAAGAGAATCCTCAAATCAAACGGCCTAACGTCGATGCGATCGAAAGCCTGGACTTCTGTAACGCCCAGACTGCGCCGTGCCGTGATTCGAAATCGGACGAACTGGGCAGTGACCGGTGAAGACAAGGGCAGAATGTAATTCCAACCTTGGGCTGTTTCATCATCTGGAAGCATGTGATTGATGGGAATTTCCCGGCGCCACAGGTTCAGATTGAACGTTCCCTGTCGAGCAAAGGTCTGACCGTCGAGTGAGGTCCAGACCTCAACTTCATCGCGCACTTCTCCTTTGAGTGCATCCCACCACGGCCAGCCGGCTGTTATGTGGATTCCGAAACCCGCAATTTGCTGAGGCTGCTGCATGTCCACGGTGATTTCCGCTGGACCGTTTTTCTCGTCGAATCCCACCGCATATCGCATCGACGTTCCGCCTGCATAATTCGGTCCGACCACACCGTCTGTGAGTTTCCTGCCTTCAGGATCATCTGCTCCCCAAGCTCCGGTAGGCTCCACATTGATCTTATACGATTTACCGATCAGCAGGTTTCGACCTAATTCTTGCCAAACATCGGTAACACGCTGACCCAACCCGGAGCGGGTGTCCGAGTAGCCGTGATGAGTACCTTTGGAATTGATGGGGCATTCTATTCGAAGACTTTTGACGATGGGATGGTCAACCCCACCGACGTTGATCGTGTATCTCATGGGAACGTGATCGATGCGTTGCCGGTGGGACCGTGTGATACGACTGCGGTCGCTCTGTACTTCGTCCCAGGTGAAAGTCACGTCGAGAGGCTCAAAGGTGGGGCCCGTCGCCTGGTGTCGAACCTCCATGCAAACGCTGTAGATACTGCAAGCCATCGGGCCAGCCTGGGGAGCCCGAAGCGAGTATTTCAGGAGCACTTCGTGGGAATCTGGAGCGATATCCCGAACGGTCGCATAATGGATAACGTCCCACGGTTGGGATGTGTCAGTGAGTGTCCAGTCGGTCTGCCAGGTTTTCCCTCCGTCAAAGGAATGACTTAGACGTATTTCGCCGCCGGCAACACGGTTATAAAACCGGCCGCCATAAACCAGGCCGGTAATCGGTCTCGGGCACTGGACACGATAAACTGTAAAGGCCTCCGAATCAGGTTTCTGTGCGAACATGACTCCCCGCCAGCCAGCGTGCTCTTTTTCAGTGGCGATATTATGTTCCTCTATTATAAACTGGCGGTAAGAATCTCCCTGAAGATCCGGCCAGATCACAATGCAATCGCTGGGTTCTCCGAGGTCGACGAAAACAGTGTTGAGGCCAAGCCGAAGCTGAGGCTGCATTTTAGCGTTGAGCATTGTCCGCGTTTCAATCGAGATGTCTGAGATGCCCACGGCCTCGGGATCTTTATTCGCCTGAAGAATAAACTTTATAAATATTTCGTACTGCCCATTTACTTCGTCAATTAACAGTTTCTCAATAGTCTCGTCGACCGGACCGGCCTGATCATAAACTATTCGCCAGTTGGTTCCCGCCGTGGTACTGACCGCGATGGTGACATGATCGTCAGAAGACTGCATCCGAATTTTAGCTCGGATGATCTGGGAGGTGGCGATATTTGCGGACGTGATTTTAAAGACAATTTCTCCTGGTTTTCCCGATTGACCAGGGCACACCATTCCACTGCTCAGTGCCGTGACATTCGAAACAATGTAGGCCGATCGGGCTAATCCATCGGGAGTCAACAGCGGTTTGAACTCCCATACTCCGTTTGCGCGAATATGGTAACGCGGATTGGCCGACTCCGGATCTTTGCCCCGGTTTGGCACAAAGTATTCGCGTGAATCGCCCAGGCTATAGTAGTAACGGGTGTATGATTCGCCTTTATGTAGATTGAGTATGTAACGATGCCCCCAGTCCCAGTTGTTATAATAAGTGCGCAATTTGAGTCCATTCGGACGGAAGCAGCGGGACTCCTGATCCAGATCTCGTGCACAGTCGGCGCCGGTAAGAAAGCCGTTCGGGCTGGTCGCGGTCAGACAGTGGTATTTTACGACATGGCCGATCTCACTGCGTCCGCCGGAGAGCTGACACGTTTGGACTGCCCCTAAATCCTCAACACCTGCGATCGTTTGACGATCACAGAGCGTGTAAAGGGCTGACATGGAATTGTCGTACATATGCCACCGTCCGTCGTAGAAGCACTCGGACACGGTGTGAAGGGTGACATCCCAAAATCGGACGGGTAACCCCATGTTGTGCCAGAGAGCGCAGTTCATGCCGGCAACAGTGCTGCACATCGTGTACCCAAAATCATTGAACTGGCGAATGGGATCAGTCACCTCAACGCCGTGGAAGATCATCGGGCTGGTTTGCCGGCGGCCGATGTGAACCCAGTAAAAAAGTGCCCA
Organism: Thermogutta sp.; assembly: GCF_039793925.1. Classification (GTDB taxonomy): domain Bacteria; phylum Planctomycetota; class Planctomycetia; order Pirellulales; family Thermoguttaceae; genus Thermogutta. The sequence continues at coordinate 2,632 of NZ_JBAMME010000076.1, read as the reverse complement.
GCAGCGATCCTTTGGGGTCGACCAGGCCCCTGTAGCACTGCGAAGGAAGCTTTCCATATCGTGGCAGTCTGGGCTGGCATCGGTGACCACCCTGATATTGCATACTTGCCCCCGCAGAGACCCTGGAATGCCAACTAATACGGCGACGACAGCGGCTAAAATGCCATTTCGCATTGGTGGGCCCTCCCCATGGATAACGTTGTTGATCAGTCGGTGGTGATTGTGCCAATCTGGGCGTGCATTTGTCAACAGTTCCGTCATCCGACCAAGCCCCTCTTTCATCGCCGAGTTCGAAAAGTGACGCGGATGCCATCTAGGGCTTTTGCGGTGGTGACGTTCAGGAGTAGACGGCCAGCCTACTGGGTTTGCTTCCCGCGTCAGACGGTCCGTCGGCTCGCGCCAAGCAGCACGAACGGGGGTTGCCAAGCTCGATGGATTTATCACCCCCGCGAGTGTGCTGACGCCGAGATTGGTTCTGTCAGTTATTCTCCGGGGGAAGGCTATCCCGACGGCAGGACAGCTTTTTGCGTGGGAACGGTTGTTCTTTGTGCGACTCCGCGCCGCGGATGGACCATCGGGGACGTGTGGCGAAACGCGGCCGGGGATTTGATCGGTTGTTTGGTCAGCGAACAGGTGGAAAAGGCTTCACACCAGACGCCGAACGTGCTTCCGGAGAGGACACAAGGCCGAGATCTTCATCGACGGGCGGTAAGGGCGCGACAAGAGATTGTGAGGAAGTGGAAGTCGGGGGAGGGATGGGGCCGGCGGTTGTTTCCCGCGTCAATTCGCGATTTTGACCCGTAGCGGAACGCTGAGTGTTCTTCGATACATCGGGCGACAACTTGTCAGTGTTTGCGGTGGTCAGGGATGTCGCGTTAAGCCGATTAGTGAGTGCATCGCGCCACGCCAGCGCATCAGGAAAATTGGGACGGAGGGTCAAAGCCCGGTTGAAATACCGTAATGCGGCCACGTTATCGCCTTTTTTTGCCAGCAGGTAGCCTAAGTTGTAGCAGGCCGTCGCTTCGTCGTGGACCGCGAAGAGGTGCCTCATCGCCCCGCTCAGGTCCCCGATTTGTACGAGTACGGTGGCTAAATTGTGCCGATACCGGGGCTCCCGCGGCGTTAGATTGACGGCTTTCTCGAAGGCATTGATCGCGTCGCGTGACTGGCCCAGCCGGGCATAGCAGAGTCCCAGGTGGTTCCAAGCAGGTGCAGAATCGGGATAAGCCTTCACGGCTTTGGAGTAGTAGCTAAGGGCATCTTCCAATTCTCCCTGTCGGTCTTTCATACGCCCCAGTCCCAACAGGGCGTCGAGGTACTTAGGATCGAGCTGGAGGGCTTTCTGATAATATTGCTCGGCATTCTCGGTTTGTCCGGAATCTTCCGCCAACCTGGCCATGGCAACAAAGAGCCGCGGACTAGGCTTGGCCTTGGTGCTCAGAGATGTGGGGTCAGGAGCCTGCTGGACCGGTTCGGTGAAAGTGAGCAACTCACCAACTTTTTCCAGCCCGTCTTTTACCCCCGCAAGGAGGTCAAATTCTTGGGAGGAACTTGCCCCAGTCTTGACACCGGCCTGTCCCGCTGAAGGGCCTGTCGTGGGCTTAGCCGGGGGTGCGTGGTTGAACAAGGGAGCCTCAGAGAGGGTGCCTGATCGAGCGCTGTCCGCCGAGAAAGAGGTACTCCGACACCCGGCAAACAAAGCGATCACCAGGCATAATGCTATTGAGCGAACGAGTTGGAGCCCAACCCGATTCATGACGGGATTCTCCATTAAATCCTGGATGCATGCGCGGACCGGCCCTTCGCCTCGCGCGTAAAACCGGTCCATCACCTAAAATCGGCAAAATCCGCAGATAAGTTGAATCTGATTTGTTCGGCGAGGCAAGATGCGATGACTTTACCGGGGTGGCTACGGCGCTCAAATGGTAGCCTGGAGGTCTTTTTGTCACTCGAGCGTTTTTGCCAGCTGGAATTAGATGGGAATCCACGAGCAGGCTTGCCGATAAATGCTGTAGTCACACGACGTCCGTCATTGTCATCATTATGCCGTTACCTGCTCCCGAACAACCAGGCAACGCCGGGCCATAGGTTGGAAATGTCACGAGGTGAACGATGAAAGCTTTGTGGCGGTTGGTTATATCAGTAGGCTTGGTGATTGGCATAGGAAACACACTTTGGGCGGGGGGTGGGTTTCTGCACGGTATCGGTGTTGACACGGCACGGAACAATTGCTGGCCGGACGCCTTTGTGCCGTCAGACCGGGCGAGTGTGCGAATGCCCTTTGTCACGATGGTGGCCAATGGTTGGATGAAGCAAAACCTGATCGCCGATCACCTGTTTGACGAGTCGGGCCAGGCACTGACCGAGGCTGGCCGCCGCAAGGTGCAGTGGATCGTCACCCAGGCGCCTCTCCAACATCGTACGATCTACGTCAAAAAGACGTTGGCGGAAGACATCAACCAGGCCCGAATCGAGGCAGTCCTGGCGGCCGCGAAACAGGTCCTCCCACCGGACCAAAAAGTCGATGTTCGTTTCACCGACGTCGAAGTCCCGGGCTGGCCGGCTGAGTATGTGGACCACGTAGAACGGTCATACTACAAAACAATGCCCGAACCACGATTACCGCCGAGGA